>CAKREB010000005.1 GCA_934317005.1 uncultured Lachnospiraceae bacterium
TTAGGTATTAAGGAGTTATGTATTACTTCTGATGGAAAAAAATACGAAAATCCAAAAATCATCAGAAAATACGAAAATCCAAAAATCATCAGAAAATACGAAAAGAAACTGGTGAAACTGCAGAGGCAGTTAGCCCATAAAGAGAAAAGAAGTCAAAATTACTACAAAACAAAGAAAAAGATAGCATTATGCCATGAGAAAATAACAAATACCAGAAAAGATTATCTGCACAAGATGTCACATGAGATTATCAGCGAAAACCAAGTGATAGTTTCGGAAGATTTGAAGATAAAAAACATGGTAAAAAATCATCATTTGGCAAAGTCCATAAGTGATGTATCATGGCATGAGCTGACTAGACAGTTAGAATATAAGGCCAAGTGGAATGGCAGAAAATATGTCAAAATAGATACATTCTATGCCAGTAGTCAATTGTGTTCAGTCTGTGGATACCAAAATACAGAGACGAAAAATCTATCAGTAAGGGAATGGATATGTCCTGTCTGTGGAACAAATCATGACAGGGATATCAATGCAGCAAAGAATATACTGGAAGAAGGATTAAGACAAATAGCATAAAAATAACAATATAGGGCAGGGACTGCCCGAATTAACGCCTGTGGAGATAGTAGGTTACGAGGTCTGCGAAGCAGGAAGCCCATTGGCTTTAGACAATGGGTAGTTCACAGTACAGAAAGGATGAAGCAACATGAATAAACACATTGATAAAGCAATGGCACTTAGAAATGAAACTCCTATGGTTAGCAATTGTGCACAGACGATTATGCGTGCTTATGCAAAGGAACTGGGACTTACGGAAGAGCAGGCAGCGGGAATTGGCTGTAATTTTGGTGGTGGTATGAAATGTGGCGGCATGTGTGGTGCCATTACCAGCGGTCTTATTGTGCTTGGTGCGAAGGGCATAGATTCTCCGATTAATGTAGGGGAGTTTCGAAGAAAAATGGCTGAAAAGCATGATGGTCTGACAGATTGTGCTGATCTTTTGCGTGCAAATGCTGAAAAAGGTGGAAATAAAAAAGAGCACTGCGATAAGATGATCAAAGAGTCGATTGAACTGATTGATGAACTGGCAGGCTCTCAGGCATAAAAGGGATGGAAAATGGTATTTTAATGTAGGGAAATGAGGATTGATATGAAAGATATTAAGTGGGCAGTACTGGGAACGGGTGTCATTGCAAATGAAATGGCAGTTGCTCTAAAGAAAAATGGGAAAAACATTTATGCAGTTGGAAATAGAACCTATGCGAAGGCTGTTTCGTTTGCAGATAAATATGGAATTAAGAAAGTTTACGATGATTATCATGAAATGTTTTCTGACTCTGATGTTGATGTAATCTACATTACTACTCCCCATAATACACATATTGAGTTTATGCGAAAAGCAATTGAAAATGGAAAACATATTCTTGTGGAGAAATCAATTACATTAAACAGCAGTGAACTGGATGAAGCAATAGCTTTAGCTAAAGAAAAGGGAGTCATAATAGGTGAGGCAATGACGATTTATCATATGCCTATCTATAAAAAGCTTAGAGAAATAATTGACTCCGGTAAGCTTGGAAAAGTTAATCTGATTACAATGAATTTTGGCAGCTTTAAAGAGTACGATATGAGCAATCGTTTCTTTAATAGAAATTTTGCGGGCGGTGCCATGCTTGATATCGGAGTGTATGCACTTTCTTTTATCCGCTGGTTTATGGATACAAAGCCAAACAGGCTTTTATCACAGATGAAACCGGCACCAACCGGAGTTGATGAGCAGGCAGGGTTATTACTTATGAATGATGTTGGACAAATGGCATCGGTTATGATTTCACTTCATTCGAAGCAACCGAAAAGAGGAATGATTTCATGTGAGAAGGGATATATTGAAATCATGGAATATCCCAGAGCGTGGGAGGCTGCAATAACATATGCTGATTCCGGAGAAGTAGAAATGATTAAGGCAGGAAATCACGAGGATGCATTGGCATATGAACTTGCAGATATGGAAAGTGCGATACGAGGTGAAGGCAATTGCATGCAGCTTGGATATACGAAAGATGTAATGGATATGATGACAGCATTTCGAAATGAGTGGGGATTTAAATATCCGGAGGAATTATAAGAAGTTATTTCCTTACTTCGATTCCGAGGTTGCACGTACAACAATAATGTCATTTAACTTTAGAATGGTATCTTTTTGTGGCAGGATGGAAAGATTGTCGCGGAGAATCAGATAGATGGTAGCTTGATTCATTTCTTCAATCTCTTCGATGCTCTTTCCGGCATATTGTTTATCTACAAAAATTTCTGCAATTTCTTTGATATCTGTGTCCTGAAAATTGGATAAGCTGCTTTTGCGGTGGTATTGTTCTACAAAACCGGCACTGATAATACCAGTTGGGATTGCCACAGCACCCACACCGAGATATGCAATTACAATTGCCATAATGCGTCCGAGTGAAGTAATCGGGTAGATATCACCATAACCTACTGTCAGTAGTGTGGACATACTCCACCAAATTCCACTGAATGCATTGCGAAAGACAGTAGGCTGTGCTTTGTGCTCCACGCTGTACATACAAAGACTGCTGGCTAACATTAGGATCAGTACAATAAACAGAGAAGAAATAATCTGGTTTTTCTTTTCATAAAGTACCGTTGTGATCACATTAAAGGAATCATATTTTGCATTGAGGCGGAACAGATGAAAAATTCTGGCAACGCGAAGCATTCGGAAGATGACGAAACCGGATAAAAAAGCGGCCGGGATAATTGTGAAAAAGTCAACAATACCGTCAAAAGAAAATAGAAAATGGAATCGGGCACGGCGGGTACTCATTTCTGGATAGAGATAATCAGCAGTCCAGATGCGAAGAATATATTCAATGCAAAAAATAATGAGAGTAATCATTTCTATTATTTTAAAAGTTGGCGAAAGAAAGTGAAGTTCTTCAAAGGTTTCCATGAAAGTTACAATTATATTTAAAAAAATCGTGATTGTAATAAAAATATCAAAAAAGCGGCTGATTCGATTACTTTTATCTCCAATCTGAATAATGTTAAATAAATTTTCTTTCATAGCTGTAGTCTACCCTCCTATTTCATATCATCCGAGCGCACCCACGGGGGATTTGGCTCTGATAAGGCAGTCGTTTAAAAATAGTACCTAACAGGCGGTGTAGTTCCCGTTTACTGCCTTTTTTGTTAGTCTAATGAACCGGATTATATCTGATGTCAATAACATTTCTCCTTTGTATTATAGCGGGATTGCTTCAGATGGACAACCATTTTTTGAGGTTTATAACAAGTAAATACAAGCTTTTGCAGTGGTTCATAGCTTATTATTTATGGTTATCCTGGGAATAGCAGATCATGGTCTGAGGTAACGTAGTTTATGTGCATAGTTTAAGATAGATAATATATCATAAAAGCGTATGAGTATACTATAATTGTGAAGATGCAAGAATCAAAAGCCAATAGCGGTAGCATTGTTCCTGAGTGGACTAAGAAATTTAGATAGGAGATTTTAATTTTTTTACTCCTTGCGAAACCATATATGCTATTGTAAAATAGTGGTTAGGATAGAGATATCAATAGGTTAGTGCTATCAAAATTTATGTATTTGGAAGGAGAAAAAATGTATCAGGCTGATGAAAAACGTTATGAACATATGAAATATCTAAGATGTGGAAAAAGTGGCTTGCTATTACCGAGAATCTCTTTGGGATTGTGGCATAATTTTGGTTCCTGTGACCGCTTTGACAATATGAAGGAGATGCTTTTTGAAGCATTTGATCAGGGAATTACACACTTTGACCTGGCGAACAATTATGGACCGGTTCCGGGGTCGGCAGAAGAAAATCTGGGAAGAATTTTAGATAGTGATCTGCGTCCGTATCGTGATGAATTGATCTTGTCCACCAAAGCAGGATTTGATATGTGGCCGGGACCATACGGTAACTTTGGCTCTAGAAAATATTTGATGGCAAGTCTTGACCAAAGTTTAAAGCGCATGAAAGTAGATTATGTAGATATTTTCTATCATCATCATGCGGATCCGGATACGCCATTAGAAGAAACGATGGGAGCATTATCGGATATTGTGAAGCAAGGGAAAGCATTATATGTAGGATTATCCAATTATAATGCGGAGCAGTTGAAAAAGGCGGCAGCTATTTTAAGAGAAAATGGAACACCGCTTTTGATCGTACAGCCGTTTTATAATATGCTGGATCGCTGGGCAGAGACATCAGGGCTTTTGGATGCAGCAAAGGAAGAAGGCGCAGGAGTCATTTGTTATAGTCCTCTTGCACAGGGCGTATTAACAGACCGTTATTTAAATGGTATTCCAAAGGATAGTCGTGCAGCACGAAATTATTTTCTACAGAAGGATAGCATCACAGAGCATAAGGTAGAAGTAGTAAAGAAACTGCAGGAGGTGGCATTTGGAAGAGGACAAAGTCTTGCGGAAATGGCACTTTGCTGGAACCTGCGTCAGGACAGAATTACATCAGTGTTGATGGGAGCAAGTCGTAAAGAGCAGATTACCAATAATGTCAAGATTGTAGATCATCTGGAATTTACCGAAAAAGAACTACAGGATATTGAAGATATTTTGAAGGAATATTAGGTTAGTTTTACAATATAGTGGCATACAGAGAGAATGCGTTGGCATTCTCTCTGTATCATTTTATAGGGAGTTGCTGTTATGGTGGTGGCATATCAACAAGAATCGCTTTGCGATTCTTGCAGAGAGGATGCGCAGGCATTCTCTCTTTTTGGATGGAGTGGAAAATGTTTTTGGTTTTGAAGATTAAGGTGTCAAAAGGCACTTGTTATTTGACGAAATCTGATATAGTTTCCTTTTGCCGTCCTAATCCTCTGAGAAAATAAAAAATAAAATTTCTTTAAAAATGTCACAAATCTTGTGTGAAAAAGTAGTTATAAGTGAAAAGATATTCAAAGCAGGGAAGGACGCGATTATGGATAAGATAGAAGTAGAACAAATGATAGAAGAATATGCGGATATGGTGTATCGAATTGCAGTCATTCATTGTGTCGGACGGAAAGAAGATGCAGAGGATGTGTTTCAGGAAACCTTTTTAGCGTTACTGCGCTCGAAAAAATCCTTTCGCAGTACAGAGCATAGAAAGGCATGGCTGATTCGTGTTGTCTTGAATCAGTGCAAGAAGAAATTCCATAGCAATGAGAGATGTCAGTTGGTTGAGCCGCAAAAAATAAACCAAATGCTGGAGAAAGATAGCAGTGCAGAGCAATCGGAAGATACCGGGTGGTTATACGAAACTCTTTGTAACATGACAGAGCGGTACCGAAAGGTTATGGAATTGTATTACATAGAAGAGGTAGCAACAAAAGAGATTGCGCATATTCTTCATATATCAGAGGGAACAGTGCGTAAAAGATTGCAGAGGGGCAGGGAAATCCTGCGTCAGTTAAAAGAGTAGCATAAGTTTAGAACATCAGATAGAAATATAAGTAAAAAAGTCAGTAGAAATGGGGGATGATCATGAAGCAGATGAAGGACGAAGAGTTGTTACTTCAGATGAAGCAGTTACAGGAGCAGATTGTTCCGTCAGAAACATTAATAGAAAAGACAAAAGAGAAAGTATATGACGAGGACAGGGTATATCATCATGTATTTTTGTGGATAGCAGTTCCGGTCGTCTGCATAGCAGTGCTAGCAGCAGTATATTATTTTGCTTATGCCAGACCGACAGCACAGACACTTTATACTACTGTTGTAGAACAAGAGAAGTATTCAAAGCAGAAGAAATCAATAGAAAATACGCTTACGGAAGCGGAGGAAAATGAAATCTATGCAGCAGCCGGGGAACAGGCAGGGCTATCGGAAAAAGAAATTCAGATGCTGCGGGAAAAGGGAAAAGAGCATACCGATAAAAAAATGTCGATTAACCGCATCGGAATAAATCGCGCTAAGATTACGGTCACAACAGTGACAAACTGTGTATATAAGGATTTATCGATGGTGCTTTATCAGGATAAGACTTCATATACATTTGCAAGAACAGCAAAGGGATGGAAGCTTATAGAAGAAAGTATAGAAGAACTATGACAAAGCAGTAAACAGTGAAGTGACGAATTTAACTCGTAAATGACCTCTTTTGCGTATTATGGTAAGGAACGTGATTTTATATAATAAAAATGGATATGCCAAGTATCGTTTTGAAAGAAGACCTATGGCATCATGATAGCAGGAATTGTTTTTTTGGTGATTTTTGTAGGACTTAGCGTATATTCAGATCAGTGTAGGAATGAGCAGTTGGAAGATACCGTATACCTGAATCAATATCGTCTGGGATCGAAAATATTAACTGCATCGGTACAGTCTTATGCCGTGACCGGTGACAGCACGTACTCTGATAACTATAACAAGGAGTTAAATGAGGACAAGAACAGAGATATTGCATGGGATGGTCTGAAGGGGAATCATTTAAAGTCAAGCGAATGGGTGGAATTAGAGCATATTGCTGAAATGTCGAATGGATTGGTTCCGTTGGAAGAAAAGGCAATGGAAAGCTGTTCAGAGTGGGGATTTAAAGACGGCACAGGATCAGGTCTTTGGTGCAGCTGATGGATCAGTTCCAGATATAACAAGTCAGTACAAATCCGGCAAAACGCGGTAAATATTGCAAATGCCGCTGTTCTTTGGTAAAATAGGATTTGAGGTGAGTCCTTTGAAGTGCGCAAAAAAGAAACGCTGGATCAGTATTGGTCTGATCATTACTTTTTTAATAACAGGAATGTGCTTTGAGTTTCCGAAGGCAGATTCTTGTTTTGCATGCACAGAATCTACGAAGCAGGAAATCAGGCATTTGTCAAAAGGAGGATTTTTGACAGAGGACTTGTGTACGGAGGATCTGCTGGGGATTTATACCAAAGAAAATAGTATATTTCAGGAAACAAGAGGAAGCCTGCGGCATAACTCCAAGCTGCGCCTGCTCTTAACAGAAGCTGCCGACTATGTGGAACATTCTTCCTATATCTCAGAACGTGCGGCAGTAAAGATTATGGCAGGTATTACATACAGCAGCATGGCTATCGTGTGCTATATTCACAGGCAGGATGGAGAAAAAGAAGATAATACCTTATTTACATTTTAACACATATATACTACAGGAGTAGAATGAATCGCAAAAAAGGTTGATTGTTACTTTTGTGGTGTTGCGACCTGCATGTCAGGTTTTTAAAGAAACAGACTGAAAGCTTTGATAGGACAGTGTATTTTATTCACTTATGTCATGGCACTGTCTGGCATAAGTGTGTTACATGTCTTTAAAAACGAAACCATTATTTACAAAGGACAGTGCAGAATCGAGGTATTATTATGAGTATTCCAATGTGGATTATATGTATATTAGGCGGTATCTTCGGAATCGCCATATCAGGTGGAACGGTAGTAGGGATGATTGGAGTAATTATATATAAGATATATCGTAAAATCCGTTTTGGCATTTCTTTATACGACTAAGCGGATAACGTTGTTTTGAAAAATAGAACAGTCGGAAAAAAGTATTTTCGACAAATGTGATAACCAAAAAAGAGAAAAAGATCGCTGCTTTTACTGCCGACGGGTATAGAAGCAGCGATTCTTTTTTAATTTATAGTATTAGAGTGTCAAAAGGTACGTTCTTTATATGACTTTGTCAAATTGCACAAAATGAAAGAATGCCGTGTTGACAAGTGTTTCATGGTAGGATATAATTCAAATTGATGGCAATGACGAAGAGAAGTAGCGTGAATTATCGCTTACAGTGAGTGGAGGAGAGTGGAAACTCCATAGAGTGAATTGATGTGAATAACACTTTAGCAGCCGCAATCTGAACGGAACTAAGAAATTACTTGTCAGTAAGACAAAGCAGATTCCCAGTAGGTGCGCCGTAAGCCGCGCGATAGACGGTAAAGGTTCTTATTTCTTTAGGCAAGTAAGGATCGACAGAGTGACTGGATTTCAGTAATTCGGGTGGTACCGCGGACTATAACAGTTCGTCCTGAACAGAGCGTTTGGGACGGACTTTTTTGGATTTATGGGAAATTGTTTATAGAATGGTAATGAGCTGGTCATTAGAAAAGAAACATTTACCTGTCCTTTATATAGAAAAAGTTGTCCTGAAAGTGGTGGATAAGTTTGCAGTCAATCAGAAATAATACAAGTAATGGAGGAAACAATGAACACATCAAATATTTATCGTGAAAGAACCTTAAATCAGGTGAGTGAGAGTGATGTATCAAAAAATATCAGAGTGGCAGGCTGGGTTGAAAATATCCGTGACCACGGTGGTGTATCATTTATCGATCTGCGTGACATGTATGGTGTTTTGCAGGTAGTCATGAGAGATACCAGTCTTTTGGACGGAATCGCCAAAGAAGAATGTATTAGTGTAGAGGGTGTGATTCAAAACCGTGATGAGGAAACTTACAATCCAAAGATTCCTACCGGTACGATTGAGTTAGAGGCACACAAGGTTGATATTTTAGGACGCGTTTATAAGCAGCTTCCATTTGAAATTATGACTTCTAAGGAAACCAGAGAAGATGTCCGCTTAAAGTATCGTTATCTTGATCTTCGTAATGCGAAGGTGCGCGACAACATGATCTTTCGTTCCAATGTAATCAGCTTTTTGCGTCAGAAGATGACGGATATGGGATTTTTGGAGATTCAGACACCAATTTTATGTGCTTCTTCTCCAGAGGGTGCAAGAGATTATATTGTCCCATCCCGTAAGTTCAAAGGCAAGTTTTATGCATTGCCACAGGCACCACAGCAGTACAAGCAGCTTTTGATGGTATCAGGCTTTGACAAATATTTCCAGATAGCACCTTGCTTCCGTGATGAGGATGCACGTGCAGACCGCTCTCCGGGAGAGTTCTATCAGTTGGATTTTGAGATGAGCTTTGCTACACAGGAAGATGTATTCCGTGTGGGAGAGGAAGTTCTGACAGCAGCTTTTGAGAAGTTTGCGCCGGAAGGCTTTGAAGTGACACAGGCTCCATATCCGGTAATCAGCTATAAGCAGGCTATGTTGGAGTTCGGTTCTGATAAGCCGGATCTTCGCAATCCGCTCCGCATCGTAGATGTTACGGATTTCTTCCAGAGATGTACCTTTAAGCCATTTCATGGTAAGACAGTCCGTGCGATCAAGGTACATGCAGATATGTCAAAGGGATTCCATGAGAAGCTTTTGAAGTTTGCACAGTCTATTGGCATGGGTGGTCTTGGTTATCTTGAAGTAAAAGAAGATTTATCCTATAAGGGACCGATTGATAAGTTTATTCCGGATGATATGAAGTCAGAGATTAAGGATATCGCTAACTTGGAAGCAGGAGATACGATCTTCTTTATCGCAGACAGAGAAGAGCAGGCTGCATTGTATGCAGGTCAGATTCGTACAGAGCTTGGAACACGCCTTGATCTGTTAGAGAAAAATGCATATCGTTTCTGCTTTATTAACGATTTCCCAATGTACGAGTATGACAACGAGGAGAAAAAATATATCTTTACACATAATCCATTCTCTATGCCACAGGGCGGCTTAGAAGCATTGCAGACAAAGTCACCGGAGGAAATTCTGGCATATCAGTATGATATTGTATGCAATGGTGTAGAATTATCTTCAGGTGCTGTTCGTAATCATGATTTGGATATCATGGTAAAGGCATTTGAAATTGCCGGTTATACAGAGGATGATTTAAAGAAGAAGTTTGGAGCACTTTACAATGCATTCCAGTTTGGAGCACCACCACATGCCGGTATGGCACCGGGTGTGGATCGTATGATCATGCTTCTTCGCAATGAAGAAAATATTCGTGAGATCATTCCGTTCCCAATGAACGGAAATGCACAGGATCTGATGTGTGGAGCACCGGGCGAGGTTTCAGAACTGCAGCTTCGTGAAACACATATTAAGGTCAGACAATAAATAATAAGAGAGTGAGGGATTCTTATGGCAGTAGTACATGTAACATCAGAGAATTTTGAAAACGAAGTTTTAAAATCAGACAAACCTGTATTTATTGACTTCTGGGCAAGCTGGTGTGGCCCATGTCAGATGGTAGCGCCAATTGTGGAAGAGCTTTCTGACGAAATAACCGATGTAAAGATTGCAAAGGTTAATGTAGACGAACAGCCTGATCTGGCACAGAAGTTCCGTGTGATGAGCATTCCTACTATGGTATTGCTAAAGGACGGAAAAGTTGTGGACACAACGGTTGGGGCACAGCCAAAAGAGGACTTGCTTCACTTTATCAAAGGGTAAGGCGAAAACTTTATGTAAGATACAGACGGTTCATACCGGCTGATGGATACTTTAAAATATCAGGCGTATAGACGGTTTGACAGAATGAAATAAGGTTACAAAGAAAAGACTCAGTTTGTGTGAGATATGCAGACTGAGTCTTTCGCCAGTATTACGAAAATACATTGTCATAGTGCAGATAGAGGAATACGAGGAGCAACATGAACAGGAAATATACACTTCGCCCGTATTTGTGGGCGTACAAATGGCATTATGCGATTGGCATATTTGTCCTTTTGGCGGTAGATCTTGCCAATCTTTATATTCCACAGTTTATCGGAGAGATCATTGATGGGATTACAGACGGCAGGCTTACAATGGATGGTGTTTTTGCTATTATTATGAAGATTTTTGCTGCCGGTATCATTATTATGATCGGACGTTTTGGATGGAGATATTTTATCATTGGAGCATCCAGAGGAATTGAGTATCGGCTGCGGGATGATATGTTTGGACATATGGAAACGCTTTCGGCAAGATACTATAACAGTCATAAGACAGGTGATCTTATGGCATATTTTACAAATGATCTGCAGGCAGTCCGAATGGGAACCGGTATGGCAGTGATCACCGTGTTTGACGCTGTGATCATGACGATCATGGTTCTGGTAAAAATGATCGTATATGTAGATTTAAAGCTTACTTTGTTTGCATTTATTCCATTAGTTCTGATCGCAGTGGGATGTTATTACTATGGGATTGAGTCCAAGAAACGTCAGGTAAAAAGGCAGGAAGCGTTTTCATATCTGTCGGATAAGGTGCAGGAAAGTATTGCCGGTATTCGTGTAGTGAAAGCCTTTGTGCAGGAAGAAAAAGACTTTGCTGCGTTTGAAAAGGCGTGTGAGAACAGCAAACAGAAGAACTTAGATGTAGTAAAGCTTCGTGCTGTATTTGGCCCGGCACTGGACGCAATCATCGGTATCAGCGTGATCATTACCTTGCTTGCAGGTGGTAAGATGGTGCTTGATGGAACTGTATCGATCGGGCAGTTTGTAGCGTTTAACTCTTATATTGATATGCTTGTGTGGCCGATGATCGCAGCGGGAGATTGTGTCAACACATTTAGTCAGGCGGCTGCGGCATGGGGCAGAATCAAATCGATATTTGAGGAAAAGCCGGATATTGTTGACAGAATTCCGAAGGAACTTTTGGACAGAGAGGCTCATATCGATGGAGATATTGAACTGAAGCATCTGACCTTTTGCTATCCGGATGGAACGAACACAGTGTTACATGACATTAACCTTCATGTGAAAAAAGGAGAGATGCTTGGAGTGCTGGGACGCACGGGAAGTGGAAAGTCATCATTGGCAGAACTTTTGTTACGTGTGTATGACTGCAAGGAGGGTTCCCTTCTGCTTGATGGAGAGCCGATCACAAACTATCCGCTCGATGTGCTTCACAGAGATATTGCCTATGTACCGCAGGAGAATTTTTTGTTTTCTGATACATTAGAAGAAAATATTGCATTTGGCCTGGAGGACAGGATCGCAGATAATCCGGCTATTTTGGATGCAGTTAAGCAGGCTGCAAAAAATGCATGTATTCATGACAATATCATGGGATTTCCGGATGAATATAAGACGATGGTTGGAGAGCGTGGTGTAACGCTTTCGGGCGGTCAGAAGCAGCGAAGCAGTATTGCACGCGCACTTCTTATGGACGCATCTGTTTTGATATTGGATGATTCGCTATCGGCAGTAGATACTGATACCGAGGAAAAGATTTTGGAAAATCTGATGGAGCTTCGAAAGGGAAAGACAACGATTGTGATAGCACATAGGATTTCAACCCTGCAAAAAGCGGATCATGTTGCTGTACTGACAGATGGGGCGGTCACGGAATACGGTACGCCTGACGAACTGCTTGCGCTTGGCGGATTTTATGCAGATATCAGCAGAAAGCAGCAGTTGGAAAATGAGTTAGGCAGGAATGATGAGAATTAGGATATGTTATGGACAGTTTTAAAATAGATAGGCATAGGATTATGAATAAACGACAAAGAACAGATAGAAATAACAGTAAGAATTCTGATAACGGAAAGAAGAATAGTCTAAAGAAAAGTAACAAAAGCTCTATGCGGCGTCTTTTGGCATATATGAAGCCATATGCGCACTGGGTATTTTTTGCACTTTTACTGGTACTTGCTCTGACATGGTTTGATCTTTACCGTCCGATGTTAGTGGGAGATGCTATCGATGTTTTTGGAAAAAACGGGGATTATGATGTTATAGTGGAAACGGCGGTAAAATACGGGATTGTTCTGGCGTTTAGCTTTTGCTTTAACATTACGCAGACATGGATTTTGCAAAAAGCAGGACAAAATATCATTTTACAGATCCGAAAGGATCTCTATCGTCACATTCAATCGCTTGGAAGCAGATATTTTGACATTACACCGGTGGGCAAGCTTGTGACCAGAGTGACAAATGATGTGGAAGCGCTGAATGAGATGTATTCGGGGATTCTGGTTCAGCTTTTTCGAAATGTGGTTAAGATTACCGGTCTGGCAGTTGTAATGTTACTGTTGGATGCAAAGCTTGCTCTGATATCTTTTGTGCTGATGCCGCTTGTAGTTGCATTGACCGTGCTTTGCCAGAAAATTGCAAGGAGTGTATATCGTCTGTACCGGACGAAGCTGACAGATCTTAACACTTTTTTGTCTGAGCATCTGTCAGGTATGAAGATTATACAGATATTTGGCAGGGAAGAACGCAAGTTTGAGGAATTTCATGATAAGAATACAAAGCTTTATCGGGCATTTTATCGGGAAATGCTTATGTATGCGATCTTTCGCCCACTGATCTATATTTTAAGCATATTTTCCCTGATGATTGTGCTGTGGTTTGGCAGTGAGAATGTATTTCAATCTACGATATCGGTAGGAACGTTATATATCTTTTCGAATTATATCCGGTCGTTCTTTGATCCGATTCAGGAGTTAGCGGAGCAGTTTTCGACACTGCAGTCATCTATTGCATCTGCAGAAAAGATTTTTACGGTAATGGATGAGGATACCTGTGTACCGGAGCCGGAACAGCCACAGGAATTGAAAAAGATTACCGGAAAAATTGAGGCAGAGCATGTGTGGTTTGCCTATGATGGGGAAAACTATGTGTTAAAGGATGTATCCTTTGTGATCAATCCGGGAGAAAAAGTTGCGTTTGTTGGAGCGACAGGAGCGGGAAAGACTTCCATACTGAATCTGATCGGTAGATATTACGATATCCAGAAGGGACATATTTATATAGATGGAGTAGATATCAGAAATTTAAGTAAGAAACAGCTTCGAAGCGCGATCGGGCAGATGCAGCAGGATGTATTTATCTTTGAAGGAGATGTTGCATCGAATATCCGTTTAAATGATGATGAGATTACAGATGAGCAGATCAAAGCGGCAGCAGAGTATGTCAATGCATCGCACTTTATAGAAAAACTGCCACACGGCTACCATGAGCCGGTTACGGAGCGTGGGGCGACCTTTTCGGCAGGAGAACGGCAGCTTCTGTCCTTTGCGAGAACACTTGCACACGATCCGAGCATTCTTGTTATGGACGAGGCAACGGCTAATATTGATACCGAAACAGAAATTTTGATTCAGGAGGCTTTAGAAAAGCTGATGGAGGGAAGAACAACCATTATGGTTGCTCACAGGCTGTCGACCATCCAGCATGCAGACTGCATTATGGTTATGCACAAGGGAAGAATCTGCGAACGGGGAACGCATCAGGAGCTTTTGGAAAAGGACGGAATTTATCGGAAGCTGTATGAGCTGCAGATGAAATAAAATTTTTTCCAGCAGTATTATCCTAATATATTGCATAAAAAAACCAGACATTTGCGTGTCTGGTTTTTTACATGTTAGTTTTAGTTTTCAGCAATCTGGCATTTTGTTTTAATTGCCTGAAAGCTTTCTTTGCTGATGACATGTTCAATACGGCAGGCATCTTCTGCAGCAATCTCCTGATCAACTCCAAGACTGACCAGCCAATTGGTTAAGAATTCATGACGTTCATAGATCATTTCAGCAATTTCTTTGCCGCTGTCCGTTAAAAAGATATAACCCTGTTCCATAACAGTAATATAATTTTTCTCTTTTAAATTTTTCATTGCAATACTGACACTTGGCTTTTTAAATCCCAATTCATTTGCTATGTCAACGGAACGGACAACGGGAAGTTTCTTACTGAGAATCAATATAGTTTCCAAATAATTTTCAGCAGATTCATTTGATTTCATATAAGTCCTCCGTTTCTCTAGTTCATTTTGCGCTATGCAGTTATAGCTGCTATGTAGTTATCGTTCTATGCAACCGTTTACCACACTAGTATAGTATACCACAAAAAAGGGGGCGTGTGAACTGTAAGTTTTTTGATATTTGAGAACATTAGTACATTATGTAAGGGCATCCTGTGTATTTGGATACGGCGATAGTTGCATGATTAGTTGGTTTTATGCTACAATGCATTTTGGTAAGTTCTCATTTTTGATAAAGAGCAGAGTGGAAATCGTGTGAAGAAAGACAAGGAGGTTTCCGAAAAATATGGATTCGGTTACACAGATGGAGAAAGATACCGTTATTGATATGACAGATGTTCCAAAGGATCTAGTGTTTGGACTGGATATTGGAACCAGAAGCATTGTAGGAACGGTTGGGTATAAAAATAATACAAATGGATTTGTCGTTGTGGCACAGGTGGCGATTGAACATGAAACACGTGCGATGATTGATGGACAGATTCATGATATCGGTCAGGTGGCTAAGACAATCGCAAGAATCCGTGAGCGTTTGGAGGCGATGACAGGCAGAACCTATCAGGAAGTCTGTATTGCAGCGGCTGGTCGTGTGTTAAAAACAGTGGAAGCGGAAGCAGATATTTCTTTTGAAACAGAAACGGTAGTGACAAGTGAGCAGATTTACTCCTTGAATATGCTGGGCGTAGAAAGGGCATATGAAACACTCCGCAAGGAACTGGATTCTGATGATATTCAGTTCTATTGTGTTGGCTATTCCGTTAAGCAATATTATCAAAATGATTATCCAATCTCAAATCTGGAGGGACATAAGTGTTCGAAAATCCGTACAGAGCTGATTGCTACCTTTTTACCGGATGAGGTTGTGGATGGTTTATACGCTGCAGTAGAGCGCGCAGGCTTATATGTAGCGAATCTGACATTGGAGCCGATTGCAGCGATCAATGTGGCAATTCCGGAGAGGTTTCGTCTGTTAAATATTGCTTTGGTAGATGTCGGTGCGGGAACATCGGATATTTCCATTACAAGGGATGGCAGTATCATTGCATATGGCATGATACCGTATGCCGGTGACGAAGTGACAGAGGCGATTGCAAAGCAGTATCTGACAGACTTTACCGAGGCAGACAGAATGAAATGTGCCAGTACAGAGAATGAAGAAGTGGAATATTCTGACATTATGGAACTTCCGCAGAAAATTTCTTCCAAAGATCTGATCGCATCGGTAGAGGATACAGTGCGGATGATCACAAAGAATGTTTCGGATAAGATTATAGAGTTAAATGGCGGCAAATCAGTCAGTGCGATATTCGTTGTCGGCGGTGGCGGAAAGATTGGCGGATTTGTCGAAAGCTTAGCGGAGTATCAGGGACTGCAGCCGGAACGTGTGGCACTGCGTGGCGCAGAAGTCTTACGAAATGTTATATTCCTGCAAAAAGATGTGAATGTAGATTCGCTTTTGGTGACACCGGTTGGAATCTGTCTGAATTATTATGAGCAGAGAAATAACTTTATTTTTGTGACGGTAAACGGTGAGCGTATTAAGCTGTATGATAACAATAAACTGACAATTATGGATGCAGCGATGCAGGTTGGTTTTCCGAATGAAGAGTTGTTTCCGCAGAGAGGTGATAGTATTACTTACTATGTCAACGGTGAGAAGCGTATGGTTCGTGGAGAGTCGGGCGAGGCTGCTGTCGTTCGGTTAAACGGAAAAGAAACCGGAATCAATACACCAATTGAATCAAATGATAAGATTGAGATTGTTTCCTCAACGAAGGGAACTCCGGCAGAGCTTGTGATTGGAAAACTGCCGGAATACAGATCGACGATCAGCTTTGAATTTAATGGAAAGCGTATCAGCAGTGCACGGTTTGTCAAAGTAAATGATGCGCTTGTGTCAGAGTTTTATCAGATACAGGACAAAGATAAGATAGAAGTGCTTGACTACTGCACTTTAGAGCAGGTGCTTGATTTTATGGATCTGCCATATCAGGATACGATGTTAGTCAATCATGTACCGGCGCAGATGGATACAAAGGTATATGATAACTTCTCGATTGAGTGTTATGTGGAAGAACAGATACCGGTTCCAAATTCGGAAGCTGTGCAGCAAGAGGATGTACAGGAGAAAAGGGAAGCAGTAGCGGCAGAGAAAGATTCTGCAAAGAAGGATGAGGAGGCAGTACAGAAGACAGATGTGTCACAGAAGCCGATAGAAACCGTGCTACAGGCAACAGACATGGCAGACGGACAGGAAGAAAAGAACGCAGATATACCAAAGCCACAGTTAGAAGCGACTGCTCCGACAAGTGAAGCAGTTGTGCAAAGTCCTAGCGTGTCGGCAGATATTGCGATTACTGTGAATGGAGATCCGGTGATTTTGCGAAATAAGGCACAGTACATACTTGTTGATGTGTTAGATTTTTATCCAATCGATACCTCCGTGGCGCATGGAGAGCGTCTGGAAACAAAGGTAAACGGTATCGAATGTGATTTTACACAGCCGGTACAGGCTGGCGATGTAGTACAGATTCAGTGGGTTTCATAATGATAAGAAAATCTAAGATGCACTACAAAGTTAGAATATAATGTTTTGAAATACCAAAGGCATAAGAGAGAGGAACAGGATGAATGTTTGTAGTATTGCCAGCGGCAGCAGTGGAAACTGTATTTATGTTGGCGATGAGAAGAATCATATATTGATTGACGCAGGTGTGAGCCGGAAACGTATTGTAGAAGGCTTGCAGGAGATAGGCGTAGCACCGGAGAAGCTTGATGCTATTTTTGTAACGCATGAGCATAGCGATCATATTCAGGGAATCCATATGATGGTAAAAATGTTTGGGGTACCTGTTTTTGCAACGGGAGGAACCTTAGACGGAATCTGTATGAAGGATAGCAAAAAGGTTATTGGCAGGGATAAGCTGTATCAGTTATATGCAGATGAGGCAGTTTCAATCGGAAACTTGCAGATTATGCCGTTTCGAATGTCACATGATGCGGCAGAGCCGGTCTGCTATACCGTGAAAAGTGGCAGCACAAAGCTTGGAATCGCAACAGATCTGGGCAAATATGATGAATACACGATTGACCATCTGGCAGACAGTGATATTCTTTTTCTGGAAGCAAATCACGATATCAGTATGTTGGAAGCCGGAAAGTATCCATATCAGTTAAAGTGTCGCATACTAAGTGACAGAGGACATCTTTCCAATGAGGCAGCCGGAAGGCTTTTATGCCGGTTGTCACAAAAGAAATTAAAATATGCTTTTTTGGCACATCTTTCCAAAGAAAACAATTATCCGCAGCTTGCCTATGAAGCGGTGAAATGTCAGATTTGGGAAGAAATGGGATGGAACCAACTCCCATTTGAATTAATGGTAGCACAACGGGATAAACCATCTAAGATGATTATTCTGTAGATAAATTATAAGCGTAGGAACATGCTTGCATGGGAAAACGCGCAGGCTCATAGGGCATAGCCTTATGACAGGATGCAATCAATGTATAAAGTGAAAGGAATGGACACAATTATGAAAAAGACAGTAATTACCGTAGTAGGAAAAGACAGTGTAGGTATTATTGCAAAGACATGTACTTACCTTGCAAACAATGAGATCAATATCCTTGATATTTCCCAGACAATCGTCGGTGGATTTTTCAACATGATGATGATCGTAGATGTAGCAGGCAGCAAGAAAGATTTTGGCGCTATGGTAGACGAGTTAGAGGGACTTGGTACAGAGATGGGATGTATCATTAAGGCACAGAGAGAAGATATTTTTGACAGCATGCACAGAATCTAATAGAAGGGAATGGATTACAAGATGATTAATATACATGAAGTAATTGAAACCAATGAGATGATTGAAAAGGAAAATCTGGATGTCCGTACGATCACATTGGGAATCAGTCTGTTAAATTGTATTGATACAGATGTAGACAGACTGTGTGATAAAATTTATAACAGAATTACAACTGTGGCAAAGGATCTGGTTTCTACCGGTAAGGAGATTGAGAAAGAGTTTGGTATTCCTATTGTGAATAAGAGAATCTCTGTAACTCCGATTGCTTTAGTGGGTGGTTCTGCCTGTAAGACACCACAGGATTATGTAAAGATTGCACGTGCGCTCGATCGTGCGGCAAAGACAACCGGCGTAAACTTTATTGGTGGATATAGTGCGTTGGTATCAAAGGGAATGACAAAGAGTGATGAGCTTTTGATCCAGTCGATCCCACAGGCACTTGCTGAAACGGATTTTGTATGCAGTTCTGTTAATCTTGGCTCGACAAAGACCGGGCTTAATATGGATGCAGTGAAGATGATGGGTGAGATCATTTTAAAGACGGCAGAACAGACAGCAGACAAGGACAGCATTGGCTGCGCTAAGTTGGTTGTATTTTGTAATGCGCCGGATGATAATCCGTTTATGGCAGGAGCATTTCATGGTGTAACAGAAGCAGATGAGATTATCAATGTTGGTGTCAGTGGACCGGGTGTTATGAGAAAAGCATTAGAGTCAGTTCATGGCGCAGACTTTGGAACATTGTGTGAAAAGGTAAAGAAGACAGCGTTTAAGATTACTCGTGTTGGTCAGCTCGTAGCCAGAGAGGCATCCCAGAGATTGGGTATTCCATTTGGCATCATTGATCTGTCCTTGGCACCGACACCGGCGATTGGTGACAGTATCGCAGACATTTTTGAAGAGATGGGCTTACAGCGTGCCGGTGCACCGGGAACGACAGCAGCACTTGCACTGTTAAATGATCAGGTAAAGAAGGGGGGCGTTATGGCATCTTCTTATGTTGGTGGTTTGAGCGGTGCATTTATTCCTGTCAGTGAAGATCAGGGTATGATCAATGCCGTTGTAGATGGTGCATTGACTTTAGAGAAGCTGGAAGCTATGACATGTGTCTGCTCAGTAGGTCTTGATATGATCGCTATTCCGGGAGATACTAAGCCGACAACGATTTCCGGTATTATCGCAGATGAAATGGCGATTGGTATGATCAATCAGAAGACGACAGCCGTTCGTCTGATTCCGGTAATTGGCAAACAGGTCGGAGATACGGTAGAGTTTGGCGGACTTCTTGGATATGCGCCGGTTATGCCGGTCAATCAGTTTGATTGTAGCGAGTTTATTAATCGTGGCGGAAGAATCCCGGCACCAATTCACAGCTTTAAGAACTAGTACAGCGAATATTAAGTAATTGGCAGTTTGACTTGCTTATTTTCCTGATAGCACTACTCCCCAAGCCTCGACGTAGCCACCACTACGCCTGCGTTTGTGAAGTAGTACTCTCAGAAAAATCTTCTGCGCCAAACTATCCAAAACTTAATTTTCGCTGTACTAGTGCAGTAAGTATAAGGATGAATGTATGGAACAAAAGGATACACAACAGGAAACAGAAAAGAAGAAACGGCGCATACCTTTATGGGGAAAGATTGTGTGCTGTATTGTGGCAGCGGTGCTCTTAATTGGTGCAGCCGGTGTTTCAGCCTTTTTTGTTTACTACAATAAGATGAACATCGAAGATGAGAATACAGTTGTAGAAAAGAAAGAAGAAATCTTTGATGAAGATGAAAACACAGGAAATCTACAAGAGATCGATCCGTCGGCTATTCAGTTAGATAGTGCTGCTAAGGTGGAGAAAAGCTCTGATGTGATCAATATTTTGGTCTGTGGTGAAGAAGCAATTCATGATGATCGTGGACGTACTGACAGTATTATGATCGCGACGATCAACCAGAAGGATAACAAGCTAAGTCTTACCTCGATCATGCGCGATACATATGTGAAGATTCCGGGTTTTAGTGATAATAAGATCAATGCTGCCTATCATAATGGCGGCATGAAGACATTGGTGGCAACAATTAAGGAAAACTTTGGAATAAAAGTGGACGGCTATGTGTTAGTAAATTTTGAGTCATTTCAGGATATTATTGATGCGATTGGTGGAATTGATATTAAGCTTTCGGAGGAAGAGGTAAAATATCTAAACAGCACCAATTATATTTCAAATACGGCGAATCATAATCTGTCTGTGGGCATGAATCATATGAATGGAAATCAGGCACTTGGTTATGCGCGTGTGCGCTATGTCAGCAAGGACGGAAATTATGGTGATTTTGCAAGAACCTTAAGACATCGTACCGTGATGTCGGCAATCTACAAGAAGATGATGAAAAAGTCTACGCTGGATCTGGTGGCGATGATTCCTAAGATTCTGCCATATCTGACAACGAACATTAAGAAAGCAGATATTGTGAATTACCTGACAGCAGGCGTGACAGTGCGTGATAAGAATGCAAAGCTATATACCTTAAATGTTCCGATCGAAGGATGCTATAAGATTACCAGAGTGCGGAAGATGTCTGTAGTATTAGCAAGTCCTTTAGATGCAAATGTGAAGAAGATGCATCAGTTTATTTTTGGCAGTACATTGAAAAATGAAGAGCAGATGGATGGAAAAGCACATATTACTGTGGGACAATAACTTTCATCAGTTCGTCCCAGCCATGTCAAACTTCCTAAGCCTTTTCGCCAAAAGCATGCGAAAAGCGCAGCACGTTGTGCTGCTGAAAGCTTAGTCATTTTAGACATGGCAGGCTTTTCGAGCCTACAACCCCAAAAAGAAAGTACCGTTTTTTGCAAGCAAGCTTGCCCAAACGATGCTTTCTTTTTGGGGCTTAGGACGAACTGTGCACATGATTGTATACGATTATACATTGACACGTGTGAGCATTTTATGGTATAAATTAAGTTAGTGCCTGAGAGGGCAACACTAGAGATTGATGTGCAGTTTTTTGTGATTGCATGGAATGGAGGATATTATGTCATTAGAATTATCGAAGAGAGCGGCAGCTGTAAAACCTTCGTCAACACTTGCCATTACAGCGAAGGCAAAGGAGTTGAGAGCACAGGGTAAGGATGTAGTAGGATTTGGTGCAGGAGAGCCTGATTTTAATACACCTAAGAATATTTGTGATGCAGCAATTGCAGCAATTAACGAAGGCTTTACAAAGTACACACCGGCTTCAGGAACTAATGAATTGAAGGAAGCAGTCTGTAAGAAGTTTAAGAGCTTTAATGGCTTGGATTATACACCAGACCAGATTGTTATCAGCAATGGTGGAAAGCATTCTTTGACTAATATTTTTACAGCATTATTAAATCCTGGGGATGAGGTTATCATTCCGGCTCCATATTGGTTAAGTTATCCGGAAATCGTAAAACTTGCAAGTGGTGTTCCGGTTATCGTAACGACAACAAAGGAGCAGGGCTATAAGCTTACAGCAGAGGATTTAGAAAAGGCAATCACGGATAAGACAAAAGCACTTGTTTTAAATACGCCAAACAACCCAACAGGTATGCTTTATACGGAAGAAGAGCTTCGTGCGATCGCTAAGGTAGTGGTAGAGAAGGATATCTACGTTGTTGCCGATGAAATGTACGAAAACTTAGTATATGGCGAGCAGAAGCATATCAGTATTGCTTCCTTTGGCAAGGATATTTATGATAGAACCATTACCTGCAGTGGTCTGGCAAAGAGTTATGCCATGACAGGCTGGAGAATCGGTTACACAGGTTCTTCCAAAGAAATCGCAAAGATGATGGGCAGTGTACAGAGTCATCAGACATCCAATCCAAACTCTATTGCGCAGAAAGCGGCAGTAGAAGCTTTGACAGGCCCACAGGATTCTGTAGCAGCTATGCATAAAGAATTTGATAAGCGTCGTAAATATATGTATGAGCGCATCTGCAAGATGCCTTATGTAAGCACTGTTGAGCCGATGGGTGCTTTCTATGTATTCGTAGATGCTTCCGAGGTTCTTTCTAAGTCTTACAAAGGCGAAGCTGTTGAAACAGTAGCACATATGGCTGATATCCTGATCAATGAATATAATACAGCAGTAGTACCTTGTGCTGATTTTGGATTCCCGGATCATTTACGTCTGTCATATGCAATCTCTATTGAGCAGATTGAAAAAGGTCTTGACCGTATCGAAGCATTTTTAAATGAATTAAAATAAAGTATCTGTTTTTGCACGATCGTGGCAAAGAGCATGCATGTTTTGCATCAGATAGTTACTTTTATGGTATATATTATGTGTGAGTGGTGCTGTAATGACAGTTCACTCACACATTTTTTTCTGCAACAAACAACCATTGCAAAAAAATATTTTACTTATCCGTCAAAAGAGAATATACTTAGTAAGGCTTTAAGAATGGAAAAGATGGAGAAAATCATGACAAGACAAAAAAAGGTTTTACGAAAAATATTTTTATCTACGTTATATCTGAGTACCTTTACCTTTGGCGGTGGCTATGTCATTGTTACACTCATGAAGGAAAAGTTTGTCGATCAGTATCATTGGATCAAAGAGGAAGAAATGTTAGATCTGGTAGCGATTGCACAGTCGGCACCGGGGGCAATCGCAGTGAATGGAGCGATTGTGGTGGGGTATGAGCTTGCAGGTCTGCGGGGAGCGGCTGTGGCAATACTTGGAACAATTCTTCCTCCGTTTGCTATCATCGCACTGTTATCTGTTTGCTATCATGCTTTTCGGACAAATTATCTGATCGGTCAGATGTTAGAAGGAATGCAGGCCGGAGTGGCAGCTGTGATTGCAACGGTAACATATGAGATGGGGCTTGGGATTGTGACAGAAAGGGATAAGCTTTCCATTGTGATCATGCTTGGCGCTTTTGTGGCGTCTTGTGTTTTTCAGGTAAATGTAATCTATGTCGTGATCGTATGTGGTCTTATTGGTGCTTTACGCACTTATATAGAAAAGCGAAGAAAGGCAGGAGTGAAATGATCTATCTTCAGTTGTTTTTAAGCTTTTTACAGATTGGTCTGTTCAGCTTTGGCGGCGGCTATGCAGCGATGCCACTGATACAGGAACAGGTGGTAAAAACGCACGGCTGGCTTACAATGCATGAGTTTACGGATTTAGTTACACTTTCCCAGATGACACCGGGGCCGATCGCAGTAAACTCTGCAACCTTTGTAGGACTAAAGATTGCCGGAGTTCCCGGTGCACTGATGGCAACAGTGGGCTGTATCTTACCATCCTGCCTGATCGTGACATTGATCGCAAAGCTGTATCTAAAATACAAAAAGATGGCAATGCTGCAGGGAGTACTCAATTCTTTGCGTCCGGCAGTTGTTGCGATGATCGCGTCTGCAGGAATTTCTATTATGATAACAGCCTTTTGGGGACAGGAAGAGCTTGTGACACTGGCACATACTAAGTGGAGTCTGGTCGGTATTTTTGTTCTATGCGTGATCTTATTGCGCAGGACAAAATGGAATCCGATTGTTATCATGCTGTTGGCAGGTGGACTAAAGGTGGCGCTTTCTGTGTTTGGATAGGGAGCTAAGAGAAATATTCATATAAAATTAAGGTGTAACTGTTATAAAATTGTGCTACACTAATGATTTAGAGAAACGTAGAGAAAAAGATACAAGAATGGAGAATATTTATGAGGGATATAAAGAAGCCAGAGTTTATGAAAGCTGCGATTCAATCCCGCAGCCATAATGCTATTTTGGAAATCATCATTGCAATGATCCTGTTTCTGATTGGGGATATTTTGATCAGTCTGCTTCAGGTACCGGCACTTGTAGTATATTTGCTTGGAAATAAAGAATATCTGCATATGATCGTAACTAATTCCGTGGACATAAATCAGATGTTAGATCTGATGCAGAAGATGCCCGATTGGATTACGATTGTTTCCCTTCTTTCGGAAGGTGGTCTGATTGCTGTATTTATTTTGTATTGCCGCCTTTTTGAAAAGCGCAGGGCAAATACGATGGGATTTAGCTGTAAAAAGATGATCAGACGATATCTGTCAGGCATATTAATGGGAGCAACTGCTTTTCTGGCTGCTTATGCAATCTGCCTGCTGACAGGAAGTGTTTCACTGCTGACAGACTCAGCGGGTTCTGTATCAATATGGTATCTGCTCGGCTTCCTGCTAGGATATCTGGTACAGGGAATGGCAGAGGAGGTGCTCTGTCATGGATATCTGATGGTGTCATTAAGCAGAAGATATAGTGTGAGTGTTTCTGTGGTCATCAGTGCTATTTTCTTTTCGATGCTACATGGCATGAATAATGGAATATCATTTCTTGCTTATATCAATCTGTTTTTGTTTGGAATTTTTGCAGCATTGCTTTTCATACGATGCGAGAGTATCTGGGTGGTTGGTGCCGTTCATGGTATCTGGAACTATCTGCAGGGAAATATCTTTGGTGTACAGGTAAGTGGCATGAAAGTACAGCCTTCTTTGTTTTCTACAAAGTTTGTGGAGGGAAGAGGAATCATCAATGGAGGAAGCTTTGGCATGGAAGGCGGTCTTGCGGTAACTGTTGCACTGCTTGCAGCAAATGGATTGATTCTTTGGAATATGTCGCGTAAAGGATACTTTGTGAAAGAAGAGCCGGTAGACAATCGTTTTGACCGGGAATATCAGCAGCAAAGAGAAGCATATATCCGCCGGAAGTTAGAAGAGCAGTACGGCAGTCAGAACCCGTGGCAAAGTCCAAATGGAAGTGATTCACAGAATAACACATGGCAAAGTCCAGATGGAAATGGGCCACAGAATAACACATGGCAAAGTCCAAATGGAAATGAGCCACAGAATAACACATGGCAAAGTCCAAATGGAAGTGAGCAGCAGAATAACGCATGGCAGAATCCAAGTGACAGCAGGTCACAGGAAAAACAGCAGACAGAACATGAAAATATGGGACTAAATCCGGAAGAAACCCCATGGCATCCGGAGAAGCCGAAAAAAGAGGAAAAAGAAATTACGGAATTTAATCAGTCATATTTTAAAGATTAAAGACAGAGTGCAGTATTTTGGTCAGACGTTGGTCGTATTGATGAAAGTGCTGCACCTTTTTTTGACCGTTTTTTGCAATCTGCTGTCGTTCTTTTTCATGTGTAAGATAATAGTCTGCTTTTTGCAGTAAGTCAGCCGTATTTTCAAATACGACAAGATCTGTCTGGTTTTCAAACTGTTGACAGAGTTCTTCGCGGTAGTCGGTCAGTAGAAATCCACCTGCAGACAGAACATCAAAGACACGCAAAGGAATTCCATTCTCGATGTTTGGAATGGTAAAGTTCAGATTGATCTTAGACTGCGCAAACACCCGAGGAGCCTGTGTATGATAGTCTGCGGCAGGGTGGCAGTGAACGCAGGGAATGTGTCTGGTATCGCTTGTGGTAAAAAGATGTACGGCATGGGTGTTAGAAAGAGCATTTAAAGCACCGGTGCGGCTTTCAGCGGCTGCCTTATAGGATAGAACTGTAGTGGCAAAGTGGATGCGCAGTTCTTCCAGGGAAGCATTACCATGCTCGACGGTCGTATAAGCCTGTAATTGTGTCAGGATGTCATTGTTTAGCATGCTGGGAAGGAGATTTCCACTGCAGATCCGAAGCTGTGCTTCGATGGCAGCGTCCATATATCCACACAGATAATCCGGCAGATGTTCGCACATTTCATCATAACGATTCTTATCATAAAGATTACCTACAAAGCTGATATCATATGAGAAAGCATATGTATTCTTACATTCATTATCATATGAATCCGGTAAAATAATTCCGGCAAGAGGCAGATAGAAAGCATGCGGGGCATGACGCCGGATAAGATCCTCATACTGTGCCCGGTCAAAGCAGAAGATGTAGCTGGTGGAAAAGAGGACAGATTCGTTTTGCAGACTCAGCAACGGACTGTCACAAGTCCATGCAGCATAAGGAATAGCTGTATTCCTACAGATTACAGCAATCACGGTATAATAATTTACAGAAAAGACCAGATCATAGGAGGTTTGCTGTAGTTGATGTAGCAGGGCTTTTTCAAAGTCTGGATCGGATAAATGATTATAAATAGGAAAAGCAAGGACATCTACAAAATGTCCCTGCTTTTTAAATGTGTTGATGATATCCTGATAGGGAAAAATATCCCATTTGTAAACTAAAATATTCATCACTCTACTGCCTTTCTGATACACTGTACTAGTCGTTTGCCATATTTTTCGCAGCAGTAGAGAGCATTAACTTAATACGGTTAAGCTGATTTACCTCGCTGGCTCCCGGATCATAGTCGACGGCTACGATGTTTGTATTACTATACTGGCGGCGAAGTTCTTTGATAACACCCTTTCCGACAACGTGGTTTGGCAGACAGCCAAATGGCTGCGCACAGACGATGTTGGATACACCGGAGTGGATCAGTTCGATCATTTCACCTGTTAAGAACCATCCCTCTCCAGTCTGGTTACCGCAGGACACGATCGGTGAAGCGTAGCCTGCCAGAGTTTCAATCGGTGTTGGTGGTTCAAAACGTGTACTTGCAGCAAGCGCATCCTTTGCAACCTTGCGATAACTTTCCAGATATCTGATCAGGAAGTTGTTGATGCGTGCGCTTGACTTTTTCTTTCCTAAATATTCTGCCTTAAAGTTGGCATTGTATAAAGAATACATAAAGAAATCAAGCAGATCAGGGCAAACTGCCTCAGCACCTTCCTCTTCCAGAAGGTCAACTAAGAAGTTGTTGGCAAGAGGGAGGAATTTTACAAGAATTTCTCCAACAATACCAACACGTGGTTTTTTCACATCCTTTAGCGGAAGTTCATCAAACTCTTTGACGATATTTTTAATATTTCTCTTAAATTCTGCTTTATTTCCGTTTTGTACGGATTTCTGTACGATAGCAAGCCATTTTTCATGAAGTGCATTCGCAGAACCCGGAACTGCTTCATACGGGCGCACTCTGTAGAGTACACGCATAAATACATCGCCGTAGATCAGCGCCTGAATAGCGCGGTGAGCCATCTTTAGGTTGATCTTAAGACCAGGATTTTTCTCGATACCTGCACTCATGGAGATAACAGGTATCTGTGACATGCCGGCATTTTCTAAGGCACGGCGGATAAATCCGATATAGTTTGTCGCACGGCAGCCGCCACCTGTCTGAGTGATGATCAAAGCTACCTTATCAAGGTCATACTCACCGGAAAGCAGTGCCTGCATAAACTGTCCGACTACCAGAAGGGATGGGTAGCAGGCATCATTGTTTACATATTTCAGTCCGTAGTCCAGACACTCCGGCGTACTAGGCAAAATTTTTAAATTATATCCACAGGAAGCGAGAGCGGGCTCCAATATGTCAAAATGGATCGGTGACATCTGAGGAACCAGAATCGTATAGTTTTTACGCATTTCTTCTGTGAAAATAACGCGGTGATGTGCGGTGTCTGTTGTCGTTGGAAGAATGTTTTTACGTTCTCTTTCCTTGACAGCGGCAAGCAGTGAACGGATTCGGATTCTTGCTGCACCAAGACTGTTTACCTCATCGATTTTTAATACAGTATAGATCTTGTTGCGTTTTGTCAGAATATCACCGACCTGATCAGTAGTAACAGCGTCCAGACCACAACCAAAGGAATTAAGCTGGACTAAGTCTAAATCTTTTCGTGTGCTGACAAAGGATGCCGCACGATACAGGCGGGAATGGTACATCCACTGATCCATAACAATCGTTGGGCGATCGACTTCGCCAAGCTGTGATATACTATCCTCTGTTAAGACAGCAAGACCATATGAGTTGATCATATCCGGAATACCATGATTGATCTCTGGATCAATATGATATGGACGACCGGAAAGGACGATACCATGACCGTGAGTTTTTTTCAGATATTCCAACACTTCTTTTCCTTTTTGCGTGATATCATCACGGACAGCCTGTAATTCCTTCCATCCGGCGCTTGCAGCAGCCTTGATCTCTGCAACCGGAATGTCATTCTCTTTTGAGAAAAAGTCACACAGGCGTTTGGTAAGAATCTCTTCACTTTCAAAGGAGAGGAAAGGATTCTGATACTTAATAGAAGGATTGCGTAACTCTTCTATATTATTCTTAATATTTTCACCATATGATGTGACGATTGGGCAGTTATAGTGATTGTTGGCATCCTTTACCTCGGTGCGCTCGTATGGCACGCAAGGATAGAAGATGTAGTCAATCTTTTGCTGGATCAGCCATGACACATGACCATGTGCAAGCTTCGCAGGATAGCATTCGGATTCGCTCGGAATGGATTCAATACCAAGTTCATAAATCTTTCTGCTGGATTCCGGCGAAAGAATGACACGATATCCAAGTTTGGTAAAAAACGTAAACCAGAACGGATAGTTTTCATACATATTTAACACGCGTGGAATACCAACGACACCACGCACGGCATCTTTTTCACTAAGCGATACATAGTGTGAGAAAAGACGTTTGTTTTTATATTCAAAAAGGTTTGGTACATTTTTCTCGTTTTTCTGTTTTCCGATACCACGCTCGCAGCGATTGCCGGAGATAAACTGGCGGCCACCGGTAAAGCGGTTGATGGTAAGCAGACAATGGTTCGTACATCCCTTACAGCGTGTCATGGAAGTTTCAAAACGAAGATTGTTGATATCTTCGATCGAAAGCATAGTGCTTTCCTGACCGGTATAGTGATCGCGTGCGATCAGTGCGGCACCAAAGGCACCCATGATACCTGCAATATCGGGACGGACGGCAGTACAGCCGGAAATCCGTTCAAAGCTTCTTAAAACGGCATCGTTATAGAAGGTACCACCCTGTACGACAACCTTTTTCCCTAAATCTTTTGGATCTGTCAGCTTAATTACCTTTAACAAAGCATTTTTAATAACAGAGTAAGCAAGACCGGCAGAAATATCCGCAACGCTTGCCCCTTCCTTCTGTGCCTGCTTTACTTTTGAGTTCATAAATACGGTACAGCGGGAACCAAGATCAATCGGATTCTCGGCATACAGTGCTACTTTTGCAAAGTCAGCTACTTCGTAGTTTAAGGATTTGGCAAAAGTTTCGATGAAAGAGCCACATCCGGAAGAGCATGCTTCGTTAAGCTGTACCTTGTCAACAGAGTGGTTCTTGATCTTGATACATTTCATATCCTGACCACCGATGTCTAAGATACAGTCAACATCCGGTTCGAAGAAAGCAGCCGCATTGTAATGAGCAACCGTTTCTACTTCCCCTTCATCTAAAAGGAGAGCAGATTTTAATAAAGCTTCTCCATAACCGGTAGAGCAGGAACGGACAATCTTTGCGCCCTTTGGCATTTTGGTATAGATATCCTTGATCGCCTTTAAGGCTGTCTTTAGAGGACTTCCGTTGTTGCTGTCATAAAAGGAGTATAAAAGAGAACCATCCTCACCGATAACAGCAACCTTTGTTGTCGTAGATCCGGCATCGATTCCCAGAAAGAGATTTCCGGTATATGTTGCAAAATCACCCTTTTTAACATCCTTTTTAGAGTGCTCTGCCAAAAAGGTGTTATATTCTTCCTCGCTTGTAAATAATGGCTCCATACGTGTGACTTCGAAGTCCATATGTATCTTTTCGGAAAGCTTTTGCGTCAGGTTTCCGAGGGAAGTCTGTGTGTCTGCCTTTGCATTCATGGCAGCGCCGGATGCTGCAAATAAGTGTGAATGATCCGGTGTGATGATTTGCTCATCGGTCAGATGCAGTGTCTGGATAAAAGCCTGCCGAAGCTGTGTCAAAAAGTGGAGCGGGCCGCCAAGAAAAGCGACATTTCCGCGGATTGGCTTACCACAGGCAAGACCGCTGATCGTCTGATTGACAACTGCCTGAAAGATAGATGCAGATAAATCTTCCTTCGTAGCACCTTCATTGATCAGAGGCTGGATGTCTGACTTAGCAAATACACCACAACGGGCGGCAATCGGGTAGATTGCTTCATAATTTTTTGCGTACTCATTGAGTCCTGCCGCATCTGTTTTAAGAAGAGTAGCCATCTGATCGATGAAAGAACCGGTACCGCCTGCACAGATACCATTCATTCGCTGATCGATTCCTCCGGTGAAATAAATGATTTTAGCATCTTCACCGCCAAGCTCGATCGCAACGTCTGTCTGTGGGGCATAGTCTTTTAACGAGGTAGCCACTGCAACAACTTCCTGTACAAATGGAATATCCAGATGCTTTGAAAGCGTCAGGCCACCGGAGCCGGTAATCATTGGGGATACCGGCAGATCGCCGAGCTGCTCGTAGGCATCATTGATAATAGAGGATAATGTTTCCTGTATATTGGCATAATGTCTTTTATAATCAGAAAAGATGATTTCTCCGTCTGTATTGAGAATTGCTATTTTTACAGTAGTGGAACCGATATCGATTCCAAGAGTATTATAGTTTAATTTCATGATTTCTTACCTCATTTCTACAAATAAGCTGCTTATCCAAACTGCACATAAAAGCTGTTGTGCAAACGTTCTTAAGCGATAAAAACGTAGTTTAAGTTTCTTATTAATATGTGATGCGCAAAACTCGCCATATTTTCCTATTATATGACAACTTCATAGCGAATGCAAGAAAAATGATGATTGACAGGAACGATTTTCGAAGAAGCAGAATATATTAAAGAAAAAGTAATGGATATGAATCATATGAATTATGAGTTTTGCGATGGAATAACACATACAATAAAAAAGGGAGATACACTATATGAGATCAGCAGGATGCACAATGTACCACTGGCTATGTTACTGCGCGCCAATCCATATGTAGATGTTTTTAATCTTCAGCCGGGGGATACGATATGTGTTCCGGCATATGAAGCGCAGGGAGAGGAAAACAGACGGATGCCGGAAACACCGGCAGCTTTGGAAAACGTGCCTTTGGAAAGCAGAACAGTTCGTGAACCGTTATCGCCAAAAGAAAGGACAGAAGCGATAGCAGGAGAAGGAAGGGATGGGATAAAAGCAGAAGCAAAAAAAGAGGAAATGCAAAAAAGCAACAACAGTCAGAAGGAATGGGAAAAATATGTGGTTGTGCCGGGAGATACGCTTGGTGATGTGATGCAAAAAACATCCTGTGATCTGACGAAATGGATGGAAAAGAATGGTATGGATAATCTGTATCTTCTGCCCGGTGTGGCATATTACATCTGCAAATAAGTAAGCTACTTTGGCAAATTGTGAAAAGGCTATGAAAGAGGGCGTTCTTTGTTTGACAAAGAGAAGCCCTCTTACTATAATGAAAAATAATGTCTTTGTTTACCCTGAAAGGGGATCAGAGAATAAAATGGAAGGAAACTACTAAGAAAACACGTGCATCTTAAAAGGTTAGAAAGGACAAGTTGATATGAATCAATTTTTGAATAAGCTGGAACGTAAGTTTGGAAGATTTGCGATTCCGGATCTCATCAAATATGTGGTAGCACTTTACTGCGCCGGTGCAGTGATCGGTATGGTCAATGAATCATTTTACTATCAGTATCTGTCTTTAAATATGGAAGCTGTATTTCATGGTCAGATATGGCGTTTGTTTACTTTTTTGATCGAGCCGTATGGTTTTTCGCAGGGAATGGGCATGATCATCAGTATCATTTTCTTTTTGTTTCAGGTTAATCTGTTTTTCCTGTTTGGACGTTCTTTAGAACAGGCATGGGGAACATTCCGCTTTAATATGTATTTCTTTTCAGGGTATCTTCTTAATATAATAGCGGCACTGATCTTGTATCTGAGTCCGCTGCACGCCACACAGTATTATTCGGGTTTTCAGTATATTTACTGGTCGATGTTTTTTGCCTTTGCCCTGTTAAATCCAAACATGGAGTTTTTACTCTATGCAGTTTTACCGATCAAGGTAAAGTGGCTGGCACTTCTGGATGCGGCATACATGGTGTATCAGATCATTAGCAGCATCTATACGGGAAGCCGTTATCTGATGATTGGTGCAGCACAGTATGCATCGGCATATTACAGTATTGCAGTAGCGATCATCGTTGCGATGGCAAACTTTTTGATCTATTTCTTTTCGACACGCAACTATCAGCGGATCAATCCAAAGCAGGTACACCGCAAAAGAGAGTTTCGCAGGCAGACAAACAGAGCGCAGAATACCTATGCCAATGGGGCAAGACATCGTTGTGCTGTCTGTGGACGTACAGAGTTAGATGATGAAAATCTGGATTTCAGGTATTGTTCAAAATGTGATGGAAATTATGAGTACTGTTCCGATCATCTGTTTACGCATCAGCATGTAAAGAAGTTTATGTAGAAACAAAAAAAGGAGAGGGATTATGCAATATATTATATTGATTGCTGTTATTTCCGGTATCGTAATGTATCTGGCATATCAGCCTTTGTGTGGTTATGTCAGGGCGTATCAGGAAAAAAGTGCAGCAGGAATGACAAAGCGGGAGAAAAAGAAGTTTGTTTCTATGCCGGTGATGTTTGAACAGTCCGGTAAGAAGGAGTTAGAAAAAGGAAAATATGTATTGATAGCAGTGATGGCAGCAGGTCTGATCGTGCGTCTGATCGCTGCGGCATCCTATCGTGGCTATGAGGTAGACATGAACTGCTTTCTTGCATGGGCAGATATGGTGTTTGACAATGGAATCAGTGGATTTTATGGACTGAATGCCTTTACGGATTATCCACCGGGATATATGTATATCTTATATGTGATCGGTGCGATCCGTTCTATATTTGGAATTGCTCAGGCATCCACACTTAGTATTGTACTTACAAAGCTTCCGGCTATACTGTGTGATATGGGGATTGCGTGGCTGATCTATAAGATTGCATGTAACCGTATAAAGGAAACAGGTGCAGCCATACTCGCAGGCATTTATCTGATTACACCTGCTATTCTTTTGGACAGCGCGATCTGGGGACAGGTTGACAGTGTGTTTACACTGTGCATTGTATTGATGTGTTATCTGATTACGGAAAAGAAGCTGATACCGTCTTACTTTGTATTTGCAATCGGTATTCTGATCAAGCCGCAGTCGCTTATTTTTACACCGGTATTGATCTTTGGCATTGTAGACCAGATTTTTATACAGTCCTATCAGGAAGATGAGAGAAGTGTATTTTATAAAAAGTTCTGGACAAATTTAGGATGTGGCATTCTGGCAATCCTTATGATCGGGCTTTTGATGCTTCCGTTTGGTTTTCAGGATGCATTTGCACAGTATACCGATACGATCAGTTCTTATCCGTATGCTTCTGTCAATGCATATAATTTCTGGACAATGCTCGGAAAAAACTGGGCAGCACAGACAGACAAGCTATTTGGAATACCATATCAGGTTTGGGGATCGTTTAGCATCATAGTTACGGTTTTGTTTGTGGGAATCATACATTTTAAGGGAAAAGATGTTAGATCGAAATATTATTTTTCGGCAGCAATGCTTTTGACCGGTGTTTTCACACTGTCTGTCAGAATGCATGAAAGATATATTTATCCGGCAATCATTCTGCTTCTGTTAGCTTATGCGGCAAGACCACGTAAGAAGCTTTTTATGGCATATATCTTTATGGCGATGGTTGCTTTCTGTAATATGGCATATGCAATGTTTTTCTTTGATACAGAAAATTTTGATAGTGCAGATTCCTTTCCAATCTATGTAGGAATGGGAATGGTGGCAATGTTATGTTATATGGTATATCTGGCAGTGACAGAGTATGCCGGTTATGTTTCAGAGCGTGATGAAGCGGTTAAGATTCAGGCAGACGTGGATCAGAGGAGGGAGAATACATTGAAAAAGAAAGAAAAACAGGTGATTCGTCCATCAGAAAAGCTTAGTAAAATGGTGAAAATTGATTTTATCTGTATGGCGGTCATTACACTTGTGTATGCCGTGGTTGCATTTACCAATCTCGGAGATAAATCAGCACCGACAACGGATTATTCCTTTGCAAAGCAGGGTGAAGTTGTGCTTGACTTTGGAAAACAGGTACAGATTGCAAAAATCTGGGATTTCCTCGGTTATCAGAACAATCCGAAATATGTTGTATCTTATTCTGATGATCCAAATCAGGGATGGACAGACCTTTATACAGAAACGACACCAATGGATGCCGGATCGGTATTTTGCTGGAACAGTAATGATGCGATTATGACAACCCGCTATGTACGGATCGCTTCTAATGGCGATGGCACGCAGGACAGCGTGATCGAACTGGTATTTACAGATTCGGATGGAAAGATGCTGTTACCGGAAAATGCAGATGATTATAAGAATCTGTTTGACGAACAGGAGTATTTTACAGGAAGAAAAACATATAAAAATGGTACGTACTTTGATGAAATCTACCATGCGAGAACAGCGTATGAGATGATCCATCATTTGTATTGCTATGAGAACACACATCCGCCACTTGGAAAGATTTTTATTGCGTGTGGTGTTTTGATCTTTGGCATGAATCCGTTTGGATGGCGCTTTATGGGAACACTGTTTGGCGTTTTGATGCTTCCTGTGTTCTATGTGTTTGCTAAAAAGCTTTTTAAAGAAACCTGGCTTAGCGTGGTTACGACTATTTTGTTTGCATTTGACTTTATGCATTATGTGCAGACAAGAATTGCAACAATCGATGTATTTGTAACGTTTTTTATCATTCTTGCGTATTTCTTTATGTATTGCTATACACGAAAGAGCTTTTATGATACAAAACTTCGTGACACCTTTATACCACTTGGATTGTGCGGTATTGCGATGGGATTTAGCTGGGCGTGCAAATGGACCGGTATTTATGCATCGGCAGGCTTGTGCATTCTGTTCTTTGCAACAATGCTCCAGCGCTTCCGTGAGTACAAATATGCGGTAAAGCATATCGGACGCGAAACAGAAGGCATCTCACATCAGTATATTGCCGAAAACTTCTATAAAAAGTTTTTCCAGACAATAGGATTTTGCTGTATCTTCTTCCTTGTGATTCCGGCAGTGATTTATACTTTATCCTATATTCCGTTTAGCGATGGAACGGATCATGGACTCATTCAGAGAGTGATTGACAATGCGCAGAACATGTTTAACTATCATAACAGCTTGAAATCGACACATCCATTTTCTTCTAAATGGTATGAGTGGCCGGTTATGAAACGACCGATCTATTATTATTCAGGAGAAACGGCAAGCGGTTTGAAGGAAGGTATCAGCGCATTTGGAAATCCACTGGTATGGTGGGCTGGTATTCCGGCATTTTGTATGGTTTTGTACCTTGCATTGATGAAAGGAAGCAAAAAGTGCCGATTCCTTTCTATTGCTTATCTTTCACAGTATCTGCCGTGGGTATTTATTGGAAGAGTTGTATTTATTTATCACTATTTTCCAAGTGTACCGTTTGTTGTACTGATGATAGGATATTGTATGAAGGATATGGTTGCAAAGAATCCAAAGAGAAAGAATGCAATGTTTGTGTATGCAGCTTTGGCGGTTGTATTGTTTATTATGTTCTATCCGGTGCTGACAGGAACACCGGTCAGTGGAAATTATGTTAAGACGTACCTAAGATGGTATCAGTCATGGGTACTGGTAAGCCTGTGATAAAGAGAGTGTGAGGTTAAAAAGAGATGAGTAGTAAAATTCGTGAATGTGTCAAGGACTTAGAAAAAAATCAAAATGTAGAGATACTGCTTCCAGAATATGTCAGCCAGTATATGGAGATTAGTGAAAGTTATGCCAAGATGAATCTGATGATGGAATACTATATGTTCTATGAAACAGTGACCGAGGGGATTAATCCGTATATTGATTCGGCAAAGGAAACAGCCGATGCATTTCATGACATTGTGGCAGCGTTTTTTGAGAAAAAGCCTTCTGACAGCGGGAAGAAAGAGCTGGCTGAAAGCCTTTTGAAGCTTCGTCAGGAAGTGGTAGACCGTATGCAGGTGTTGACAGCATACGTGGATTGCTTTGTTATCTATGAGTATATTCTAAACAGAGTGCAGTATCGTTTTGAGGATCAGGAGTTTTTGCCGGAGGACAGTGTTTTTGCACAGGAGTTAGTAAACTTTATCTTTTCCAGTCAGGATCAGGCAACGATCAGTGACAATATCCGCTTTGCGTTAGGACAGCTGCCGATGCGTATGGCACGAAGCAGATATTTTGAACTGTTAAAAGACAGCATTTCTGTGTACAAAGGAAGCGATGTCAGCTCGCTGGAGGGATATTTATATATGTTCCGTACCAGTGCCATGCTGTACCATGATGATAATATGGAAAAATATTTTCAGGAGTTTGTGCCGGTTTTAGAAGAGTTGGCTTCTTTGGATTATGAAACGATTGATGAAAAAACATATCAGATTTATGCTGAAAAGATCCGTGTCAATGCATCTAAGTTAAATGATGTGTCTGATCTGTACATGCAGCTTGGAAAGCTGATCAATGATATGTATATTATCTGTGCAGCAGATGAGTATGTACAGAATCAGGATGAGATGAAGACAGCAGAAAATGTGATCCGGGGAATCAATGCACTTTTCCAGAACAGGGAATGTGATGTTTTTGAGCAGAGCGAGTCCCCGCTTACAACAGAAGAGGAAAAGCTATACTGGATGGGAGAACAGTTTGTTGAGGTGGAAGGAAAGCAGGAAAGTCTGTATGACCGGTTAAACATGGCAGGAGCAGCTTTGGAAGAGATTGAAGAAAGTCAGAAAGAAGAGATTGCAAAGCTTAGTCTGAACGGGGCATTTAGAATTTTAAAGAAGATGTTTCTGATGACATCCAACAGTACCTTTGCGGATCTGTCAGAACAGACACTGGAAGAAAAGGTATCTGCGCAGATGGCAGAAGAGGCGGCTGACAGGCTGATTGCAGAGTGTAAAGAGTTTTTCAAGGGAAAAAGCCGTATGCTTCGCCGCGCTGTGATGGCGAATACATTGGAAAAGATGCCGGTATTTTTCACTTCTGCGCAGGAAGTCGCAGACTATGTGATGAATGCTTTGACGCTTTGTGATGATGCAGCAGAAAAATATGCAGCAAAGCAGCTTTTGTCAGAGATCATGCATTGATTGAAATGGAAAATGTTTGTGGCAGGAAGGGGGATGCATAGGTGTTTCGATGGAGTAAGGGAATTTATATGGACGACAAAGTCAGGGAAAATCCTAAAAAATACCGAAGACGTGTGGAACGGCGAAAGCCTGTGCCGGGAGCGTATTGTGTCACACTGCCTGCAAATGCTTCTAACTGTATGGATATTTATTATTCCGGCGAGTTCTGGTTTCAACATTATAGGAAACAGAATATTGAGATCATTGGGCTTGCTGCAAGCAGAGAAGGGGTAGAACAAATCCTTGTGCAGATGACAACTGATATCATAAAAGAATATGGCAGGATGAATGCAGAGGTTGTTCGCAGATATTTTGCCATGACGGTGTAAGATGGGGAAAGGAGTGAGATTTTGGGGATACTTTTAGCAATCCTATCTGTGATCGGAACGATTTTTCTTTGGATCTTGCGGATTGTATTTCTTATATTGTTGCTTGTGTTCCTTCTTTTGATCTGTCCGATCCGTTACCGGGTGCATACAGTGTTTGGTGAAAAGTGGTTGGTTGAGGGAAAGGTCAGTTACCTCTTGTCGGCATTTTCGGTAAAGAGTGTCTACTCCGACGGAAGTCTGCAAAGCAAAGTGCATCTGTTTGGAATGGATGTTTTCAGAATACTGGAGTGGTGGAAGAAAAAGAGGACGAAAAAGCGTTCTGGGAAAAAGATTAAAACGACAGATGCAGTAAAGAGAAAAGAGAAGACAGATTCTGCTACAGATAATCAAACAAAGTCAGAGCAGAGTGAAAAAGAGGCAGAGGATAAGCAGAAAGCATCCGACACTAAAAATGTATCGGAACAGCTAATCGCGACAGAAAAGCAGTCGGATGATAATGAGGAGCAGGTTGTAGAAAAGCATGATAATGGAAGTAGTCATGCTGCTACCAGAAGGAGAGTGCAGATATTACGAAAATGCCGGATGCTTCTGTTAAAAATGCAGGAAACCGTAAAGAAAGTGAAAAAGCTTTTTAAAACTCTTTTTGCATGGATAAAAAAGGCTAAGCGCAGGGTAGACTGGCTTGGGGATGTCAGGGCATTTTTGAAGCTTGGGAATACAAAGCGTATGGTTTGCATCTTCAAGGATAATGTGTTACATTTATGGAGAAAATTAAAACCAAAGGTGATAAAAGGCGAAGTGCTTTTTGGAACAGGCGATCCCTGTCAGACAGGACAGATTCTTGGAGTGGCAGCGATGGTGTATGCTGCATACGGAAAAGGGGTCAGCGTGACACCGGATTTTGAAGAAAAACGCTTAGAAGGCAATTTACTGATAAAGGGACATATTAACATTTTGACACTACTTATCATTGCGATACGCATTCTTACCAGTAGTGAGTGGGATGAATTTCGTCATGATATGAGTCAGGTAAAGGAGGCAATGTAAAATGGGAGAGAACAATTTTAAAGGAACGGTAGAATCTTTATTTAAGGGGATGGAAGGCTTTATTACCAGCAAGACAGTTGTGGGTGATGCGGTAAAGTTTGATGACGGCACGATTATTCTTCCCCTTGTTGATGTAAGCTTTGGCGTTGGTGCAGGTGCATTTTCTGAGCACAACAAGAAGGATAACGGAGCAGGAGCAATGGGTGGAAAGATCCAGCCAAGTGCTATCCTTGTGATCAAAGACGGGGAAACAAAATTAGTAAATGTGAAGAATCAGGATGGACTGACAAAGGTGCTTGATATGGTGCCGGATCTGATCGACAAATTTTCGGGAGATAAGAAAAATAAGAAGGCAGAGAGTGAGCAGGAAGATGTTTTTGATGACGGTGACAAATAAAAATCAAAAAAATAAAAATTTTTCTTGCATTCTTGTCTGAAATTTGATATTATGTTCATGTTGTGCTAATGAAACTGATTCAAGTTAAGATAAATCAGACCATCAGTTAATGAATGAAGGAGGTGCTTACGATGGCAAAATGTGCAGTTTGTGGAAAGAGCGTTCACTTTGGTAATAAGGTGAGTCATTCACATAGAAGAAGCAATAAAATGTGGAAGCCAAATATCAAATCTGTAAAGGTTAAGGTAAATGGTGGTACAAAGAAAATGCCAGTATGTACAGGATGTTTGCGTTCTGGAGCAGTAGAGCGTGCGTAGGCGCTTACATGGTGATATACAGAGATCGGGTTTTCCGGTCTCTTTTTTTGATTGATAGGAAAGGGCGCCTAAAGATACTTTCGATTAACTGCAAAAAAGATTATATCCCAGGATCAGGCAGGTAAGGATAATGAGCAGTTCAAGAAAGCTGTTGGTCATAAAGAACATGATGGTCATTCCGATTGCCATCCAAAATAAAATAAAACCGATCATTCGTTTCATGATAATCCTCATTTCTGAGCGACCTTGTTACGAAGCGGCGAAGAGAAATTCGTGCAGGTAATCTCACTTCTGCCATCAAAGCCATTAGCTTTCGCTCAGAAGCAAATAGCTCCTCTGATTGCTGTTTTGGAAAAGATATGTTATACTACCTATAAAGTGTGCTATGTTTTGCTTTTTTTGAACAGACACAGATTTATTAGTAGTGAATACTACTATCATATGATACAGGGAAATAGAAATTGATTAATATTTAAAATAATTTATGATCAGATTGGAGGAAGGCATATGAAGGGGAAAATGAATACAGATATGGGAGAGATCAGCATCGATCGTGACGTGCTGGCAAAGTATGCCGGCATGGCAACAACAGACTGTATAGGTATTGTAGGTATGGCATCTGTTAATATGAAGGATGGTGTTGCCAAACTATTAAAGAAGGAAAGTGCGGCACGTGGAGTCAATGTTTATGTAAATGAGAATTGCATCAAGGTAGAGCTTCATGTAATCGTAGCCTATGGAGTAAGCATCCGTGCAGTTGCACAGAATGTAATAGAAAGTGTTCGCTATAAGGTAGAAGAGTACACCGGTCTGAAGGTAGAAAAGATTAACGTGATCGTAGAGGGTGTGCGTATTGTTGATGAAGAGTAAAAGATACCCGTTGATAGGAGGAACAAAAAGTGAGTATTGAAAAGATAGATGCAGGCATGATTCAGAAAATGTTTTTAGCAGGTGCAAAGGCACTGGAAGCTAAAAAGGAATATATCAATGAATTGAATGTGTTTCCTGTTCCGGATGGAGATACCGGTACAAACATGACGATGACGATCATGTCGGCAGCAAAGGAAGTCAGCCTTTTGGAAAATCCAACGATGCAGGAATTATCTAAGGCGATTTCAAGTGGTTCTCTGCGTGGTGCGAGAGGAAATTCCGGTGTAATTCTTTCCCAGATATTCCGTGGTTTTGTGAAATCTGTAAAGGGCAGTGAAGAGTTAGATGTTACGATATTAGGAAATGCTGTATGCCATGCAGCAGAAACAGCGTATAAGGCAGTGATGAAGCCGAAAGAGGGAACTATCCTTACGGTGGCAAATGCCGGTGCACAGCGTGCAAAAGAGATTCTGATGGAAGGTCAGATGACAGATTTAGCTAAAGTTTGTGATGATATTGCACAGTGCATGGAAGAGGCATTGCTGCAGACACCGGAGTTACTTCCGGTATTAAAGCAGGCAGGCGTTGTAGATTCCGGTGGAGAAGGTCTGATGACATTTATCCGTGGGGCACTTGATGCATTAAATGGAAGAACGGCAGACTTTACGATTAAAGTAGGCGGTAACTCCACAGTTATCAAAGCAAGCACAGCCGGTGAGGCGGATATCAAATATGGTTATTGTACAGAATTTATCATTATGCTGGAGCGCAATGCCAATGTGGTAGAAGCACAGTTAAAAGAATATCTGCAAAAAATTGGCGATTGTGTTGTCGTTGTGGCAGATGATGATATCGTAAAGGTACATGTGCATACAAATGATCCGGGTCTTGCCATTCAGAAAGGTCTTTCATATGGTTCACTGACCAGCATGAAGATTGATAATATGCGTGAAGAACACAATGAAAAAGTAATCCGTGATATGGAAAAGACGCAGGCACAGGAAGAAACGACTATGCCACATAAAGAAGTCGGCTTTATTGCAGTTTCTTCCGGTGAGGGACTTTCTGATGTGTTTAAGGATCTTGGAGTTGACTATCTGATCGAAGGTGGACAGACGATGAATCCAAGTACAGAGGATATGCTGGATGCCATTGCAAAGGTCAATGCTGATACGATCTTTATTCTTCCAAATAATGGAAATATCATTCTTGCAGCAAATCAGGCGAAGGAACTGACAGAGGATAAAGAGATCATAGTGATTCCATCTAAGAATATCCCGCAGGGAATTGCAGCGATGATCAACTTTGTAGCCGGTAAGAGTAATGAAGAAAACCAAAAGCAGATGGAAGAGGAAATGCTTTTGATCAAGTCCGGTCAGGTAACATATGCAGTTCGTGATACAAATATGGACGGAAAAGAAATCAAGCAGGGAAATTTCATGGGACTGACAGATAAGACGATCGTGTCCGTAGCAGAGTCTGTAGTGGATGCAGCAAAGGAACTGGTTGAGTCGATGTTAGATGAAGATTCTGAGCTGATCACATTATATTACGGTGCAGATATTACAGAAGAGGAAGCAGAAGCACTGGCAGATCAGATTTTGAAGGAACATGAGGAACTGGATGTAGAAGTACAGTTTGGTGGTCAGCCAATCTATTCTTATTTCATTTCGGTGGAATAGTAAGAAAAATTCTTGCAGGGGTAACGTACTGACGTTACCCTTTTTTGTGGAATGGGAAATTGCTCGTACAGTAGTGGGACGCTAGCAAGAATTTCGAAGAAATTCTTGCTAGGGCACCAGCGCTGGCGGCGCCCTTTTTTGCGGAATAGGAGTTTGATTTTGAGAGCAGAAGACAGTATTCGGAAGATTAAAGGAATAGGAGAAAAAAGCGAGCAGCTTTTTGCAAAGATCGGGGTTCATACAGTGGAAGAACTGTTGGAGTGCTATCCCAGAGAATATGATGTTTTTACGCCGATTCAGTCTATTGCATCTGTGCAGGAAGGAAAAACGGTTATCGTAGAGGGAAGCTTTGTGACAAAGCCACATATGGCAAATGTCCGTAATCTAAAGATTATTTCCTGCAGGTTAAAAGATCATACGGATTCGATCATGGTAAGCTGGTTCAATATGCCATATTTACTGCGGTCGATCAAAATGGGAATGCACTATATTTTACGTGGGAGAGTGACACGCAAAAATGGAATGCTCCAGCTGACACAGCCAAAGATACTGACACAGCAGGAGTATGCAAATCAGGTGGGAAAGCTTTCTCCAATCTATCCGCTTACTGCAGGACTGACAAGTCATGCAGTGGGAAAGGCGGTGTCATTGGCACTGCAGGAATATGAGTTTGACACAGACTTTCTGCCACTTGCGATTCGAAAGGAATATCAGCTTCCTCTGCGCAAAAAGGCTATACAGGAGATTCATTTTCCGCAAAACAAGGAAAGCTATGCGAATGCACGTCGTCGTCTAGTCTTTGATGAATTTTTTTTGTTTTCCTTAGCTTTACGCTATATGAAGGAGGGAAACCACAGTAAGCCGTCTGTCTATGTGATGCAGCATATGGAAAAGGAAGTAGAACTTTTGCGGAAGCTTCCGTTTGCATTGACGGAAGGACAGAAAAAGGCATGGGAGGATATTAAGAATGATATTACATCCGGCTATGTCATGAACAGGCTGGTACAGGGCGATGTAGGATCAGGAAAGACAGTTATTGCAATGCTTGCTCTGTCAGCTGCGGTTGATAATGGGCATCAGGGGGCAATTATGGTGCCGACAGAAGTGTTAGCACAGCAGCATTATGAGGAGTTTCAAAGGTATCTGGAGCCGATGGGGGTGCGCGTGGTGCTTCTGACAGGCTCTATGAAAGCTTCACAAAAGAAAGTCGTTTTGCATGAGCTTGAAAATCATGAGGCAGATATTGTCGTGGGAACGCATGCGCTGATTCAGGAAAAGGTTCAATATGCTGATCTGGCACTGGTGGTTACGGATGAACAGCATCGTTTTGGAGTGCGTCAGAGAGAACAGTTATCGGACAAGGGAAACAGTCCACATATGCTTGTTATGAGTGCAACCCCCATACCAAGAACGCTTGCGATCATTTTGTATGGAGATTTGGATGTTTCTGTGATTGACACCCTGCCGGCAGACCGTCTGCCGATCAAAAACTGCGCCGTAGATACGAATTATCGTCCACAGGCATACCGTTTTATGCAAAAGCAGGTGCAGGAGGGACATCAGGTTTATATTATCTGTCCGATGGTCGAGGAGAGTGAAAACAGTGAGGCAGAAAATGTCATGGATTATACCAATGATCTGCAGACAGTGATGCCACCGTCAGTCCGTATCGAATATCTGCATGGAAAAATGCGTCCGGCACAGAAAAATCAGATTATGGAACGGTTTGCTGCAGGTGAGATTGATATATTAGTTTCTACAACTGTAATCGAAGTTGGAATCAATGTTCCGAATGCTACAGTCATGATGATTGAAAATGCAGAGCGTTTTGGACTGGCACAGCTACATCAGCTGCGCGGAAGAGTAGGACGTGGAAAAGCACAGTCATATTGCATCTTTATGGCGGGAAATGGTTCGAAGGAAACGATGGAACGTTTGCGGATATTAGAAGAATCCAACGATGGATTTTATGTTGCAAGGCAGGATTTGAAGCTGCGCGGACCGGGAGATCTTTTTGGAATCCGTCAGAGTGGAGCATTATTTTTTCGTCTGGCAGATATTTATCAGGATGCAAAAGAACTGACGCAGGCAAATGAAGCGGCAGGAAGCTTTGTCAGAGAAGATGTTTTGCAAATGTGCCGGAAATATCAGGGACTGCAAAAGAAGCTGGAAGCATATACCGGAGAAGTACTGCTTTAACGCATGGGATGCGTTGCTTTTTGAAGGGGTTAAGTGTACAATAGGTCATGAATGATACGGAATGGTAAGGAAGGAGGTACCGTAAGATGGCGAAGATGCAATATTCGGACGAGCAGTTGTTTGAGATGGGAAGAATCCATTATGAAAAGTTAGCATTACATTGTCAGACGCTTGAAGTGTCGGGATTTTGGGAGCAGGCGCAGAAGGTGATGCAGCAGTCGAGCACGGAAGTGTTAGATGTATATGTGCAGTCTGTTTTGATGAAGCTTGCGATACATTGTGGCAATATATTAAAAAGTCAGTTTCGCTTTATTCAGACGGTATCCATTTCAAATCCATTGGGAATAACGGAAGATATGGTAGTGGATGATGCCCTGATCAGTGATGTGAACAGGGTATATAATATGCCTCCGGTATTGGTCCAGCTTTGCAGTCTGCACGATAAGCAGAATCAGGATGACATGACAGAGTATTTTTTAGATGCTCTGCTTAACATATTGCTCTGTATGGAATATCTTAACAGTGGAAAAGATGCAAAGATCAATGAATTTATTCAGAAATACTACAATCGGGTCAGCTATTATGTCAATGGAAAGACGGCAGAAGAGCATTCAAAGTATGTATTTCGTAAATTAAGCAGTGATACGATATCCTGTGATATTGAAAAGAAAGAAATTCCTAAGGAGCATGAAAAAAAGGCTTCAAAGGTCGAAAAACAGTCTGAACAGGCTGATAAAGCAGCAGATGTGGAAGAGGATATGACACAGAAAGCTGTGTCAGAGTCGACAGAGCTTATAGAAGAAACAGAAAAGGCAGAAGAGAAGGTACAGGAAGAAATAAAAGAAAATACGACCAAAGAAATGTCGTCAGAGGAAGTACAAAAAGATGCAGCCTCTAAGGAGAAACCATCAGAAAAAAGCAAAGATAACACGGATGATGGAGTAAAAGATGAATCAAAAAAAGCAGTACAGAAGAAAGTATCTGTTGCCATAAAAAAAGAAGAAATACAGACACCGGAGCAGATCGCAGAACAGGCAAAGGAACAGTTTATGGCTGTCAAACAGCGGATTCAGGCAAGGGAAGCTGCCGAGGCGAAGGTGCAGGAAGAAAAGATTCAGGCTCTGGTAGACGAACTTAACGGACTGGTAGGGCTAAAAAATGTCAAAAAAGAGATCCAGTCTTTGATCAACCTGATCAAGATTCGAAAAATCCGTCAGAAGATGAATTTGCCGGATATGGAAATGTCATATCATATGGTATTTACCGGAAGTCCCGGAACCGGAAAGACAACCGTAGCAAGACTGGTGGCAAAGATATACAAAGAGCTTGGGATTCTTACAGAGGGCAATCTGGTAGAAACAGACCGTTCCGGACTGGTAGCAGGCTATGTCGGGCAGACTGCGATCAAGGTACATGAGCTGGTGGAACAGGCAATAGGTGGAGTTCTTTTCATAGATGAAGCGTATTCTCTTGCCAATCCTGACATGCAGAATGATTTTGGCATAGAGGCTGTAGATACTTTAGTAAAGCTGATGGAGGATCACAGAGATAATCTTGTGATCATTGTTGCAGGTTATACAGAGGAAATGCAGAATTTTCTGAAAAGTAATACCGGTCTGATCTCAAGATTTAATAAATTTATTGATTTTCCGGATTATACAAAGAGTGAGCTGGTTTCTATCATGAATGTCATGGCAGAAAAAGCCGGACTGGAGCTTGAGGTGCCGGCACAAAGGAAGCTGCTTCGCCTGCTGGGACGAAAGAGTGAGGAAGAGTGGCAGGACTTTGGAAATGCACGTGGTATCCGCAATTTATTTGAAAAGTTTGTGATGAATCAGGCGAATCGTCTGGTTTTACTGGAAAAACCAACGAAAGAGGATCTGATAACGATTAAAAAAGAAGATGTTGCTGTTTGACCATGAAAGTGTAATATGATACAATAGTTGGGATTGTAGTTAAGTCAACTATAGACAAGGCTTATGAAATCAGGAAGAGGGCAGGAAAGCAGATATGAGAGTGATTGCCGGAAAAGCAAGAAGGCGGAATCTGGTATGTCCGTCAGGCAACAACACCCGGCCTACGACAGACCGGATCAAAGAAACGTTATTTAATATTTTGCAGACAGAGATTCCGGATGCAAGGTTTCTGGATCTGTTTAGTGGAAGCGGCGGTATTGGTATAGAAGCGTTGAGCCGTGGCAGTAAGCAGTGTGTATTTGTGGAAAATGGAAGAGAGGCAGTTGCCTGTATAAAAACAAATCTGAAAAATACAAAATTAAGTGAGCAGTCACAGGTCATGGCGATGGATGTGATGCAGGCATTACGGAGATTAGATGCGCTGGGACAGCCGTTTGATCTGATTTTTATGGATCCGCCATATCGCAAAGAATTCGAAGCAAAGGTGATCCCATTCTTATTACAGTCATCTTTAGTAAAAGAGGGGACGCTGATCATCGTTGAAACAGCTTTGGATACAGATGTATCATATATGGAAAACTTTTCCTGTCAGTTAGAGAGAATAAAAGATTATAAGACAAATCGTCACGTATTTTTGCGTGTGTAGCAGAAATGGAGAGAGTACATGAAGACAGCAGTTTTTCCCGGAAGCTTTGATCCGGTGACGGTAGGGCATATGGATCTGATCAAAAGAAGTGCCGGCATGTTTGATCGTCTGGTGATCGGAGTATTGGTTAATTTGGGGAAATCACCGTTATTTTCTCTGGAAGAACGTGTTAAGATGCTTCAAAGTCTGACAGCGGATTTTGCCAATGTCGAAGTCAAATCTTTTGACGGACTGTTAGCAGATTTTGTAGAGCAGGAGCAGGCTGTAGTGATTGTGCGGGGATTGCGCAGTTCACAGGATTTTGAATATGAACTTCCGCTTGCACAGGCAAATCATAAATTGAATCCGAATGCAGATACTGTATTTCTGGCAACAGCACCGGAGCATTCTTATATCAGTTCCAGTGGTGTAAAAGAAATTCATAATTTTGGTGGAGATATTCAGGGAATGGTTCCCGATATAGTATTACAAAGACTGGCAGAGAGCTAATGAATGGAATGAGTTAAGATACAAGAAGCGGGGAGGTACATATGCAGGACAGCAGAATTGAACAGAAGATTGAAGATATTTATGGATTTGTAGAAAGCTGTAAGATGCAGAGCTTTTCTACGACGAAGGTAGTCGTGCCAAAGAATGATTTATATGATCTATTAGATGATCTTCGCAGGGATGTGCCGGAAGAAATTAAGCGTTATCGTAAAATGTTAAATCAGAGAGATGCGATTTTGGAGGATGCACAGCGCAAAGCAGCAGATATTCTTACAGATGCTAAGGAGCAGTATAGTGCTTTGGTAGAAGAACATAGTATCATGCAGGAGGCATATCAGCAGGCAGAGGAAACAGTGCGTCAGGCAAACGAAGAGGCAGAGGCAATCGTTGCAAATGCAAGAAAGCAGGCTGATGAGATTGGAAATGGTGCGATCTATTATACAACAGACATGTTAAGTATGGCAGAGAAGGTCATTGCCCAGGCATATGAGAGTACAGCAAATAACTCCAGAGCATTAGAAACAGCACTGAAGGGGTATCTGGATATTATCCGTCAGAACAAGGCAGAGTTAGTTGTTCCTGAGGAAGCACCGCAGCAGTATGAAGAGGAACAGGAATATGCGCCGGAAGAAGAGCAGATGACAGAAGAGGCAGAACAGATAGAAGAAGAGTAAGATTCATAAAATGTAGTCATATATCGCGAGATATGTACGGAAAAGAGGGTTGTTATGAATACCAAAAATGATGTAGAAGTGATCATTAACGGAAAACAATATACGATCAGTGGATATGAGAGCAGCGAATATCTGCAGCGGATTGCGACACATATCAATGAGAAATATGCCGCATTTAAAGAAGAGGAAGGGTATTTAAGGCTTGATGCCGAGATGAAAAACATTCTTCTTGCAATTAATCTGACAGACGATTACTATAAAGCGCAGGAAACGGTACAGAATCTGCAAAAGGAAAAAGAAGATCTTGAAAAAGAGATTTTTAATATGAAGCATGATATGATCGCTATGCAGACGAAGTCGGACAAGCAGGAAAAAGAAATAGAAGAGTTAAAAAAAGGAAAGACGGAATCAGAGCATGAAGTGATTCGTCTGGAAACGGAATTAAAAAGCTATAGCCATACGGAAGAAACGGCTGCTGCAAACGAGGAAAAGAAAAATTTAGAAACTGATGCATCGCAGGACGATAAAGCAGAGCAGACAGATCATAGCGAAGCTTCAGAAGAGGAGGCAGCTTTCGAGCAAAAGCCTTTTGAAAATGGAAATAACTATAACAGAAGCCATTCCGGAAATGGAAAGCGAAATTATCATGTTCGTCAGAATGGTAAAAAGCGATAAAAAATATAGAAAGAAGGGGCACCAGCGTGGGCGGTGCTCTTTTTTTGAAAAGGAGGATTATGATGCGGACAAAACCGGAAATACTGGCGCCAGCTGGATCACTGGATGGTCTTAAGGCAGCGGTAGCAGCAGGTTGTGATGCAATATATATAGGCGGTAGCCAGTTTGGAGCAAGGGCATATGCCAAAAATACAGAGCAGGATGAGATGTTGGAAGCAATTCACTATTGCCATCTGCATCAGGTGAAAATTTACATGACAGTAAACACAATCCTAAAAAATAGGGAAATCAAAGAGTCCCTGTTTTCTTTTTTGCGCCCATATTACGAAGCGGGACTGGATGCCGTGATCGTACAGGATATGGGAGTACTGCGTTTTGTAGAACATCATTTTCCGGGGCTGGAAATTCATGCCAGCACACAGATGACTTTGACAATGGGAAAAAGTGCAGAATATTTGCGAAAGCATCATGTGACACGTATCGTTCCGGCGAGAGAGCTGACATTGGAAGAACTGGAGCAGATGCGAAAGGAAACATCTCTGGAGTTGGAAGTGTTTGTGCATGGAGCACTTTGTTACTGCTACTCCGGTCAGTGCCTTTTTAGCAGTATGCTTGGCGGACGAAGTGGAAACCGGGGACGCTGTGCACAGCCGTGCCGTATGCCATATCAGGGAAGCTATCTGTTAAGTCCGAAGGAGCTATGTAATCTGCCGTATCTGCCGGAGATGATAGAGGCAGGGATTGATTCCTTTAAGATAGAAGGAAGAATGAAGCGACCGGAATATACGGCATTTGTAACGGCTATGTATCGAAAGTATACGGATCTGTATATGGATATGGGGAAAAAGAAATATCGCGAATATTTGAAAAAACACAAAAAAGAGTGGGAAGAAGATCTGCGCTGTCTGGCAGAGCTTTATAACCGTAATGGCTTTACGCAGGGTTATCTGGAGGGAAAAGCAGGATATATGGACAAACGTCATCCGCAAAAAAAGACAGATATGCTTGCGAGTCTGCGGCCAAAGCACGGTGGAGTATGTGTAGGAAAGGTATTGTCGGTGGGAAAAGGCGAGGTTGTTTATCAGACGAGCCGTCATATATCAGCGCAGGATGTTGTGGAGTTTCGAAACGAGAAGCAGCAGCCATCGTATGAATATACATTGGGAAGTGATGTTCAAGCAGGCAGGCGTGTGACAGCACGGTATCAAAAAGGCAGCAGGATACATATTGGAGATTATGTCTACCGGACAAAGGATGCCCATCTGCTTGAACAGATACGGGAACAATATATTGGTGTCAGAAAGCAGGTAGAGGTGACAGGTTATCTGGAAGCAATTTGCGGGAAACCTCTTCGTCTTGTCGTGGTAGGACAGTGGAGCCGTACTAAGAAGGCAATAACTGTGGAATGTATTGGTGACATCTGTCAGGAGGCACAAAAACAGCCGATGGAAAAGGAAGCGATACAGAAGGTTTTAAATCAGACCGGAAATAGTGCTTTTTGCTTTCAATCTCTTAAAATTACCGTATCAGGGAATGTGTTTTTGCCGGTGGGAACATTGAAAAAGCTTCGAAGGGAAGCCTTTGAAAAGCTTGACAAACAGTTACACATGGCATATAGGCGCAGTGATACACAGCCATTGTCAGAAGAGTTTACGCAGGACATGAATTTGGACGAAGAAAAGCAGGAAGATAGCACTGTGACAGCAGATAGCCGTGCAGCCTCGGTCATGACAGAAGAACAGCTTGATGGAGCTTTGTCGGCACAAGGCAGTGTGAATCGAATCTATATTAGAACAGAGCTTATGACAGCAAAGCAGATCATACAGTCATTTGCCAAAGTGCATGGGCAGAAAAAGGAAGCTTGGATAGAGCTTCCGATGATATTTAGAAGCTCTGTATGGAGGCTTTTTGAAAAAGAGTGGCAGAAGGAAGAAGGAATCTTTTCTCTGCCGTGGGATGGCTTTTTGGTAAAAAATATGGAATCACTTTTGTTTTTAACGCAGGTTGTTCAGGTGAAACCGCAAAAGATCCGGTTAGAACATAACATGTATGTTATGAATGATGAAGCGGCAGCATATTGGAAGGAACAAAGCATTTCGAAGTTTACGGCACCGTTAGAGGCAGCATATTGGAAGGAACAAAGCATTTCGAAGTTTACGGCACCGTTAGAGGCAACCTATCAGGAGCTAAAGCAAATGAAGAGCCTGCCACAGATGGAACTGCTTGTTTATGGCAGGATTCCGTTAATGGTGTCAGCACAATGTGTACAGGCAAACACCAGACAGTGTGTTGTTTCCGATGGAAAAGAAAACGGAAAAAGTCTGCCATTTACAGATCAGAAGAAGAGAACGTTTATGGCGGTAAATTATTGTAAATACTGTTATAATGTTATTTATCAAAAAGAACCGCTCTATCTGGGGAAAGAACTAAAACAAAAGAAGCTTTTGGCATCGGGAGCACGATATTCTTTTACAACAGAAGCAAAAGAGCAGGTTAGACAGATTCTTTCGGGAAATATATCAGAAAAAACGCAGACGGGCCATTTTGAGCAGGGGATCCAATAAATGCTTAGAATTAAAAAACGCCGGAATATAGGCGCTACACCACGGATGAAGGGAAGAGCGTTTACGTTTATTATAAACAGACAGAAGAGGGTGATAAGTTTTGGATAAAGCAGAGGCAGCACAAAAATTAATGCAATTATTTGGTTTTTCGAATGCGGTCAGGATTATTCATTCTATACTTGTAGAAACATCAAAGTATGTGATCATAATTTTGTTCGCAGTTTATACATGGCATTGCTTTACGGTATTTCTGGGAAAAAATGCAGAGAGAAAGGATGCGATTTATCGCAGGCAGAACAAGATGATGTACGCGATTCATTTTATTTGTTCTCTGGTTTTGTTTCTTAACAGCCTGGATATTAAAATGTTTTTTCTTTATATTGCACAGCTTGCGTTTCTGATCTTTGTCAATAAAGCATATATCTATGTCTATAAAAATGCATCAAAGCTTGTATTAAACAATATGTTAATGCTTTTGATGATTGGTTTTGTGATGATTGGCAGGCTGAATCAGGATTATGCAGTGCGGCAGATTATTTTTGCAGCGGCAATCTGTCTTGTAGGATTATTTATTCCTCTGATAATTGAGCGTTTTCAGCATTTTGACAGATTTGGTTCTGCCTATGCAGTTATTGGAATTTTGATGTTAGCACTGGTCTTTGTAATCGGAAAGTCGGTTTACGGAGCAAGAAACTGGATCATTATCGGTGGTTTTGCCATGCAGCCTTCTGAGTTTGTAAAGATCATCTATGTATTTTTTGTAGCAGCACTGTTAGCACAGTCAACAAAGCTGCAGGATGTTGTGAAGGTAGGAGCGGTTGCAGGAATTCATGTTTTGATCCTGGTAGCGGAAAAAGATCTGGGGGCGGCACTGATCTATTATATTATTTTTCTGGCAATTCTTTATGTGGCAAGCAGGCAGCCGCTTTATCTGGCAGCAGGTGTGGGAGCCGGAGCTGTAGCAGCAGTAGTTGCCTATCATCTTTTTACGCATGTGCAGACACGTGTGATCGCATGGAAAGATCCGTGGGGAACGATTGACAAAGCAGGTTATCAGATAGCACAGTCGCTTTTTGCGATTGGAACAGGTGGCTGGTTCGGTATGGGACTGGGGGAAGGATTGCCTGGTAAAATACCGGTAGCAGAAAGTGACTTTATTTTTTCAGCGATCAGTGAAGAGTTTGGTGCTTTTTTTGCCATTTGTCTGATTCTGGTAGAGGTAAGCTGCTTTATCTTATTTGTCAATATTGCATTAAAAATGACACGCAGATTTTATAAACTAACAGCATTAGGGCTTGCGATTGAATACATTTTTCAGGTCTTTCTGACAATAGGTGGCGTTACGAAGTTTATTCCGTCTACAGGTGTAACACTGCCTTTGGTAAGTTACGGCGGAAGCTCTGTCATCAGTACTGTTATTTTATTTTGTATCATTCAGGGAATGTATGTGTTAAATTGTCAGGAGGAGGAGCAGCTTGAGAGTAGACAAAGGTGAGAAAAGGAAGGTGCAAAAGGAACAGACAAGCCGTATGAAAGCAGAAGCATCCAGAAGGGCAAGGCGTCAGGAGCAGGAAGAAGTACGGCAGGCAAGGCGTGGAAATAAACAGATTATGATACTGACTTACTTTGTGAGTATTGTGTTTCTATGTATGGCAGGATATTTTGTATATTTTATGGTGGCGCAAAGTCAGAAGGTGATCAACAATCCATACAATAAGCGTCAGGAGGTTTTGGCTAAGAAAGTGCAAAAGGGAGAAATCCTTTCTGCGGATGGAAAGATTCTGGCAAAAACAGAAACAGATAAGGATGGAAATGACCAGAGAATCTATCCATATGATGATATGTTTTGTCATGTGGTAGGGCGGACCCAAAACAGTATGACGGGAATAGAGCTTAATCAGTGCTATCCGCTTTTGACTTCTCATTCTAATCCATTAAAGCAGCTATCGAATACGCTTCGCGGAGAGAAAAATAAGGGTGACACGGTTGTGACAACGTTAAATTATAAGCTGCAAAAGGCTGCATATGATGCTCTGGGAAACCAAAAAGGAGCAGTTGTAGCGTTGGAACCATCTACCGGAAAGATTTTGGCGATGGTTTCTAAGCCGGCTTACGATCCAAATCGCGTGGGGCAGAACTGGGACTCATTGATAAAAGACTCCAATGAAGATTCTGCTTTGGTCAACCGTGCAACGCAGGGACTCTATCCTCCGGGTTCTACGTTTAAGATATTAACTGCCATAGAATACATGCAGGAAAACAAGGACACGTATCAGAAGTTCCGTTATCGATGCAAGGGAAGTGATTCCTTTTCCGGAAATGTGATCAACTGCTATGACAGGGAACAGCATGGGAGATTAAACCTGAAAACGGCATTTGCCAAATCCTGCAATGGTGCGTTTGCAGAGATTGGAACAACGTTGAACCGAAAATCCTTTGCATCTCTGGCAGAGAAATTTAAGTTTAATAAAAATCTTTCTGTTGATTTTGAATATAACAAAAGCAAATTTTCTTTAAATGAAAGCTCAGATATGGGAGAATTGACACAGACAGTGATCGGTCAGGGAAAAACAATGATCACGCCTCTGGAAAACGCTCTGATAACAGCTACTATAGCAAACGGAGGGAAGATGATGACACCGTATGTCGTAGATCATATAGAGAACGATGCAGGGCAGACGGTGACACAGAATGAACAAAAGAGTCAGGGAAAGATCATCGAGGCATGGGTAGCACAAAAGATGACACAATATATGAAAGCAGTTGTGCAAAATGGAACGGGAAGTTCTTTAAGTGGATTGTCATATCAGGCGGCTGGTAAAACAGGCTCAGCGGAGTTTGATTCCGAGGGAACATCCCATGCATGGTTTGTTGGTTTTGCACCTGCGAGTCAGCCCAAACTTGTTGTAAGCATTGTAGTTGAGGGAGCAGGTACAGGAAGTCAGTATGCAGTTCCAATCGCTAAAAGAATGTTTGAAGTTTATTTGGGCGATTAAATGTCATATATGAGGGGAGAGTAAATGTCCACGTTTCCATCCTTATGTGAGTGCAATTTAAAATTTCATTTTAGGCTTGTATGGACAAATGAAAAAGCTCCTGTATGAAACGTTAGCGTTGCAAATGGCATGGAAAAGAGGTATACTAATATCATTAACTTACACACCAACCGAGGAGGAACTGCAATGATTGAAGCGACAAGCTGTGGCGGTGTGGTGATTTTCAGAGGAAAGATTTTACTCCTGTATAAAAATTATAAGAACCGGTATGAAGGCTGGGTACTACCAAAGGGGACCGTTGAGGAGGGGGAAGAGTACAAAGAAACCGCATTGCGCGAAGTTAAGGAAGAAACAAGTGCAGATGCCAGTATTATAAAATATGTAGGAAAGAGTCAGTATACCTTTAATACACCGACAGACACCGTGGTGAAAGATGTCCATTGGTATCTTATGATGGGAGAAAGTTATTTTAGCAAACCGCAAAAGGAAGAGTTTTTTCGGGATTCAGGTTTTTATAAGTATCATGAAGCCTATCATTTGTTAAAGTTTGCAAATGAAAAGCAGATATTAGAAAAGGCATATGCAGAATATGTGGATCTGAAAAAGAGTAATTTGTGGGGAAATACGAAGTATTATTAGTGTCATGGAATATGTTAAGATATGATATGGCAGGGGCATGCCTGAAGCATAGAACGTATGGTGCTTTTATAGAGCATGGCTATTAGGGTGAGGAAACATGTAGGCGAAAATTGCGAAAATGTCTTATCAAATGGCAGGATTAGGTATTATCCTTGACAAAACAGGTGCAAGGTAATATAATACGAATAGATTTGTAAATATAATTTGTGCGGACACAGCCGGGGAGGAAACTGTGAAAAAGATAGTGCAGATTATAAAAGAGAATGCTGTTGTTGGGGCAGAGATTATTTTATAGCAAGGGAGAAAAACTATGGGAAATAATATTTTGATTGTTGATGATGCTGCGTTTATGCGTATGATGGTGAAAGATATTTTAACAAAAGGTGGCTATAATGTAGTTGGTGAAGCTGAGAATGGTGTTGTAGCTGTACAGAAGTATAGCGAATTAAAGCCGGACTTGATTACACTTGATATTACAATGCCAGAGATGGATGGTATTCAGGCGTTAAAGAAGATTAAAGAAATTGATGCCGGTGCAAATGTTATCATGTGTTCTGCTATGGGTCAGCAGGCGATGGTAATCGAGGCGATTCAGAACGGTGCGAAAGACTTTATTGTAAAACCGTTCCAGGCGGATCGTGTTCTGGAAGCGGTAAAGAAAGTTATCGGCTAAATTACATATAAGAAGGAGAGAGAATGCATTTGCATTCTCTTTTTTTACTTTATAAGAAAGTGCTCGCGTGGTAGTGATTTGTGATAGGATACTATTTACAGAAAATTTACAAAATAGTGTGACAGTTTCGGAGACTAATGTAAGCAGAAAATGTACAATTTTAGCAGACTTTGACGAAAAATGTGGATAATTCAATAGTTATCCACATTTTTTTGTGGGCAAAAAGTGTGAAAAAAGCAGTTATCAACGAAGTTTTGAACATTATGCACAATTTTGTGGAAAATCCTTAAAGGAAAAGTTGCGTAAAATCTCTTTAGAATTTATATGAATTTTACGTTTGAAATTGTCAGAAAGTATTTCTAAAAAGAGATCAGGAAGAAACATTTTGCTGAAAATAGTATCTTGCCTGATCTGTTGCAGCATAATATACAGATATGCCTACGGGCACTAAAAAGCCCGCAAAATCCTATAAATGCGGAAAATACTATTCAAATTGTATAACTGAAAGATGAAAAATGAGATTTTATTGTGCATTTTTACTTGATATTATGTACTGAGTAGTGTATAATAAGATACAGAAAACAGCAAAGGAGTGGTAACTATGCAGTATATTATCAGCGGTAAAAATATCGATGTTACAGAAGGACTTAAATCAGCAATCCAGGAAAAAATCGGAAAGCTAGAAAGGTATTTTACTCCAGAAACTGAAGTACATGTTACTCTTAGTGTCGAAAAGGAAAGACAGAAAATAGAGATTACGATTCCTATGAAGGGAAATATTGTACGTGCAGAGCAGGTTAGTGATGATATGTACGTATCTATTGATTTGGTAGAAGAAATTATCGAGCGTCAGCTACGCAAATATAAGAACAAACTTGTAGAGCAGAAGCAGGCAGCAGCTAATCTCAGCAAAACATTTGTAGAAGAAGAGATCGAAGATGATGACGAGATCAAGATCATTCGTTCTAAGAAGTTTGCAATGAAGCCAATGGATCCGGAAGAGGCTTGCATTCAGATGGATCTGTTAGGACATAATTTCTATGTATTCCGCAATGCAATCACAGATGAAGTAAATGTTGTTTATAAGAGAAAAGGTAATACATTTGGATTGATTGAACCGGAATTCTAGTTTCGATGAAGGGTGAAGTAAAGACGACGAAGCCGGATCTTAAATATTCGGACAAGTCATGTGTTGGACGACCGGGTATATAGACTCAGGTCAGAGAATAAGGGGAAGTTCAGCGGATAATAAAGAGGTATGTTTATCGGCTGAATAATGCAGAAAATGGCCATTTGGTATTGTATAATATCAGATGGCTGTTTTTTATTTTACTTTATAGGATTAGAATTAGAGTATCAACTATTTTCACTGACAATCTGTTGGATCTTCTCAACACTGCACTTTGCAATCTGGGCAATCTGCTCCAAAGCAAGACCAGCCTGCTTCATGTTTAAAATCATGTGTGCTTCGCCGATCTGAATACCGCGAGCTTCGCCGATTTTGACGCCACGTTCTTCACCCTCCCGAATTCCGGATTCCCAAATGCCTTCGCTTAGATTACACATAGTTCCGACAACCTCCTTTACATCATCTTCTGCTTTGATATCGTATTCCATTTCTAAAATGTTCAGCTTTTCCGTTACTGATAGTTTCTTTGATAGGATCGTACCGAGCAGGCGGTGCAGTTCGTACTCTTCGCTTTGCTCCGGCAGATCGTTTGAAAGTCCGATCAATACGATGTTGATCAGATTTTTGTCATAGTTCCAGTCGTAGTTTCCAAGCAGCTTTTTGTCGGTAAGATAGAAGTGATCCATGCTGTTTTCAGCAATATTCATGCAGATCCAAATAGAGTATACCTGCTTGATCGAATCATAATCACTATGGAAAAAGTCCCTTCCCTTCTGGGAGGATACCATTCTGCTGCTATAGAAAACTCCCCGGTTGAATATATGGTACGTTTTAGGAAGCTCCTGTTGTGCTTCCAGATTGACGATAATTTGTGCGATACCATCTTTCATGCGTACATAAAATATGATGTCAAAACGGGTAACACCTTCGTTTACAACAGAATCTTCCGTATTAAGTCCGACAATCCTGCTGTCATTATCATATATGGTATTGTCAGTTTTTGGCGTATTCGATACCGATTTATGGATGCTTTTCGAATTATATGCAGTATCGTCAGTTTTTTGTATGTTCGATACCGGTTTGTGGTCGGTTTCCGAACTCTGCTTTCTAATCTGGTTTGTCAGTCCGGCATCAACAGGCACGCGTGAGATGTAAGGTTCTCCTTCGATATAAGGGACGATATCTTTCGGGTTCATCCCTTTAAACTCATCCACAGTTTTTTCTAAAATGTGTGCCAGAAAAATCTTTCGGCCAAGAAGCCACTTTGCGTATTCATCATACTGTGCTTTCTGATCCGTGATCTTTATAGCCTGGATCGTATCTTTTGACAAATGCATTCCTCCTTTATTATAGCGGTGTCGGTTGGTTGTAACAACCGTTTTGTGAATTTTTAAGATAGTTTTTTAGAATTTTGAGTTTCGAGATAGATCAGTGTAGGTGAGGCAATGTAATGGGATGAATTGCATCTGTCTTCAAGGCATCTGTGAGTTGATTTTTGCTACGTTAGTGTATTGTGTTAGTGTATTGTATTACTGACATTTTGACAAATAACTTATATAAATTTCCAACTGCTATGTTGTCATCAATCACCGCAACATGTTACGGCTCATTCCTCCATCTTGCAGAAGGAAACCTTATCCTTCATTATTTAGCTGAAAATCAATGATACAATGCATCGGCAGGAAGTTTGATGCAACATTTGTATGAAAAAGATAATATGTAACCTTATGATAACATATGATTCTGAAAATACAATATACATATGTTACAAAAAATAGCGATGCGAATGTACAAAATTACTAATCTGTTGACAGAATGATGAGGAAATATGATTAATGTGTTGGCTGGATAATAGAGAAATATGATTAACGTGCCGATAGGATAATAGAAAAATGTGGCTGACGTGCCAATGAAAAACATGACTAACGTGTTGACAGGCAATGGAGAAATACAATTGATGTGTTGAAGGATATTTCGCAGATTTAGATTTTGCTGAGGATAAATGAGTGTTTGATTCGCAGAAGTAGTGTGGACGGTAGAAGGAAAGAAGATTTGCGGGGGTAGTCTGCAAAAACATCAAAGGCAAAGCTAAGTATAAAAATATAAGATGTAGGATAGGCTGCAAAAATATTAAAGGCAAAGTTAAGTATAAAAACATAAGACGTAGGGAAGGCTGCAAAAACATTAAAGACAGAGCAAAGTATAAAAAATATAAGATATAGGATAGGGCACGAAAAACTTTGAAGACAGAGTCCGGCATTGAAACAATAGATATAGAATCTAGTGCAAAAAATTGACGGCAGAATTGAATATTCGTTTGATGTATGTATGGAAACATGTTATACAGCATATGATTACAGCAATTATATATAGGCTTATGATGTCAAAAGATAGTCGAGTTACGTGACTTTATCAAACTCCCGGATAATGAGGGCGTAACCTTTGGCTGGGATGAGAATCTGTAGGTTTGGAAAATACTTGCAAACAAACGTGTTCTATAGTACAATAAAAGATAATGAAAAGCGATATTTTGTTTCGTAGTTTACAGAAAAAACTACGGAGAATAGATGGACATACAGTGTATGAAATAGTCTTTCTAGAATGGAGGAGAGTATGGATACAAATATTTTACTGGAAAGCGGAACCAATGAATTAGAGATTCTGGAATTCATGGTAAGCGGAAACTATTATGGAATTAATGTGGCAAAGATCAGGGAGATTCTTACATACAATACATTGACCCCGATTCCAAATGCACACCCGAATGTAGAGGGAGCTTTCAGCACAAGAGGGGAAACGATTTCTATCATCAATCTGGCAAAGAGTCTTGGCATGGAAGAGAGCACGGATGTTAAGAAGGATATGTTTCTGATCACGAACTTTAACGGTATCAATACCGGATTTCATGTACATGGTGTTGTCGGAATCCACCGTGTAAACTGGTCTGCCATCATCAAGCCGGACAGCATGATCAACAGTGCAAGCTCCAGCGTGGCAACAGGAATCGTCAATTTAGACGGTAAGCTTGTGATCTTATTGGATTTTGAAAAGATTGTTGCTGAGATTTCACCGGAGGTTGGTATCCGTTTATCGGATGTAGAAAAGCTTGGCAAGAGAAAGACTTGTGCTGCACCGATTCTTTATGCAGAGGATTCCCAGCTTTTGAGCACGATGATCTTTGATGGACTGACAAAGGCAGGATATGTCAACCTTATCCCGACAAACAATGGTTTGGAATTGTGGGAGATCCTGCAGAAATATAAAGAAGAAGGCGATGTGGCTAAGAAGGTTTCCTGCGTGGTCACAGATATTGAGATGCCGCAGATGGATGGCCATCGTCTGCTTCGCCTGATCCGTTCGGATCCACAGTTAAAGGAAATTCCGGTTATCATCTTCTCATCCCTGATCAACGAGGAGATGCAGCGCAAGGGTGAGCGTCTTGGTGCGAGTGCACAGCTTTCTAAAAATGAATTTGGTAAGTTTATCGAAACACTGGATGAGCTGATCTTAGACAAGGAAGACAAACCTAACATTTAGAAGCATATAGCAAAAGAATATAGCAGGAGAGTATATAGCAATCATATACTCTCCTTTTTAGTGGGATAGAAAAATGCTCGTATAGTAACGAGATGCCGACAAGAATCACGAAGTGATTCTTGTTGAGAGAATGCGCTGGCATTCTCTCTTTTTTAGTGGGATAGAAAAATGCTCGTACAGTAACGGTAAACAGGCTGCAGTGTTATGGCTCTGTTTATCAGCCGGTAAGCAGTCTGTCACATTGAATCAGTCCCCAGCCTTGTCTGGCATGAGAAAAACCGAGGTTTAAGGCAGTGTTTCTTAGGCGGAACTTGATATCCTTGTTGGTAAGGGTTGGCTCTTTTTCCAAGAGAAGGGCTGCGCATCCGCTGACGATGGGAGTGGACATGGATGTGCCGGTACGGGCAAGATAGCTGGCACCATTATAAAATTCGGGAGTATCCCTGTGCAGTGTCGGGAGAATTTGTGAAAATGGAGAAGGGCGGTTTGGGTCTCTCATAGGGTAGCAGCTTACGATATTAGAGCCGGGGGCTATGATATCGGGTTTTTTGACGCAATTTCTGGTGGGGCCTCTTCCAGAGTAATCTTTCTTCGTTGTAGTGGTGATCTGGTCAGAAGAACCAACAGTGATGATCTTGCGGCTGTTTCCGGGTGCACCGATCGTATAGGGGGCAGGACCGTGGTTGCCTGCCGCGGTAAACACGGTAAGACCGGCTGTCCAAAGCTGATTGACACCGGCTACGAGTGGTGAGGTTTCATCAAAGTTTTTGCCGCGGGAACTGCCGACAGAGATATTGACGATGCGGATATCGTATTCGCGGTGATGCTTTAAAAGCCAGGAGATTCCGGCAAGCACATTTTCCGTATTTCCTTCTCCCTCACGGTTTAGTACCTTGATGACGACATAGTGGCATCCGGGAGCGATTCCCTGAAACATGCCGTTGCAGCTTTTTCCGCTTCCGGCAAGAATCCCGGCGATGTGCGTTCCGTGTCCATTGTCATCATAGTAGCTTTTTTTGCCGTATATGGTATCTATAAATGCAACTAATCCCCCAGAGGAATTAGCAGAAAACAAATCCGGGTGATATCCGATGCCGGTATCAAAGATGGCTACACCGATTCCTTTTCCAGTCAGGTGTCTTTGTCGGGCGTAATTGAGATGAATGATCTGGGCTGCTCGATTCATAGAAATTTCCCCAAAAGATAGGTTATGATAAGTATATGGTGTGAGTGAGAATTTTGTGACTTTATGTGAAAGATATGTTATACTAAAATGATGTGATGCAAGGGTCAAAAGCAGATCGGCAATGGAGCAATCTGCAGCATCAATTCAAGGCTTGCAGACTATAGAAGGAATGTATGAATAGTGTGCACAGAAATGAGGAATAAAATGAAAGAAGTAGGCTATCTGATATTTGCGTTTTTTTTCGCAGTGGGAAGAATCTTTCCGGTAAAAAGAGGAAAGATAGTTTTATTTAATGGACATAATCATGGGTTGAATGGCAATCTGGAAGAGATAAAGAAGGCAATGGAACAGCAGGAAGGCAGTGAGAAGAGATATACTTTTCTTTTGTATGCAAAGAGAGATCTCTTTTGTGATCATGGAATCTTTGGAAAATGCATGGATGCGTTCCGCTTTTTCGTGCAGTGGCCGGTACAGATGGCAACGGCAGAAAAGATTTTTCTAAATGACAATTTCATGCCACTTGGCTATTGTAAGCCGGCAAAGGGCACACAGGTCATACAGCTGTGGCATGGAGCAGGAGCTTTTAAAAAGTTTGGGCTGTCTACCGAGAAGGACGAAAACGTCAGAAAGCAGGTGGTACGTGCTAACCGCAGACTGACACATCTTTTTGTGACATCGGAGCAGGTTGTTCCCTATTATCAGGAAGCCTTTGGTGTCCCGGAGAAAAAAATATATGCAGCAGGCATTCCGGTAACAGACCTTTATTTTCAAAAAGAGCAAAAGGCGCAGAGTCAGAAAAGATTTTATAAAAAATTTCCGGAGCTTGCAGGAAAAAAACTGTTGCTTTATACACCTACTTTTCGGAACACAGCAGAGGAAAACAGTGCAATCTTAGAACACTTTTCTGTGGAGCGGATTCATGAAGTGTTGGGTGATGAGTGGGTGATATTGATCAGGATGCATCCGAAATTCCCTTCGGAGCATATCGTGCAGAATAGTTTCTGCTATAACATGACAGACTATAGTCAGATCATAGATCTGTATTTTGTTTCGGATATGTTAATTACAGATTATTCATCTACAGTAGTAGAATATTCGCTTCTGGATAAACCAATCCTTTTGTATGCATATGATCTAGAGCAATACGACAGAGGCTTTTACCGCGATTATGAAACAACGGTTCCGGGTAACGTGGCGCATAATGAGCAGGAATTGCTTGCACTTCTAAAAAATGACGGGAAAAAGGACGTAAAAAGACAAAGTTTTGTCAAATTACAGTACGATTATAGAGATGGTGATTCTGCAAAACGCATTTTAGCTGTTTTAGATCAAAAATAGTATAATGCAAGCTGCTTTTGAACCCAATATCATAGTATGGAGGATTAGAATGTTTTTTACAAGTGGGAAGAAAAGAATAATAACCGGTGTACTGTTGGCGGCGTTATGCTTAGGGGAGTGTGGACAGGTTTCGCCAACGCTGACTTCCGTAAAGACTGCGCAGGCAGAGTCTGGCTATACGGATGTATCAGGGATTCCACTCATACCGGGGGCGCAGTGGGCAACAAATTCTCTTGTGATCAATGAGATGGATGTGACAGCGAATACGACAACCTCTGTGACATTGACATGGAAGTGTGATACGTTAACAAATGGTCTGTATTATGTGTATCGTTACAATGAAGATGCACAGGCATATGAATTTGTGGCAAGTACGGCAGATACGACATATGAATGTGCTAACTTAAATTCGGCTAAGAAATATTATTATACGGTTTGCGCATATGATGAGGAAAATCAGTTACAGGGAGAGTTTTCGTATCCGGTGGAAGCGTATACCAAGCCAAAGAAGGTGTATAATTTTTCCTTTGTCGAAAATAAAGCAACTGCTATTTCCATGAAGTGGGATGAGGTGTTACGTGCAGAAGGCTATGCCATCTATCGGGCAGATACCGATGGTGCATACCGGAGGGTAGCGACAACAGAGGCCACAGCCTATACGGATAAGGGACTTACAGCAGGAAAGACATATCGCTATAAGGTCTGTGCTTATGCGTATGAGGAGGATAACTGCGGGAAGTATTCGGATGCTGCGAAGATGACCACTCTTCCGGCTAAGCCGATGATCAAGGTTAAGGGCGGCAATGGAAAGGCACGCGTAAAGTGGAACGCGATCAGCGGTGCGAGCGGATATTATCTGTATTGGTATGATGGGACAAAGTATCAGTATCTGACAACGTTAGAGGGGAAAAACAGTACCGAGTATCTTCATAAGGGCTTAAAAAATGGAGAATATACAAAATATAAGGTAGAGGCATATCGTACCTTATACGAAGTGGCTTATAAGGGAGCAGCATCGGATGGAAAGACGGTATTGGTTAAAAATGCAGGAGCTACCGTTACTTCTCCGAAGCTGTTTAAAAATAAATCACGGTTTAAAAAGTCCAGCGCATATAAAGAATGTAAAACATTTCAGAAAAAAGTAAATTATGAAAAAAGCTATGTGATACCGGGACTTTCCGGCACGGATGTGGATGGGTTTTACAGTAAAAATATGTGTCCGCAGGGAATTACCTTTGCAAAGGATTATCTTCTTCTGACAGCATATGACAGAAATCTGGAAGAAAATTCGGTAATCTATGTTATGAAAAAGTCAAACAGAAAGCTTCTGATGACGATTGTTCTTCCGAACAAGACACATGCCGGTGGAATCGCTTATGATGGCACGAATATATGGGTGACACAGACAAATACCGTGCGTTCCATTCCGTTTCGTGACATACAGCAGGCGATTGATGACGGAAAGAAAGAATATTTAGCGCAGTACAAGACAATCTGCACCCTGACGCATGCGGCTTCGGCTCTGACCTATTACAAGGGGATGCTGTGGGTGGCTTCGTATGATGAGTTAAATGCAGGCTATCTGGGGGCATATGTGATCGACAATAAGACGGCTGCACCTGATCTGGTAAAGTATGCGATGACGCGGATTCCGACAAGAGTACAGGGACTGGTATTTACCAGCGCAGGCAATCTGATCCTGTCGCGTTCCTGCCAGACAAATGCATCAAAGAGAGGATTTTTACATGTATTAAATGTGTACAAGCCAAAGCTTTCTAAGCTTGCTAAGGGAACTGTCACGCTTGGAGCAGTTAAGAAAACGATAGATATGCCGACTATGAATGAAGAGATTGCCATTGATGGAAGCTATCTGTATGTGAATTTTGAATCAGCGGCATTTTCTACAGCTGTAAAAAGGATGGATCGCATTTGTGCCTTTACGGTAAAATCTATTTTAAAGTAGGAAAGCTATCATGACATGAAAAAAGAAAAATTTGGTGGTTTGCAGAACCGGATCATGAGAAATGAGGATGAGGATGGAAAACCAGTTTTGGATCAGGAAAAATACGATTGACGAGAAAAAAAATATATGGAATCTGGAGGTAGCAGGCGGACTTTTAGCATCGGAAATGGGGGAAAAGCTGCGTATACTCGCAGTGTTTCGCTTTCGTGAGTGTATCAGACGTTTTCCGATGGAAGCGATGTGCTTTGAGGCAGAGGAAAAGAGGTACTTTGCAGCGAGTGCACAGATCAGTCTTCCGGACGTCTTTTATCAGGCGAAAGAGCTACAGGACGCAGATCAGGTCTGTGTGACCTTTTCCTTTTGCGACAGGGAGGGGATGTGGCAGAAGCTTGGAGAGGAAGTGTATCTGAGCGGACAGTACTTTAAGCCAAAGTCAGTCAAAACATCCTTTGGCTATCGGCTGTATCGTAAGGTTTCCTATGTATGCTGTACATTGCTGCTGCCTATCTGGCTTTTGAACGGCTACTTTGCCGGAAAGGGGTATATAGAGTCGCCTTATCTGAAGGAGGGGGAGCGTGGAAAGCGTGCGATGCTTTATCATGCACATGGACTGGTACAGCAGATCACCGGATACGGATATAGCGTTCGCGAGTGGAAAACACGGTATTTTGCTTCACAGTATCAGAAAGCGTGTAAAAAAGTAAAGCCGGTTCATATCTTATTTTTATCAGAGCGGCAGCCGGATATCGGTGGAAATCTTGACTGCATCCGCAAGTCGCTTCTTCAGGCAGGTGAAGATGTGGAAGAGTTTATTGATACCCGTCCGGTACATAAGCTTCCTTTTTCACAGATTCGGAAGGCGGCAGGAAAGGCAGCAGCAGCAAAAGTCATCGTACTGGAGGATTTTTATCCGCAGCTTCATGCACTTTCTCTGCGCCGGGAAACGGAGGTCATCCAGCTATGGCACGCCTGTGGTGCCTTTAAAATGTTTGGCTTGTCCGATATTGGAAAGGTACAGAATCTAAAGCAGGACACGAAAAATCATAGAAGCTATACGGCAGCGATTGTAAGCAGTAAGCAGATGGTTCCGTTTTACAGTGAAGCGTTTGGCATTGCAGAAAAAAGCGTATTGCCGCTTGGCGTACCCAGAACAGATATATTTTTCGATGAAGGATACCGTGAAGAGATCCAAAAGAAGCTATATGAAAAATATCCACAGCTTTTTAAGAAAAAGGTGGTTTTGTTTGCACCGACCTTTCGCGGTGGTGGAAATAAGGACGCTTATTATCCGACGGAGCGTTTTTTGGTGGATGACTTTTTGGAACAGCTTTCTAAAGATACAGTGTTGATCATTAAGAATCATCCGTTTGTAAAGCAGCATTTTCCGGTGAGTGAGAAAAATAAGGAGAGGGTACTTGATCTGACAGGAAAGGAAAATATCAATGATCTGCTTTTTGTAACAGACCTTTTGATCACAGACTACAGTTCATCGATTTTTGAGGCATCACTGCTGTCAGTGCCGATGCTTTTTTATGTATTTGATCTGGATGAATATATGCGCACAAGGGATATTTACTTTGACTTTGCAGCCTTTGTGCCGGGAACACAGGTGCAGGATCTTTTGGCACTGACGAAAGAGGCAAAGCGCATATTGTCAGAGGGCAGTGCGTATGACCTGAAAAGATTCCGGGATTATTTCTTAGGAAGTCTGGATGGACATTCTACGGAAAGAGTGACAGCATGGGTACGACAGCATGCCAGAACGTGTTTTGATGATAGAACGACAGAAAAGGCACAGACACGGCATAAGGAAGAGTGTTGACGGAAAATACACATTGTTTTATTATTAAAGATGCAAGGGTCAAAAGTAGCTAGTAATGTATGTTTACATACAAATTACTAGCTGGTGGCTTGACCCGCCAAACACCGACAAGTAGCAGATTTGCTTGCAAATATGCGAGATTGGAGGTGTTTGTAGGATTGCGAAAATTGCACAGCAATGAAGCAATCCGTGGCATTAGTTGGGGTCAAAATATCTTTTGACCCCAACATCATTATTAAATAGACTATTTTCAAAAGAGAGATGAGGAGTGCTATGAACAAATTTGATCACTATAAGAAAGAGTTAGAAGCCTTTGAGCAGGGCAGAAGTTCATATGTGTGGGATGAGTTAGAAGAACTGATCACGGATGATTTTGATGAGGAAAGATTATCTTCAGAGGAGTTTGACAGGTTGATGAAGCATCTGATGGAGCTTGATTGTGAATAATGGGTAAAAACGGATGAAAAAATAAAGAAAAAGAACGATCGGAAAGGGGCTTGTGGCGGTGCGCTGTCTGTCGCAGGTAAAGTGCTGCCCCTATGCGCAGTTACCGGATGCAGGCAAGCTTGTGCCTGGTTTGCTGCTTTTGCAAAAATAAAAGAAAAACAGTGTAGAAAAGAGGGAGCCATTGGAAGCTAGAACACCGGAAGAAGAATTGGAATATCGCAGATATCTGCGGAAGCGGATCAGGATGCGCAAGCGCAGACGCAAAGTGATGATCGCACGGACGATTGTCGCTGTTGTCACACTTGTGATCGTGTTTGTCGTGTTTTATGGAATCGGTCGCCTGACAGGCCCAATCGGTGGTGGCAGCAGTGCCGGAAAGGAAGTTGTGACAAAGGAACCGGTGGTGACACCGTTTGTTGTGGATGTGCCGGAGGGCTATGAAAAAATATATGATAAATTATATGCCATGCGGGAAGACTATAAGGAAATAGATGATATCCTGCTTAATATTGGTCAATATCCCAAGGATGTGTTACGTCTTTTGATACATAACACGGAAACGTTAGAGTTTGTCAGTGACTATCTGGTACATCTGGATGATGATGAGGCTTCCGGTGAGATCACAGGCGAGGAAGTGCAGAAGTTAAGTCCACCTCTTTTGCAGCAGTGGGACAAGCGCTGGGGCTATGTAAAATATGGAAATAATATCATAGCGATCAACGGTTGTGGCCCGACCTGCATGTCGATGGTTTACACCGGTCTGACAGGAAATTTAGACAGAAGTCCGGCGCAGATGGCAGAGTTTTGTATTGATAATGATTATTATACGGATGATTCCGGAACGTCCTGGTCTTTTATGCTAAATGGAGCAAGAAAGCTTGGACTGAATGCAGAGCGTATTTCCATTGGAAAAGATGCGATCACAGAGAAGCTAAAATCCGGTGGTCTGGTAATCTGCAGCATGAAGCCGGGAGATTTTACGACAACAGGACACTTTATCGTGCTTCGTGGTGTGACGGAGGAAGGAAAGCTTTTGATCAATGATCCAAATAGTATATCCCGCTCGGAAAAGGAGTGGGAATTTGATACTGTGTTAAAGCAGGTAAAAGCTGCATGGGCATATTTTTATACAAATTAATTACGCAGGATGGAGGCAGCATATGGACGAAAAGACAAAATCAGCGGTAGATGTAAAAATTGATAATGGAGAGCTGGCAACCAGTATGATTCCGGAGGATTTTACAGATCCGGAAGTGCTATATCAGAAACTGATCCAGATGGTAAAACGCTATCATCCGTCGGATGATGTGCATCTGATTGAAAAAGCATACCATATTGCGCATAAAGCACATGAGGGGCAGTATAGGAAGTCGGGAGAACCATATATCATTCATCCGGTATGCGTCTGCATCATACTTGCGGAATTAGAACTTGATAAGGAAACGATCGTGGCGGGTATGCTTCATGATGTAGTGGAAGATACTGTCATGACGAGCGAGGAGATTGCAAAGGAATTTAGTGATGAAGTTGCGCTTTTGGTGGATGGTGTCACTAAGCTGACGCAGATCAATTACGTTGCGGATAAGGTAGAGCTGCAGGCAGAAAATCTGCGAAAGATGTTTCTTGCGATGGCAAAGGATATCCGCGTTATTTTGATCAAGCTTGCGGATCGTCTGCACAACATGCGCACGTTAAAATATATGAAGCCCGAAAAACAGCGGGAGAAGTCGACGGAAACGATGGATATTTATGCACCAATCGCCGATCGTCTGGGAATTTCTAAGGTGAAGGTAGAGCTTGATGATCTGTCTTTTATGTATCTGGAACCGGAGATGTATAAGGAGCTAAAAGAAAAGCTGGAGTCCGGAAAGGTACAAAGAGAAGAATTTATCAAAAATATTGTGGCAGAGGTGCGAAGCCATATCAAAGAGGCAGGTATAGATGCAACCATTGATGGGCGTGCCAAGCATTATTTTAGTATTTATAAAAAGATGGTGACACAGGGAAAGAAGCTTGAACAGATATATGATCTGTTTGCCATCCGTATTATTGTGGATACGGAGCGTGACTGCTATACGGCTTTGGGAGTGATCCATGAGATCTATAAGCCGATTCCGGGAAGATTTAAGGATTATATTGCCATGCCAAAGCCAAACAACTACCAGTCGCTTCATACCACACTGATCGGGCCGCACGGACAGCCGTTTGAGATACAGATCCGTACGTATGAGATGCATCGTACTGCGGAGTATGGTATTGCGGCTCATTGGAAATATAAAGAAAACCAGTATGGAGGAAATACAGCAAACAGCGAAGAGGAAAAGTTAGCATGGCTGCGCAGGATTTTGGAATGGCAGCGTGATATGTCGGATAACAAAGAGTTTCTAAGCCTGTTAAAGAGTGATCTGGATCTGTTTTCTGATCAGGTATATTGCTTTACAAAAGATGGTGATGTAAAAAATCTGCCGGCAGGTTCTACACCGATTGATTTTGCGTATGCTGTACATAGTGCGGTAGGAAATAAGATGGTAGGAGCCCGTGTCAATGGAAATCTGGTGACGATTGACTATAAGATTCAGAATGGAGATCGTGTAGAGATCATTACCTCCCAAAACTCCAGAGGCCCAAGCCGTGACTGGCTTTCTATTGTAAAGAGTACACAGGCAAAAAATAAGATCAATCAGTGGTTTAGGTCAGAGTTTAAGGAAGAAAATGTTGTTCGTGGAAAAGAAATTTTAGCGAATTATTGTAAAGCACAGCAAATTCCGCTTACGGATCTGTTAAAGACAGAGTATATGTCCGCCTGCATGAAAAAGTATGGCTTCCGCGACTGGGATTCCGTACTGGCGGCGATCGGTCATGGCGGTCTGAAGGAAGGCCAGGTAGTCAACAAGCTGCAGGATGCGTATCGTAAGAAGAATCCGGATAAGACAACGGATAAGGACATTTTAGAGGCGGTAAACAGTAAAAATAAAGCGCAGGGAAATAATGCGCCAAAGTTTGCGGCAGTCAAGTCTAAAAGCGGTATTGTGGTTGCTGGCTTAGATGATGTGTCGGTTCGTTTCTCTAAGTGCTGCAGTCCGGTTCCGGGGGATGAGATCATAGGCTTTGTGACAAGAGGACGTGGTGTGTCGATTCATAGAACAGATTGTGTCAATATGATGAATCTGTCAGAACAGGATCGCCAGCGTATCATCGAGGCAGAGTGGGAAACATCGGACGAAGGAAAAGAGGCAGAGTTATACGATACGGAGATTATTATTTATGCGTATGACCGTATCGGAATCCTTCTTGATATTACGAAAATATTTACGGAAAATAAAATCGATGTGAAGTCGGTCAACAGCAGAACAAGTAAGCAGGGAATTGCAACGATCAATATGGGCTTTGCAATCCGCAGTGTAGAAGAGCTTCACAATCTGACGAAGAAGATCCGTCAAGTAGAGGGTGTAAAGGATATTCAGAGAACGCAGTCATAGTGAAGTGTAAAGCGAACAGAAATGAGGATGATGATGGGAAAATTAGTATGTGATTTTAAAGTAGTGGGGGCGGTACAGACAAACTGTTATTTTGTGATGGATGACGAAACAAAGGAGTGTGTGATTGTCGATCCGGGAGATGAAGCAAACAAGCTGCTTCAGTATTTGCAGGATAAGAATCTGACTTTAAAGGCAATCTTACTGACACACGGTCATTTTGATCATATTATGGCAGTAGATTCCATACGCGAGGTGTATCCGGTGCCGGTGTATGCTGCTAAGGCAGAAAAAGAGGTGCTTTCTGATGTTATGACAAATCTGTCTGTTCAGATGGGAAGTTCTGTTACGGTAGAGGCAGACCACTGGCTTTTAGATGGAGATACGATTGAGCTTTTGGGAAGGGAAGTGCGCTGTATTCTGACACCGGGACATACCTGTGGCGGCATGTGCTACTATTTTCCAAAGGATGGTATTCTTTTTTCCGGAGATACCCTGTTTCAGGAGTCTGTCGGAAGAACAGATTTTCCGACAGGCAGCATGAGTACACTGATTCATTCTGTCAGGGAAAAGCTGTTTGTACTTCCGAAGGCAGTCAGAGTATATCCGGGTCATGGGATGATGACATCCATTGAAAATGAGGCGATGTATAACCCATATGCTGCACAGTAAAAGAGGTGTAGAAAGCAAAATGATAAATATAGTATTATCAGAATTGGATTTTGATTATGAACTGCAGGCGCTGGTAAACAGCTTTTATCCCGGGCAGAAAAGCAGGGTATGTGTAGCAGACGGCATGAAGCAGATCACAAAGGAGAAGGTTTTATCTGCGGTCGGGGAGTTTACAGATATGGCAGACTGTCAGGAGAAATTTGTGATAGGTATTTTTTTTGGAACCGGACAGATAGAGATCGGTGTTTTTTGCAACAACAGATGGAAGCAGGAGCAGGTTTTGGTTCAGGAGGGTGAGGACTGGCATAAGCATGAGGATAAGTCGGCGCATCCGTATCGGACATATTATAAGAATGAGTTGAAGCGTCTGCTTTTTCTGATGCTTCGTGATCTGGACGAAAAAGAACTGCCGGAAGGATATCGTAAAAGGGTACCGGAGTGGGGAACGATGACGGGAGTACGTCCGACAAAGATACCGATGAATCAGCTGTTGCAGGGAAAATCGTATGAAGATGTGGAAAAGGAACTCGAAAAGTGGTACTGCTGTACAAAGGAAAAGCAAAAGCTGTGCTTAGATATTGCTGTCAGGGAGGCAGAGCTTTTAAAGGATATTGACTTTGTAAACGGATACAGCCTGTATATCGGGATTCCGTTTTGTCCGACGACATGTCTGTACTGTTCTTTTCCATCGTATCCATATGAAACGTTTGGACATTTGTCAGATGCGTATCTGCAGGCTTTGAAAAAGGAGATTATGCAGACTGCACAAAGATGCAAGGGGCATCCACTGACCAGTATCTATATCGGTGGTGGGACACCGACAGCGCTTTCTGCTGCACAGTTAGAGGAGCTGTTAAGCTGTGTCAGAGAATGCTTTCCTCTAAAGGAAAGTTATGAATTTACGGTAGAGGCCGGAAGACCGGATAGTATTACAAGGGAAAAGTTAGAAGTGCTGCGAAGATATGATGTGGAGAGGATTTCTGTCAATCCACAGACGATGCAGCAAAAGACACTGGATCTGATCGGAAGACGTCATACGGTAGAGCAGACAAAGGAAGCGTTTCTTATGGCAAGGGAGCTTGGCTTTTCTAATATCAATATGGATCTGATCATCGGACTTCCGCAAGAAACGCCGGACGATTTTGAGGATACATTGCGTCAGATTCAAAAGCTTGCACCGGACAGTGTTACGGTGCATTCGCTTGTAGTCAAGAGAGCATCCCGTCTGCGTAGTGTATTGGAACAGATGGGAGATTTTGCGAAGGAAGAGGCGCAAAGAAGCCGTTATATGACAGCCATGTTACAGATGGCGCAGGATTTTGCCGATGCAGAGGGATATGCACCATACTATATGTATCGTCAGAAAAATTCTGCAGGCCATGCAGGAAGCTCCGGACAGGAAAATATCGGATTTGCGAAGGAGGGAAAGGAGTGCCTGTATAACATTTTGATCATGGAAGAGATGCAGACAATCATAGCATGCGGAGCGGGAGCTTCTACAAAGCGGTACCATCCACAGAAAAAGATTGTCAGCCGGATTGAAAATGTCAAGAGTATAACAGATTACATTGCGCGGATTGATGAAATGATCGAAAGAAAGGCTTCGGTATTTTTGGAGAGTGTGTAAAAGTGAGGGTTTATGATGGAAGATTATATGAGAAATGTGATGACATTAGAAAAGGTTCCGCTTCATCTGCGTGAAACGGTCTGCGATGAAATGTGTCACGGAATTGAAGTGAGTAATCTTGCAGTTATGATTTCAAGGGAACTTGGAAAGTCCGAAGAGTTTTGTGAAAAGATAGAGCTTGCCGGCATTTTGCACGATATTGGAAAGCTAAAGCTGACAAAATATCTGTACTCGGAGGATGGACTTTTGGTCGAGCAGATGAAATATGTGCGGCAGCATTCTGCACAGAGCAGGGAAGTAATATTAGAGGCGGGCTACAGTGATGAGATCGCAGATGCGGTCTACCATCATCATGAAAACTATGATGGTTCGGGATATCCCGGCAATCTGCGTGGGGATGCCATTCCGGAAATGGCAAGGATACTCAGGGTATGCGACGTGTTTATCGCGCTGACTTCAAACCGCAGTTACCGGAAAGCATTTGATCCAAAGGCTGCTTTGGAGATTATGATCGATGAAGTGGCAGATTATGACATGAAGGTGTTTCTTGCTTTTCAAAGAGTAGTGCATCATACGGTCTTAAAGGATGGCATGGATCAGATCAGAATGGTTCGCAATGAGCATCAGCTCGAACCGCTGCAGCTCTTTGAATATGAAATAAAAGAACTTGTTTAATTTAGAAATTCGTTGTATCATATCATAAGTATGAAATTTGATGTATCGTGCTTTTTACGCTTTTGGAAAGTGTCTGGCAGGAAAGCAGTGTCAGGGAAAAGAGCACAGAATGGAGGATAAAATGGCTGAGTCAATGAGAGGTCTCAAACGTACATGTCGATGTGCGGAATTAAGCGAACAGAATGTGGGACAGGAAGTTACCGTAATGGGCTGGGTACAGAAACAGCGAAACAAGGGTGGTATTATTTTTGTCGATGTACGTGACCGTTCCGGAATCTTACAGGTAATCTTCGAAGATGGTGAGATTGACGCCGAAGGATTTGCTAAAGCAGAAAAGTTAAGAAGTGAGTTTGTTATAGCAGTGGTAGGTACCGTTACAAAACGTTCCGGTGCAGTAAATGAGAACTTAAAGACAGGTGCGATCGAGGTTCGTGCAAAGAGTATCCGTATTCTTTCTGAATCAGAAACACCTCCATTTCCAATTGAGGAAAACAGTAAGACGAAGGAAGATCTTCGTTTAAAATATCGTTATCTGGATTTACGTCGTCCGGATCTACAGAGAAATATTATGATGAAGAGCCGCGTAATGACGTTAGTAAGACAGTTTTTGGCAGACGAAGGATTTTTGGAGATTGAAACACCGATGCTTCAGAAGAGCACACCGGAGGGAGCAAGAGATTATCTTGTGCCAAGCCGTGTGCATCCGGGACATTTTTATGCACTTCCACAGTCACCACAGCTTTTTAAGCAGCTTCTGATGTGCTCCGGTTATGACCGCTATTTCCAGATTGCACGCTGCTTCCGTGATGAAGATCTGCGTGCGGACAGACAGCCGGAATTTACACAGATTGACATGGAGCTTTCTTTTGTAGATGAAGATGATGTTATGGATGTCAATGAGCGTTTGTTACAGAAGCTGTTTAAGGAAGTGTTAAATATTGACATTGAAGTGCCGATTCAGCGTATGACATGGCAGGAAGCAATGGATCGTTTTGGCTCAGACAAGCCGGATCTGCGTTTTGGAATGGAGCTTTGTGATGTATCAGAGGTTGTAAAGGGCTGTGGCTTTGGTGTGTTTACCGGAGCATTGGAAAATGGCGGCTCTGTACGTGGTATCAATGCAAAGGGACAGGGCAGCATGCCACGTAAAAAGATTGATGCACTGGTAAAATTTGCAAAGGATTTCGGTGCAAAGGGACTTGCCTATGTAGCGATCAATGAAGATGGCACATACAAATCATCCTTTGCTAAGTTTATGACAGAGGATGAGATGAAAGCTCTTGTCGATGCCATGAGTGGTGAGCCGGGAGATCTGTTGCTCTTTGCTGCCGATAAGAATAAAGTCGTTTATGATGTTCTTGGAAATCTGCGTCTGGAGATTGCAAAGAACTTAGATCTGTTAGATAAAAATGTATATAAATTCCTCTGGGTAACAGAGTTTCCGGAGTTTGAGTATTCTGAAGAGCAGGGGAGATATGTTGCGATGCATCATCCATTTACCATGCCGATGGAAGAGGATATTCCAATCTTAAAGACACAGCCGGAAAAGGTACGTGCCAGAGCATATGATATTGTGTTAAACGGTACAGAAATCGGTGGAGGTTCTATCCGTATCCATCAGGATGATGTGCAGGAAACTATGTTTGAGGCGCTTGGCTTTACCAATGAAAAGGCGCATGAGCAGTTTGGCTTCCTCTTAGATGCGTTTAAGTATGGTGTGCCACCACACGCAGGACTGGCTTATGGTCTTGACCGTCTGGTTATGCTGATGGCAAAGGAGGACAGTATCCGCGACGTTATCGCATTCCCTAAGGTAAAGGATGCTTCCTGCCTGATGACAAATGCTCCTGATGTGGTAGAGCAAAAGCAGTTAGAAGAATTGTGCCTTGATATCAATGTGGAAGAGATGAAAAAGGCAGAAGAATCAGTAGAAGAAAATTAGGAGAGACATAGATGACAAAAGAAAGTTATCAGAAAATCTTTCGAATCGTCAGGTCATTTCCAAATGGAGTTGTGCTGTTGCAGATGATGAATAAAATGCTCACATTTGCAGCAGCATTTTGCTATATTATGTCGATTCTGGTATTGGGGATTCAAAGAGAATGGAAAGGTGCAGCTATATTGATTTTAGTGCCGGCTGTTTCTTTTGTGGCAGTCAGCATTTTTCGAAGCAGGTATAATGCAAAGCGGCCATATGAAAAGTATGGTTTTATTCCGCTGATTCCCAAAAACACACAGGGAAAGTCATTTCCAAGTCGTCATGTGTTTTCTATCTTTGTGATTGGAAGCACGGTGCTTTGGTTCTTTCCGGTGGCTGGCGTGGTGATCTGTCTGCTTGGGATACTGCTTGCACTGCTTCGGATCATCGTTGGCGTGCACTTTCCAAAGGATGTGATCGCAGGAGCTCTTTTTGGTATTCTGTGTGGTGTGCTTGCAAAGGTGCTTCTGGGGATGTGACCGCATATAGGAGGTATTTATGAAGTTTTTTCATCTGTCTGATCTGCATTTTGGAAAGCAGTTAAATGGCTATGATCTGGAAGCAGAGCAGAGAAAATGTATGCAGGAGGTTGTAGAGGCTGCCAAACGGGAAAAGCCGGATGCGATCATAATTGCCGGTGATGTGTATGACCGTTCTGTGCCTTCCGGAAGTGCCATGTCAGTTCTGGAGGATTTTTTTGTGGCGATCAATGAAATCTCACGCGAAACCGATGTATCAGAGAGCACTGCAAAAGAAGAGCAAAAATCTCAAAATCCGCAAAGTTCCCAAAATCCAATAGAAATTCTGGTAATCGCAGGAAATCATGACTCTGCACAGCGTCTGCAATATGGAAGTACATTTTTAGAACGTCATCACATTCATATCGCAGTGAAGCCACCGCAGTCAGAAAAGGAGCATATCCGCTGTGTGACATTGCAGGATGCATTTGGAGCGGTACATTTTTATCTGCTTCCCTATACAAGATATGGGATGATACGGCATTTTGCGCCGGAGGGCATGGAAGATTCTATGCAGGAAACGATACGGTATCTGCTTGAACGGGAGGATTTTGACCGGTCAGAGCGTAATGTGCTTGTGTCGCACCAGTTTTATGTCAATGGAAGCAGTCAGCCAAAGCAATGTGATTCGGAGGCACCACGTCTGGCAGTAGGCGGTCTTGATGCCGTAGATACTGCTTTGATCAAGAACTTTGATTATGCAGCACTGGGGCATATTCACAGTCCGCAAAGTTTATCAAAGGATACGATCCGCTATTGTGGAACATTGTATCCATATTCCGTCAGCGAAGCAGGTCAGGAAAAATCCATCACGGTGGTGGAATTACAGGAAAAGGGAACGGTGACACTCCGCTATCTTCCAATCAGAACGGAACATACGATTCTGCGCCTTCGTGGTACCTTAGAAGAACTGACACAAGGTAGAACTAAGGTATGCGAAGATTACGTCAGTATTACTCTTACGGATGAAGAAGCCGTAGAGTCACCAAAGGAATATCTGGAGCACTATTTTAGCCATATTTTGGAAATACAGATAGATAACCGGCGAACCAGACAGATATTGGAAGAGCAGACAGAGGATGTGCGTGAGATGACGCCTTTGGAAGCGTTTTCTTCGTTCTTTCTGGATGTGACAGGGCGCAGTATGGATGAACGGGAAACAAAGGTGTTGCAGGAAATTTTACAGGAAGTGTATGAGGACTAGGGCAGATAATGAAACCGAAGAAATTAGTTATGTCAGCATTTGGCTCCTATGCCGGTGTAGAAACCATTGATTTTGAACGCATGGATCATGGATTGTTTTTGATCGCAGGAGATACCGGTTCGGGCAAGTCGACTATTTTTGATGCGATTATGTTTGCACTGTATGATACGATGAGTTCGAAGGAACGCAAAGGCAATATGATGCGCAGCGAATATGCAAAGGAAGCAACGGAAACGTATGTAGAATATACGTTTTCTTATGGTGCAGCCGACGCAAAAGAGATATATACGGTGAAGCGTTATCCATCCTATGAAAGACGCTCCAGACGCAAGAATAAAAATGGTGAGTATGGTATGACGAAGCAGCCGGGGAAAGTGAGTCTGATCCTTCCGGATGGAAAGGAGTTTGATGGCAAGGCAGCACAGACGAATCAGAAGATTCAGGAAATCATAGGTCTTAGTGCAGAGCAGTTTGGCAAGATTGCCATGATCGCCCAGGGGGAGTTTCAGGAGCTGATCATGGATAAGACCGGAAAGAGAAAGGAAATCTTTCAACAGATCTTTTCGACGGAAATATATGACAGAGTGCAAAAAAAGATTGCAGAGCGTTTTAAGCAGAGTGTGATCGCCGAAAAGGAAAATGCAACGAAGCTTCGGGAAACGGTGGTCGGACTGGAGTTTGCAGAAGGGGAAAAGAAAGAAAAATGGGAAGAAGTGTTATCTTTTTTGGAAACAGAGCCAGAAAGGATTGAAGCTTTTCTGGAAGAAGCCATTATTGAGGAAAAAAAGGCAGAAAAAGAAATCAGGCAGGAGGTAGCTGACAGTCAGAAGGATATGACGAAAAAGGAAGTGGCATATCAGGATGCCGTACATGGAAATCAACTGCTGCAGGAGTATCAACGGACTTGTGAGAAAAAGGAAAGCTTAGAAAAGCAGAAGGAAGTCTTTGAAAAGAAGCAAAGGGATATAGCAGTGATAGAAAAGGCGCAGCTTGTACTCGTGGTGCAGGAAAAATATCACAGAGAAAAAAAGGAAAAGGAAAGACTGGAAGAAAAAAGAGACTATTATCGTGTACAGGAAAAGGGACAGAAAAAACAGCTTCAGGAGATTTTGGAAAAACAGAAGCGATGGAAAGAACAGTATGACAGCAGAATGCCGGATATTGTGCGGGAGCAGGAAAAGATAAAAGAAGAGATGCTTGTGCTTGATAGACTGACGCAATGTCAGGAAAATTTAGAAAAGCTTGCAGCACTTGCAAAAAAACTGTCCGAAAAATGGGACACAAAAAAGCAGGAAGAAGAAAAGCTTCTAAAAGAGCAAAAGGAAATAGGGCAGTGGATAGAAGAGCACAGTCAGACAGAGGTGCAGTTAGAAAAAGCACGTCATCAGTTAGAAAAAGAAGAAGAAGCTGACAAAAAGCTGCAACATTATCAAAAGTTATATGTGCAGTGGGAAAGTGACAGAAAGGAGCAGGAAAAGGCAGAAAAAACATTGTATAAGGAACAGAAAGAGTGGCTGGAGGCGCGGAGAGGCTATGAAGAAAAGGAGCAGAAATATCTGGCTTTACAGTCTGCCTTTCTTGCACAAAAGCTGCAGGACGGAAAGCCGTGTCCTGTCTGTGGATCCTGTACGCATCCGACACCGGCGCCGATGGAAAAGGAAACTGTCACAAAAGAGATGTTAGATCAGGCAGCTAAAAAGGAAGGAACACAGCGTAAGTGCTTTGACAGAGCAACACTGGCTTTTCAGACGGCAAAGGTAGTGCGGGAACAGTCTGAAAGGAAGGTACTGGAGGAAGGAAAGCTTGTGTTTGACAGGGAAGAGCTTGCCAAAAAGGTGCTGGAAGAAGGGGAAATAGCGCAGTCTGTATTGCGTGAGCAGGAAGAGAAGCTTTCGCAAAAAAGGAGTACCTTAGAGCAGAGGGAAAAGGAGCTGTTGAAGCAGCAGACAAAGATGAAGGAACAGCAGAAGCTGTTAGCAGACATAAGCACTCAGATTCCAAAGCTGCAGGAGAGCGAAAAGAAGCTTTTAGAGCAGAAGCAGGAGTGCAGTCTGCAGCAAAAAAGCATGGAAACACAAGAGCATATGCTTTTGGAAAAGGTGACAATCTTTTCAGCAGAGGAAGGTAAGAAGCTTAAAAAAAGGCTGGAAGAAGAACTGCAGTCTTTGCAGGAGCAGGGAGAGAAGTTAGAAAAGAGTGCTTCGCAGAAGCAGAAGGAATATGATACACTGCTTGGTAATCAGGCAGAAAATGGGAAAAGATGGATGGAATACTGTGAATTTGTCAAAAACTCCTATGCCGAATACCAGCAGGAACGAAAGAAGCAGGGATTTGCAGATAAAGAAACATATGAGCAGGCATTGCAGCAAAGAGATCAGTTAGAGCAGTGGAAAAAAGAGATCGATCAGTATCGCATCGAAACCGTACAGTGTGACACGCGGTGTCATACGCTTAGAGAGCAGATTCAGGGAAGAAAAAAAGAAGATACACAACTGCTTGCTAAGCAGAAGGAAGAGGCAAAAAGAGCGTACGAGGAAAAGAAGAGTGAGCAGGAAGTGATCACGTACCATCTGGAAACAGTAAAGCGTGTTAAAAAACGTGTGACAGAGTTACTAAAGGGACGTGGTACTCTGTTAGAGGAAGGAAGAGTGATACGTTCTTTGCAAAATGCAGCGAATGGAAAAATGCAGTTTCAAACATATGTGCTTCGCCAGTATTTTCAAAAGATCATACAGGCAGCGAATATTCGATTAAAAAAGATGACAACGAATCCATTTCTGCTAAAATGTAGGGAGTGGAATGTATCAGGACTTGGCGAGGCAGGACTGGATCTGGATGTATGGAATCCCTTGACCGGAAAAAGCCGTGATGCCCATACACTTTCGGGCGGTGAAACATTTCTGGCTTCTCTGTCGATGGCGCTTGGCATGGCAGACGTTGTGCAAAACACAGTGGGAAAGACGCATCTGGATACCATGTTTATTGATGAAGGATTTGGCTCGCTAAGTGAGGATGTGCGGACAACAGCGGTAAAGGTACTACTGGAGCTTGCCGGCGAAAACCGGCTTGTGGGGGTGATCTCCCATGTGTCAGAGCTAAAGGAGCAGATTCCAAACAAACTGTATGTTACAAAGGACAGCAATGGAAGTAGGGTACAGTGGCAGCAGGATTAGGACTGGTGATAGCTGTAAAATGTATAGAGAAATGAAGAAGGGATGTTGCAGATGGAGTGTAAAAAGATACAGAAGTTATTTATTCCTTTCATAGATGATCAGTTAAGTGTGAAAGAGCTTGCAGGCTTTTTGGATCATATGGAAACCTGTCAGGACTGCAGGGAAGAGTATGAGATTTACTATACGATGATCATGGGAATGCGCTATCTGGAAGAGGATTCTGCTAAGGAAAACTGGGTAGATCCCTGGGAAAAGTTACATTATGCACAGGATTATCTGACAAAATACCGCATATTGCGTATGGAAAAGATCGCAATATTGGTTATGATCTGTGTCGGCTGCATTCTGTTTTTGTAAAAAGTGATCTGTGTCTGTTGTATGCTTCTTGGGCGTGGACAGGCAAGAAAAAGAAAGAGGTTAAAAATGAGTGATAAGATTGTTTTGATTGATGGGCATAGTATATTGAATCGTGCGTTTTATGGTGTGCCGGATCTGACGAATTCGCAGGGACTTCATACGAATGCGGTCTATGGTTTTTTAAATATTATGTTAAAGATTCTGGAAGAAGAGAAACCGGAATATCTGATGGTAGCTTTTGATGTGAAGGAACCGACCTTCCGGCATAAGATGTTTGCAGAATATAAGGGAACCAGAAAGCCGATGCCGGAAGAGCTGCGCGAGCAGGTACCGGTCATTCAGGAAGTGCTTAAGGCAATGCAGGTGCCGGTGATCATGCAGGCAGGATATGAGGCAGATGATATTTTAGGAACGATCGCTGTGCGTGCAGAAAAGGAAGGAAAAGAGGTTTCGCTTGTATCAGGAGATCGTGATCTTTTGCAGCTTGCGACAGAGCATATTCTGATACGGATACCAAAGACAAAAAGAAATGGTACAGAGATTGAAAACTATCATACGCAGGATGTGATCGATAAGTATGGTATTACACCAAAGCAGGTTATCGACATGAAAGGGCTGATGGGAGATACGGCAGATAATATTCCGGGTGTGCCGGGAGTGGGCGAAAAGACAGCGGGAAAGATTCTTGCGGCATTTCCAAGTGTAGAAGAAGCATATGAAAATATTGAGCAGGTAGAGCCAAAGCGTGCCCGTGAACTTTTGCGTGCCAACAGGGAGTTAGCTTTTCTTAGTAAGGAGCTTGCTACGATCAAGACAGACTGTGACATTGCTTTTTCCTTTGAGGATGCTAAGTGTGAGAAGCTCTTTACGGAAGAAGCGTTTGCATGGATCAAGAAGTTAGAGTTAAAATCTCTGGAAAAGCGTTTTGACGCGGAGGTTCGTTCCCAGACAGATAATACAACTGTAGAATATAAACGTCTGGCAACGGTTCGGGATATCGAAAGCTTTGTAAAGAAGCTGGTCGCAGCAAAGGCAGAAGTGGTGGCACTGGGAGTTTTAGGTGATGAATGGACAAATGACGGGGCTATCCGGAAAAAGACAAAGAAAAAGTCAGAAGGACAGATTAGTCTGGTGTTTGACGAAAAGGATGTGTCGCTTGCCGTGGAGGATGAAGACAGTGCAAAGGAATATCCTTTTTTGGGACTTAGCCTGTCCTATCAAAAGAAAGAAACAGAGTGTATCGTTGCCTGTATGTTCTGTGATGATAAGATAACAGGAGAGTTTCTGATAGAACAGCTTCATAAAATCTGTCAGACGGATGCGAAGCTTGTCTTGACAGACTGGAAAAATGTGATGCATCTTTTGACACCGGAAAAGCATCTTCTGCCGGATCAGACAGCACCCGATCAGACAGCCTTCGTGACGGAAACTCTGGAGCAGACAAGTGAACTGTTTCAAAAGGTGTTTGATGTGTCGATCGGAGCCTATTTATTAAATCCTTTGCAGGATTCCTACCGTGTGGATGATATGGCGCGTGATTTTCTGGGAAAGACACTGCCATCTTATGAGGACTGCTTTGGAAAGAAGAGGTTAGCAGAGTTATCACAGGAAGTAGAATATCAGGAGTTTGTAGGAGAGCAGACAGAAACAGAGTTTGGCAGAAAGCTTATGAGTTATCTGGGAAGCCTGTCATATGTGCCTTTGGCAGTGTATGAAACAGTACAAAAGGAGCTTGCAGATAAGAAGATGGATACGCTGATGACAGAGATTGAGATGCCGACAGCTTATGCACTGTATCAGATGGAGCGTGTCGGGGTACATGTCGACAGGCAGGAGCTTGTGGAGATGTCAAAGTATCTGGAAGAAAAGATTTTAGCACTGGAAACGGATATCTATGATCTTGCCGGAGAGGAGTTTAATATTAATTCTCCAAAACAGCTTGGCGTGATCTTATTTGAAAAATTAAAGCTTCCTTTTGCGAAGAAAACGAAGACAGGGTATTCTACATCGGCAGACATTTTAGAAAAATTGAAAAACGAAGATCCAATTGTGTCCAAGATTTTGGACTATCGTCAGATCAGCAAGCTTAAATCAACATATGCAGACGGACTTCCTGTCTTTATCGATTCGGACGAAAGGATTCATGGAAAGTTCAATCAGACGATTACGGCAACAGGAAGGATCAGCAGTACAGATCCTAACTTGCAAAATATTCCGATCCGCATGGAGCTTGGAAGAGAGATTCGAAAAGTATTTCTGCCAAAGCCAGGATGTGTCTTTTTGGATGCCGATTACTCGCAGATAGAGCTTCGCGTGCTGGCACATATGTCAGGAGATCAGGAGTTGATCGATGCATACCTTAAAAATCAGGATATCCATAGGAGTACCGCTTCCAAAGTATTCCATACGCCGTTTGAAGACGTAACGGAGCTTCAAAGGCGCAACGCAAAGGCGGTCAACTTTGGTATTGTCTATGGAATCAGCGCATTTGGACTTAGTCAGGACTTAAATATTCCAAAAAAGGAAGCACAGCTTTATATCGATCAGTATTTTGCGACATATCCTGCGGTTAAGAACTTTATTGATGAGTTGGTAGAAAAGGCAAAAAAACTTGGTTATTCTGAAACGATGTTTGGCAGAAAAAGACCATTGCCGGAAATTAAATCGTCAAACTTCATGCAGCGTTCGTTTGGTGAGCGTGTGGCAATGAATGCGCCGATTCAGGGAACGGCAGCAGACATTATTAAGCTTGCGATGATACGGGTTGCCGGACGATTAAAGAAAGATGGACTGCGTTCCCAGATTGTCTTACAGGTGCATGATGAGCTTCTTGTCGAAGCATGGGAGGAAGAAAAAGAGATCGTCAAAAAGATTCTTGGGGAAGAAATGCCAAAGGCGGTGACTTTGTCTGTTCCTCTTGAAGTGGAAGTGAAGGAAGGGAGAAACTGGAAGGAGGCGCATTGATATGCATGTAATCGGTCTGACAGGTGGTGTAGGCAGTGGTAAGACAGTGGCAGCACATATGTTAGCAGAGATATTAGGGGCAGAACTGTTGATCTCGGATGAGTTAGGGCATATCGTGATGCAAAAGGGACAGGAAGGTTATAAGAGGATCATTCAGACCTTTGGAACAGAGATTTTAGACGGGCAGGGAGAGATTGTAAGAGAACGTCTTTCAAAGGTTGTCTTTGGTGATACGGAGGCACTAAACCGTCTAAATCAGATCATTCATCCTGCTGTTAAGAAATATCTGCGCCAATATATCGAAGAGAGAAAAGAAAAAGAAGGATGGCTAGTCTTAGAAACAGCGATTATGTTTGAAACAGGGTGTGATGCACTCTGCGATGAAGTATGGTATGTCTATGTGTCACCGGAAACACGTCGGAAGCGGTTAAAGACAGGTCGCGGCTATTCGACGGAAAAAACAGATGCGATCATGGCAAAGCAGATGGCAGAGGATGCCTACCGCAAAAGGTGTCAGCATGTGATCGAAAATGAAGGTGATGAGAAGGAACTGCATGACAGGCTTTGCAGGCTTATAGCTACAGTGCTTTAAGGAGAAAGACATTGGCATAGCCTTCCGCAAGGGAACTAAGCAGTAAAAAGAGAAAACAGAGTAACAGGAAAGGCAGCTTAGCTAGAATAAGCTGTCTTTTTTGCGCGTTTGGAAGAAAAGCAGCGGTACTGTCACTGTACTCTTTTGAAAACCAGCTTTGATGGAGGGCTTCCAGATGATTTAGTGCGATCAGATAGAGGAAAACTAAGATCAGACATTGCGGCAGCTGAAAGCAAAGATAGGAAAAGATGCCAAGAGGGCCGTGGATCAATACACAGAATGCGCCTAAGATACCATGTGAGAAGCCGGTATAAAGAATCCAGCCGGTAAGATAGACGTGCCAGACATTGGTAAGAGAAAAGAAGACAAACAGCAGAAAGTATTTGAGGTTTTCCTTCAGACTGTAAAAAAATACATCGTGGCAGTCAATATCCAAGGATGGAAGGCGTGTGATCGTGCTTTGAAAGAGTGCAAGCGAAGGGGCATATAGTGTATCATGAAAAATCTGTACGACAAAAAAGCCCGCAAAAAATCCAAACACAAATAAAAGAACTGCCAGTCTGGATATTGCACTTGTGATAGAAGCAGTGTGCTGTCTGGAAAAAGTTTTTTTATGAAAGTGTGCCACAATAAATTCCTCCGCCCTTTTATGTTAGGAAATAAATCTGCTTTTGACCCTTGCTTCATATATATGATGGGATATTGCTTTTTAGAAGAAGGAAAGAGAAAAGAAAAATTTACGGAAGCAAAACACAAATTACTCACAATTTCTTCAGATGTTTTTCACATGATAAAGGTAGTATATAAGCATCAACACTTTATGGTATCAGCAGTGAAAGGAAGAAAAATGAAGCGAAGAAAGAAGATCATTGCGCTTGCTGTTGCACTGGCTGTCTTGGCAACAGGCAGTGGGATTGGCGTAATGCTTTGGAGTGGAAGCAAGACAGGAAGCGGGCAGACGCAAAAGGCAGAAGCACGGGAAGGAACCGTACAGAAAGGAAATCTGGAGCTGACGGTTTCGGCAAGTGGGACGACGGCCGGAACAACTGCCTATCAGAACTATAATGTGGCATCGGATGTGTTACAGGTGGCATCGGTTGCCGTATCCTCCGGTGACAGTGTAAAGAAAGGGCAGACGCTTCTTACACTGACTCAGGACAGCGTAAAAGAGGCAACAGTAAGTCTGCAGACGGCATTGGAACAGAGTCAGGTAGCATATGAGCAGGCAAAGGTCACATATGAGGAGGCTGTTCTTGCTGCGAAGGAAGAATACGAAACAAATTTATCTCTGGCATCGACAGCATCTTTGGACTATCAGGATACACTGGATGAATACGCACAAAAGGTCAGCGAAGCCAGATCAAAGCTAGAGCAGGCGCAGACGATCATAAACTCTTACCCTGAAAAGATTCAGATGGAAAAGAAACAGAAAGCAGCACAAAAGAAACAGCTTTCTAACGTCAAAAAAAAGCGGAAAGCGCAAAAAAAGCTTGTGTCAGATGCACAAAAGAAGTTAGAAGCTGCTAAGAAAAAATATGATGCAGCGAAAAGTGCCCGGTCTGAACTGGAAACAGTGCAAAGGTATCTTGAAAGGTGTACACAAAAAGGGACAGAGATACAAAATCTCAAGCAGAGTGTACAGCAGGAATATGAAGAGGCACAGGCGCAGGAAAAAAAGCAGAAGCAGGCATATGAGAAGCAGCAAAAGGTATATAACCGTGTATCAGAAAAACTGACAGCGTATGAAAAGCAGCAGGATACCATAAATGACAGATTACAGACATATGAGGAAAAACTTAGCACGGATCAGACTGCCCTGTTAGAAGCGAAGAAAAATGTAAGCACATATCGGGCAGACTATCTTTCTTCTAAGTCGGAGCAAAGTCTTGGTAAGGTCAGTGCAGCGGCAGCTTATGCAAAGAGTAAGAAACAATATGAAAATGCACAATCAGACTATCAGAGTGCGCTGCGCAAGGCAAAACAGACCTTGCAGTCGGCAAAAGCATCCTATCAGACAGCCCAAAAGCAAAAAAAGGCACTCAGACAGCTTTTACATGGCAATCAGATCTGTGCAAGCCGTGCCGGAACGATTACAGCCATGTCCTATGAGAAGGGAGATATGCTGCAGGAGAGTGTACCGATCGCAGGCTATCAGGACAGCAGTGTACTCAATATAGAGGTGTCGGTAGATCAGGCAGATATCAGTACCATACATGTAGGGCAGGAAGCATCGGTACGTCTGATGTCTACGCCAGAACCGATTACCGGAACGGTATCTGCGATAGAAACAGAGTCTTCGTCCGATAGTGTTTCTTCGGTATCCTACACGGTCATAGTGACGGTGACAAATGATGACAGTAAGCTTGCAACGGGAGAAACGGCTAACGTTTCCTTTTCGAAAGGAACGTTAGAGGATGTTTTGTATGTTCCTGCCATGGCAGTTGATACAAAGGGAAATCTAAGCTATGTCAAAGTTAAAACAAAGAATGGAACAACGAAAAAGACACAGGTGACAATCGGAGAAGAGAATGGGCAGTTTGTAGAGATTAAAAGTGGTCTGAAGGAAGGAGATACCTATGTTTTGGAAATGGAATCGTAGAAAAAAGCTTGTGGCAGCTGTGGTAGCCGGAGTATTGGTAATCGGTGGAGGAGTCTGTACATATCAGTTTAAAACATCGGACGCAGAAGGTGATACGAAGGTCGTTACGAAGGAAACGACAGCACAGAAGGGAAATCTGACAACAGGTATTAAGGAGAGTGGAAATGTGTCTATTAATGCTTTGACGCAGAGCTTTTCTTTAGACTGGTCAGGAAGCTCTACAGCGTCTGATGATGCTTCGTCAAGCCAAAGCAGTTCTACAGAGGAAAGCAGTAAAAAGGATATGGCTGCTACCGGGGAAAGCACCGGTAATAGTACGGATAAAGGACAAAGTACACAAAATGGGACAGCAGCCAATCAGTCTTCTTCTGATACAGCATTGGTCGTAAAAAAAGTATATGCGTCTGCCGGTCAAAAGGTGGAGAAGGGACAGAAGCTTTTACAGCTGAAAACGGACAGTGTAAAAGAGGTGAGGGCAGTCTATCAGTCGAATTATGAAACGGCAAGGGATGCATATGAAGAAGCAAAATTGACGCAGAGTGCAGAAAAGGTCAGTGCAGAATACACATACCGTCAGGCTGTTTCCAAGGGAGAAAGTGCTGCACTTACCTATCAGGCAACGCTTGCTTCCCTTGCCGCACAGGTAACGAGCACAAAAACAGCTTATCAGGAGGCACAAAACGGAATCAAAACGCTTCCGGCGCAGATACAGAAGCTAAAGAAAAAGATCGCAGCTAAAAAGGGGAGTGTCAGTGTAAGCAGTCAGTCGTCAAATTCTGTCAGTACGGCAGAGAGAACCGATATGGCAAAGGAAAGCAACGTGACAGCGACAACAGACAGCAGTACATCTACTCTGACTAGTCTGCAGCAGGAGCTTACGCAGAAGCAGGAAAAATTAGCACAATACCGACAGAATCTGACGAGTCTGAAATCGGCTTACCATGCAGCAGTAAAAGCACAGACAACCGGAAAGATTGAGGCAGAAGCAACATATCAGGAAAGCAAAACGGCTGCAAAGAATGCTAAGCTTACTTATCAGGCAACGCTTAGCAGCCAAAAAGCAGATGTAAAAGAGGCACAGACAGCCTATCAGGAGGCAAAGGAAGCAAAGAAGGAATTTGAAGTATTTGTAAAAGGCGATATCGTGAGAGCAGAATATAGCGGAATCTTATCAGAAATCGGTTATGCAGCAGGTGACAGCTTAAATACTGCGACAGCGATCGCAACCTATTTGGATCAGGATGGAGTTACCGTGACTGTTTCCGTATCGCAGGAGGATATTTCAGAGATTCAGGTGGGAAATCCTGTAGTAGTTTCTCTTTCTGCCTATGAAGGGGAAGAATTTAGTGGAGAAGTTACTTCTATCTCGACATCATCAGACAGTGATTCGACAGCAAGTTATCCGGTGGTTGTGACCTTACAGACGAATTCGTCTAAGATATACAGTGGGATGAGCAGTGAGGTTATTTTTGTATCGAAGGAAGTAAAGGATGTGCTGTATGTATCCAACAAGGCGATTACGACAAGCGGAACAAAATCCTATGTTTTGCTAAAGCAAGAGGATGGTTCGGTCAAAAAGACAAATGTGACAACAGGCTTTTCGGACGGTCACAATGTTGAGATTCAGAGCGGATTAAAGGAAGGTGACGTTGTATTGATAGAAAGTCAGGTGAGTCAATGAAAATAAGTGAAATCTTGCGGCTTGTCTGGATTAATCTGATCCAGAATAAATTTAAGGTGATTCTTACTTCTATCGGTATTGTAGTAGGGGCGGCAACGATCGTGATGGTGATCGCTATCGGACGTGGCGGGCAGATGAAGGTACAGGAGCAGTTTAAGACATTAAATGCAGGTGCCATTGATATTTCTTATGAACAGGAGTCGGAGGATCTGCAAAGCATGATCGATCAGTTCCGCATGTCAAATGGACATGGCTTTCAGAACTTTGGTGGGGGCAAGCAGGCATCAGCAGGAGATAGCGGTGGCAATTCTATGACTATGCCGGATGGTGATAGAGGGCAGCAGGAAAATAAGATGACAAAACCAGATGATGGCAGTGTGTACCAAAAGTCGGACAATGCAGATCGTGGAAATGCTATGGCTATGCCGCAGGGTGAGGGAAAGATGGGAATGAGTGAGGAAGGAAAAGAAAACGGGCAATCACAGCGGATGAATCAGGAAAATATTACACTCTCTGAGGATGACGTAGACGATTTACAGACCTTTCTGCCGGGAATATCTGATATTACCATCTCTTACACTACAAAGAATGATGTAGAGGGTGGCGAACTGGAAGAGGCTTCCAGTTATACGATTGCAGGAGTAAAAAGTAACTATGCAGGTATGAGTAATCTGACGATGGCGGTCGGAGAATTTCTGACAGAGGATAATGAGAGTACAAAAGAAAAGGTCTGCATTTTGGGATATGATCTGGCAAAGGAAATCTTTGGAAGTGCAAAAGAGGCTTATGACAGCACAATTTATATTGATAATAGAGCCTATATCGTCAATGGTGTGGTAAGCCATGTGGGAAGTGTTTCTTCAGGAATCAGTCCGGATGAGTCCATCTTTATTCCATACAGTACCGGCATCAAATATATTGTCGGCACAAAGGTATCACCTACTATTACAGTAATTATGAGTGATGTGGACAAAGTGGATGCAGCAATGAAAAATATCCAGACAATTTTATCGGAAAGCTATTCGAATGCAGAATTTACGATCAGTGATGCCGGAAGCAAGATGGAAGCGGCGGCTGCATCAAATGATACATTGACGGCATTGTTAGTTTCGATGGCAGTGATCGTGTTTATCGTTGGTGGAATCGGTATTATGAATGTTTTATTTGTTTCGGTAAAAGAGAGGACAAAAGAAATCGGTATCTTAAAAGCAATCGGATGTCATAAGAAAGACATTTTACTGGAATTTTTATTGGAGGCATGCTTTATCAGTATTTTGGGAGGTATGCTTGGAGTAGCAGTCAGCTTTGGAATCACACCTTTGATCGAAACCTTTGATGTGCGGGTAGAGTTATCGGTGATGGGGGCTTTTTTAGCGGTACTCTTTTCGGTAGTGACGGGGACGGTGTTTGGCTTTTATCCGGCATATAAAGCATCCAATCTGGTGCCGGTAGAAGCTTTGAATGAGGAATAAGGACGACAGCACGTGTGAGGGCTTATGGATATCTGACAGGGCAGGAAAAGCAGCCGGAGACAAAAAAAGCATAGAAAAGGGGAAAATGATGCAAGACGAAAAAATGCAACAGGAAAAGATGCGAAAAGAAAGAATACGAAAAGGAAAAGTGCGAAAAGAGAAAAACCGAAGAAAGCGGGGAGAAAAGCTGATTCCCATTCAGACGGAAAATAAGATTGAGATCCGTAAACTAAATAAGGCATATCAGATGGGACAGCAGTCGCTTCATGTACTAAAGGACATTGACTTTTCTGTAAAAGAAGGGGAGTTTGTGGCAATTCTTGGCCCTTCCGGCTCGGGAAAGTCTACGCTTATGAATGTGATCGGCTGCATGGATGTGTTTGACAGCGGAGAATATTTTTTGGATGGAATGCCGGTTCACCGGATGAAGGGGGAAGAACTGACGCAGATACGCAACGAAAAGGTTGGCTTTGTTTTTCAGAATTATCATTTGATTCCGGCATATACGGTGTTGCAAAATGTGATCATGCCACTTTTGATGCGGGGAATGGATCACCATACGGCACAAAAACAGTGCATGAAAACAATTGAACTGCTGGGGCTTGCAGAAAGGATTAATCACAAGCCGAATGAACTTTCCGGTGGGCAAAAGCAGCGTGTGGCCATTGCGAGAGCATTAGCAGGAAATCCTTCCATCTTACTGGCAGATGAACCGTCAGGTGCGTTAGATACCAAAATGGGACAGGAGGTACTAAAGCTTTTTAAACAGTTAAATGAGATGGGAAACACGATTGTGATGATCACGCATGATCTTGAGGTGGCAAAGGCTGCGCAAAGAGTGGTGCATATTGTCGATGGGAAAATAATGTCGAAGACTTTTTGTTGACGGAGCAGATGCTTTGGCTTAGTGTGAATAGTAGTAAATCAGCAGAGTAAGCATATGATGGGGTGAGAAAATGAAGAAACTACTATTGACAGAAGGCTTGATCGCATGTTTTTTTCTGATGCTGCTACTGGGGATTTTGTGGCAGGCAATCGGAAGGGAGCGAAGGACACAGAAAACAAGCACATTACCCAAAAGGGAAGAGCATACGATCCGTATCTATCCCGGAATACTCGGAGAAGAGTTTTCGCCGCTCTGTATGCAGAAGCAGGCAGAAGAACAGGTGGTAAAGCTTTGCTTTTCCAATCTGTTAGAAAAAGATCAGGATGGGAAGGTGTGTAATGCATCTGTGTCGAAAGTATGGAAAAAGGGGACGGATGAAACAGCACATATTTCCAGTCTGTATGACAAAGATACCAAGGTCACACGTATTACGATCCAACTAAACCCTGAGTTGAAAACAGCAAAGGGAACGCGGTTGTCAGCGGATGATCTGTTGTTTAATTATTATCTGCGCCTTGACAGTTCCTCAGGGGCAAAAGGGTTCTTTGACGGAGTACATATTTTGGGACAGGATGAGTATACTTATGGCACAGATGATATAGAAAAAAGGCAGAAAGAACTAAAGAAAATGCTTCAAAAACCATCGGATGAACTAAAAAAACAATTACAGGAAAAAATTGTGCGAAAGGAGCTTCTTAGTGAATGGCAGTGGGCAAAAGGGTTATATCAGGATGAAGCTTACGATTTTATCAGCAGCCGTTACCGGGAGCCAAAGGACTTGTTCGCATATTATTATGCGTATCAGACAAAGTATTCTTCTAAGGGAAAATCAGAAAAACAAGTGATAGAGGACATCGTGAAGCAGTATGCGTGGCATACGAAGCGTCTGGAAAAAATAACAAATAAAAGCTATGACAGGCAGGCGGAGCGGCTTGCCTTGGCAAATCTGCTTTCTAAAAAAGGAAAAGATACGGTATCTGTCGTTTCCGGTATCAAAAAGAAGGATGCGCATACTGTTGAAATCTGTGTAAAGGGAGAAAATGTATCGGTAGAAAAAGTATGTGATCTGTATCTGCTGCCATTGGAAGAGTACGGGGACAAGGCTTTGTTTGATGGAAAAAGGAGCTTTGGCTTTCAGAAAGGAACGGCAGATGGAATTTTAAAAAGGGCACAGCAAAGCTTTTGCGGAAGTGGAGCATTTACGGCAGCTCATATCGGAAAGAACAGGATCGTATGTACAAAAAACAGATTCCATGCCGGAAAAAAAGCGTATCTTGATAAGATTATCATACTGCGTAAGGATGGCATGGATGCAGGCATGGCAGTTCGGGAGATGCTAAAGAAAAGGATTGATATTGCGATTCTGCCGGATGGGAAAGAGTTAGAGCGGCTACGAAATAACCGGGCTACGACAGCATCCTATCAGATCCGCAAAAAAAATATTAGTACAACGCAGCGCGAGAATTGTCTGATCTACCGTACCAGTTATGTCAATGCGCCAAGTATTCCAAAAAAATTGACAGAATCTCATACTGTTTTTGATGAGATCTGTCAATTAAAAGTGAATCCATAAAAGAAAAGTATTAATTTACTTTGACTGTGCAGACATATTTTTTACCGGAAACGACTGCCTGAACTTTGGCAGTTCCCTTTTTTCGTGCCTTGATCACAACGCTTTTATTGGAACGGTTTTTTAATGAAATATATTTCTTACCGGAAAGAATACTCCAGACTGCTTTTTTCTTACTGCCATTTAGGGATAGTTTAGCTGTTTTTCCCTTGCGTATGGTGAGCTTCTTAGCCGAAAGCCGGATAACGGCAGATGGAGCAGGGGTTACATTATCTGCAGGATCTTCTTTATCCGAAGAAGGAGGTGTTACCATTGGCTCTGATGGGGCGGCATTCTTTTCCCACTGTGCATATAAGGTGATGGAAGCATAATTCTGTGAAGTAAGGTTTGTCACAGAAGCTTCATCCTCATAAGCAGTGCCTGTGCCATCTGCTTTGGTGTTCCAGCCTGTGAAGGTATAATTGCTGCGGGTAAAAGTATTTTTTGGCAGCGTGTATGTCTGGTCTGTCAGACAGTTTTGCATAGAATCCATCATGCCGTCTGTAGCACCATTCCTGCGGAAGCGAATCTGATAGCAGGTGGTTTTATCTCTACTTTCCGGTTCTTTATCAAGCTGCATCGCAAGCTTGGTTTCATAGCTGTTAAAATCAGACGATGTGATGTAGGAAAGCCTGCCGGTGGCATCACACACAAGAGAAACAATATTTGTGGAGGCTTTCTCTGCTGCAGAAAGCTCATAGATTGGTGTCGATGCGTTTGTTGTGATATCCAGCTTATAGATGGTATCAGAATCTGAGTAATATAGGTTGGAACCATAGGAAGCAAAGCCGACAAATGAGCCTACCCAGTAACTATTTGGTATGTTTTTGTTATCCCAGATATCATTGACTGTGACTACTGTTTTTTCAAATTGGAACTGTCCGTTCAGGTAGTGGTATGCATAGATACTGTCACTGCCGTTAAAGTTATACCATGTACCATTGTTATAAGAAAATCCCGTGTCCATATCGTTCCAGAAATAGTTGTCATAGGAGGTATCAGACGCGTCGTTTCTGCTCCAGTTACCACTTACCTCCCAGTCATTATTAACGAGGTGTTTTCCTTTAGATGAGCGGTAGAAGCTTTCGCTTTTTAGAAAGTAAAAATGTCTGGAACGTCCTACTCTGTCCGGTACTGGATCATTCCAGGTTACATCGTTATAATAATATTTTCCATCGATGTACAACATATTCCAGGCATGATTTAGTGAGTCGCTTGTGACAATCTGACAGGGAATCCCTACATCAGTCAAAAGCTCCTGATAAGCAAGAGCATAGCCCTGACATACAGAGGTTTTCTCTACAAGATTGTTATAGGCAGAAAACTTAGAAAGCGAGTCATCGTATTTTGCCTGCAGTGCAAGATAATCATTCAGATACAGTGCTTTTTCCATATCTGACCATAGTGGATTGACACCGGAAAGAGCCTGGTTTACCGCGGCATCATAGGCAGAGAGCATACTTTGGGCTTCTGTCTTAGAGTACTTGTAGTTAAAACGTACTTTAGTGATGATCCTGTTGCTATCATAATAGTACGATATCTTTCCGGAAACGTAAAAGTAACGTGGGTGCTGATCCAGATAGGAATAGAACAGATCACAAAAGGTGGATGTGTTTAACTGTAACGCAGAAAAGTCGCATGTATCCTGAAAGCTGTCAAGAGTGTCTGCAAGCATAGCTTCTAAGGCATATTGTGTCTTAGCTGAAACAGTGGCAGTCTTTCGGGCAGCTTTTTTGCCGTTGCTGTGCTGATAGGAGAGAAGTCCTCCCTCCTGCAGCGTTTTATAGTGTACAGTACAGGTATCTGTTGTATCAGCGTGCTTCGTGGCAGATTTTGCAGAGGCAGTATCTGCGTGAAGTGGTGATGCTGCTGCGACGATCAGCGAAGCAGCCAGAAACAGGGTAAAAAGTTTTCTTTTCATATACTCCTCATTTCTAAATGATATTAACGGTTTTTATACATTTTTTCATAGTAATTAGCGTATTCACCGGAAATGATATTTTCCCACCAGGTTCGGTTATCAAGATACCACTTGACGGTCTTTTTGATTCCTTCATCAAAGGAGGTGGCAGGAAGCCAGCCAAGCTCTTTGTGAATCTTTGTCGGATCGATCGCATAGCGGCGGTCATGTCCCGGACGGTCTGTGACATATGTAATCAGCGATTCCGGTTTATGAAGTTCGGCTAAGACAGTCTTTACCACTTCAAGATTGGTGCGTTCGTTGTGCCCACCGATATTATAGACTTCACCGACGGTACCCTTGCGGATGATCAGATCGATCGCGATACAGTGATCCTCTACATAGAGCCAATCTCTGACATTTTCTCCCTTTCCATAGACAGGAAGCTCTTTGTCATTTAGCGCATTGCTGATCATAAGAGGAATCAGCTTTTCCGGAAAATGATATGGCCCATAGTTATTGGAGCAGCGTGAAATCGTACATGGCAGTCCGTATGTGCGGTGATAAGCCTGCACCAGAAGGTCGGCAGAAGCTTTTGAGGCAGAATATGGACTGGAGGTATGGATCGGTGTTTCTTCGGTAAAGAACAGATCCTTTCTGTCAAGTGGAAGATCACCGTATACTTCATCTGTTGAAACCTGATGGTAACGTTTGATGCCATATTTGCGGCAGGCATCTAACATGACACTGGTACCGATGATGTTGGTACGCAAAAAAACTTCTGGATCAGTGATCGAGCGGTCTACATGGCTTTCTGCGGCAAAGTTTACGACGATGTCCGGCTTTTCATTCTCAAAGATCTGATAAATAGCATCGCGGTCTGCAATATCTGCCTGAAAGAACTTGAAGTTCGGCAGATCCATGATCGGTTCTAAGGTTTCCATATTTCCGGCATAGGTAAGCTTATCGATACATAAGATTGTATCCTCCGGATATTTTTTGGTCATATAGTGGCAGAAGTTTCCGCCGATAAATCCGGCACCGCCGGTAACAATAATATTCATAATCATCCTCTTTTCTGTGTATTGGAGTAATATCAAAAACAAATCTTTGGCTGCTTTTGATATCGGTTGACATGCTAATATAAAATCTTACCTTCGGCAACCTGTTTTAAGTGTTTTCCGTAAGAAGATTTTCCATATAATTTGGCAGACTGCATCAGGCGGTCTTTGTCGATCCAGCCGTTTTTGTAGGCAATCTCTTCAACGGCAGAGATCTTGATGCCCTGACGGTTTTCGATTACGCGGACAAACTCTGTAGCATCTGCTAAAGCATCCATTGTACCGGTATCTAACCAGGCATATCCACGGCCGAGAGTGACTACATCTAAGGTACCTTCGTCCAAGTACATGCGGTTTAAGTCTGTGATCTCTAACTCATTTCTGGCAGAAGGCTTCACTTGCTTTGCCTTTTTGACAACCTGATTATCATAGAAGTACAGACCGGTAACGCAGTAGTTTGACTTAGGATGTTCCGGCTTTTCTTCGATTGAAACGGCTTTTCCGTTTTCGTCAAAGGATACAATGCCAAAGCGCTCCGGATCTTCTACATAGTAGCCAAACACCGTAGCTCCTACTTTTTTTTGTGTAGCCTGCTTTAGATGCTTAGATAACCCATTTCCATAGAAGATATTGTCACCTAAGATCATGGCGCAGGAGTCATCACCGATAAAGTCTTCCCCGATCAGAAATGCCTGTGCCAGTCCATCAGGAGATGGCTGTACTTTATATTGTAAACGGATACCAAAGTTACTGCCATCACCGAGAAGTCTTTCAAAGTTTGGCAGATCGGCAGGTGTGGAGATGATCAGGATATCCTGAATCCCGGCTAACATCAGTGTGGACAATGGATAATAAATCATCGGCTTGTCGTAAACCGGCAAAAGCTGTTTGGAAGTAACCATTGTCAATGGATATAATCTTGTGCCGGAGCCACCGGCAAGAATAATACCTTTCATGTGTGTATTTCCTCCTAAATGATTATACAGTTTCGGGAAAAAATTCCCCAAAGGACAGGTCATGCAATCGCAGTAAAAGAACCCATCCGATTATCAGTCATACTTAAACAACAGTATAGCATAAAACAGATAAAAGTAGCAAGGTATGCTTAGTTGCAAGCGATTTGTAACTTTGATATAATACTATGCAAGAGTCAAAATCAGATAGCAATAGCGGTTAGACCACGAGGGGGTATGATACCCCGGCATAGAAAAGAAAAACAGAGTATGGGGGATTTGGATATGGGCAGAAGAAAAGTACTGGTAACAGGTGGCGCAGGTTTTATCGGAAGTCATACAGATGTCGAGTTGTTAGAGGCCGGATATGATGTCGTAGTAATCGATAACCTGATCAATTCCAGCCGGGAAGCGATTGCCAGAGTAGAGAAGCTGACAGGAAAAAAGATTACGTTTTATGAGGAAAATCTGTGCAACAAAGAGAAGATAGATCAGATTTTTGCAAAGGAAAAGTTCGATGCCGTGATTCATTTTGCTGGATTAAAGGCGGTAGGGGAATCTTGTGAGAAGCCATTGGAATATTTTGAAAACAATCTGTGTGGAACCTTGTATCTGTTAGATGCAATGAAAAAATATCAGGTACGGTCGCTGGTGTTTAGTTCCTCGGCTACCGTGTATGGACTGCCAAAAACAGTACCGATCACAGAAGACTTTCCACTGTCTGTATCAAACCCATATGGACGAACTAAGCTGATGATCGAGGACATGCTTAGAGACCTGTATCGTGCAGATCAGAGCTGGAATATTGCACTGCTGCGTTACTTTAATCCCATCGGGGCACATGAGAGTGGGATGATCGGAGAAGATCCAAATGGCATTCCAAACAATCTGGTTCCATATGTAGCGAAGGTAGCGGCAGGTAAGTTAGACTATGTGCGGGTGTTTGGAAATGACTATGATACGCCTGACGGTACCGGTGTGCGTGATTACATTCATGTAGTTGATCTGGCAGAGGGACATATCAAGGCACTCAAAAAGCTGGAAACGGCACCGGGATTAGTAACTTATAATCTGGGAACCGGTGTTGGATATAGCGTGCTTGATGTGATCCACAACTTTGAAAAGGTCTGTCATAAAGAAATCCCATATAAGATCATTGAAAGAAGACCGGGAGATATTGATATCTGTTATGCAGATGCTGCAAAAGCAAAGGAAGAGCTTGGGTTTGTCGCAACACGTGATATGCAGAAGATGTGTCAGGACGCATGGAACTGGCAGTGTAAAAATCCGGATGGATATCGTTAGAAGAGAAAAAATCTGCAAAATACGAAAGTAATGTTGCCGCAGGTGGTGACAGAATGGAGAAGATCGTGCAAGAGCAAGAATTAGATAAAGTTTTAGTATATGAAAGGGCAATGAAGTTTCAAGGTCAGCTGATCGACCGTTTATATGACGATGCGATCAAGGTGTTTCGTATCGTATGTGATTATATTCATTGCGCTTATATCGTTTTTGTGTCGTGTGATGCAAAGGGAATGGTACATGCCAAATTTTACAATCGGACACAGGATCATATTGTTTCGCAGGATCGTCTTTTAGGAGGAGATTTGGTAGATATTTTTGCTATGGAGCAGATTACGGAGTGGACGGTGGAGCAGATGCCGGAGCAGATCAGAGAGCTGCTTAAAAAGGATCATATATCTGATGCCGGCAGTGTGTTATCTTTTGGAGATCAGACGAATGGCACACTATATCGGGCGTTTCTTATCTTTCAAAGTGGAGTAGAGATGGAAGGCTACAGCGAGTTAAAGAAGCTTTTGCTTCGGACGCTCAAAAGCTGTCTGGAGAAGAGAATATTTTATGAGATGGTGTCCTATGAAAGTTACCATGACATGCTGACGAAACTATACAACAGACGGAGTTATTTTCAGCGCTGCAGTGAGGAATATCCAAAGGCTTCTTCAATCGGTATCGTATATTTTGATGTGAATAACTTAAAAACAGTAAATGATCAGTATGGTCATGATGCCGGTGATGCATTGCTGCAGAAGGCAGCAGAAAGCTTCCGGGGACTGACCGGTGACAATGTACATGCCTATCGCATGGGCGGTGATGAGTTTCTTCTGGTTATGACAGAGTGTACGAGGAAAGAACTGGATGATCTGCTGTGTAAATGGGAGCAGGAGATTCAAAAGGTAAATGAAAAGTATGGTGGGGAGCCATGTGTGATCGCGGAAGGTTCTGCTTTCGCAGAAGGAGGCTTTGAGATTGAAGAGGTATGTGCGATCGCAGATAAAAGAATGTATCGGGATAAGATTCGAAAAAAGAGAATGAAGCGAGTGAAATAAGAGGATGAGATATTACATTGCAGACTGTCATTTTGGTCATGAGAAGGTAAGAGTGTTAGACGGCCGGACATTTGCTACTACAGAGCAGATGGATGCTTATATGATTAAGCAGTGGAATCAAAAGGTTACGAGAAAGAAAGATGAAGTCGTGATACTGGGAGATTTTTGTTTTGGCAATGGAGCGTATGCCAATGAAATTCTGTCAAAGCTCAATGGGAAAAAGTGTCTGATCACAGGAAATCATGATGCACGCTTTCTGCATGATAAAAAATTTTTAAGTGAAGCATTGGAATGGATCAAGCCGTATGCAGAGGTGCGGGATAACAACCGCAAAGTAGTGCTTAGCCATTATCCGATCATCTGTTATAACGGTCAGTATCATGGAAAAATGACGTATATGTTGTATGGTCATGTACATAATACGATGGATTATCAGAATGTACAGCGTTTTGTTAAAGAAACAAGGGAAACGGTGTATGGGGAGGAACAAAAAAATATTCCCTGCCAGATGATCAACTGTTTTGCGATGTTTTCAGATTATGTACCGCTGACACTGGATGAGTGGATCATACAACAAAATAAACAGGGATAAGCGTAGGCTTTAAGAAAATGATGAAAAGGCTATTGGCACACAAAAAACAGGGTGTGTGCTAATAGCCTTTTTTAGAAAAGACTTCTTTGCATTTAAACTGGACATAGCGATGCAGTACACCGGCTTTCTGATAAGAAGAAGCAGCTTTTTCCATAAGCTGTTTTTTTATTGGTTCATTTTTGGAAAGGATAGGAAGATATTTGGTCATGAGTTGACGATATCCAATTGCGGCAGCAAGCTCAGATACATTGTGATAACAGTCAGGGCAGACAGAAACCGCTGTATCCTCTGTTGCGACAGAGTGTATCTGGTGTAGGAAAAAAAGCTGTAAAGCAGCGTCGTCATCACAGTGTGCGATCAGATTTTCGTCAAAGGCATGGATATAGCGAAAACAGTCACGATGGAAAATAAGCTGTGAAAGATACTGGTATTGACTGGAACTGATGGCGTAGTCAGAGTGCTCTAATATATTATTTTCCTGTACATTCATGCCAGTGCATATGGTGACGATGGAAGCGTCCTGTGCAAAAACAGACAGAACCTGCTCTATGCGTTTGGGCGGCATGGTATCCTGTGCCGACAAAAAGGTGATAAATTCTCCGTGGTATGCCTTTAATACAGCATTTTTGCCATGTACAAATTCTTTTCCTTCGGGTAATTCGATGTATAGGATATCAGATAAAAAGTCAGGCTCACTTTTGATGGCTTCCTTATAGCTGCTGTCCATATCGTTTGCATCCAAAAGAATAATCTCAAGGTTTGACACAGTCTGTTCTCTGATTGACCGGATGCATCGCTGCAGGATCAGAAAGGGAGTCTTTTTGGTAATCACAGCGATGCTGACGATGGGGCGTGATGTAAGTGCCATAAGCGTAACCTCCTTATTTTTTTATCGTAATCTGACCAAGTCTATATTCTTTTATAGTATCATCAAAACTATTATTTGCAAAGGAAATCTGTTCACTGCTTTCGGCATCCGTTAAGACGGCAAAAAGGGTGTAGTTTCCGGGTGAAAGGTCAAAGGGTGAAAAAGAGAATGGAATCTTTTTTTCTGACTGACTAAAAATATCGTGTTGTAGTTTTTGTGAAAAAATGACCGTTTTACTTCCGGTCTGTTTTTCTACCAGAGAAAGCGTCAGCTTTGCATCGTGATAGAGGGGTGAAAAGCCGTGGTTTGCAAGGCTTAGTGTCCCGCTTGCACTATCACTTGAAAATGGTTTGTAAGTAATCGTACAGTCTTTTAAGAGCAGACGCGCACCAAGATGCTCTGTGATATAGTCATAGACAGATACATTGGAATAGACCGGGTCGGTTCCGGTATAAGCAGTCTGTTTCCATTTTTCAATCACAGCTTCATCGTAAATCTGGTTGAGATAGGATACGTGCATGCGTTTTAGGTCAGAGATGGCATTTTCACCGTCATTAAAAGAATTGACTGTAGTGACTTCGCCGCCGTTTGGAACAGTTTTGCACAATTGGTTCTGAAAAGTCAGTTCTTTTTTGCGGATGGCAAGTGCCTGTTCATCGGAAGAAGCGTTATCTGCTGCAGCGTATGTTCCGGTGTCGGAAACCGATCCGAGCATGCCGTCATTGTATAGGCCAAGACGCTTCAAAAGTCTGCTTTTTTCAATGTGATATCTGTCATAACGATCAGGATGTTTTTCTAATTCTTTCCTGATCGCGCGGTACTGGGAAGGTGTGCGCACACTAAGATAGATGGAAGTGTCTGTTACCTGGGCATAATATGCGATCAGGGCGGTCATGTCGGTGGTGGTCAGATATTTGGAACCGTGCATTTCTGCCCAGTTTCCGACAAAAATCCCCTGTGTTGTGAAGATTAGGTTGGCATATTCGTTGAGTGGTCTTGCAATCTGCTTCATATGCTTTTGAATGATGGAACGTTTGGCGGGTTCTTTTTGTGCAGCGAGTCCGTCCCAGTCATATAAAAAGCGGACGATCAGTTTTGCCTTTGTTGTGGAGAAGCGTTGAAAGACAGTCCGTATATTTTCGATGGCGGCACCATCTAAGTCTGTGTTAGCGTATTCGGCTAAGTTAAACTCCAACAGTGCAAGGCGAAAGGTGTATCCGCTGTCATCCTGTTTTTCCAGATAAAGCTCATTTTCCGTCAGGGCAGTATCGGGGTGAAGATAATAGGAGTAGAGCCGGTACCAGCCACATTCCGGATAATTTAAAACACCGGATATCTCTTCCTGCTTTTGTGGCTGAAATGTAACGGAAACATAATGTGTTTTATAGTAGTACAAAGCAAAACCTCCTGCGAATAGTATGATAGTCAGTGTGATCACGGTAGTAAATAGGAGTAAACGTTTATTTTTTTTCATGGTCTGCCCTTTCTGGTGAAAAAGTAGGTTTGGCAAGCAGATTCCTTTTTCCGCGAATAAATACGTTGCTGGTGCTAAAAAGCATGATGCACATATAAAGAAATGGCTCAATGATTCCAAAGTGCATGCTCTGACCGGTCTTACGTTCGTGCATGACAGCCGGAATTTCTTTGATGTGGAATCCGAGAAGTGCCATCTGTATGATCATGTTGGCATCCGGATAATTATTATCAAAGTTACCAAACTGTGCATAGTAGGAAAAGGCTGTTGCGTTTAATCCCTGTAATCCGGAGGTAGGATCTGTTACGCGTTGCCTGCTTGCTGCGTAGATTGCCTTTTGGAAAAAGCGTATCGCAAGCTTTTTGACAAAGGAGATGGCAAAGCTTTTGCTTTCTTTGAAAAAGCGGGAGCCTATGACGATATCCGGTGCATCTTTGCTAAGAAGGCATTCGTAGATGCGTGTAATATTGCAGATGTCATGCTGACCGTCCGCATCCATTTGGATCAGATAGCGGTAGTGGTGGTCACAGGCATATTTATATCCGGTCTGCAGGGCCGTTCCATATCCCAGATTATAAGGGTGGCTGATCACCGGAAAACCAAGTGCGCAGACAATCGAAGCGGTCTGATCTGAGGACGCATCGTTGATCACGATAACATCCGCAATATCTGTGATGGAAGAATCAGACAAGGCGCTAAGAAAGGTGCCGATAGATTCCTCTTCGTTATACGCAGGGATAATAATCAGTAATTCGTGTTTCATAATGAGCCTCCAGTTTGTATATCTATAATAATTCAAAAAAAGCCGGATAGTCTTCAGGGTGTGTCAGGTCGACTGCCTGACTTGCCTGCTCAAAACGGTGTATGGTTTCGGGCGAATCAAGCAGTGCCCCAACTGCGTTAGCAATCGCTGTGGCAGTGAGTGGGATCAGGCGGCCGGATATTCCGTCAGTAATCTGTTCGCGGTTTCCGGTACAGTCTGATGCGACAATAGCTTTTCCAAGTATCTGTGCCTCTTCTATGGCGATGCTTTTTCCTTCAAACCGTGTTGCATGTACATAGAGGTCTGCAAGACGGTAGTAAGGATAGGGATTTTCTTTGCTTCCCAACAGCACGAAATGTCCGGTCAGATTTTCCCTGTCTATCTGTCTGCAGAGTTCTTTTTTGAGAGAACCTTCTCCGAGGACAAACCAGTCCACGTCATATCCTCTGTCCCGCAGGATGCGAAGTGCAGGGATGGCAATATCATAAGCCTTCTGATAGTTAAGCCTTCCTACGGTAAGAAGCTTATACCTTGCACGGCTTTTGATAAAGGGGTCGTTTGGAGCTAGATTTTTAAGACTGCGCGACCGGATCTGTTTGGTATCTAGGATATTTCGAAAGAGAAAGCACTTGTCTTGATATTCCGGATAAATACGGCAAAAACTTTCACAAGCTTCCTTTGATACAGAAAAAATACGGTCGATACGGCTGTAGCTATCCAGATCGAGTCCCTTGTGATAACCGGCATCTGCATAATCAATATGGACAAAAGCTGCTTTCTTTTTGGCATGTACAGCGTCTGCAACAAAATAGGTGCTGCCTCCTTCGAGGTATGCCACGGCAAGATCATAGGTCTGATCGGGAACCGGCGTCCCCTGCGCGATGATGCGCCAGCATAACTTATCAGGCTGTAATCTGTGCTTTTTTAGCTGTGTACGCAGATTTGTGATCAGATAAAAAAGCAGGGAAAATCCCTTCATATGATAGAAAAAGCAGCGAAGGACTGTTTTGATCAAGGCAAGCCTTCCGCCAAAAGATAAAACAGAACCGGAATCAGGGTGCTTATTTAGCAGTCTGACGTGGTCGGGAAGTTCATCATACATTTCGCCACGGTTGACCAGCACCAAAAGTGATACCTCGTACTCTTCTATAGGCAGTGTATTTAAAAAGGTGACAAGTGCGCGTTCGGCACCGGCACGTCCCATTGTGTTCATGACAAATAATATTTTTTTCATTTTGCGTGCTGCTCCTGTGAAATATTACTGTTATCTTTTTGCAACTGCTTAATGGTTTCCTGCAGCTTTTGCACTTTTTCATTCAGCAGTGCTGTCTGTGATGCTAACTCTTTATTTTTCAGGGTTAGTACAGACAGAGAGCGGAAGCACTGAAATAAGATCAGGTAGCTGATAATGATCGCCAGTGCAAAAATGATAGCAGGAGGATAATCCGTGTGGAAAAGATCCGACAAAAAGTAAGTCAGTTGTGGAAAACATCCTCCTAAAATAATTAAAAGGCAGGGAATGAACCAAAGTAAAGCATGTGGCTCTGATATTTTTTTCTGAATCGCAGCGCGGCATACGGCAATCAGCAGCAGGATGCCGAGCACGATAATAGTAATCTGTAGTGTTAAGGTCATGATAATCTCTCCTTTTTTTCTTCTGCCTGTTCCTTGGCAGAATATACGATATTGTCTGGCATCTTCTCCTGCTTAAATGGAATCAGACTACCCTGACAGAAAATGTGTTCATCGAGATTTCTCTCAACCCATCGCAGACGATGATAGGCAATGATCCATCCGGTAAAAGCACCGGCGAAGGTTCCGATACCGTACCAGATAGACGGAAGCTCTTTTGCAAAAATGCTGACAACCGTTGTTACCACCAGAAAAGAAAATGTGGTAAGAAGGGCTCCTGTCTTATCGTTAAAGTAAAACAAAAAGATGATGCAGGAGTACAGCAAAAAGATTACAAAATATCCTGCGGCAAGGCATGGGTAGATTTCCATTACCTGACCGGCAAATCCAAACTGCGGTAAAAAGACTACGCAGAGCAGATACAAAATGACAGAAATCGTAAACTGGTTTCTGACAACGTCGGTCAACTGATAGGACAGAAGAGAGAACATTCTGTTTTTCGCTTTTTCAATATCGCACAGACGTCCACCGATTACGGCTTCCGAGTAGGCTTTATACCGCTCATGAAAGTGTAACTCAATCTGTGTGATGAGGATGACACTTGCGGATATATTGGTAAACATCGCGATGCAGGTTGCCATATCATAGGGTGGATAACAGATATAGGTGTTTTTGACCACTAGACGGTCAGGAACACTCCAAAATACAAAATTATGTGCATAGAGTGCGACAAAGTATAACAGGTTTGTGACTCCAAGCTGCCAGTGCTTTTTTAAATAGGTCATAAATTCAAAATACGATTCATCACTCTGATGAAAATACCCTTTGATATAGGCAAATTCACATATGGCAATCATCAAAAAGCCACAGGCAATGGCAAAGAGCATGCCATAGATGATGGAGGTGTGAATGAGTTTTACGGCAATCAGTGCAGAAGCAACCATCGTAATAACGCCAATCAGGAAAAAGAGAGAAATCTTATTATAATCTTTTGTGATCGACAGGTAGAGCATGGCATAAAAGGTTATGCTCAGTGCGATAAAAGCAATAAAGCAGGTAAATGTGTATAATGGATCAATCTGTCCTACAAGCCAGGAATAGAGATAAAAAGGGATTCCTACCACGCAGCAGGTGAGCAGATTGACAAAAAGTCCACCGTAAAAGCATGGAAGAACCGCGTCATAGCGTTCTTCGAAAATACGGTCTGTGATATAACGGGAAAGTACCGTGTTGTAAGGTGCCGTACACAATAGTCCGAAGATAAAAATATATAGAATGCTGCAGGTAAAAAGCAGGCGTTCGGAATATACGATGGAATTGTAGTTTAACACACGGTATAGGATCACGATACCGCCCATGATCAAAAACATGGGTGCGACTGTTGTCAGTGTGCTGACAAAGATACCAAATAAAGTAGATGAGATTGTCTTTTTCTCAAACGACTTTTGAATAGTTTTTCCAATAGATGCCATACTAATTACCTCCCTTCTTCTGTGGCGACAGGTTTGTCAGAAAAGCTGCAGCCTTTGATCTTAGCCATTTTACGATATAAGTTATGATAGGTTTCTTTCATTTGAGAAAGTTGATATTTCGCCATAAGGCGTTTGTAGCCGATTTCACCCATCTGTCTGGCAAGCTGTGGCTCTCTTGCAAGATGTACCATTGCTTCAGACAGGCCGGAAACAGACATGGTGTCAGTAACGATGCCGGCACGGCCTAGCGTATCGTCACCCTCGCCGTAGATCAGTCCTTCGCAGTTTCCTACATTGGTGGCGATTGCCGGACACTTTGCCGCAAAGCCTTCTAGGATTGTCAAAGGCTGTCCTTCGCTAATACTGGAAAGAATGGTTGCATCCATACGTCCCAGATACTGTGTGACATCGACACGGCCGGTAAAGACCAGATCCTCAGGCTTTAAGGAGTCGACTAAGGCAAAAACCTCTTTGGCATAGGGGTCTTCCTCTTCCCAGGGTCCCATGATCCATAGTTTTAAGGAAGGTTCCTTTTGCTTTGCATAGTAGTAGGCATTGATCAGGGTTTTTACGTCTTTGATCGGAGCAATACGAAGGACGGCACCGATATTAAAAAATCCCTGATCTTCTTCCTGCTTTCCGGGAATATGTTCAAAACGTTTCGGATCGATCCCGTTCGGTGTGACAAGTGTTTTTTCCGGTGGACATCCAAGTTCTAACTGCAGGCTTCTGGCATATTCAAAAAGAGAAGTGACGCAGTCTGCATAGTGGTAGGCACAGGTAGACATCTTTTTAAAATGTTCGATCCAGATGTTTTTATAGACGCCTTCTACCCAGGATGCCTTGATAATATCTTCTTCGCGTTCACGGGAATAGATACCATGCTCTGAGATCAGTAACGTTCCTTGATAAAGCACCTTTGCCATACTTCCAAGTATTCCGGCATATCCTGTCGCAACACAGTGGTACAGATCTGCCTTTGGAAGAGGTGTTTTCAGGCAGAGAAGCAGTGGCAGGTACATAGAGCGCATGGACCACAAAAAGTCGGAAAACGTAATGTTTTCGTATTTTTTTTCATAAAGTGCCTTTGCCATGAGAAAGAAATCCTTTCCCATCAGAAAATCGTTGATCGAGATAGAATTTTTTTGGAAAAAGGCAAAAATATTTTCCCAGTCAATATTTTCATTTAAGATCAGGCTTTGCAGTGCGTTAAAATCTTCTTTGGAAAGGCGAAGCTTACGGCGGTGCTTTTTAGCAACCCAGTCTACATCCTGCACGTAGGTTTCGCGGATTTCGGTTACATTTTCCGGCATGTCATAGACAAACTTACCACGCATGCTGCGATCGGCAACAATGGTCTGGATGACAAATTCGATATTTGGAAACTGTTTGATCAGACTGTGTACCCAACTGGAAACACCACCGACTACATAGGGGTAGCAGCCTTCTACGATAATGCAAACTTTCATAATGATTATCCCCATTCTTTATAACAACGTGTTCTTGCTGGGGCACCGGCGTTAGCGGTGCCCTTTTTTAGTCTGTAAGATCTGTGTCCATTGAGGCGTCTTTTACCTCGATAGAAAGATCAGGGCTATCTGCACATATTATATATTTTCCGGTTTCTATCTTCTGAAAACTTCCACCGGATACAGAAACGACATCCTGTTCTGTCAGATTCAGAATAAAACCGGCTTCTGATTGGAAGTTAGAGATCGCAACATTAATGGTATTTCCCTTGCGGTAGGAGGTATATTCTAAGGCAAGGAAAGAACGGACTTTTTTGTCTGCCTCGGAAACGGTAACCTGCGAAAAGCTTTTGCGGAATGGTTTCCAATAGGTATCTAAAAAGCGGGACAAGTCTTTGGAAAGCTTTGTCCAGTCATCCTTTTTCCCATCAGGATAAAGGACACGGCTAAAATCTAACGAGATAGCAGAGTATCCCAGTGCTGTTTCAATGCTTTTTAGAAAAAGATCTTCGCGGTCTGTATGTGAAAAGCCATCATTTGTACTTGTCATAGCCAAAATGTCATTGTTATAAAAGGAGAGAAGTTCCTGCGACTTTTGCGGTTTGGTTATGATCAGAGTACGGATATCTGACAGAACAGATTTTCTGGCATGATTTCCGACATAGTCATGATAAATGGTTTCCGGCATATTTCCCGGGGAAAATACGGTAAAGGTATAATCCGTGGCATCTTTATGAAAAAGCTTGGTATCGTACATAAGCTTGTTGGAATAGCGCCCGATCCCTTCCATCTGGTCGCCGGAGAGTCCGAGTTCGCCGGAAATCTTTTCGCTCTGTTTAAAATAAAAGTTCAGACTGTCCTCTAAGGTGTTTTTTGTACTATCACTATACTCAAGCTTTGGTGCGATCATGCCGCTGAATTTATCACCGGTGGCATTGAGAATGGAAACCATATCCGGCCACAGAACGGTTTCACATAATGTCTTGCTGGTATAGAAGTAGTGCTTTGAGATGTTTTCTGTATTTTCGTTGGAAAGATACGGAAAATTCTGGCAGATTATGCTCTGCGCATTGACGATCGGATAGACAAGATAATCTTTTGTTTCCGAAAGCATGGCAGTTAAAATGCCAAGACCGGTATGGTCTTTAAAAAAGTCAAAATTGACACAGAAGATAAAGCTGTTTTCGTACTGGTTGCGCCAGATGACAGCAGGAAGATCCTCGTTTTTGATCTTTTGTTTTTTCTGATTCTTTAGATTGCCGGACATATATGCCTTTGTGCCGGACTGCAAAAGATAATATGGAATCGTTTCTTTTAGCTTTGTATAGTATGTCTTACCTCCTATGAAAAAACCTTCAAACAGGGTAAGACCATCTGTATGACAGGCATCCGAACGTATACGGCGGATGCCGGTAAGCCTGCACAGCTTTTCAGAGTCGTGAAAAAAGGAAACATCCGGAAGGCTTGTAAAAATAATATGGATTCCCATTCTGGCAAAATGAACCAGTGTATCAATGTCCTTTGAGGTCTTTACGGCATTGGAAGATAAGATGACAATATTGCACCGTTTGGAGATATTGTCGGAAAAGTCCGTCAAAGAAGGATACAGATTATAGGTACGTTTTAAATAAACACACCATTCTTTGGCAATCATTATCTCGGACTGCTCTGCGTTTCCGATTAAAGCAGTGGTATAGGTAAGAGGAGCGCGAAGCGATTCCTCTGTCGTTGTCTGCGATCTTTTAAGTGGTTCACCTTGCGAAGCATATTTATTGTGCATCGCCTGCGAGGTATAGATCGCAGAGAGATTGGAAAATTGAAATAATATTAAAATAGCGATCATCGTAATAGAGATTACAATGAAATTGGATTTTGATATTTTCAAAACGCTAACCTCCAGTCTGTTGCAGTGTATGTAGTAAAAATACAGGGTCAATCCATATGGAAAATGGCATCCTGTTAGTTGTATTGGTAGTCTATGGCAAAATTATAAAGATGATATTCGTTCTGGACAATGCGGTAGCAGATGAAGTTATCATCCTCATAGTATACTTGAAATTCCTTCGGATACTGCTGTTCAAATTCTTTTGCCCAGTAGTACATCTTGCTTTCAAGTATAGCGCGGTTTTCTGCTTCATAGACAGTGTCACCGTTGTAGACAGCACTTTTAGCAGCATCCTTTTCGGAAACCGCTCCGGTTGTTGCAAGGTTATCTGTGACGGAAGAAAAAGCACCGAAATTCAGTGGTTTTTTCTCAATGAAAAAGAAAACATATTTTGTCGGGATCGTTACTTTGGTATCCGCGTTGTAATCTTTCATTTTCTTTAAAAAAGTACAGATTTCCATGTGCCAGCCTTTTTGCCTGATCACCTCTGCGCTGTTTGTTGTCGTGACAATTGTCCATTTCTTTTCCGGATAATTTTTCATAATATCATAGTCGCATTGCATTTCGCCCGGAGGCTGTAGTGCATAGATGATATTTAATGGTCTGACCATACTATGTGCAATGGTCGATACTGTCAGGGCAAGTGTCAGACCGATCGGTAAGATTTCCGTAAAACGGTGATAACGGAACGGACGACACACGATCACATAGATCATATCGGCAATGGCGGCTGCAAATAATGGAATAGCGTATGCCAGAAAAATTCTGGAGCGTGCGACATCCATGATGGCAGGAATATTTAAACCAAGCGCTGAGATTATAGTGATCAGAAACAACAGATAAATGCATATGGCAAGCATATTTCTTGTATAAAACTTTCGCCCAAACAGTGTCGTCAAAGCAAAAAAAGCAATGCCGGCTTCACACGCGCGGACAAACCATAATATCCACTTCTGATTATTTATAACGTTGCCAAGAAAAAGACTGGCAATGCCGTTAAAGAAAAAGATCTTTCGATAAATAGCAGTACCGACAGACTTTGCTTTGGCAAGCAAAGCGTTGCACTGCTTTAGTAATGTATTGCCACCGGTTAAGAGTGGGGTGACAGAAAAGGCAGCAAGGCGGTAAGTATCAGATGATGTGGCAGCCTTATTTGAAGAAGTATCATTGGAAGCACTGTCACTTGAAGTATCGTTATTTGAAGTGTCGCTATTTGTAGTGTTTTCGCTTGAAGTATCTTCACTTGTGGCATCCTCGCTTGAGTTATTAGCGGCAGATGGGAAGATGACACTAAGTGCCCAGCCCAGAGAGCCTTCTAACTCGATGCCGCTTGCATAGCCGATTCCCATCGGAGTAATGGCGATGCAAAGGCTAAGGATACCGGAAAGTGCGATCGAGAAAAAGTATCTCGGATGAAATACGACCGGAAAATAAGCAATGGCAATCGCGATGCAGAGCAACACAGCAATGATCGTGATGTAAAAGTGCACGGCAAGAGTCAGGGAAAAGCTGATCGCAAAAAAGATCAGGCTGCGTGTACTAGGTAAAATATGATACTGCTCGACCCAGGAGTACAGTATTTTTTGTGCAGCAAATTCTTTTTCCGTGCGGAGCTCTTCTTTTTTTCGCTCAAAAAACTGAATCAGGAAATAAGCACAGGGATAGAGAAACAGCATGGCAAATTCCTGTGGAAGTGACCATTGATAACGCATGGTTGCCTGGAAGTTAAAAAGATCAGGCAATGTAAAAAGAAACATGCCGAAAAATGGAATATATTTGGAACGGCATACTTTCCGCAGAAAAAGGTACAGCATCAGATAGATAAATATCGTTTCGATGACTCCGAAGACACGAAGCAGGGAAACGGTCTGGAATCCAAAAAAGTGATGCAGAAAATAAATGACATTGTGAAATCCAAACGGGTAGATTCCATGCCAGAAAATAGTACCGTTATCCATTTCGTTGATCCAGCGGTGGTGTACGATAATGTCGGATGCTCCGTATATATACTTTGTCACAGTCTGATAGCTGTAGTACCAGACATTAAATCCAAGCAGGGAAAGCAGCATGATCCACTCGATGATGTGGTGGATGATATGGGAAAGGCAGGCGCGAAAGGCTGTCTTGCACCATTTTTTCGGCTGGCAGAGTAAAAGGGATAAGATGGTTTTGATCTTAGCCTCGCCTAAAAACAGGCGGGAGACTGCCGTATAGAGCAGTGACAGGGTACGCCGTATCGGAGGCTTATTGATTCGTGCCCAGGCAATTGCTACCGGGATCAGTGTAAAAAGATAGAGTGACAGCGTGCCCGGTATGTGCAGGGCAAAGATCAGGAATACAACATTGATCATATAAAAGTTGCCAAGCAGTACACAGATCAAAAGCCGCTCAGAGAGAGCCTTATCCTTCAAATAGCGGTGAAAGACGAAGTAAGGGGCAAAATAGGAGCAGAGGATATAAGCACAGAATACCTCTATTAACTCTATGACAGTGGTTAATTCCATAGACATCTTTGTCCCTCCCTTCTGATGGTTACGGTTACAACTGATAAGTTCTGTCAGCTGTATATTCGGATCAATTCCAACAAATCCTTATCAATTGTGATATCAGAGTGTTTTAACTGCTCCATATAGAAAAAGAATCGTTCTTTATTCTGTGTAAGATAATAGTAGCGCAATACACAACGGTATGTTTCAATCTCGTCCGGATACTGGGTTAACAGGCGGGAAACCCAGAGATTGGCTGCCTGAAAGTCTCCAATCCGGGTAAGCAAAAAGATTACATTGCTGTAATATAGCGCAGTCAGAATTGTTTTGTCGTAGTTAAAGGCATTTTCGCAGGTCTGTGTTAAGGTGTACACATATGTTTTTAACTCCATATCTGACAAAAAGTTTGTGTTTAACATTTTGATCAGGTATTCGATAAAAAGCTGGTTGACTTCCCGGTCATTTGGTGTAGCCTCTAACTGGGCATGAAATTTCTGCAGGGTTGTCTGAAACTCATTCATGATATCCATGATCGCAGAAGCAGCATAGTGGGAAGCTTCTGAGTCAGAGCTGTTTAATGCCTTTGTTACGGTGTTGATCGATTTGGAAACATCACCTCGCAGCACAGTCAAAAGAAGCTGGCGGAGATTTTCTTTGTCATCGATCAGAATGGCTTCCTCCATCGGAACCAGATTCATTTCCGACTCTACATCCGGCCGTTCCAGCACGTCTACACGGTCTTTTGAAAAAGTGATCGCAGCAAGATCAATGCTGCTGTCAAAAAAGATACGGTAGAGCAGAGTGCCGACAGCCAGAAAAACAGGCCCTACGACCGGACACAGTATCATAAAGATACTTAATATGATATATTTAGTAAGCTTTTTTTCCTTGTGACGGTGCGTGTTGACAATACCGACGATGATATAGCTAAGCGCAAGTACTGTGTTAAACACCAGTAAAACACATATCAGGATCAATTTTTGCTTCTCTGTCATAAGCTGCTCCCTCCTAAGCCTTTAGCGGCATACAGGTGATTCCGGCTTCGGCAAAACGCTGTATAATAAACTGCGCATCCTTGATGCTTGAGTTTGTCAGTAAAATACAGATGTTATCATTTTTGTCGATGCCAAGATAGTCAGAAAAACGAAGCTTGGAAGATAACGTATCGCTCCACTGCTGATAACTCATTTTCAGCGGAGAGGAAGCTGCTAAGATAACGTATTCCGTAAAGCCTTTTTCCATCGCATCCTGATAAATATGATGCAGCTCTTCAAAGGCATCTTTGGCAAGAAGCTTTGTGCCGGTAATGAAGCGCGTTGTAGACAATGCATCCAGATAACGGTCGGCACGTTCTACGGAGTTGTAGATCATGTAGCCGAGAACCGTCAGCAGATTGCAGTGATACAATGTCATATTCTCGAAAGGAAGTCCCCAAAGCATGATAAGCTCGATCGGCTGATCGCTGCGGTAGATCGCACTTGCCATCAGCGGATAGTCCTCATCCATTGTTTTGTTGACATAAACCTGCTTGTTGTTGATCGCAGTCATCATCTCTGTCATGGCAGAATATTTTACAGACTTGCCAAGACACTTTGCCTGCTCAGAAGTAGCAGAAAACAGACGGCAGTAATCACCGTTTGCAATCTGATAGATCGCTACATCAGGGGTGCCAAGAATCCTGCCGATAATATCAGCTGCATAGAAGAGAACGGCACCGGCTTCTACAGAGTCAAGCTCAGAGGTAATGCCATAGATTTTGACAAGGCTGTCGTCATAATCCAGAATACGGTTCTGATAAATGTTTTTAATGCGGTTGTTGCTTTCGTTGATATGAACCAGATCTTCCAACTGGCTGTTTAAGAAATGAATCTCCTCATCCTTTTCATAACTGATAGACTTAGTGCTGTCACGCAGTCTTCCGACAGCCATCGCAACGATAAAAAGCTGTGCGATCCAAAGATATGTATTATAGTCGATCAAAAGCTCGATACCGGTTCGGTTATATAATTGCCGGAAGCAGTATCCTGCCATACTCAGAGTAGCAGAAAAAATCGCCTGCTTCGTGCCATATGTGCCGGCAAACAAAAGGACATATAACAGAAAAAAGTCCAGACGGTCAAAATATTGGCTGCCTACGGCGCGGTTATTGATCATAAAAACCGGAATAAAAATAATACAGTTTTCAATAAATGGGATCAAAGAACGTACCAATGCCTTGAAGCGCTGTACAAATTTGCTGTTTGATTTTTTGTTTTTCTCAGAGTTACTGAGATATTTTTTCCTATTGCGACGCATTTTTTTGAAAATTTCAGGAATCGCCTTTTCATAGGTATGAAAGATGGAAAAATGAAATTCCCTGCAAAATGCCTGATTATCTAAAATGATCTGGTGCTTTCCACCGGTTGTGTTGTCCTCAATCGAGATAGAGCTGTCGACTGTCTGTATTGCATGTGCGATATCTAACTCGGTGACAGGGCAGGCAGAGGAAAGCTGATAGATAAAGTCTTTATGTGCCTTGGCATGAATAAAGTCGTAAAGACCAAAGACAACATCAGACAGATGAATCATGGAAAATACCTGATTATTATCTACCTTAACGGTTCCTTTCTGAATTGCTTCCAGACAGAGTCTGGAACAGATATCGTCTACATCTTCTGCGCTTTCAGGAGTTTTATACATATGATCGATGCGCAGAATGCTGATATTTAACTCCGTTGTTTCGTTAAAATGGCGGCAGAGCTCTTCACCCTGCACGATAGCGATTCCCGTATAGTTATTTGCTGTCGTTTTATCATCCGGCTGAATCTGCTCGTCTGCATTTGCATCAAACGCCTGATGGGAAGAAAGATATATAAAATGCTTGATCTTATGACTTTCGGCGGACAAAATGATGTTGATCAGTCCGGAAAGATAATGCATGGATTCGTTTCGGATATTACGCCACTGGAAATTGGTGTCGTATGCACCGGTAAAAAGAATGACATCCGGCTGTACACTATCTAAAATCTCTACGATACTGTCGCTGGAATAGGGAAAGGCATACTGTTCAAAGACAGCATGCGGCTTGTCACCGTGGTAGTTTTCACCGGTTAAAACGTAAACCTTATCGTTTTCTTTATGTAATTTTTGAATAAGTGCATTGGTAAATGTGTTATATTTTCCTACAATAAATACCTTCATAAATGCTTCTTCTCCCTGTTACAAACTGAAAATATCTGTAGCTTCTATTGTACCATAAAAGGAGAAAAAATTACACTCAAAACCGAAAATAATTCTTTTTGGAAAAGGGATTGACAGCCGAAAAATAGTTGTCTATAATGTGGCTTGTATGAAAGCTGTCAGGTATGACAGTGATTAAAAAGATTTGCTTGAAATATACGAAGAAGAGAACAAGTAGCAGTAGCGAAAGCAGACAGAAAACAGCCGGTTGATGAGAGGCGCATGTGGAAACTATTGTGAATACATCTTGGAGTATCCGGCTGAAGTAGTATTATAGTAGGCTTGGACGGTGATGCACCCGTTAGCGTGCAGGGATATGACTGGTATCCTGCTAAGGCATTCTGCGTGAGTAGAGTGTAAAAAAAGGTGGTAACACGAGTAGATTCGTCCTTTTGCATAGTATGCAAAGGGACTTTTTTATTTAATGGAAAGGAAAGAGGTAGCAATGGAAGTATATGATGAATTAGTAGCGCGAGGTCTGATCGCGCAGGTGACAGATGAAACAGAGATCAGAAAGTTAGTCAATGAAGGAAAAGCAGTATTTTACATTGGCTTTGATCCGACAGCAGACAGTCTTCATGTTGGTCACTTTATGGCATTGTGTCTGATGAAAAGACTGCAGATGGCAGGAAACAAGCCGATTGCCCTGATCGGTGGCGGTACTGCGATGATCGGTGATCCATCCGGCCGTACAGACATGCGTCAGATGATGACAAAGGAAACGATTGAACACAATGTTGCATGCTTTAAGAAGCAGATGAGCCGTTTTATTGATTTCTCAGAGGGAAAGGCTCTGTTAGTAAACAATGCAGACTGGCTTCTGGATTTGAATTATGTTGATCTTTTAAGAGAAGTAGGACCTCATTTTTCAGTTAACCGTATGTTAAATGCAGAGTGTTATAAGCAGCGTATGGAAAGAGGATTAAGCTTCTTAGAGTTTAACTATATGATCATGCAGAGTTATGATTTCTATGCATTGTTTCAGAAATATGGCTGTAATATGCAGTTTGGTGGAGATGACCAGTGGAGTAACATGTTAGGTGGAAGCCGTCTGATCCACTATAAATTAGGAAAAGACGCATATGCCATGACTATCAATCTTTTGCTAAACTCCGAAGGCAAGAAGATGGGAAAGACACAGTCTGGTGCAGTATGGCTTGATCCGAATAAGACAAGTCCGTTTGATTTTTACCAGTATTGGCGTAATGTTTCAGACGATGATGTACTAAAATGCCTGCGTATGCTTACCTTCCTTCCGTTGGAACAGATTAAAGAGATGGAAAAATGGGAAGGCAGCCAGTTGAATCAGGCAAAAGAAATTCTGGCATACGAGTTGACCGAACTGGTTCATGGCGAAGAGGAAGCAAAGAAAGCACAGGAGGGTGCAAGAGCATTGTTCTCTAGTGGAAATGCTGCCCAGATGCCGGAAATCGTGTTGACAGATGATGATTTTGAAAACGATGAGATTGGTATTTTACGTCTTTTGGTAAAGGCAGGTCTGGCAGCTTCTAACGGAGAAGCTCGTCGAAATGTAGAACAGGGCGGAGTTTCTGTTGATGGAGAAAAGATCACAGACGTAAAAGCGGTTGTGACAAAGGATTCCATCGGAGATGACGGAATTGTTTTGAAACGTGGTAAGAAGAAGTTTATGAAAATTGTTCTGGGATAATAAGATAATTATGATGTAAGAGTTAAAAGCAGATTGCAATGTATGTTTACATACAAATTGCAATCTGCTTTTAACATTCTGATATTTATTTGCTATAACACGATACCTTAATCGGTAGAAAGTGATTTGAAAAGATAGCCGTAAATCTCGTCACTTTTTTTCTTGAAACGTTCGCAGGCTTTGATTGCAGCCTCTTCGGATGGGACATTTAAAGCTACTTCAAACATCGTGCTTCCACGTTCTACGACGGAGCATCGCGTGAGATATTCATCCGGTGAGATTTGTGTATAATCGGTACGAACGGTTGTATCTTCTACAATTTTCACTTTATTTTCTGCAAGATAGTCATCGATTTCCTGTACGGTATCCTTTGGAAGCTGGGAAAAGAAAAAGTCCAGTGTTTCCAAGCCTTTGTCCGTGATCGTATAATAAGATGTTGCACGCGTCTGGTGTGCATGGATCATCTCGTCCTCTGTCAGGGTTGTCAGCGTGGACTGAATGGAAAAATAATCCGTGTAGCCGTGTTCCAAAATGAAATCAGATAAAATAGCATTTGTGATCTCCTGTTTGGTGCGGCTTAGGAAATATAAAATGATCAGTTTATATAACTTAATAGACTCTGGTCTCATAACTTATCAACACTCCTTGCCTTGATAAATATTTTGCGTTTTCATTGCATGGGCAATCTGATTTAATACATATCTTTTGTGGGTGCTCCACATGGGAGCGAGCAAAAGTTCTTTCGGACCATCGCCTGTCAGACGGTGAATGACAATGTCCGGTGAAAGATGTGCAATACATTGTAACAGAACATCGATATATTCCTCTAAGGAATATATGTGGATTTTAGGAAGAAGCTTTGCAAGATCGGTGTCTTTTAAAACATGCAGAAGCTGAAGCTTAATGCCCTGAATATCCATGCTGTTTAGGTAAGCGATCGTCTGCAGGATGTCCTGTGTGGTTTCGTAAGGAAGTCCAAGAATGATATGTGTCACAACGGAAATATCCCGGGAACGAAGTTTTCGTACACATTCTTCAAAAACGGAGAGCGGATAGCCGCGGCGCATCCATTGTGCGGTCTTTTCATGCATCGTTTGCAGACCGAGTTCGATCCAGGTGGGCTTGATCTGGTTACATTCCGTGATCAGATCGTAGATATCATCAGAAAAACAGTCCGGTCTTGTACCGATAGCCAGACCAACGACTTTAGGATGTGCGATAGCTTCCATATAAAGAGAACGTAATCGGCTTACCGGAGCATAGGTGTTAGAAAAAGACTGAAAATATGCGATGTAGGAGTTGCCTGTTTTTTTGCCGTTTTTGGTAAGAAAAGAGATTGCCTGCTCAATCTGTTCAAAAACAGACCGAGCGGCAGCTTCTGATATGGCAAATTCTCCCGAACCGCCGTTGCTGCAAAAAATGCATCCGCGGCTGTCTAAGGTTCCGTCACGATTTGGACAGGTCATACCACCCTCTAAGGCAATCTTATATACCTTGTGCCCATATAGGTTTTTAAGATAATAATCAAGTGAATAATATGGCTTTTCGCCCCAACGGGTTCTTTTCTTATCTGACGATATGTTCTTTGACGGCATTGGCAACTACCTCGGCAACTCTTGGATCAAATGCTTCCGGCATGATATTGTCTTCGTTTAAATCTTTTTCATCTACAAGACCTGCGATGGCATTGGCGGCTGCAAGCTTCATCTCTTCTGTAATCTGTGTAGCACGTCCCTCTAAAGCACCTTTGAAAATTCCAGGGAAAGCAACGACATTGTTGACCTGATTTGGAAAATCAGAGCGTCCGGTTCCGACAACACGTGCACCGGCCTTTTTAGCAAGATCAGGCATGATTTCCGGAACAGGATTTGCCATTGCAAAAAGGATCGCATCGTGGTTCATGGAAGCAACCATTTCTTCTGATACAATACCCGGAGCAGATACACCGACAAAGATATCAGCACCTTTTAAGGCATCTGCTAAGGTTCCGGTTTTCTGCGAAAGATTTGTGACATCCATCATATCCTTCTGCATCCAGTTTAAGTCATCGGAGCTTTTAGAGAGAATACCGGATTTATCACACATCACAACGTCTTTAAATCCATAGCGGAGCAAAAGCTTTGTGATAGCGATACCCGCAGAACCTGCACCGTTTACCACAACATGGCATTCCTCTTTTGTTTTTTTTACGACTTTTAAAGCGTTGATGATACCGGCAAGTACAACGATTGCCGTACCATGCTGGTCATCATGGAAAACAGGGATAGAAAGAGCCTCTTTTAAACGCTCTTCAATCTCAAAGCAGCGTGGAGCGGAAATGTCTTCCAGATTGATACCGCCAAAGGCAGGTGCGATATTGATCACTGTCTTTATGATTTCTTCTGTGTCCTGCGTATCCAGACAAATCGGAAATGCATTGACATCACCAAACTCCTTGAATAATACGGCTTTTCCTTCCATGACAGGCATAGCGGCTTCCGGCCCGATGTTGCCCAGTCCTAAAACAGCACTGCCGTCAGATACGACAGCGACTGTGTTTGCTTTGATTGTATAATGATATGCCTCCTCTTTGTCTTTTGCAATTATTTTACATGGCTCAGCGACACCGGGAGTATAGGCAATCGCCAAATCTTCGCGTGAATTGACATGACATTTTGGGGTAGTATTGATTTTTCCGTTCCATTCTTTATGGAGCGCCAGTGCTTTTTCACTTGTATTCATTGAAAATCCTCATTTCCCGTTGCCTGATTGGGTAAACAAAGATGTCCGGCAACGAAAAGACATCATAAGCTGTTATTCATATGATCTCAGATTGTCTGCCAATCCGAAATGTATGAATATCATATCATAGAAAAAAAATTCATACAAGATTTTACTTTACAGATTCCAAAAACTTCGGTATACTAAGTTCAGTTGATTCTCGCAAAAAATTCTTAAAATTAAAGTTCTTTTGCAGTGATTCACTGCACATTCACAGGCTTATTATACAAAGAGCAGAGCATCAGCCGGACAGAACAGTAAAGATAAGGCTGTTCTTTTGCAGGCTGCATTTGAAAATATGGAGGGAAACATGGAAGAGTTAGAAGGATTATCGTTAGTTGAACTACGCATTATGGCAAAAAATATGGGAATAAAAAGTGTTACCAGTTATCGGAAGAAAGAACTTTATGACCTGATCGTTGCCCAAAAAAAGAAAGAAAGTCAGAAGACTACATCAGAAAAGAAGAGCGAGGAACCGAAAGAGGAAACGCCACAGAAGCAGCAAAGAGCAAAAAACTATCAGCCCCGTAAGCGTATGACGGAACGTGCTGTCATGTCAGAACGTACCGGACGGGATGATGAAAAAAGAAATGCTTATAATAAGAAGGCAATGACAAAATATACGGAAAAACAGCACAGGGATGGAAATTACCGTGAGGAGCGTCAGCAGGGAAATAATGCTGCGATGGAGATGGAGCAGCTAGACAGTGGAGAGAAGCGTTCCGGTATTTTGGAGGTTTTGCCGGAAGGGTATGGCTTTATCCGATGCGACAATTATCTGCCGGGAGAGGAAGATCTGTATGTGTCACCGGCTCTGATCCGCAAGCATCGACTGCGTACCGGTGATATCTTAGAGGGAAATGTGCGTGTCCGCAATCAGAATGAAAAGTTTGGCGCACTATTATATGCGACAAGTGTCAATGGATATCCGATGGAGGAGGCAATTAAGCGTCCGAAGTTTGAACATCTGACACCAATCTTTCCAAATGAACGGATTCGTCTGGAAACACCGGGAAGTGGAAATGGAATTTCGATGCGTATGATGGATCTGTTTTCACCGATTGGTAAAGGACAGCGTGGTATGATCGTATCACAGCCAAAGACAGGTAAGACAACCTTATTAAAACAGGTGGCAAAGTCTGTTAAGGCAAATTATCCGAATATGCGTATTATTGTTCTTCTGATTGATGAACGTCCGGAGGAAGTAACGGATATTAAAGAGTCGATCATGGGAAATAATGTGGAGGTAATCTACTCTACCTTTGATGAACAGCCGGAAAATCACAAGAGAGTATCGGAAATGGTTATTGAGAGGGCAAAAAGACTGGTAGAGCATGGAGAGGATGTGATGATCTTACTGGACAGCATCACACGTCTGGCAAGAGCATATAACCTGACGGTTACACCAAGTGGACGTACTTTGTCAGGTGGTCTTGATCCGGCAGCACTGCATATGCCGAAGCGTTTCTTTGGTGCAGCCAGAAATATGCGTGAGGGTGGCAGTCTGACAATCCTTGCCACGGCATTAGTAGATACCGGAAGCAAGATGGATGATGTGGTCTTTGAAGAGTTTAAGGGAACCGGTAATATGGAACTGGTACTGGATCGTTCCCTTTCCGAAAAGAGAGTCTTTCCGGCAATCGATCTTCCAAAGTCCAGCACCAGAAGAGAGGATCTGTTACTGACAGCAGAGGAGTTAGAAGCAGCAGCCCATATGCGCAAAGCCTTTAATGGTGCAAAGACAGATGAAGCGGTAGAACGTGTTATTGAGATGTTCCGCAAGACCAGAAATAATAAAGAATTTGTACACATCATGAGCAAAACAAAAATCGTGTAAGATGGTGTAAAAAATAAATTTTTTATCAGATAAAAGAAATATAGAATGAAAATGTGGAAAAACCGCAGAAAAAGCAAAAATATTTGTTGCAATCCCATATTTTATATGATATACTTAAGAAGTTGTGTTAAAATTGTAATCGAAAAGACATGCTCTTTTTCGTATATGGATTTGCTGTCTTTATGGGATGGCGGAATGGAGGTTAAATCATGAGAGAAGGAATTCATCCTAACTACTATCAGGCTAAGGTTGTATGCAACTGTGGAAATGAGTTTGTGACTGGTTCTACAAAGGAAGAGATTCATGTAGAAATCTGTTCAAAATGTCATTCATTCTATACAGGTCAGCAGAAAGCAGTTAAGGCTCGTGGTGCGATTGATAAATTCAACCGTAAGTATGGCATTCAGGCTAACTAGCAATATAATTGGTCAGTACGCTGGCCTTGTAAATGGTCACAGTGCCCGAATATTCGGACGCTGTGACCATTTGTGGCTTTAAAAAGAAATATTCGGGTGGAAATGTGACCAGCGCGCTGAGGGGCACAGGACTGCGAAAAAGATATTTTATTGATAAAAAACATAAGACAATGGAAACAGCGCAGGAATGAGGAAAAGTATGAAATCATCAGGAATTGGTGGTCAGGCTGTTCTGGAAGGCGTTATGATGAGAAATAAGTCAGAGTACGCTGTTGCGGTTCGCAAGCCTGATGGAGAGATTGCGGTTACAAAGGGAAAATGCAAAAGTTTAACAGATCGTTCCCTCTTTTTTCGGTTGCCGATTGTACGTGGTGTTGTTGCTTTCTTTGAGTCACTTGTGATCGGAATGCGCACTTTAACCTATTCTGCAAGCTTCTATGAGGAAGAAGAGGAAGAACTGGAAAAGAAAAAAGAAAACGATAAGGAAGAAAAGAGCTGGAAAGAAAGTGTTGCAATGGGTGCTACAATTGCGCTGTCTGTTGTAATTGCTGTGCTGGCGTTTGTGATTCTTCCTTATTTTTTATCACAGCTTTTGAGCAGCAAGGTGACATCGTATACGGCATTAGCAGCGATTGAGGGTCTGATCAGGGTTGTATTATTTATCGGCTATATAATAGCGATATCTTTTATGAAGGATATTCATCGTACCTTTATGTATCATGGTGCAGAGCATAAAACGATCAACTGTATTGAAAATGGTCTGGAGCTTACGGTTGGTAATGTCAAAGGACAGTCGAAGCATCATAGACGTTGTGGAACAAGCTTTTTGTTTATCGTTGCATTTTTAAGTATTATCTTCTTTATGTTTTTACATTTTGATAATATGTGGCTTCGAATTGTTTCACGTATTGTTCTGGTGCCTGTGATCGCAGGAATTTCTTATGAATTTATTCATTTTGCAGGAAACAGTGACAGTAAGATTGTTGAGATCTTGAGTAAGCCGGGAATGTGGCTGCAGATGCTGACAACAAGAGAGCCGGACAGTCAGATGATTGAAGTTGCGATTGCTTCGGTAGAGGCAGTCTTTGACTGGAAGGAATATCAGCGACGCTGTATCGCTGCAGAAAAGAGCAGGGCAAAGCTTCAGAAAAACCGTTCTGAGAATGCCGGAAGACGTAAGAGCAGAGCGGAAGTGGCAGAAGAAATCAAGCGTCGTGAGGCTGAAAATGCCAAGAGAGCAAATGAGCGTGCCAGACGCCTGATGGAGCAGGAACGCAAGGAAGCAGAGCTTGAAAAAATAGCAGACGAGGCAGAGCGCAGAAAATCAAAGCGTGAAGCAATGCAGCAGAATGAGCCGGAGGACGAGGATACGTTAGCAGGCCTCGATCATTACTTTGATGATGAGGGAAAATAGCGTGAATATGGAATCAGAAACTTATGAACAGCTTTTGCATGAAGGGGAAAGCTGTCTACAGGATGAAGAGATTGCAGATGCCAAATGGGATGCGTTTCTTCTATTAGAATATGTTTCCGGTATGAATCGCAGCAGCTATTTCTTAAAAAGACAGGATGCAGTGCCTTTGGAGGAAAAGAAGCGGTATCTGGAAATGATTCAAAGAAGGGCAGAGCATATTCCTTTGCAGTATCTGACAGGCGGGCAGGAGTTTATGGGACTTGACTTTGAGGTGGCACCGGATGTACTGATTCCGCGGCAGGACACAGAATGTCTGATTGAAACAGCACTTCCCTTCGTAGAAGGTAAAAAGGTGCTTGATATGTGTACCGGTTCCGGATGTATTGCCATTTCACTTCAGGTATTAGGTAAGTCTGTCACCTGTGATGCCGCTGACCTTTCAAAAGAGGCACTTAAGGTAGCAGAGCGCAATGCAGTAAAAAATCATGCGCAGATTCAGTTTATTCAAAGCGACCTTTTTGAAAATGTAGAGGGTAAATATGATGTGATCGTGTCTAATCCACCCTATATTCCACCACACGTAATCGAAGGTCTGATGGAGGAAGTGCGTGTGTATGAGCCGCGCATGGCTTTGGACGGTGGAGTGGACGGTCTGGATTTTTACCGCAGGATTACAAAAGAGAGTGTGTCTTATCTGGTAGCAGACGGATTCCTTCTATATGAAATAGGATGTGAGCAGGCAGCCGATGTGATGTCAATCTTAGCAGAAGCAGGATTTACAGATATCTGCTGCAGGAAGGATTATGCCGGAAAAGATAGAGTTGTTTATGGAAAGAAAGCAGGAGGAAAAACATGTTTGATAGATTAGAGGATTTGGTAAGACGTCTGGAGGAGTTAAATATTGAACTGACAGATCCGGATACCATTAGTAATCAGGAAAAGTATCGTCAATTGATGAAGGAACAGAACGAATTGACTCCGATTGTGGAAAAATATCTGGAATATAAAAAGGCGAAGGAAGGTGTCGAAGAGAGCCTTTCTATTTTGGAAGAGGAAAGCGATGAGGAGATGCGCGAGCTTGCCAAAGAAGAGTTAAACGAGTGCAAGCAGGCAGTGGAAGACTGCGAGCAGGAATTAAAGATACTGATGCTTCCAAAGGACCCGAACGATGATAAGAACGTTATCGTCGAGATTCGTGCCGGCGCCGGTGGAGATGAGGCAGCACTTTTTGCGGCAGATCTGTTCCGTATGTATTCAAAATATGCAGAGTCTAACCGTTGGAAGGTAGAGGTTATGAGTGCCAATGAAAATGGAATTGGTGGATTCAAGGAAATTGTATTTATGGTCATTGGTACCGGAGCATATTCAAAGTTAAAGTACGAAAGTGGTGTGCATCGTGTTCAGCGCATCCCATCTACAGAATCAGGTGGAAGAATCCATACATCAACTGCAACGGTTGCGATCATGCCGGAGGTAGAGGATGTAGAAGTGTTTGTTGATCCAAATGACTGCAAGATTGATGTATACCGTGCATCCGGAAACGGTGGACAGTGTGTCAATACAACAGACTCTGCGGTTCGTATTACGCATATTCCAACAGGAATCGTAGTAACCTGTCAGGATGAAAAGTCACAGTTAAAGAACAAGGATAAGGCCATGCGAGTGCTTCGTTCCCGTATCTATGATATGGAGCAGGAAAAGGCGATGAGCGAGCAGGCAGCAGAGCGTAGAAGCCAGGTTGGTACCGGAGATCGTTCCGAGAAGATTCGTACCTATAATTTCCCACAGGGACGAGTAACAGATCACCGTATTAAGTTTACAAGTCACCGTTTGAATGAGATTTTGGAAGGGGATCTGTCAGAACTTCTTCAGAATATCATTGCGGCAGACCAGACAGCGAAGCTTGCCAAGCTAAATGAGGCAGATTGATCATTAAATATCTCATAAAGCGGGGTTAAAAGAAGCATAAACAAAAATAAAATAAAAGAGATACAAAAATAAAAAGTTTCTTAACAGGGCAAATGTTGGGAAACTTTTTTATTTTGCGCAAATCCCCCAAATATGCGGTGAAAGACACATTTTAGAAGAAAATCAATAAAAATATTTGATAGATGGATAAGCAGGACTTATTAGACATCAATCATCATTCGCATATAATAATTGCTGGATGAGGGCATGAGGCAAAAAAAGAGAAAGGAGTGAGTGTTACGAATGAATTCACAAGTGAACTGCTGAGTGAGTTAAACTGCGATACGGCATTTACCATACCGGTATTTGGAGGCATTGCTGTACCGGAATCGGTTGTAGTCACATGGATTATTATGGCAGCACTAATTCTTATTTCTATTGTGCTTACCAGGAATCTGAGTGTGGAAAATCCCGGGAAGCGGCAGCTTGTATTAGAAACCGGATACCAGATGGCGGAAGATTTCTTTGGAGAGCTGCTTGGAAAAAACGGAAGCAGGTATCTGCCATATCTGATCAGTGTGCTGATCTTTATCGCAGTAGCGAATCTGATCGGACTTTTAGGATTCAAACCACCTACAAAGGATATGGGTGTTACGGCAGGAATGGCAATTTTGAGTATCATTATTGTTGAGTTTGCAGGAATCCGTCAAAAGGGTGTAAAGAAGTGGATGAAAAGCTTTGCAGAACCTTTGCCGGTGGTGGCACCGATCAACCTGTTGGAAGTATTTACCAGACCATTATCGTTGTGTATGCGACTGTTTGGTAATGTGTTAGGTTCTTTTGTAGTCATGGAACTTTTAAAATTAGTTGTTCCGGTCTTTTTACCGGCAGTATTTAGTTGTTATTTTGATATTTTTGACGGCTTGATTCAGGCATTTGTATTTGTTTTCTTGACCTCCCTATACATTGGAGAGGCAGTGGAAACGGAGTGATCGACAGAAAGTGTCGGTGCTATCTGCCTGAAAGGACAAAGATAAGATAGAGAAACAGAGTGAATGGAGGAAAAAATTATGACATTAATCGCAATTGGAGCAGGAGTAGCAGTATTAACAGGTATTGGAGCAGGTATTGGTATTGGACTTGCTACATCAAAGGCAGTAGATGCGATCGCAAGACAGCCGGAAGCAGAGCCAAAGATCAAGACAAACCTTGTACTTGGTTGTGCACTTGCTGAGGCAACTGCAATTTATGGTTTCGTTATCGCACTTTTGATCATCTTACTGTTAAAGTAATTATTTGACAGATAGAGAGAACTTTCATAGCGTTTGTTACAGATGTTATGAAAATGAAGTGTCAGGATACATAAAAAGAAAGGCTGGGAAAAAGGATGTTACGATTAGACGGTATTGTCTTTACGTTAATTAATCTGCTGATCCTTTACATAGCGCTGCGTCACTTCCTGATACGTCCGGTACAGGAGGTATTAGAAAAGCGAAAAGAGCTGGTGGCAAAGCAGTTTTCGGAAGCGCAGGAAAAAGAAGATGCAGCCAACGAAATGAAGGCACAGTATACAGAGCTTTTGGCAAATGCAAAATCAGAATCCGTTCGTATGATAGAAGAGTCCAGAAAGACAGCGCAGAAGGAGTATGAGCAGAAGCTTGCCGAAGCGGAAACGCAGGCAGGTCGTATTCTGGAAAAAGCGCAGCAGGATGCTGCATTGGAGCAGGAAAAGGCGGTTGGAAAGGTACAGGCACAGATCGCGCAGGTTGCTATGGCAGCAGCCGGAAAGATTTTGCGACAGAATACAGATTCTGCTGCTAATCAGTCTATCTATGAACAATATATTGGTAAAGTAGGTGAATCACATGGGGCAGACGGCAATTAATTATGGAAAAGTGTTGCTTCAGTTATCCGTTCCACGTGAGGATATCGAGTGCTCGAAACAGATATGGGAAAGCTCTGATAGGCTGCGGCAGGCACTTTGCAGTCCTATCATTAAGCAGGAGGAAAAATACAGAGTGTTGCAGCAGATCTTTCCAAAGTCAATGCATCCATTTCTTTTGACAGTATGTAAGTATCATAAGTGTGAGCTGCTGTCAGACATGTTTCAGGCATATCAGTCCTGTTATGAGAAAGAAAATGGAATAGCAAGTGGAGTTCTGTATTATATAGAGGAACCGGAAAAAGCGCAGCTTACGGCAATCGAAAAGGGGCTGTGCGAAAAGCTTTCGGTAAAGAAGGTGCAGCTTACGCTTTGTAAAAAGACAGAGCTTATCGGAGGATTTCAGATACGCATTGGTGATCTGGAGATTGATGAGAGCATTTTAGGAAGACTGAAGCTTTTGGAGCAAAGATTAATTAGGAGGTGATGACGTGAGTGCAATCAGCTCAGAAAATATCATTTCAATCTTAAAAAGCGAGATTGAACATTTTGAAATAGAGAGTAAGGAGCATGAGGTTGGTACCGTGATCTGGGTAGGAGATGGAATCGCTACGATCTATGGTATGGAGCATGCGATGTATGGCGAGATCGTTATCTTTGAAAACGGAGTCAAAGGTATGGTGCAGGATATCAAGCAGACAGAGATTGGATGTATCATACTGGGAAAAGATACCGGTATCCGTGAGGGAATGAAGGTGACACGTACAAAGAAGCGTGCCGGTATTCCGGTTGGTGATCAGTATCTTGGACGTGTTGTTAATGCGTTAGGGGCACCAATCGATGGAAAAGGTGAGATTCCGGCAGATGATTACCGTGCGATTGAATGCGAGGCACCGGGAATTGTTGACCGTAAGTCTGTAGATGAACCGTTGGAAACAGGAATTCTGGCAATTGATTCGATGTTTCCGATCGGAAGAGGCCAGCGAGAACTGATCATTGGTGACAGACAGACCGGTAAGACATCGATTGCAATTGACACGATCTTAAATCAAAAGGGAAAAGATGTCATTTGTATCTATGTAGCGATTGGTCAGAAAGCATCTACTGTTGCAAAGATTGTCAATACATTGGAAAAGCACGATGCGATGGAGTATTCGATCGTACTGTCCAGCACGGCAAGTGAATCTGCTTCTTTGGAGTATATTGCTCCTTATTCCGGAACGGCATTGGCAGAATACTTTATGTATCAGGGAAAGGATGTTTTGATCGTCTATGATGATCTTTCTAAGCATGCGGTGGCATATCGTGCATTATCGTTGCTTTTAGAGCGTTCACCGGGACGTGAGGCATATCCCGGAGATGTATTTTATCTGCATTCCCGTTTGTTGGAGCGTTCCAGCAGATTAAGTGATGAGCTTGGCGGTGGTTCAATTACGGCTCTGCCAATCATTGAAACGCAGGCCGGTGATGTGTCTGCTTATATTCCAACAAATGTAATATCTATTACGGATGGTCAGATCTTTTTAGAGAGTGATCTGTTCTTTTCCGGTATGCGTCCGGCGGTCAATGTTGGTCTTTCTGTATCGCGTGTTGGTGGCGCGGCACAGACAAAGGCGATGAAAAAGGCATCCGGTACGATCCGTATTGATCTGGCACAATTCCGTGAGATGGAAGTGTTTACACAGTTTAGTTCCGATCTGGATGAGAGTACAAAGGAGCAGTTAGCATATGGAAATGGTCTGATGGAGCTATTAAAGCAGCCGTTGTGCCATCCGATGAGTCTGTCAGATCAGGTGATCACGCTGGTTGCAGCAACCGGCAGGATGTTCCTTCCTATAAAGAAGGAAAAGATGAAACAGACACAGGCAGAAATGCTTTCTTTCTTCCATGCAGTGCATCCTGAGATTGAAAAAGAGATTATGGATACAAAAGCATTGGATGATGCATTAAAAGAAAAGATTCTTGCTGCTGCAAAAGAGTTTATGGATAGTGTGAAAGATACTTCAAAGACTGTATAAATGCAGTCAGAGGGTATGGCAGTTTCACACAGAAATGAGGGTGAACAATGGCGAATACGAAAGAAATTCAAAAGCGTATGAAAAGTATCAATGATACGATGAAAATTACAAATGCCATGTATATGATCTCTTCTATGAAGCTTCAGCATGCCAGAAAAAAGCTGGCGGATACAGAGCCGTACTTCTATTCTCTTCAGCAGGCATTTAGTCGCATTCTGCGTCATATACCGGATCTGGAAAGTATTTATTTTAAAGAAACAGAAAATATTCCAAGAGAAAAGAAGCGGATCGGATATGTAGTGATCACGGCAGATAAGGGATTGGCAGGAGCGTACAATCATAATGTAATTAAGTTAGCGCATGAACTGTTTGAGGAGGGTGGACAAAATAAGCTGTTTGTTCTCGGAGAATTGGGACGTCATTATTTTTCAAAAGAAGGCCTGCCGGTTGATACACAGTTTCATTATACCGTGCAGAATCCGAGCCTGCACCGGGCGCGTATGATCACAGACCGTGTATTGGAGCTTTATCAGAAGAATGAATTGGATGAGGTATATTTAGTTTATACACGGATGGAAAACTCTGTAGTCGTAACGGCAGAAAAGAGAAAGCTTCTGCCGTTATCGAAGGAGAGCTTTTCGGTGAAAGTGCCGGCAGATGTATATCAGGAAGAGTTAAAGGTAGAACCTTCCTGGGATGAAGTATTAAACAGTCTTGTACCAAACTATGTGAATGGATTTATATATGGCGCTTTGGTAGAGTCCTATGCCAGTGAACATAACTCACGCATGATGGCAATGCAGTCAGCAACAGACAGTGCGAAGCAGATTTTGGCACAGCTGACGATTGAATATAATCGTGTCCGTCAGGCGGCGATCACACAGGAGATCACGGAAGTGATCAGTGGAGCAAAGGCGCAGAAGAAAAAGAAGGAGGGCAGCTCATGAAAAAGGGGAAAATAGTTCAGATATCCGGTCCTGTCATTGATGTAGAATTTGAAGACAGCAATCTTCCCTTCATTAAGGATGCTTTGGAAGTAGATAATGATGGAAAGACTTGTGTAATGGAAGTAGCACAGCATATTGGAAATAATACAGTGCGCTGCATTATGTTAGCTTCCAGCGAGGGACTTCATAAGGATATGGAAGTGACTGCTACAGGAAGCGGTATTAAGGTCCCGGTCGGTAAAAAGACATTGGGACGTCTGTTCAATGTACTGGGTGAAACGATTGATAAAGGTGAAACATTGGAACATGAGCAGAAGTGGTGCATCCACAGGGATGCTCCAACATTTGAAGAGCAGAGTCCTGCGGTAGAGGTGTTGGAAACAGGAATCAAGGTTATCGATCTTCTGGCACCATATGCAAAAGGTGGTAAGATTGGTCTGTTTGGTGGCGCCGGTGTTGGTAAGACAGTACTGATCCAGGAACTAATCCGTAATATTGCAACAGAGCATGGCGGATATTCGATCTTTACCGGTGTCGGCGAGCGTTCCCGTGAGGGAAATGATCTTTGGTCAGAGATGAAAGAGTCAGGGGTATTAGATAAGACAGCGTTAGTGTTCGGTCAGATGAACGAGCCGCCAGGAGCCAGAATGCGTGTGGCAGAAACGGGACTTACGATGGCAGAATATTTCCGTGATGAAGAGCATCAGAATGTGCTTTTGTTTATCGATAACATTTTCCGTTTTGTACAGGCAGGTTCCGAGGTTTCTGCCTTGCTTGGACGTATGCCATCTGCCGTAGGATATCAGCCGACTCTGGCAAATGAGGTAGGGGAGTTGCAGGAGCGTATCGCTTCCACAAAGAACGGTTCCGTTACATCGGTACAGGCAGTCTATGTGCCGGCGGATGACTTGACAGATCCGGCTCCGGCGACGACATTTGCGCATCTGGACGCTACAACAGTATTATCCAGAAAAATCGTAGAGCAGGGTATCTATCCGGCGGTCGATCCGTTAGAGTCCAATTCCCGTATTCTGGAAGAGGATGTGGTTGGTAAGGAGCATTATCAGACGGCACGGCGTGTACAGGAAATCCTTCAGAAGTATACAGAACTGCAGGATATCATTGCAATCCTGGGTATGGAAGAACTGTCCGAGGAAGATAAGATTACGGTATACCGTGCCAGAAAGATTCAGAGATTTTTGTCACAGCCTTTCCATGTGGCAGAAACCTTTACCGGAGTGCCGGGAAAGTATGTTCCGCTAGAGGAAACAATCCGTGGATTCAAAATGATCATTGATGGTGAGATGGATGATTATCCGGAACAGGCATTTTTTAATGTAGGAACAATAGACGAGGTCATAGAAAAGAGCAAGGCGATGCAGGAGTAGCTTCTGTCAGAGTTTTGGAAAACTGACTTCGGCACGGAGGTAGATATGGATTCATTTATGTTGACAGTAACTGCCTGTGACAGGGTGTTTTATCAGGGACGTTGTCTTCAGGTGGTCATTCCGTTGGCAGACGGTGGAAAAGCCATTCAGGCACATCATGAAAATATGGTATTTGCGATAGCAGTTGGCGAGATCAAGATCCAGAAGGAAGATGGCGAATGGATCCAGGGGGTCGTTGGTACGGGTTTTTGCCAAATGATTAATAACCGTGCCAGTGTGTTAGTGGATACGGCAGAGTATCCGGAGGAAATTGATATTCGCAGAGCAGAAGAGGCAAAGGAACGTGCGCAGGAGCAGCTTCGCCAGAAGCAGAGTATCCGCGAGTATTATCAATCGCAGGCTTCGTTAGCACGTGCGATGTCACGTTTGCGGTATTCTGCAAAAGATGATATAAAGCATATATAGTATATGGAGAGAATGCATCGGCATTCTCTCTTTGTGTGTAATGGAAAATTGAATTGTCCATAGCTGGTCATTTTTTGGAAAAAAGAGAAAAAAACCGGTGCTATAATTACATATCAAATGACAGATACCTTATAAAAAGGAAAGAATGATTATAAATTTTAAGGAGGAAGAAAATGAAGTTTTGTGAAGAATGTGGAGCACAGCTAGAGGACAATGCTCTTTTTTGCGAAGAATGTGGAACACCGGTAGAGCCTGCAGAGTCAGCGCAGGAGTCCGGCAATGAAGCAGGGACAGTACAAAGCAGTGAAGAAGCGGTAAAGGATGAATCGAAAACTACTGCAGATCAGGTACAGGAAAGCGCAGGGATGCCGCAAAATATTACACCACCACAAAAGGAAAAAAAGAAAGGTGCTATGGCAGGAGGCGTAATCGCAGGTGTTGTGATCGTAGCGGCGATTGTTGCTGTTGTTTTATGGCAGTGTGACTTCTCTGCTAAAAAGGCACCTGCGCCGACAGAGAATCCGTATCCGACGGAAAAACCATTAGAGAATGCGTTGGATCAGAAGAAGCAGTCGGGTACATCGAAGAAATCAAAGTCTGAGAAGTCACAGACAACGGCAAAGAGCAAGAAAAAGAATACAGAAAGTAAACTGCAAAAGCAGTGGAATGGTACTTATGTGATAAAGGATGAAACGGCAGCTTTGCGATTTCGGATTATCCTGCATTCAAAGGATAATATAGAAATAGAATATGTGCAGGATGAGTATGAGGAAGGGGTATCGTATGCAAAGCTTACGGCTGCATTATCTGACAAAAATACCTTTGAGGTAACCGATGCCGATTGGACCAGCATTTCTTCGGCAATGCTGTCTGAGGATACGAATACACTTTCTGTCTATAGTGAGGATGGAGATCTGGCGGGAGAGTTTGAACGTTCTACACAATATGTGATTCCGGGCAGCTCGACCAGAAAGCTGACGAAGTCCGACATAAAGGGATTATCTTCGGATGAGCTGCGGATCGCTAGAAATGAGATCTATGCAAGGCATGGCAGAATGTTTGATGATATAGAGCTTCAGCAGCATTTCTACAATACCGACTGGTATATCGCATATCAGGAGGCGGATCAGTTCGATGAGAACAAGGAATTATCAAAGATAGAAAAATATAATGTGAAATTCATCAGCAAATATGAATGATATGGATTCCAAAAGCTGTTTTTGAAAAGGAATGTCATGGATTGCCGTATGATCGCTGCAACCTTGCAAACCAAACAGCGTAAGAATAAAATTTACAATACAGGAAAGAGAGGACAAAGAATATGGTTAATTTTCAGAACATGAATGAGGTACTCCATGAATTGACACAGGAGACACAGACTTTAATGGAGAAGCTTGAAAAAGCATCGACGGCATTGGAGACATTAAAGGCAGAATATCGCAAGGAAACGGAGGGCGATACAACAAATGTTCGAGATATCATTTTAGAGGCGGTTTCCGGATGGAATGAAGCATATGGACAGGAATGTTGCACAAGTTACGTAGTATTAAATACACGTAGTGGTATTGAGGTTCTTGGGGGAGAAGATCTGGAAGAAGCGTTTACGATGCTTGCCAATGCATCAAAGCGCACAATCAGTAAAAAAGAGATGATTGCATGCCTTTGGATTTGTTATTTAGATAAGGGAGCAAGTAAGGAAAACAAATACATTTTCTTTTGCAAAGACCGGATCGTGGTACTGCGTAAAGGAGAAAACGACTCAGCTGCAAAGATTTTACAAAATGTGTTATATGAAAATATTAAAGATGTTGAAATCAAAAACGAGGATAGCTATCTCATTTTAAATGTTGTGGAACAGACACCACAGGAAGGTCATACGGAGGCAAGATGTGGAAAAGACGATACAGAAGGAGTTTTACACGCCGTAGAAACCTTATGTTGGGATCTGGTAGAAGCGGTCAATGCATAAGAGAGAAAGATTCGGTTACTGTTTGCAGAGGTCTTTAAGGCTTTGCAGGCAGTGACTGTTTAGAAAAGCAGGTGAGACAGATGGAGAAGGAAGAGAACGAGATTTCTACAAAAAAGAAAACAAGCGATACAAAGGATACTTTGATCGGATTGGCACAGGGGGAGCTTGTGCAAAGGCATGGCGAGGCTGCCAGTCAGATTTTGCAGGCGTATCAGGGAATCCGTGTGGATCATGCGGGACATTTGGAGGAATATCACGGTCGCAGCCTGAAAGAGATCAGCCAGTACAAGGTAGGACAGAATCCGGATGTTACCAAAAAGCAGCAGGCAGGCTTCTCGGCAGAACTGCTCAAAGAATCGCACGATAACCAGCAGGCAATTTTACAGGGGGAAAGCACCCGTACCCGGACAACAGACGGAATCGGGGAAACCAATCATACGCAGTATGATCATGTTGTTGTAAACGAAGATGGAACGGTGCAGGACGGTTCCGGGAGCCAGATGAAGTTTTTGCAGACCTCGGTTGGAAAGGATGGAAAGACAACATATAAGGTCATCGATAAGCTTGCCACTGATCAATCGTGGGATCGGTATGATGGGCCGGTCGATATTCCATCGGATCAATATGAAGGTGCAGTCCGGTATGCAAAGGAGCAGGAAGAAAAGTACCGCAAACAGGCGGAGGTGCTTAGAGAACGTGGAAACGTAGAAAAAGCGCAGGAGGTAGAAGAAAAAGCAGAACGGTATCGTCAGGCACAGAAAAGAGTCCGGGATTCCGGTGTCACAACAAAAGAAGCTTTGGAAGCAAGAAATACACCGGAGAAGCTGGTGGCAAAGGATATGTTAAAAAGCGGCCATAAGGCTGGTGTGCAGGCGGCAAAGGGGACGATGGTCGTGTCGGGTGTGGTATCCGGTGTCAAGAATTTCTGTGCAGTTGTGTCAGGGGACAAGGATGTCGATGAAGCAGCGGCAGATGTGGCGAAGGATGTCGTAAAAGACGGTGCTACGGCATATGGTGTGGCAAATATCGGCACAGGGATCAAGGCTCTGATGCACGCCTCCAAAAATGAGGTGATCCGTGAGTTGGGAGCAAGTGCCGTCAATCTTCCGGTTATGTTAGCTTCGACAACAGTTTCGGTCGGCAAGAATCTGTTCCGCTATGCAAAAGGGGATATTAATACAGAAGAGCTGGTACTGGCACTGGGGCAGGACGGCATGCAGCTTACCGGTGGCTTTCTGGGAGGAAGCGTCGGACTGGCATGTGGCGGGCCGATTGGAGCCGTGATCGGAAGCTTTGTAGGAACACTGATCTCTAAAGTAATTTATACCGGAGTGACCGGCATCTTAAAAGAAGCGAATATCGCAAAGCAGAGAAGAAGAGTGTTAGAGCAGATGGCAGAAGAAGCCGTATCGGAGCTTGGCAGGTTAAAGGAAGAGCTGCGGGAATATGCCGAAGAAAAATATCAGGAAAGAGAACGATGGATCGAGGAGTTGTTTACTACAATGGAGCAGACTTCCCTCGACAATGACATTGACGGCTATATCCAGTGCATAGACCGTTTCGGAAAAGCGTTCGGGATAGAACTGTCATTAAACAGCAAAGAAGAAATCGATGCATTTATGAAAGATGAGGACAGTGTATTTGTTTTGTGATCAGAAAAAGAGTACGATCTACTGGGAAAGGCATGGTGAATAGAAATGTTACCGGTTGCAATATTAGCAATGTCTGCTCTGGGCATAGGGATTGACGGAAAATTAAACGGGGACGAAGCAATCCGAGTTACAGAGCAGGCGCAGGAGGAATATGAGGCGGCTTTAAAAAAGTTTGAAGCAGACAAGCAGGCAGCAGAACAAACGATCCAAACGTTAGGAAAAACAAAATTAGACATTTATGGAACACAGATCCAGGAGTTTATTACCGTTTTTTCGAAGTTAAAGGAAACGCAGCTTAGAGAGGGAAAGGGGATACAGGAGCTCCTTTCTCTTTCTTTGGATGATAAGGAATTTGAAAAAATGCAGACAGACTCTTTGGAAAGCCAGAAGCTTTTAGAGTCAAATCCTACGAGGGATGCATTCTTAAGCTGGGGGATCGGCGGCATCGCAGGTCTGGCATTTTATCACGCAAAGATGAAAGGAAAGCGTGACAATGCACATGCAGAGCTTGCGATGGTCAAAAAAAGAGTGGCAGAGATGGAACTGGTACAGGAGCAGTTTTATATTATCCAGGAAAATGCAAAGCAGCTGCAAAACTTTTTTGAACGCTTTGCACGCATTATGGATGCAGCAAATGCGAATCTAAGGGCAGTGGTAGAGAAAAAGCAGAACTGGGACACCTTTCAGGAGGATGAGAAAAACACGATCATCGTTGCAATGAAAACCGTACAGATCTTAAAAGCAATGATCGATCTGCCACTTCTGGGGGAAGATGGGATGCTGACGAAGGACATTTGTGATATTTTGTCCCAGCGTGAAAATGTGTTAAAAGTATTTGGCAGTCAGGCAGGTTTCGAACAGAACTAGGAGGAAAATGATGTCACAGAGAGAAAAAATAGAAAAATATCTTGAAAAATATGCCGGAGACGTTTATCCTATGCAGTATGTAACACCGCGTTTTCAGACAGGTGGTTTCCTTTCGGCTAAGGCGGTGAAACATGCCATCCGGTCATACGCAGCAGGAGCGGCAGAAAACGAGGTGCTGGGGTTACTCGACACCACACTGACCGGCAATGGAAAAGAAGGATTCCTTTTTACGGATACGATGGCATATTATAAGGATTCCGGAAAGCAGGGGGAATTTGTTTATAAGGATATCCGGTCAGTGGAAGTAGAAGATGAGGATGAAGATCCCCAAACATCTCTTTACATCTACACAAAGGACGGAGAGGAATACGAATGGCGCAGCCGGATGATGAATAAAGTACCGATGGTTCATTTCTTTCAGGAAGTGATCGCTTATTTTCAGGAGCAGGAGAAGAAAAAAGAGGAAAAAATCATAAAATCAGAAGTCAGCAATGATGCAGAAAAACAGGTAAGTGACTTGTTTGCAAGGCTGACAAAATAGTATGATGCAAGGGTCAAAAGCAGCTGGTGGCTTGAGCCGCCAAACACCATAAATGGTTCAAAAGATGAGGGAGAAGCCGTGTTTCAGAAAAATAGAAAAAAAGAGGGAGAGTATGAGCCAATGATCATTCTTCGGGATGTCAGACATCCGCGAAAGAAGTATTCCTATCATTTAAAGGGATGTATGGTGATCGGAAGAGATCATATTCTTTGTGATATTGCCTTTCCGGAGAATATGACGGTATCTGGCAGACAGTGCCGCATTTATACAGAGGATGGTGCCGTCTATCTGATGGATCTGGAGGGGACGAATACTACATATGTCAATGGGGAAAAGGTAACGCAGGATGTGATACTTCATAGTGGGGATATGATCAGCTTTGGAGACGCAGATTATTATATAACCATCCGGGGGTGATCCGATGTTTGGAAATAATCTGGAAAGACAGGAATCTAGCCGAAATGACTCGTTTTGAGGAGATACCGAGAGTACATAGGAAGGATAAGGAGCATATAAACGGATATGAGCATTCATTGTGGTGATACAGCGATATTAAATGAACGTGTTGGCAAATGTGAAAGTCTGGTGGAACTGAGAGAAATCTTAAATGGAAATAACCAGTATCATTATGAGTGGAAACAGTATATCAACCGTCTGGTAGAAAAGAATCATGTCAATTATACCCAGATGGCGGCGCTTTGCCATAGCAGCAGAAATACGGTAAAAAAATGGTGTCGGGAAGGTGTAGTGCCACAGAACCGCCAGACTTTTTTAAAAATTGCATTGGGATTCCGGATGGACTTAGAAGAGGCAGATGAGCTTTTGCAATATTATGGAAAATATCCGAAGCTGTATGCAAAAACGATGGAGGATGCCATCTGTATTTTTTTGCTCTGCCATAGCAAAGAGGAGACAGGGGATTTGTATGAGCTCTACCGGAATATCCATGCAGTGCTGACAGACAAGCTGCGTGAAAAGCCGGAGAAAGAAAAGGTTTTAAAACGTATCGATACGGTTCTGTTCGAGGGTGGGATTCGTTCACAAAAAACGTTAGAAGATTTTGAAACGTTTCTGTTAGAACATTATGATTTGTTTCAGACTTCTTTTCAAAAACTATTAGATTTCATTGAACTTTTCATTAAGACGAAGGAAGAAAACATACACCGCTTTTCGGAACGGAATAAGCTGGACTTTTCTTATGAAAAGATGTTGTCACAGTTAAAACGGCATAACGGGTATCCGGACAGGCTCCGATTGATCTTACTTGGGGTTCATTTGAATATGTCCGTGGAATATATCAATATGATGCTTTCGTTGGCACATATGGCACCCATGTGTGCGAAGGACAATCTGGAATGTGTTATTATGTATGTGGTAGAGAGTGCCTATGTAAATAATCCCGCTTACACGATCGAGAGTGCGATGGTTTTAAAATATTATGAAGAAAGTCCACAGCTGCAGAAAAGATGTCAGGAAATATTGGAAAATTACTGGAAAACGGATAAAGAGTATCAGGCGGGTGTGTTAAATGATAAAAATAATCTGTTTGAGGAAAATATCAGCAGCTATTTAAAAGAGGTGTTAGAGCAGTTACAATGGGAAAATGATATTTTTCGTTATTTGTAGCGGCTTTCATTCCGGCAGACCGGTAAATTGCAGAGTATATCTACATTTCATTCCCACAAGGGCAAAGTGAGATGGAACAAGGAATGGGTTCATCTGAGTCTGCCTGCAGGGGATTTAACTGGTCTGCTGCACAAATAGACAGAAAAGGGCAGGAAAAGATGAAGAAAAGTAAAATATGTCTGGGGTGTCTTCGGATGATTGATTCATCAGAGAAGAGCTGCCCCTTTTGTGGGTTTGATCCCGATGCCGTCACAGACAAAAAGCTGCTTCCGGCAGGAATCCTCTTATATCATCGTTATTATGTCGGGAAGGTACTGGGGGAAGGCGGTTTTGGAATTACATATACGGGCTATGATATCAGCGAAAAACGGCCGGTTGCGATCAAAGAGTATTTTCCGGCAAACATCGCACAGCGTAATATCAGTCAGGAAAATTCCAATGCGGTCATTCCTTTTGACGGTGATAATGGAAATATATATGCGCGGGGACTGGAACGCTTCGCACAGGAAGCGAAGGTATTAAAAAAGCTGACAAAGCTTTCCCATGTAGTGAAAGTGTATGATTATTTTTTGCAGAATAATACCGGTTATCTGATCATGGAATATGTGCCGGGAATGACTTTGCGCAAGGTCGTACAGGAAAAGGGATGCTTTTCCTATCAGGAGATGTTTCCAATCATAAAGCCAATTATGGAAGATCTCTCTGTAATCCATGACATGGGAATGATCCATCGGGATATCAGTCCGGATAATATTATATTGCAGGCAAATGGGATCGCTAAAGTTATTGATTTTGGCACAACGAGAACGGTTGTACAAAAGGATGATGGGACGAATCGGACGATGACCGTCATGCTGCGCCAGCAATATGCACCGAAGGAACAGTATCTTCCCAATGGAAATGTCGGTGCCTGGAGTGATATCTATTCTCTGTGTGCGACAATCTATTTTATGTTGCTTGGAACAGACCCGAAAAATGTGTTCGAGCGCGACGCAAAAGATATGGAAAAAGCTTTCCGTGGGGCAGAGATTCCATATGATGCCGGTTTTGTCCGTATTCTGGAAAAGGGAATGCAGGTGGAAGCTTCCAAACGTTATGCGTCTGTTCGGGAGCTGCAAAAAGAAATGGAGAAAGCAGTACTGGGGGAGGAAAAGGATACCGATGCACAGGAGCATACGATTTATATCGATCAGGAACAGAGAAAGAGAAAGCGTATTTCTCTGCGGAAAAAGAAGCGCTGTCTGCTCCTGGCAGTTTGCGGATTATGTTTCGTGGGAGCGGTATCGTTTGGCTGGCAGAGATATCGCAGTTATAAAAACAATGTCGCAAAAAGCTCTGTCCAAAATGTTGTACAGAATGAGGAGGCTTCGAAACAGCGTATCAGCGTAGAGAAAACCGCGACACCAGAACCTTCACCGGAGGTTACGGCAGATGTAACAGAAGAAAATCCCCTTGTGATCATACCGGATGTGAAAAACAGATCAAAAAAGGAAGCCTGCCGCCTGCTGCATACCGTAGATCCTGACTTGATTATTGTGGTGGAGAAGCAGTATAATACGAAAGTAAAAAAGGGCAGAGTGATCGCACAAAGTATAGCGGGCGGAAAGAGTTTTCGCAAAAAGAAGGAGCAGGAGATTGTTCTGACGGTCAGCAGAGGCAGGAAGCAGGAAGCAAACGTCAGGAAAACAACGACTCCTATAGCGACACCGGCTGCGACAAAGCAGCCACAGGTTAAAGTGGCACCGAAGAAAACAAAAGCACCACAAAAGAATATTAAAATTATTACACAGGATTAGGAGCAGGCGAATGAAAAGAAAGTATGCAGCTTTTCTGCTGTTGGCAGGGATGATTATGACAATGGGTTTTAGTATAGCAGTGACGAAAGGAAAATGTGTTTTGGCAGAAAGTTCTGTGCAAAAGGGAAACCAAGTCACCGTAGAGGGTTCTGTTTATGACAAATCCGGACAGTGTATCGTTAATCCATTTGCTGCTGTGATAGCCTCAACCATGGTCGGGGAAGATGGAGGACCGGGGGGAGATACTTATTTTTCCAACATTGATGAAAATGGAAAATACCATTTGGAGATGCCGGCGGGCTCTTACTATCTTTATTTTCATTATCATAACCGTTCGGAAGGAAAACAATATTACATCACGAGAAGCAGCGTGATTGATTTGAGACTGCCGAGTTCCTTTTATCAGATGAGTGGAAAAATGTATTTGAATGGAAAGCTGTACTGCAATGGAACCGTTTATCTGCAAAGGGTACAAGATGATCCGTCTACGACATGGGATGATTATTATATTGAGGTAGAAACGGATAAGAAGGGATGTTATTTTTTGAGCTTTGTTAAGGGGATTGATGGGGAATTTTCTGTAAAATATATGGTCAAGGGAGCAATGTACCATGCAAAGGAGCATGTGACAATACCGGGGGACAACCGATCGGGGTATGATATTATCATGACAGGAAATGTGGATCAGCCGGCATCGCAGCAATCCGAATCGAAAAAGGACAAGGTAACGAAGAAGCCGTATGCGTTCAAAAAGGGAAGTACATTTCAAAAAGGAGATCTGGTTTTTAAGGTGTTGTCGGTTTCTAAAAAACAGGGAAAGCTTGCTGTTGTCAAGGGGAAGGGAAAGAAGGTTTCCAAGATTGTGATTCCGGCAACCATAAAGAGATCTAATGTTTCTTTCCGGGTAACAGAAGTTGGAAAGCGCGCGTTTTATCAACAGAAGCGTTTGAAAAGTGTCTACATAGGAGCCAACGTGGAACGAATCGGAAAGCAGGCATTTTATCAGGATAACCAATTAAAAAAGATTGTGTTCCGAACGAAGAAACTCAAACGGGTTGGCGCGAAAGCATTTATCGGAATTAATGACAATGCCCGGCTCGTTGTGCCGAAAAGCTGTAAAAAACAATATGTCAGGTTATTAAATGGAACCTATTAGAGGACACTTATCGCAGTGTATGTGCAAAGTGTTCCTGAATCCATTGACATAAAAAGTAATGAAAATCCATGACATCAGGGTTGTGTTCGCCTTTTTGTGAGATGGAGGCAAGAATCTGCCGGCGGCAGATTGGCGTTTCGATGGAAAGCAGCTTGACATGGTCGGATACCAAAGGACCCCAGGAGTATTGTGGCCAAAAGGCGATACCAAGTCCTGCCGCAATCAGGTTGCGCACTGTCTCCGGATTATCACTTTCATAGACAATATTTGGTGAGAAACCGGCTTCCCGGCAAAAATAATCACAAAGATCACGGATGGAATGTGGATTTTGCAGACTGACATAGGATTCATCCTGTGTATCAGCCAGCCGGATGGTTTCACAGCTGCTCAAAGGAGAGCTGGTTGGAACAGCCAGAAAGAAGTCCTCTGAAAAGAGAAGATGCTGTTCGTCTGTCAATGCAGTTTCTGATCGGTTTGCAAAAATGCGGTAATCCGCAGATGGATCTTCTTTTGTTTGCAATAACTTAAACTTTACGTCGGGACGCTTGGAGCGATAGGCGATGATACAATTTGTGATGATAGTAGAGGCAGCAAGCAGACTCAGCCGGATCGTTGGCTGGGTTTGTGCAGCAGCCTCTTTTAATTCTCCGGGAATAGCATCTAAGGATGCCATCAGAGGAATTAATTTTTTTTGTAATAATTTTCCGGATTCATTCAGACGGATACCACGACTTTCTCTGATAAAAAGGGGCATTCCCAGTTCTTCTTCCAAATGATGTATCGACTGCGAGATAGCCGGCTGTGCCACGTGAAGGCTTTCTGCTGCCTTAGTCATGTGCTGATAATGTGCTGCTGCCAGAAAATAACGTAATTGAAGTAATTCCATGTGAAACGGCTCCTTTCTTTTAAAGTAATTCTGAGTAACGAATATCTGCTTCGTTGCAGTATAACATATCTGCTTCAAAATTGCACATGAAAAAGAAGCACAATTCTCATATCGACAACACCCCCGGCATGTGGTAAACTTTACCCATACAAAACAACGACAACAGAGGTGATATACAACAATGATAGCTATAATAGACTATTGTGTATATCATATTTACATAACACTGGTAAAATACGGCGTTTAGGCGGTTGATTTTTGATGGAAAATGACTTTACGAATTATATACGAATAAATGTGCGGAAAATGCGTACACAAAGAATAAGAAAAGAGGCTTTTGCAAAATTGGAACAGTTGCGCAAAAAAGGAACTGTCACAGATGGTGATACAGAATTAACTTCTTATAGGAAAGAAAAATACAGTAAGTGAAAATTTGATTTTGTGGAGATGTCAATATGCGTGATTCGGTAGAAAATATATCACAACTACAAAAAAACTAAATGATTTGCAGTTGGAAAACCAGATATTAAAAAATATATTGAATAAAGCAGGATTGTCATACCATGAAGAATTATCAGCACTTAGACAAAGTGCCACTAAAGAGAATTATGATCAGGAACAAGGAAAAAGAATTATTCATCCACGGGCAATAACGGAAAATATGGCAAATCAGTTTTTTGGAATGTTTTGGGGACGGCAGGATGTCTATGCTAAGCGTAGTGTTAATAGAGAAACCGGAAAAGCTGCATATTATCCTCAGTGCAGCAATTTTTGGACGAATGTATGCCATAAGAAGATTAAAGATGGTGTTAAATGTAAGGATTGCAAGAAGCGTTCTTATAAAGCAATAACAAAGAAAGATATATTAAATCATTTGCTGGGAAATGCATATAATGGATCAGATGTAATAGGTGTATACCCGTTACTTAGTAATGGAACATGCAGATTCATGGTATTTGATTTTGATAATCATGATAAGGGAGCGGAAGAGAAAGATTATGCAAATATTGATGATACATGGACTGAAGAAGTTGAGGCTGTAAGAGAAATCTGTGTACTAAATGGAATAGAGCCGTTAGTAGAACGCTCAAGATCTGGCAAAGGTGCGCATATATGGATATTTTTTGATAAGCCGATAGCGGCTTCGTTGGTAAGAGGATTTGGATTTGCTTTGCTTGATAAAGGAGCAGAACAGGTTAATTTAAAATCTTTTAAATATTATGACCGAATGCTGCCTGCACAGGATTCGTTACCGGATGATAGTAAAGTTGGCAATTTGATTGCGCTACCATTACAGGGGAAAGCATTACGGGATGGAAATAGTGCATTTGTTGATGGAAACTGGAATGCTTATCCTGATCAATGGGAGATTTTATTCAGCAAACCCAAATTATCACAGGAGTTCTTGGAAGAGAAAATAAAAGAATGGTCAAATTCTATTGATGATATTACTGCAAATGCTGATGAAAGTGATAGAGAAAAGCCCTGGGATAGAGTGTGGCATTTTAATAAAAAAGATATAGATGGAAGGTTACATATTACGTTGTCAAATGGAGTATATGTAGATAATGCGAATTTGAAAGTATCAATGCAGAACAGAATTCGGAGGATGGCAGCAATTAGTAATCCGATTTTCTATAAACATCAGGCAATAGGCACATCTAATTATGATACATCAAGATGGATATATCTGGGGAAAGACCATTTGAGTGGATATATACAGATACCACGAGGACTGTATGACGAACTTTTGAAAAGTGTAAAGCAGGCAGATATCATTTATGAAATTGAAGATGAGCGTCAACAGGGAAGAAGTATTAATGTAGCATTTAATGGTGAATTGCGTCCTGAACAGGACAAGGCATTAAAGGAATTAACGAAGTATGATAATGGAATACTTTACGCTGCAACAGCATTTGGTAAAACGGTTGTAAGTAGTGCAATAATAGCACAAAAGAAAGTTAATACATTAATTATACTTGAATCTTCTGCGCTGATGGAACAATGGAAAGAGGCATTGGTTGAATTTCTGAATATTAATGAGGAACTTCCGACATACGAGACTAAGACTGGAAGAGTCAGGAAAAGAAAAAGTCTGATTGGAATATTGCAGGGAGCACATGATTCCATGACAGGAATTATAGATATTGCGATGGCAGGATCGTTGTGTAAAAAAGGAGAGTTTCATAAGCGATTGAATCAATATGGACTTGTCATAGTTGACGAGTGTCATCACTCCGCTTCGGAAACCATAGCAAATGTATTAAAAGAAGTAAAGGCAAAATATGTATATGGAGTCACAGCAACGCCGAAAAGAGGAGATGGGTTAGAAAAAATTAATTATATGCTTATCGGACCTATAAGATATAGCTATACGGCAAAGGAAAAAGCAAAAGAGCAGGGTATACAGCATCTTGTATATCCGCGATTTACACGTACCGTATTGCCAAGAGGCGTGATTATCGGAAAGATGCATCCAAATGAAGCGTATGAGATTATTCATAATAATGATATTAGGGATGAACAGATTATAGAGGATGTGAAGCAGTGTGTATCCGCAGGTCGTACACCTGTTATATTGTCTCGTTACAAGGATCATTCTGAAAAACTGTACGAGCGGTTAAAAAACTACGCAGATCATGTATTTCTTATGACGGGAAATAATTCTAAGAGGGAACACAAAAAGATTCTTGAGCAGATGCAGCAGGTTGATAAAGAGGATTCTTTTATATTAATAGCTACGGGATCTTTGGTAGGAGAAGGCTTTGATTTTCCGAGGTTAGACACACTTGTTATGGCGACACCCGTATCGTTTCGTGGTGTGGTTGAACAGTATGCTGGAAGATTAAATCGTGATTATGCAGGTAAAGAAAATGTGATAATATATGATTATGTGGATAATCATATTCCAATGTTTGATAATATGTATGCGAAGCGATTGAAAGCATATAAACAGATCGGATATGAGCTTGCTGGTGGTTTGCAAACTGATAAACAGATGGTTAATGCAATATATGCTGGAGATAATTATATTGAAAACTATCATAAGGATTTGCTTGATGCTAATAAGAATGTAATAATTTCCAGTCCTGCAATCAGTGGTCCAAAAGTTTATGAGTTGATCGATATGTTCAAAGAAAAGCAGACGTTAGGTGTTCAGGTTACTATAGTTACATGGACTCCGGATTCATATGGATATGGTGATGCAGCATACTGGATGCAGTTGCATGAAGATATGCGTAAAGCAGGCTTTTATATCAAAACGGTTGAAGAATCCTGTGAACGATTTGCAGTCATTGATCAGGAAGTAGTATGGTATGGAAATATTAATTTGCTGGCAAGGGATAAGGTTGATGGTAGTATTATGAGGGTTCTGAGTAAGGAGATAGCAAGTGAATTGATGGAACTTACATTTGGGAATAATAGCAATGATAAAATTGAAATATAAAAAGATTAGATTGGAAGCAGGTGATTCAATGGTCAACAAAGAGTTTTTTGGTGAAACAAAGAATGTAGAATTCAAAAGAGAGATTCCTAGTAGACATGAAAAGTTTTTAAAAGATATTATTGCATTTTCGAATAGTACCGGAGGCCAGGTTATTGTTGGGATTGAAGACGAAACTTGCATTGTATATGGAATTGGTGAACAAAGTCCGTTTAAGCTGTCTGATTCAATATCAAATATGATTTCTGATGCATGCACGCCTCAGATAGAACCGGATATTTCCATACAGACAATAGAAGATAAAACGGTGCTTGTAATAGATGTTGCACCGGGGAAATTCAGACCGTATTATTTAGCTAATAAAGATAAAGAGACGACTTCTTATATTAGAATAAATGGGACAAGCAGACCGGCAGATGCACGAAAATTGCAGGAGTTAGAACTGGAAGGACAAAATATATCATATGATTCTCTTCAGGATATTGGGCGGGAATATGATGAGAATAAGGCGTTAGAATTGTGTGAAACTATGAAAAAGATTGCAGTAGCTTCGTGTGAGACAGAGGAGGAAAGAATTGCCATAAAAGATATGTCTTTAACCAAATTACACGACTTCGGATTGCTTTGCATGGTTGGCAGAAATCCATATCCTACACATGCATTTGACTTGTTGACAGATAATACAAACAAAGCGGCAAAGATACAATGTGCATTATTTAAAGGCAAAACAAGGGATATTTTTATTGATAGAAAAGTGTTTGACGGACCGATATATGAACAGGTTGACGATGCGTATAACTTTGTTTTGAGACATATAGATATGGGAGCACAGATTGATGGAGAGTATAGGAAGGATATATATGAACTACCGGTATCTGCTGTCAGAGAGACAATAGCAAATGCCGTTTTGCATAGAAGTTATTTGGATAGATCTTGCATACAGGTATGTATTTATGATGATAGAATGGAAGTTTCTTCGCCGGGAATGTTATATGGCGGACTGGATATAGAGACGGCGAAAACAGGAAAATCAACATGCAGAAATGAGGCAATTGCGGAGGCCTTTCATTATATGCATATTGTAGAGGCTTGGGGAACTGGAATTCCTAGAATTATTAATAGATGTAAAGAATATGATCTTCCGGTTCCTGCATTTGAAGAATTTGGAGATGGTTTTAAGGTCACGCTTTTCAGAAAAGCAAGCAATGCTCAGGAAAAAGTAAGCAACACTCAGGGAAAAGCAGGCAATGACCAGGAAAAAGTAAGCAACATTCAGGGAAAAGCAGGCAATGACCAAGAAAAAGTAAGCAATGCTCAGGAAAAAGTAAGCAATAAATTCGATAATTATGTACCTTTTCTAAAAGCAGTGGAGGCAACAGATATATTTATAAATAATATCAGAATGGTATATGAGCACTGCAATGTGGACACTCCGTTTGGACAGGCAAATGTAATGGAGTGGCTTGAATGTTCTAAATCTAAAGCAACTAATATTATGAATGTATTAAAAACGGCGGAGATAATAGAAAAAGTAAAAGGATTTGGTCCAGGAAGGTATAGATTTGTGGACTTACAAGATTAATAAAACTTCACCTGTAAGAACCATATCGACAACACCCCCGGCATGTGGTAAACTTTACCCATACAAAACAACGACAACAGAGGTGATATACAACAATGATAGCTATAATCGACTATGATGCAGGTAACTTAAAAAGTGTAGAAAAAGCATTGCAGCATCTTTCATATGAATGTAAGATCACACGGGATGCAAAAGAGATTCTTAAAGCAGACCGCGTAATCCTGCCGGGGGTAGGTGCATTTGGCGATGCAATGGAAAAGTTAAAAAAATATGGTCTTGTAGAGATTATTAAACAGGTAATAGAGAAGAAAACGCCTTTCTTAGGAATCTGTCTGGGACTTCAGCTTATGTTTGAGAGCAGTGATGAGGCGCCCGGAGTGGAGGGACTTGGAATCCTTCCGGGAAAGATTGTTGCATTTCCGAAAAAAGAGGGATACAAGATCCCGCATATGGGATGGAATTCATTGGAAATTAAGGAGAATGCAACGTTGTTTCAGGGACTGGAAAAAAATCCATATGTATATTTTGTTCATTCTTTTTATCTGGAAGCAGAAAATGAATTTGATGTAGCAGCGACAACAGAGTATATTACGCATGTGCATGCATCAGTAGAGCATAAAAATATTTTTGCGTGCCAGTTTCATCCGGAAAAAAGCGGTGACGTGGGACTTCAGATACTAAAGAATTTTTGTGAATACAAGTTGTAATAGTGAGCGAGAACGAAAGGACAGAATATATGTTTACAAAAAGAATCATTCCGTGTTTGGATGTGAATAATGGACGAGTGGTAAAAGGGATTAACTTTGTGGATCTTCGGGATGCGGGAGATCCGGTTGAGGTTGGTGCAGCTTATGGAGAGGCAGGAGCGGATGAGCTGGTGTTTTTGGACATTACAGCATCCTCCGATGCCAGAAAGACAAAGATTGATATGGTGCGCCGCGTAGCGGAAACGGTTTTTATTCCGTTTACAGTAGGCGGAGGAATCCGTACAATTGATGACTTTAAGCTGGTTCTAAGAGAAGGTGCCGATAAAGTGTCAGTCAACTCTGCGGCAATTCAGAATCCAAATCTCATTTCTGAAGCGGCTATGAAGTTTGGCAGTCAGTGTGTTGTGGTGGCAATCGATGCCAAGCGCCGACCGGATGGAAGCGGATGGAATATTTATAAAAATGGCGGTCGTGTAGATATGGGAATTGATGCGGTAGAGTGGGCGATGAAGGCCAATGAGCTTGGTGCTGGAGAGATTCTTCTGACAAGCATGGATTGTGATGGAACGAAGGACGGATATGATATTGAATTGACTAAGACGGTATCAGACAATGTATCGATTCCGGTTATTGCTTCCGGCGGAGCAGGAAAGTTAGAGCACTTCAAAGAAGCATTAACGGAAGGCAATGCAGACGCCGTTTTGGCAGCGTCATTATTTCATTACAAAGAACTGACGATCAAGCAGGTAAAAGAATACCTGCGTGCAGAGGGAATCAGCGTGCGTCTATAGAGGAGGACGGTTAGTATGTCGATGATAACAAATGATTGGCTGGACGCAATTCGTCCGGAGTTTTCGAAACCGTATTATCGGGAGTTATTTGAATTTGTAAAAGCAGAGTATAGCAGAGTTGTTGTGTATCCGCCGGCAGACGATATTTTCAATGCATTTCATTTTACACCGTTATCGAAGGTAAAGGTTCTGATCTTAGGGCAGGATCCTTATCATAATGTACATCAGGCACATGGATTAAGCTTTTCCGTTCCGAGTGATCAAAAGGAGATTCCTCCTTCTTTACAGAATATTTATAAAGAGCTTCATGATGATTTAGGATGCACTATTCCGAACAATGGGTATCTGAAAAAGTGGGCAGATCAGGGAGTACTTTTGTTAAATACTGTTTTGACGGTTCGCGCACATCAGGCAAATTCTCATCAGGGAAAAGGCTGGGAACAGTTTACGGATGCCGTGATCCAGGCGGTCAATGCACAGGATCGTCCGATTGTATATCTTTTGTGGGGAAGACCGGCACAGAGTAAGATTCAGATGCTTACCAATCCGAAGCATCTGATCTTAAAAGCACCACATCCAAGTCCGCTATCGGCATATCGGGGATTTTTCGGATGCAGACATTTTAGCCAGGCAAATGCCTTTTTAGAGGAGCACGGAGTGGAACCGATTGATTGGCAGATAGAAGATGTTTAGAATATTTTAGATTTATTTAATAGTAATTGTAAAAAAGGTGTAGTAATATAGAACGCAGTAAATAATTAACCAAGTTAAATATTTACTGCGTTCTATATTTTTGTGGATTTTAAAAGATATAGGATATTCAAACATCTTAGCAGGAGGTGATATCGTTGAACGAAAGAGTACAAAGGTTGATGCGGATCGGGTATCAGTACCAGCATTTGAATTATCAGACACTGTTTCCAGAGGTGTCGCATGGAGAGTGGATTCTTCTTGTTTCTATTAAAAAGCAGGCAGAAAGTGAGGAGATGCCATTTCATTCACCGGGAACCGGAAAGTTTGCGAAAATGTTATCGTGCAGTCCGCCTATGATTTCAAAAATGTTTCGATCTTTGGAAAAGAAAGGTTATATCATACGCAGGATTGATGAAAATGACAGGAGAAATACAAATGTTTTCCTGACAGAGCAGGGAGAAGAACTGCTGGAAACAGGAAAAGCACGAATGGATGTCTTGTTTGACAAGGTTGTGGAAAAGTTTGGAGAAGAGCAGATGGATGAGCTGCTAAATATTATGGAAGAGTTTTGTCAGGTGATGAGAGAAGAATTGGAGGAAAAGCAATGACTCGTATTATGAAATATATGAAAGGGTATTCCAAACTGGTGGCACTGATCGTGGTGCTTTTGGTGGTGCAGGCATTTTGTGATCTGTCGCTGCCACAGTATACATCAGACATTATTGATACCGGAATACAGAACAAGGGCGTCACCCATGTGCTGCCCGAAAAGGTACTTGCACAAGAGTTTGAAAATGCACAGGTTTTGATGACAGACAAGGAAAAGAAAGACTGGAAGGACAGTTATCGCAAGGATGGAAAGTGTTATCAGAGAAAAGAACTGTCACAAAAACGTCTGGAAAAGCTGGATGATGAATTTTCTGTTGTGCTGATCTGCAATGCACAGATGGCTTCGATGCCAAAGGAGCAGGTTCTGTCCCAGATGGGAGAGGAAATGACAGAGGAAAAACTTCAGGCAATGTATCAGCAGTTTGGTTTGAAATATCATGTAACAGTTAAGAAAAACGGCAGTAAAAAGCAGGAGTATCTTGATGCAAGACCACTATATCGTGCGCTGATTGAAAACAATGTACTGACAGATAAAGCGGTACAGACAATTCGGGATAAGGTAAAAGAAAAATGTGATGCAATGGGAGATTCATTGGTTCAGTCTACAGCGGTAAATTATACGATTGCGGCAGAAAAAGCGGCTGGTGTAGATGTGGATCAGAAGCAGACAGATTACCTCTGGGTAGCAGGTGCAAAGATGCTTTTAGTTGCACTTGTTATGGCAGCAGCATTGATTCTTGTGTGCTTGTTTGCTGCGCAGGTCGGAGCAGGAATCGGACGTGATCTTCGTGGAAAGATTTATTCAAAGGTTATGCGCTTTTCGGATGCAGAGATGAACCAGTTCTCGACTGCATCATTGATTACAAGAAGTACCAACGATGTACAGCAGGTACAGCAGGTGACAACGCTTATGCTTCGTATGATCATTTATGCGCCAATCTTAGGAATCGGTGGAATTATCAAGGTGATCCAGACCGGATCAGGAATGGGATGGATCATTGTATTGGCTGTAGTGCTTTTGTTGGTAGTGGTCATGTTTTTGTTAAAGCTTGCTATGCCGAAGTTTAAGAAGATGCAGACTTTGGTAGACCGCATTAATCTGGTGTCCAGAGAAATTCTGACAGGACTTTCCGTTATCCGTGCTTTTGGCAGGGAGAAAAAGGAAGAGGAACGTTTTGAGGATGCCAATGTTGCACTTACAAAGAATATGCTGTTTACAAATAGAGTTATGACCTTTATGATGCCATGTATGATGCTGATCATGAATGGAATTTCTATTTTGATCGTATGGATATCTGCGGATAAGATTGATCAGGGTACGATTCAGGTTGGTACGATGACGGCATTTCTGACATATTCTATGCAGATCGTTATGGCGTTTTTGATGCTGACGATGCTGTCGGTTATGGCACCGCGTGCAGCAGTAGCATCTGAGAGAATTGATGAAGTTTTGGCAACCGATGTTTTGATACAGGATGCAGCCGGAGCAGCAGAAAAAGATTTTTCCGTACAGACGGGAACAGTCACATTCCACGATGTCGGATTTGCATATCCGGGAGGAAATGAGAATGTGATCGAACATGTTTCCTTTACGGCAAAACCGGGACAGACAACGGCAATCATCGGTGGAACCGGAAGTGGAAAATCGACATTGATCAATTTGATTCCGAGATTTTATGATGTGACAGAGGGAAAAATTACAGTGGATGGAGAAGATATCCGAAATATTTCCCAGCATGCGTTGCGTGATGCGATTGGCTATGTTCCGCAAAAGGGAGTGCTTTTTTCCGGAACGATTGCTTCAAATCTGAAGTATGGCAGAGAAGATGCGACGCAGGAGCAGATGGAAGAAGCCATTGCGATTGCACAGGCAAAAGAAATCGTAGATGGAAAGAAGGATGGATATGACAGCCCAATCGCACAGGGAGGCTCCAATGTGTCCGGAGGACAGAAGCAGCGTTTTTCGATTGCGCGTGCGATTGTCAAAGATCCTAAGATATATATTTTTGATGATAGCTTTTCGGCGTTGGATTACAAGACGGATGCAGCATTGCGAAAAGAACTGGCAGGTAAGACAAAAGACGCTACGGTATTTATTGTAGCACAGCGTATCAGCACAATCCTGCACGCAGAGCAGATCATTGTTCTTGATGAAGGAAGAGTGGCAGGCATTGGTACTCATGAGGAGCTGATGAAAAATTGCAGTGTGTATCGTGATATCGCAGCCTCACAGCTTACACAATATGATCTGGAGCAGATTGCAGAAAGCGGAAAGGGGGACGAAAGCTATGAGTAATAGTCAACCGAGAGGCCCAAGGAGAATGCATGGTGGCGCAATGGGAACGGAAAAGGCAAAAAACTTTAAAGGAACCATCCGTCAGATGATGTCTTATATTGGACACTATAAAATTGGATTAATTTTTGTTGCCTTGTTTGCAGTCGGTTCCACGATTTTTAATGTGGCAGGACCTAAAATCTTAGGAAAAGCAACAACAGAGCTTTCGGAAGGTCTGATGCGCAAGATACAGGGGAACGGAGGTATTGATTTTTCTAAGATCGGCTGGATTCTGGTAAGTGTATTGTGTTTATACGGATGCAGTGCGATTCTTAATGCATTGCAGGGTTGGATCATGACAGGGATTACCCAGAAGATCTGTTACCGTCTGAGAAAAGAGATTTCAGAAAAGATCAATCGTATGCCGATGAAGTATTTTGAGAGCAGAACATACGGTGAAGTGCTTTCACGTATTACAAATGATGTAGATAGTGTGGGAATGGGCTTGAACCAGAGTGTGACACAGATTATCACATCAGTTACAACGCTGATTGGTGTGTTTATCATGATGCTTTCCATCAGTCCATTGATGACTTTGATCGCACTTGTAATCCTGCCGATTTCCGTTGCACTCATTAGTTTTGTGGTAAAGAAGTCGCAGAAGTACTTTAAGACACAGCAGGAGTATTTAGGACATATCAACGGTCAGATTGAGGAAAATTATGGCGGACACAATGTAGTGCGCGCATTTAATAAGGAAGAGAGTGCGGTAAAGAGCTTTTTGGAAACAAACGATGTGTTATATGATTCGGCATGGAAGTCACAGTTTTTATCCGGAATGATGCAGCCGATCATGATGTTTGTCGGTAATCTGGGATATGCAGGTGTTGCAATTGCAGGTGGTTTCCTTACGATCAATGGAACAATCCAGGTAGGTGATATTCAGGCATTTATTCAGTATGTAAAGCAGTTTACACAGCCGGTTCAGCAGATTGCGCAGGTTACAAACATGCTGCAGTCAATGGCAGCGGCAGCAGAACGTGTCTTCGAGTTCCTTGCAGAAGAGGAAGAAGAGCAGGTTGCAGAGAATCCGGTGAAATTACAACAGATAGATGGAAATGTTGATTTTGAACACATTAGTTTTGGCTATGTAGAGAATCAGACGATCATCAAGGATTTTAGTACACATGTAGATTCCGGAAAGAAGATTGCGATCGTTGGCCCGACAGGTGCAGGAAAGACAACGCTTGTCAAGTTGTTAATGCGTTTCTATGACGTAAATAGCGGTGTGATTCTTCTAGACGGTCATGATATCCGTGATTTTAACCGCAGGGATCTTCGCGATGCATTTGGTATGGTTTTGCAGGACACGTGGCTCTTTAAAGGAACGATCATGGAAAATATACGGTATGGTAAGTTAGATGCCACAGACGAAGAAGTTATAGCAGCAGCCAAAGCAGCCCATGCAGACAGCTTTATCCGTACATTGCCGGGTGGATATCAGATGGAACTAAATGAAGAGGCAAGCAATGTGTCACAAGGACAGAAACAGCTCCTTACAATCGCAAGAGCAATTCTTGCAAATAATCGTATTTTGATTCTGGATGAAGCAACTTCATCGGTAGACACCTATACGGAAATCCGTATACAGAAAGCAATGGATAACCTGATGAAAGGCAGAACAAGCTTTGTCATCGCCCATCGTCTTTCCACGATCCGTGATGCAGACAGCATCCTCGTCATGAAAGACGGAGATATCGTAGAACAGGGAAATCACGAAGAACTCTTAGCCAAAAACGGCTTCTACGCAGAACTGTATAAGAGTCAGTTTGCGACAGCGTAGTCACAGTTCGCTCGTGCAATATGAAAAAACTCCTCAGGTGTTGCAAGCTTGCTTGCAAATACCTGAGGAGTTTTTTTGTATTGTAAGGCGAATAGCCTGACCGCCCCGACATGACCAAGCGGAAAGCAGATGGAACATCTGCGATTTTCGCAGGAAGTGCGAAAAAGCTTGGGAATGAAGGGGAGGTCACGAGCGAACAAGGTTATCTGTGCCGCGCCCCGACATGATCAAGCGGAAAGCAGATGGAAAGCAGCATATTAAAAAACTTGCTTCTCACAAGGTTTAATGCTATACTTTAGTTTGGTTTCGTTTTTTTATGTTTTTAGGGAAAATTAATTGATTTTATAGGAGCGATATTCATGAGTTTATTTGGTAAAATTTTTGGAACACACAGTCAGCATGAGGTAAAGAGAATTCTTCCTATTGTTGATAAGATTGAGGCATTGGCGCCTGAGTTTGAAAAGCTCACAGATGAACAGCTGCAGGCAAAAACGCCGGAATTTAAAGAAAGACTGGAAAAGGGAGAAACATTAGATGACCTGCTCCCGGAAGCATATGCGACTGTGCGTGAGGCAGCCACACGTGTGCTGGGAATGCGTCACTATCGTGTACAGTTGATCGGTGGTGTGATCTTACATCAGGGACGTATTACAGAGATGCGTACCGGTGAAGGTAAGACATTGGTATCAACTCTTCCGGCATATCTGAATGCATTAGAGGGCAAGGGTGTTCACATCGTAACAGTCAATGATTACCTTGCTAAGCGTGATGCAGAGTGGATGGGAAAGGTTCATGAATTTTTAGGTCTTACAGTCGGAGTTATTTTAAATTCTATGAATAATGACGAAAGACGTGAGGCATATAATTGTGATATTACGTATGCAACCAACAACGAATTAGGTTTTGATTATCTGCGTGATAACATGGTTGTCTACAAAGAAGAACTGGTACAGCGTTCGTTACATTATGCCATCATCGATGAGGTCGATTCGGTATTGATCGATGAGGCAAGAACTCCATTGATCATTTCAGGACAGAGTGGAAAGTCTACAAAGCTTTATGAAGCATGTGATATTTTTGTAAAGCAGCTTACAAGAGGTACGGCAAAGGAACTTTCCAAGATGGATATCCTGATGAATGAGGAAGAGCAGGAAACAGGAGATTATGTTGTAGATGAGAAGGATAAGAATGTCAATCTGACAGAGGAAGGTGTGCGTAAGGCAGAGCGTTTCTTCCAGGTAGACAATCTTGCTGATCCGGATAATCTGGAACTGCAGCATAACATTAACCTTGCGCTTCGTGCACATTCACTGATGTTCCGTGATAAGGATTATGTGGTCAATGATGATGAGGTTCTGATCGTTGATGAGTTTACCGGCCGTATCATGCCGGGACGTCGCTTTTCTGATGGCCTTCATCAGGCAATCGAAGCAAAAGAGCATGTAAAGGTTAAGAGAGAAAGCAAGACGTTAGCAACAATCACATTCCAGAACTTCTTTAATAAATATGAAAAGAAATCCGGTATGACAGGTACAGCCCTGACAGAGGAAAAAGAATTTCGTGAGATCTATGGAATGGATGTTGTTGAAGTTCCTACAAACCTTCCAATCGCACGTATCGATTATAACGATGTGGTTTATAAGACAAAAGAAGATAAGTTTAATGCTGTTGTAGAAGATATTGCACAGGCTCATGCGAAGGGACAGCCTGTTCTGGTTGGTACGATTACGATCGAAACATCAGAATATCTGAGCCATAAGCTGCAAAAGAAGGGAATCCCGCACAAGGTCTTAAATGCGAAGTTCCATGAGTTGGAGGCTGAGATCATCGCAGATGCCGGTCAGATGGGTGCTGTTACGATCGCAACCAACATGGCAGGTCGTGGTACCGATATCAAGCTTGGCGAAGGTGTGAAAGAGTTAGGTGGTCTTAAGATCATCGGTACAGAGCGCCATGAGTCAAGACGTATCGATAACCAGTTACGTGGTCGTGCCGGACGTCAGGGAGATCCGGGTGAATCCCGTTTCTATATTTCTCTGGAAGATGATCTCATGCGTCTGTTTGGTTCAGAGCGTTTGATGGGATTGTTTGAGGCAATGCCGGACGGTGAGCAGATTGAACATAAGATGCTTTCCAATGCGATCGAAGGTGCGCAGAAGAAGATTGAGGGAAATAACTTTGGTATCCGTAAAAACCTTCTGGAGTTTGACCGTGTCAACAATGAGCAGCGTGAGGTAATCTACAAAGAGCGCCGTAAAGTATTAGACGGCGAGAGCATGCGTGATACAATCTACAAGATGATCACAGAGGTGGTAGAGCGTGTGGTAGATGCGATCATTAATGCAGATTCGGCAGCGGAAGAGTGGGATCTGGATGAATTGAACAATGTTCTTCGTCCAATCATTCCAATGCCAAGAATCACTCTGACAGATGAGCAGATGAAGCATATGAAGAAGGATGAGCTTTTACAGCAGTTGAAGGAAGAAGCTGTAAAAGTGTATGAAGCAAAAGAAGCAGAGTTCCCTGATCCGGATCAGATCCGTGAAGTGGAGCGCATTATCCTTTTGAAAGTGATCGACCATAAGTGGATGGATCACATTGATGATATGGATCAGCTTCGTCAGGGAATCGGTCTGCAGGCATTTGGACAGAGAGACCCGGTTGTAGAATATAAGTTTGCGGGTTTTGATATGTTCAATGCGATGATCGATGCAATCTCAGAGGAAACGGTGAAAGCGCTGATGCATGTTCAGATTGAGCAGAAGGTAGAGCGTGAGCAGGTAGCAAAGGTGACAGGAACGAATAAGGACGATTCTGCCGTAGCTGCACCGAAGAAGCGCGAGGGAAGAAAAGTACAGCCAAATGATCCTTGTCCATGTGGAAGTGGCAAGAAGTACAAGATGTGCTGTGGAAAACGTATCTGATTTTAGGTGATCAGTATAGATTCTTGTCAATTTGTATAGAAAATAGTTGAAATTGTCTAATTATTTCTATTTGCACCAGATAAAAAGGTTTGGTAAGATGATGAGAAAGCCGGTCTGCATTTTGAGAGATGCAGACCGGATATAGAAAGAGGTGAGTTGATGGTAGAGTTTGATAATATGAAACAGGTATTATCCGACTACGAGAAACCACTGCTTGAAATGGGGAACTCACTTTGACCTCGCTAATAAAAAAGACAGGGTTGAAGAATTAGAAAAGACAATGGAAGAACCGGGATTCTGGGATGATCCGGAGAGTTCGACAGCAGTAGTTCAAGAAACAAAGAAATTAAAAACAGTGATCGAGCGGTATGAAACACTTTGCAGTGACCGCGAAGATATGCTGACACTGATCGAGATTGGTGAGGAAGAAAACGATGCCGAACTCGTGGAAGAGATACAGTCGTCGCTTACTGCATTTGAAGAGCAGTTTGAGGAGCTTCGTATCGAAACATTATTAAGTGGAGAGTACGACAAAGATTCCGCAATCCTTACCTTGCACGCAGGTGCAGGCGGTACGGAAAGCTGTGACTGGGCAAGCATGTTATGCAGAATGTATCAGAGATGGGCAGAGAAGAAGGGCTTTCAGGTTGAGATGCTTGATTTCTTAGATGGTGATGAAGCAGGCTTTAAGTCGGTAACGCTGCAGATCAACGGTATCAATGCATATGGTTATCTGAAATCCGAGCATGGTGTACACCGTCTGGTGCGCATTTCACCGTTTAATGCCGCAGGTAAAAGGCAGACATCCTTTGTATCATGTGATGTTATGCCGGATATTGAAGAAGACTTAGATGTTGAGATCGCAGATGATGATATCCGAATCGACACATACCGTTCCAGCGGAGCGGGTGGACAGCATATCAACAAAACATCCTCTGCCATCCGTATTACACATTTCCCGACCGGAATTGTAGTACAGTGTCAGAATGAGCGCTCCCAGCATATGAATAAAGATAAAGCCATGCAGATGCTCAAGGCAAAGCTTTATATGTTAAAGCAGCAGGAACAGCTTGACAAGGCAAATGGAATCCGCGGAGAGGCAAAGGAGATTGGCTGGGGCAGTCAGATCCGGTCTTATGTTATGCAGCCATATACTATGGTAAAAGATCATCGGACAAATGCAGAAGTCAGCAATGTACAGGGTGTGTTAGATGGAAATATTGATCCGTTTATTAACGCATATCTGGCTTGGATTACAAAATAAATGGATGCTATCGTATCTGCAAAGATGCAGATAAAATAAAATGACAGGCAGCGAAGGAGGAAAAACATGATAAAGGTAAGTGTATTAGGCTACGGTACAGTTGGATCAGGAGTTGTAGAGATTTTGAGGGAGAACGCAGCACTGATAACAAAGAGAACCGGTGAGGATATTCAGGTAAAGTCTGTTCTTGATCTGAGAGATTTTCCGGGAGATCCCGTGCAGGATATTATCGTTCATGATTTTGAAGAAGTAAAGAACGATCCTGAGGTACAGATCGTAGTCGAAACGATGGGAGGACTCCATCCTGCCTACGAATTTGTAAAAGCATCTTTAGAGAGTGGAAAGAGCGTTTGCACATCGAACAAAGCACTGGTTGCCGCATATGGTCCGGAGCTTTTGGCAATCGCACAGGAAAAGAATGTAAACTTCCTGTTTGAAGCAAGTGTTGGCGGTGGTATTCCTATTATCCGCCCATTAAAGATTTCGCTTGCACCGGATGAAATCTTAGAGATTTCCGGTATCTTAAATGGAACAACAAATTATATTTTGACAGAAATGACGGAGCAGGGCTCTGACTTTGATTCCGTGTTAAAGGATGCACAGGATAAGGGATATGCAGAAAAAGATCCGACAGCCGATGTAGAGGGATATGATGCATGTCGTAAGATTGCAATCCTTACTTCTCTTGCTTATGGCAAGCAGCTTGACTTTGAGGATATTTATACAGAAGGAATCACAAAGATTACAGACCGTGATATTCAATATGCGAAGAAGTTAGGCGCTAAGGTGAAAATCTTTGGTTCCAGCAAGAAGGTAGGAGATAAGGTGTCTGCAATGGTAGCACCAAAGCTTATCACATCTTCTCATCCTTTATATAGCGTAGATGGTGTGTTTAATGCTATCTTAGTAAAGGGTAACATGGTTGGTGACGTTATGTTCTATGGTCAGGGTGCAGGAAAGCTTGCAACAGCAAGTGCAGTTGTGTCTGATATCATGGACGAGGCAAAGCATATCAATGTAAACATGAAGACATTATGGTCACATGAAAAGCTTGCACTGTTACCGATGGATGAAGTGGAATCCAAGTTCTTTGTCCGTGTCCGCGGTACAAAGGAACAGTTAGAGGATAAGGTCAATACATTGTTTGGAAAGGTAACAGCTGTAGATGTCGGTTACAGTGATGAATATGCATTTGTAACAGAAGAGATTGCAGAGGCTGTTTACGATGCAGCAGAAAAAGAGTTAGATATCATCAATAAAATCCGTTTTGATGCATAAAGGCTACAGCTTAGGAAAGCTGCAGACAGCATAAGAATAAATCAAAGGCGCTTCACTTAAAATACGCGCAGAAAAGAGGAAAAAATGAAGTACATTGTTGTGTTAGGCGATGGAATGGCAGACGAGCCGATTGAAGAGATTGGTGGCAAAACACCTCTGATGTATGCAAAGACTACGGCGATGGATGCTTTAGCCGGAAAATCAGAAGTAGGACTGGCTCATACGATTCCGGAAGGAATGAAACCGGGAAGTGATACTGCTAATCTGGCAGTGCTTGGATACGATCCAAAGAAATACTATACAGGCCGTTCACCACTGGAGGCATTAAGCATCGGTGTTCCGATGAAAGATACAGATATTGCGATCCGTTGCAATATTGTTACAGTATCGGATGATGATCTTCCATATGAAGAAAAGACGATCATCGACCATAGTTCCAGTGAAATTTCAACAGAAGATGCTGCAATTTTAATGGAAGCGATCCAAAAGGAATTAAACAGTGATATTTATCAATACTATGTAGGTACAAGCTATCGTCACCTTACCATCTGGGATAAGGGCGAAGTAGTGGAACTGACACCACCTCATGACGTGTTAGGAAAAGTGATCGGTCAGTATCTGCCGGCTGATGAAAAGCTTCGTGAGATGATGAAAAAGAGTTATGATATTTTAAATAATCATCCTCTTAACGTAGAGCGTGCCAAGAAAGGATTGAACAAAGCAAACTCTATCTGGTTCTGGGGAGCCGGAACAAAACCAATTTTAGATTCCTTTGAGGGCAAATTCCATAAAAAGGGAGCCATGATCTCTGCTGTAGATCTTTTGAAGGGAATCGCCGTTGGTGCGCAGATGACAAACATTGATGTGCCGGGAGCAAACGGTACATTGGAAACAAACTGGGAAGGAAAAGCAGATGCCGCAGTGAAGGCATTGTTAGAGGATGACTTTGACTTTGTATATATTCACATGGAAGCACCGGATGAAATGGGACATCAGGGAAGTCTGGAGCGCAAGGTAAAAGCCATTGAATATCTGGATAGCAGAGTGCTTGCTACAGTTGTAGATAAGATGGAAAAATCCGGGGAAGATTTCCGCATGCTTGTTATGCCGGATCATCCGACTCCGATCGCATGCCGTACCCATACATCTGATCCGGTTCCGTACATGCTTTATGACAGCAGAGTAGATAAGAAATTTGATGGTCTGTATAATGAAGCAGATGCTGCAAAAAGTGGCAATGTAGTGGAACAGGGATATACACTTATGAGTAAATTATTAGAAAAAGAATGATTACCATTTACAGATACCTGTGAAAAGTAATAGATAATACCTTGACATAATGCAGAAACGCAGAAATGCAGGTACAGACAAGGAGGACAATATGTTAATAGTAAAGAAATTTGGCGGCACTTCCGTTGCCAATAAAGAGAGAATCTTTAATGTTGCAAAGCGTTGCATTGAGGACTATCAGAAGGGAAATCAGGTAGTTGTAGTTCTATCTGCAATGGGAAAGCAGACAGACGTTTTGCTTGAAATGGCAAAGGATATTAATCCAAAGGCTTCCAAACGTGAATTAGATATGCTTTTGACAACGGGTGAACAGACATCGGTTGCACTTATGGCAATGGCGATGGATTCCTTAGGAGTACCAGCAGTTTCTTTAAATGCTTTTCAGGTGGCAATGCATACCACAGAAGATTATGGAAATGCAAGATTAAAGAGAATTGATACACAGCGTATTAATTTTGAGTTAGACAATCGCCGAATTGTAGTAATTACCGGATTTCAGGGTATCAGCAAATATGATGACTTTACAACATTAGGCCGTGGTGGTTCTGATACGACAGCAGTAGCATTGGCAGCAGCACTTCATGCAGATGCCTGCGAGATCTATACGGATGTTGATGGTGTATTCACAGCAGATCCACGTGTAGTGCCTTCTGCCCGTAAGTTAGATGAGATCACATATGATGAGATGCTCGAACTTGCCAGTCTTGGTGCGGGAGTACTTCATAATCGTTCCGTTGAGATGGCAAAGAAATACGGTGTGCAGTTAGTAGTTCGATCAAGTTTAAATACAAGTGAAGGAACAGTTGTAAAGGAGGAAAGTAAAATGGAGAAAATGTTAGTTAGTGGAGTTGCTACAGATAAAAACGTAACACAGTTTGCAGTAGAGGGATTAGAGAATAAGCCGGGTGTGGCTTTCAAGTTATTCCAGCATCTTGCCAATCACAAGGTAAATGTAGATATGATCTTACAGTCTGTAGAACACAATGAAACACAGGATATCTGTTTTACTGTTACAGAAGATATGGCAGATGTTGCACTTGAAACATTGGAACGTCATAGAAATACAAGCTTAAAGTGTGAAAATATTGCGGTAACAAAGAATGTAGCAAAGGTATCTGTTGTAGGAGCAGGTATGATGTCAAATCCTGGTGTAGCAGCTAAGATGTTTGAGGCACTTTATGATGCAGGCGTAAACATTCGTCAGATCTCAACATCTGAGATTCGTGTTACGGTTCTGATCGATGAGAAGTATACAGAAGATGCAGCACAGGCTGTACATGATGCATTTTCTCTTGAAAAATAATTGTTGTCGCGGAAAATTTGATAGATAAAAAGTAAGAAAAGGGCGGCTGATAGAAAGCTGCCCTTTTTTCTTAACAAAGACGGAGGTAACTATGGATATCAATCAGCAGATTGCTCAGGAACTGGATATCAAATTATGGCAGGTGGAGGCTACTGTCAAATTGATCGATGAGGGAAATACAATCCCGTTTATTGCGCGTTATCGTAAGGAGGCGCATGGCTCTTTAAATGATGAACAGCTTCGAAATCTTCATGAGAGATTGGTTTATCTGCGAAATCTGGAAGAAAAGAAAGAACAGGTTTTGGCAAGCATTGAGGAACAGGGGAAACTGACAGAAGAGTTGAAGGCACAGATCGTAGCTGCGCAGACGCAGGTGTTGGTTGATGATCTGTACCGTCCATATCGTCCGAAGAGAAGAACGCGTGCAACGATCGCAAAGGAAAAGGGACTGGAAGGACTTGCATCCTTTATCATGGAGCAGAAGACGACAGAGCCTGTTTCAAAGGAAGCAGAGAAATATGTTTCTGCTGAAAAGGAAGTTTTGGATGTGCAGGCTGCCATTGACGGGGCAAAGGATATCATTGCAGAAGAAATTTCTGACAATGCACAGCATCGCACATACATTCGAAATATTACGTTTGAAGAGGGACGTATCTTATCGACAGCAAAGGATGAAAAAGCACAGTCTGTCTATGAGATGTACTATGATTATCAGGAGCCGGTTAAGGAGATTGCCGGTCATCGCGTATTAGCGCTGAACCGTGGAGAAAAGGAAAAGTTTCTGGTTGTAAAGCTTGAGGCACCGGAGGAGAGAATCTTACAGTATCTAAAGAAAAAGCTTGTGACTAAGGAGAATGAATATACGGAAGCAATCTTATTGGAAGCAGCAGAGGACAGCTATAAGCGCCTGATTGCACCGGCAATCGAAAGAGAGATTCGCAATGACCTGACAGAAAAGGCAGAGGATGGTGCGATCAAGGTGTTTGGCAAGAACTTGGAACAGCTTCTGATGCAGCCACCGATTGCCGGAAAGACAGTTCTTGGCTGGGATCCGGCATTTCGTACCGGATGTAAGTTAGCCGTAGTTGATCCGACAGGAAAGGTGTTAGATACTACGGTAGTATATCCGACAGCTCCACAGAATAAGGTAGAAGAAACTAAGCGTGTTGTCAAAAAACTGATCGATCAGTATGACATTTCCCTGATCTCTGTGGGAAATGGAACGGCTTCGCGTGAATCAGAACAGATTATTGCAGAAATGTTGAAAGAAATTGCAAAACCGGTGCAGTATATAATTGTAAATGAGGCAGGAGCATCTGTTTATTCTGCAAGTAAGCTTGCTACGGAAGAGTTTCCTAATTTTGATGTTGGTCAGAGAAGTGCTGCTTCCATTGCCAGAAGATTGCAGGATCCGCTGGCGGAACTGGTAAAGATTGATCCACAGTCAATCGGTGTCGGACAGTATCAGCATGATATGAACCAGAAAAAGCTTTCAGAAACATTGTCCGGTGTGGTAGAAGACTGTGTGAATAAGGTTGGTGTGGATGTCAACACGGCATCTGCTTCTTTATTAGAATATATTGCGGGTATTTCAAAAGCAGTTGCCAAAAATATTGTTCTTTATCGTGAGGAAAATGGCAGATTTACCAGCAGAAAAGAGCTGTTAAAGGTGCCAAAGCTTGGACCGAAGGCATTTGAACAGTGCGCCGGCTTTATGAGAATTTTAAATGGAGATAATCCTTTGGATGCAACGAGTGTACATCCGGAATCCTACGCAGCTGCAAATGAACTTTTAGCAAAGCTTAAGCTTACGATGGAGGATGTGAAGAAGGTTCAGAGTGAGGCTGCAAAGCAGGCACAAAAGCCGAAGCAGGAGAAAAAGGAAAAGAAAAAAGAGTTTAATGTAAGAAATATGAACACAGCGTTTGGTGCTGCATTTGCAAAAGCATTTGGTGACTCAGGAATTTCACTTGACGAGACACCGAAGAAGCAAGGTAAGAAAGCTTCTGGTCTGGCACAGCGCGTAAAAGATAAGAAAGCAATGGCAGCAGAGCTTGGTATCGGTGAGATCACCTTAGAAGATATCTTAAAGGAACTTGAAAAGCCGGCACGAGATCCGCGTGATGAAATGCCAAAGCCGATTCTTCGTACCGATGTTTTGGAAATGAAGGATCTGAAAGAGGGCATGATATTAAAGGGAACAGTGCGAAATGTTATTGATTTTGGTGCGTTTGTAGATATCGGGGTTCATCAGGATGGTCTGGTACACATTTCCCAGCTTTCCGATAAAAAGTTTGTGAAACATCCGTTAGAGGTTGTGAGCGTCGGAGATATTGTAGACGTAAAGGTTATGAGCGTTGATCTGCAAAAGCAGAGGATTCAGTTGACGATGAAGCTGTAGCAGAGTATTAAAAACAGGATAAGCATAAGAGAAAAAGCGTATGTCAGGCGCACGGATGATACGCGGCAAAGTAAAGTGTGCAGAAATGAGGATGATTATGGGATTCTTTCAAAAATATTTTGTGAATGTCAGGCGGGGAACGAAGATAACGTACAGCGAGAGTGATCTTCGAAAGCTGGATAGAGATTATGAGAAGGAAGTTATGGCAGAGGGGCCGAGAAGAATCCGTTCAGCCTTTCGAAAAGTACCACAGCAGGCATATTTATCACAGACGCGTGATTATGCCTTTGAAAAGATACTGGATAGACATTTGTATACCTTTCAACATCTGTTAGTGATACCAAACCCATATGATGTTGTGAAACAGTCAGCACTTTTATTATTTAATTCATCGAAGGAAACAAAGATCCGTTATCGTGTGATCGGAGATACACCGGAGGCTGACTTCATAGCGGAAACAGAATATACGAAAAGACATCGTGTCCCTGTTTTGGGGCTCTATCTGGAGCGTAATAACAGGGTGGAGCTTGAGATGATAGATACAGAGGGGACAGTGATCAAGCGCCGTATGCTTCGTCTGTATGTATCAGATACACCTGCAAAGTTAAAAGATTTAAAAATTGAGCAGCAGGACAAAAAAATGTCATATTTTTCCTTTATTCTATTAAACGGAGCGTCGTATAGTCCATTTGCCATCGATCGCAATGGAGCAATCCGTTATTCGATTCAGCTTTGGACAACGAATGTTGGCATGCTTCCGCTTGCCAATGGTCATTTTCTGTACGAAGACAGAACAGCGAACCGTATGAATGGAATCGGTCAGATCAAATCCTGCAGATTTCATGAAATGGACTATTTGGGACGTGTATACCGGACATTTTTGATTGATTATTCTGTGTTAAATGTGGTAGCGCAGTATGGAGAACTGTTATATCTTCGTGTTTCCTGCGGAGAGGACGAGAGTCAGAGAAAGATTATTGAACTGAATCTGACAAGCGGTGAAGTAAAAGAAATGCAGAAGCTTCCGAAAAAGACAGAAGAAACCTCAGACAGAGGAACTGCGTTTATCGATGTAGCAGGAAGAATGGACAAGGATTTCCGGGATGGCTCAGATAACAGAGTTCATTCGACAGATGACAAGTGTATCCTTTCATGCAGCAATGTGGAGCAGTCAGGTGTAGAAGGCAAGAAGGCAGAGCTGGTAGAAACAGACATGGCAGGCAATGTGATGACGAAAAGGCTGGTTAATAAAGCCGCCAATAAAGTATGGCTGTTTAAACCGGATATTCTGGAGTTTTGTAAACCGATTCCATTCTCTCACGATGTTTTGTTTGGGACGATCACATCGCCGGAAGTATTTACGGGGGAACTTCCGCCTGAAAAGGATGAACCGATCAATCGGGCCTATTTTGGCAATGTACGTTTATGTGATGATCTGTTTATCGGATATATTCTTCCGGGAAGAGTATCGCGTATTTATCTGGCAGGCAAGAAGCATTGTTATGTTCAAGACTATACAGGTATGAAAATTATAGGAAAAAGCCGTTTTCCGATGGCAATATCACTGACGGGACTTGCAAAAGACGAATATAGTGTTTTGGTTGAAAGCCGGGATGTTGTGCATCGATTGAAAAATGATATCAGAGTAGTAGAAGAGTAAGAAGTAAACGAAATGAGACAAATATTTTTCTTCCATTCACAGCAGGGATATCCGGCAGAGAATGGAGGAAAGATGAAGCAGTTATCCCATTTACAAAAATTGGAGGCGGAAGCAATCTATATTATTCGTGAGGTAGCCGCCGAATGTGAAAAACCGGTCATGTTGTATTCAATAGGCAAGGACAGCTCTGTTATGCTGCACTTAGCCCTGAAGGCGTTTTATCCGGAAAAGCCGCCATTTCCATTCATGCATATTGACACGACATGGAAATTTAAGGAAATGATAGCGTTTCGGGATCATATTGCAAAAAAATATGGCTTAGACATGATTGTTTACACAAACGAAGAAGGGGTTCGACAGGGGATAAATCCGTTTGATCACGGTTCTGCTTACACAGACATTATGAAAACGCAGGCACTGAAGCAGGCGTTAACCAAGTATGGCTTTACGGCTGCCTTTGGTGGTGGCCGGCGTGATGAAGAAAAGTCGCGTGCGAAGGAAAGAATCTTTTCTTTCCGAAATGCCGAGCAGGCATGGGACCCGAAAAATCAGCGCCCTGAAATGTGGAAATTATACAATACGAAAATCTTTAAGGGAGAGAGTATTAGAGTATTCCCTCTTTCTAACTGGACAGAGAAGGATATCTGGCAGTATATCAGACAGGAAAACATTGAAATTGTTCCTCTCTATTTTGCAAAAGAGCGGCCGGTTGTGTATCGTGATGGCAATATTATCATGGTAGACGATGACAGAATGCGGCTTTTGCCCGGTGAAAAGGTACAGAATAAAATGATCCGTTTCCGGACATTAGGCTGTTATCCTCTGACCGGTGGTGTGGAATCGACAGCTGTAACACTTGATGAGATTATTGATGAAACGTTAAGTGCCGTATCTTCAGAGCGGACAAGCCGTGTTATAGACAATGAAGCAGCAGGTAGTATGGAGAGAAGAAAGAGAGAGGGATATTTTTAATGCAGAGTTTATTAAAATTTATTACATGTGGCAGTGTAGATGATGGAAAGTCTACGCTGATCGGTCATATGCTGTACGATGCCAAGTTAATCTTTGCAGATCAGGAAAAAGCATTGGAGTTAGATAGTAAAGTAGGAAGCAATGACGGGAAAATGGACTATTCCCTTCTGTTAGACGGTCTGATGGCAGAGCGCGAGCAGGGAATCACGATAGATGTTGCATATCGGTATTTTACAACAGAAAAGCGAAGCTTTATCGTTGCCGATACACCGGGACATGAAGAATACACCAGAAATATGGCGGTTGGAGCATCTTTTGCCGATCTTGCCGTTATTTTGGTAGATGCAACAAAGGGACTGTTGCTGCAGACAAAACGTCATACGCGCATCTGCGCCCTGATGGGGATTAAGCATGTGGTCTATGCAATCAACAAAATGGATCTTGCTGAGTATGATCAGACGACTTACGAGCAGATCTGTGAGCAGATTAAGGAGATGACAAGAGAGTATTCGTTTCAGTCATTCTATAGCATTCCAGTGTCTGCGACAGTAGGAGATAATATTACAACCGCTTCTGTACATATGTCATGGTATACCGGAAAGACGCTTTTAGCATATCTGGAAGAGATTGATATAGAAGATGAGCAGGATACAGAGGGATTTGCACTGCCTATTCAGCGTGTCAGCAGACCAAATCATTCCTTCCGCGGCTTTCAGGGACAGGTAGAGGTTGGTGAAGTCTTTGTGGGAGATGAGGTCACGATACTGCCAAATGATACGAAAGCCAAAGTGACAGCTATTTCCAACATGGATCAGCAGGCAGACAGTGCATGGAAGGGACAGGCAGTGACTGTTCAGCTTGATCGTGAGATTGATGTGTCCAGAGGATGTGTTATGGTGCGTGATCTGTCTGTTTATGTGGGGAAGATGTTTACGGCAAAGCTTTTATGGATGGATGATGTGAAGCTTGTTGAGGGCAAAAGCTACTATTTGAAGCTTGGCACGCAGATGGTTCCTGCTACTGTCATGAAGATCAAATACCAGATTGATGTCAATACAGGACAGCAGATCCGGACAGAAAAGCTGTTTAAAAATGAAATTGCTGTCTGCGACATTAGTTGCTCGGAATCTATTGCGTTTACAGCATTTAAAGACCATAAGGAGCTTGGTGGGTTTATTCTGATCGATCGTCTTACCAATATGACTTCTGCCTGTGGTATCGTAGAGCATATGCTGCGAAGAGAAGGAAATCTTACCTGGCATGCGATGGACGTGACAAGAGAGTTAAGAGCACAGCAAAAGGGGCAGACACCAAAGACTATCTGGCTTACGGGGTTATCAGGGTCAGGAAAGTCAACGTTAGTAAATGAATTGGAAAAACGTCTTTATGCAGACGGAAAACATACGATGGTTCTGGATGGCGATAATGTCCGCATGGGACTAAACAAAAATCTTGGTTTTAAAGAGGCAGATCGTATTGAAAATATCCGTCGTGTTTCCGAGGTCGCAAAATTAATGAACGATGCCGGTTTGATCGTGTTAACTTCCTTTATTTCTCCATTTGTGCGTGACCGCCGTAGTGCCAGAGAGGTGATCGGGGAAGAAAATTTCATTGAGATCTATGTGGCAACACCGCTCGAAGAGTGCGAAAAAAGAGATGTAAAAGGTTTGTATCAAAAGGCAAGAAAAGGCGAAATTCCAAACTTTTCCGGAATCTCCAGTCCGTATGAAGCGCCCGAAAAACCGGAGATCGTGGTTGATACGACCGGTCAGTCTATCGAAGAATCTGTCGAATATCTCATTACACAGTTGAAAAAATATTTATAACGTGTTATGATACTAACATATAAACATATTAACAAAGTATGTTTATATGAAAAAGGTGCATAGATGCTTTCTGTCTGCCTGTAAATTATGGTGGCAGACAGAAAGATAAGATACACGGAAAGACAGGAGATGTGGGCGATGGAGCAGATATGCATTGGAGGACAGGAGACACAGGCAATGGAAAAAAGAAAGAGTGGACAGAGCAAATTATATGCTGCCATGCTAAAGATTGGTTTTATTGGTTTTGGTGGCGGCAGTGCATTGATTCCGGTTATTGAGCAGGAAGTGGTAGATCAGCAGAAGCTGGTTTCTAAGGAGGATTATGATAAGGATGTGATCGTAGCAAGTATCACACCGGGGGCTCTTCCGATGGAGATTGCGGCCGGAATTGGAAAACAGTGTTATGGCATCAAAGGAATGTTTGGTGCTGCCCTTGCAATGTCTTTTCCGGGTGCGTTATTGACACTTTTGTTTCTTACGGTGCTCAATGCGGTAGAAAATGTTGCTCTGCATCAGATTTCTTTTTTGTCGATCGGACTTACGGCATTTATATCCTGCATGCTGACAGGTTATATCATCAAGACGATAAAGGAAGCATTTCATGCTACAAGACGGCAGGCGGTTTTTACAGTATCTCTTATTGTTGGTGTTATCATTTTAACAATCGGAAAAAGCCTGTATCAGATGCTTGGACTAAACATGGAACCAGTGTTTGCCCTTTCTACCATTCAGGTACTTGCACTGGCATTTTTTATTGTATTTTATACAAGAGGTGTCTTTAATCTGGTTAATATTCCGGTCACGGCTGTACTTGTAGCATTATTCTTATGCTCACATGGCAATATGCATCTGATACAGAATAAATGGGTAGATCTGGCAGTCAATACGGCAATGATCGCTTTGGCGTCCTGGGGATTTTTAAGAAGCTTGTTTCAGGAAGAAACTAAAAAGGTGTCCGGAAAAAAGCTAGGCAGAGAAGTTGGCAGTTGGATTTTATTTGCGGTAATATGTGCTTTGCCGGCACTCTGGGTGACAAAGGACAGTCTGTTTTTTATGCTTCGCGGTATCTTTTCTTCTCTGATCTCTTTTGGTGGAGGAGATGCGTACCTGATCGTAGCGGATGGTCTGATGGTAGATACCGGAATGATCACAGAAGATATTTTTTATGGAAAGATCGTACCGATGGTAAATCTTTTGCCGGGTTCCATCTTATGTAAGACTTTGACCGGTATAGGATATTATATCGGATATGCTGTAGGAAACAGTCATATTAACGGGGTTTTTCTGGCAATTTTGGGATATGCAAGCAGTGTGGCAGCCTCCGGTGGAGTGTTCTGCCTGGGACATTATGTATTCCAGAGATTTAAGAATTTAAATATTTTTCTTCTATTATCCAAAATGATCAAACCAATCATCTCAGGACTTTTGGTTACAGTTATCCTGTCGCTGATACGTCAGAGCGCAGCAGTAGAAGTGTCAGCCGGCATGGGAGCAGGTGCTTCTCTTGGCGTGATGCTTGTAACCTATTTAATTGGTATGACATTAATATGGAAGAAGAAATGCTCCAATGCCGTTGTTGTAGGCACATCAGCCGTATTTTCACTGATTGCATGCAACATACTGGCTTTGCTGTAATATAACAGTAATACATTTAATCCGCAAAGAAATGTCAAAAAGACACGCGGTTTCATATGGAAAAGGGTAAAAGAGAGTGCTCACACAAGCATTCTCTTTTTGATTTATAGGAAACTCTTTCTTGCGTTATAGGAAACCTATCAAAACATGGCGTTTCTTTTAAAACCATTGTATGAAGTGCACATAAAATAAAAGTTATAAGTATGAAAATTGTGTAAAATGCAATATAAGCTATTGAAAAACAGAAGATATATAGTATAATATAACTATAAGTTTTGGAAAGTTCAGTAGAAAAATATAAAATAATACTAACTTGATACTTTTATCATAACGGTATGCTTGAAGTTGTTATGCGATTGAAACCCTTATAATTTTATTTTTGGCATAAAGCTTGTCTGTTAAAGACAGTGTTTTCTTCTTAGGCATAGAGTTATGAATTACTACAAAAGGAGGCTTTTTAATTTATGGTGAACAGATTTATATTAAACGAAACTTCGTATCATGGAGCACATGCAATCGAAAGTATTGCAGATGAGGCAAAGGCAAGGGGATTTCAGAAAGCATTTGTATGTTCTGATCCGGATCTCGTAAAGTTTGGAGTAACCAAGAAGGTATTGGATGTATTGGAGAAGAGCGGACTGGCATATGAATTATATTCTAACATTAAGCCAAATCCAACGATTGAAAATGTACAGACAGGTGTAGAAGCTTTTAAAAATGCAAAGACAGATTATCTGATTGCTATTGGTGGTGGTTCTTCTATGGACACAGCAAAGGCAATCGGTATTATTATCAATAATCCGGAATTTGCAGATGTACGCAGTCTGGAAGGTGTTGCTGATACAAAGAATAAAGCTGTTCCGATTTTTGCAGTACCAACAACAGCAGGTACGGCAGCAGAGGTAACGATTAACTATGTTATTACAGATGCAGAGAAAAACCGTAAGATGGTCTGCGTAGATCCACATGATATTCCGGTTGTTGCATTTATTGATCCGGACATGATGTCATCTATGCCGAAGGGATTAACGGCAGCTACAGGTATGGATGCTCTGACACATGCGATTGAAGGTTATATTACAGCAGGTGCATGGGAGTTATCTGATATGTTCCATCTGAAAGCAATAGAGATTATATCACGTTCCCTTCGTGGAGCGGTGGATAACACACCGGAAGGCCGGGAAGGCATGGCTCTTGGTCAGTATGTTGCCGGCATGGGATTTTCCAATGTAGGTCTTGGAATCGTTCATTCTATGGCACATCCTTTGGGTGCATTGTATGATACACCACATGGTGTTGCCAATGCGATCATTTTACCTACTGTCATGGAATACAATGCAGATGCTACAGGTGAGAAGTATCGTGATATTGCCAAAGCAATGGGTGTAGAAGGCACGGAAAAGATGTCACAGGAAGAGTATCGCAAGGCAGCAGTAGATGCTGTAAAGCAGCTTTCAAAGGATGTTGGAATTCCGGCTGACTTAAAAGAAATCGTAAAGAAAGAGGATATTCCGTTCCTTGCACAGTCTGCTTATGATGATGCCTGCAGACCGGGTAATCCAAAGGAAACATCTGTAGAGGATATTACAAAGTTATATGAAAGCTTGATCTAAGCTTTACGCAATAACAGGATAGACAGCTATTTGCGGAAAATGTTGCTGCTTGCAGATAAATCTGTGACAGAAAGTTTAATACTGCAAATAGCTGTTTTGCTATGTAAAATAGCAGGCTTTCAAAGAAGATCAGCAGCATGAATGTTATGTTTTTTAAAAAAAATTAAAAATATTGAAAAAAGTACTTGCATTTTCAAAAAAAGTGTCATATAATATAACTCGTTCGGTGCTTGAGAGCAAACGAACAAAAGAATGTGCGCGTAGCTCAGCTGGATAGAGCGTCTGACTACGGATCAGAAGGCCGGGAGTTCGAATCTTCTCGCGCACGTATTATAAATCGCTAAACAGATTTTGTTTAGCGATTTTTTTTATAGGAAACAAAAGTTTCCGGCTTGACAGGGGAGGTCGGGTGTTATAGACTAATATCAGGATGATAATTATAGACCTGATATGGAGGAGAGAAAACATGAGTTTTAAGCTTTGCGATAGCGATTTTTATTTTATGAAAGTGGTGTGGGAGGCAGAGCCGGTCAATTCCGGAAAACTGGTGCAGCTGTGCAGTGAGAAGCTTGGCTGGAAGAAGTCTACGACGTATACGATGATCAAGAAAATGAGCCAAAAGGGATTTTTGAAAAATGAAAATGCAACGGTTACGTCCTTGATTTCTAAGCAGGAAGTGGAGAAGCAGGAAAGTGATTATTTTGTAGAGAGAACATTTGAGGGGTCTTTACCTGGTTTTTTAGCTGCATTCATGAAGGGCAGGACTATTTCAGAACAAGAGGCAGAAGAATTAAAGCAGATGATCGAATCATATAAGGAGGGGTGATCTATGGAGTGGGTGATGCTTTTGTTTGAATGGATAGTAAAAAGCAGTCTGCTGGTGATTCCGGTGGTGCTTATGATCTGTATATTGCGACTGGGAATCCGTCGGATATCGAGTGCACTTATGTGCTGCCTTTGGCTTGTTGTATGGATACGTCTGATCTGTCCGGTTCAGCTGCCGCTTTCTGTTTTACCGGCAGCTTTTGAAGGAAATCGTGTGACGGAATTTACGGAAGATGCATTTCAAAATACATCGGACAGTAGCAGAAATATTAAAAATGCTGAAGAAAAGACTGTAGTATCTAAGCAAAAACAGGAAGCGTTAAAAGATACAGAGCAGACGGATTCTGCTAAGTCAACACAGGTGATTTCTCGGACAGGAAAAACAGGGAAGCCATATCACTTCTCAACAATGCAGCTTTTGTGTATGGTATGGCTGTCTGGAATTGTAGCATTGGTCGTATATCAACTGGCAGCGTCTGTGCGGCTTCATCGCCGACTTCGCTTTGCTGTGCGCAGAGAGGACGGCGTTTATCTGTCTGACCGGATTTCAAGCGCTTTTGTAGTCGGAGGAATCTGCACCAGAATTTATCTGCCGTTTGGAATGTCATCAGAAGAGGAAGAGTATATTTTGGCACATGAGAGAGCACATGGAAAGCGTCATGATCCATTGCTTAAAAAAATCTGTTTTGCAATCTGTATCATATACTGGTTCCATCCGCTTGTGTGGCTGGCATATCTGCTTTTATGCAATGACATGGAGCTGGCTTGTGATGAAATAGTATTGAAAGATATATCTTACGAGGAAAGAAAAAAGTATGCTCTGCTATTGTTACAGTTTGCCAGCACTTCGGAAAAATCGATTCCGGCCTATCAGGTACAATTTGGAAAGAATGCGACGAAATACCGCATCCGTCATAGTATGTTCTATCGGAAAGCGGGAAGTGGCATGCTGTTAACCGGTATATTTGTAGCACTTTTTACAGCTGTTTTGTGTATGTCAGGCAGATGGGACAGCATTACACCGATGAAGCGGGGAGGAAACTATACAAAGCAGGTGCAAGACCTGTATGACCAGAGGGTTGCGGATGGAGAGAAAATTTCAGAAAAGGAAAAGCTTCAAAAGATAGATGAATTGTTAGGAAGTGTCATTTCAGAGGATTTTGGAACATATACTTTTCAGATAATCGGGACGAAGGATGAATTACTGCGCATTACGTTTGACCGATGGATCGTTCGTCCGGACAGTATGAGAAAAAAGGCAGCTGATTATTCTGCTTTGCTGTTGGCATTGATGCCGAAGACAAAAGTGATTCAGTGGAACTATCAAGAGGTTCAGTATAAGGCAACGACAAAGACGGTCAATCTGCAGTTTGACTGGAACAGACTGCAGGATAGTGAGTGTGGAGATTCTGGATTAGCAGGGGCAATTGCCGGAGCAAATAGAAAGGACTATGAAATTAGCGCATCTGCCCTGCAGCTTCTAGTCAATCAACTGACATATTGCGAATTTGGGAAGAATCTTCCGAAGAAAAAGGTGTTAAAGCCGGCTGATCAGGAAAACATGCAAAAGGAACTTGGCAGCCTGCCGAGAAGCCATCGGGAGATCTGCAAGCGGACGGATATGTACATAGAAGCATCGAAGTATTCTCTGCCAGACAGCAGTGCAATCCGTAAAAAGCAGAAGAAGCTGTGGCAGGAGTTTCAGGAGAAAACCAAAAAAGGAGAGACAGCCTCGATCATCATCGGTTCCTACAATGTACTGACAGAGCTAAAGGACGATGAGAAGGGTTCTGCAGCGTATTGCTATCTGTGGTATGATGGCAAACAATATACCGCGGTCTATGATTTTTTGAAAAAGGGAGGCAATGACAGCTTTTCCAATGCGACAGGAAAGTATCTGGAAGATGACGTCTGGGACGAAACCGGAGTCAAGCTTCATTACTATTTTATCAGTGATGATAATTCTGTCAGCAGCAGAGACTGTGAGTTCAGTGGTATATATGCCGGAACAGACGGAAAAGATCCGCTGCCGATGGTAAACTATAGTCCGATTTTACAGGATGCGGTCAAGTAAAAAGATTTTGTACTGGTATTATGAAATAATAAGCGGAAAATTGGCGGGAAGCGACAGGAGAATGAGCAGATATTCTGTTATCAGAAAAAGGTAACAGGATGCTGTCATTCTCCTTTTTCTTTGTTAGCGTTGCAATAAAAATTTGTGTATGCTATGATTGATAGAAGTATGAAAAAATGGGCATGAATAAGAGCAGTAAGATAGATGGAGGGGAAGGATTTTGTTTCAGATAGAACAATTGTATCAAAAAGCAGGAAAAGAAAATGTACTTTGCGAAGAGCCGTTGTCAAAGCATACAACATTTCGGATCGGAGGAAACGCAAAGTATTTTGTTACGCCTGATTTTATAGAAGATTTTGTAGAAATAGTATCTTACGTCAGACAGGAAAAGATGCCATATTTCATTATGGGAAATGGAAGCAATCTTTTGGCGTATGACAAAGGATATGATGGTGTGATTCTTTCGACCCATAAAACAGGAAAAAAAGAGAACGTGGAAGCGGAGGGAAAAACACCGATCGATGCATGCTATATCATGCAGCCGGGTGATCCTTTGCGGGAATCCTTTGCAAAGCAGGTAAAGGACACCGGGCTTTTGGAAAAAACACTTGTCTTTGCAGGCAGCGGAATCATGCTTTCGGTGCTGGCAGGCAAAGTGGCAAAGGAATCTCTGACAGGATTTGAGTTTGCAGGTGGGATTCCGGGAACACTTGGTGGCGCTGTGACTATGAATGCAGGCGCATACGGCGGTGAGATTAAGGATTGTATTCTTGGGGCAATGGTTTTTTTGCCGGATAATACGCAAAAGTATCTGACAAGAGAGGAGTTGCAGCTAGGGTATCGCAGCAGCCGCGTCCAGAGGGAAGAACTTCTGGTGTTGTGGGCACTTTTTGCATTTGACCGTGGAAATGTCACGGAAATTGAAAACACGATGCGGGAACTGAATCAAAGACGAAGAGAGAAGCAGCCGTTACAATATGGAAGCGCAGGAAGTACCTTTAAGCGTCCTGAGGGACATTTTGCCGGAAAGCTGATTGAGGATGCAGGGCTAAAGGGATACCGTGTAGGGGATGTGATGGTTTCAGATAAGCATTGCGGTTTTGTCGTGAATGTTGGTGATGGAACATACGACGAGGCAAGACAGGTGATTGAGCATGTGCAAAAAACAGTTCAGGAAAAGTTTGGAGTATGGCTCGAAACAGAGGTGAAACTGATTCAATAAAAAAGGGCACCGCCATATTTTATGCAGTAAAGTTACGACAGAAGAAAGGCTGGTTTGATATGATTCGATTTGTGATAGTGACAGGGATGTCAGGTGCAGGAAGAAGTTCCGTATTAAAAATGTTAGAGGATATGGGATATTTTTGTATTGATAATCTTCCGGTAAGACTGATTCCTAAATTAACAAAGGTATTTATTGGTGAGAGAAAGTCCATTGATCGTGTAGCACTTGGAATTGATATCAGAAATCTACAGGGATTGTCTGAGCTTGGCGATATTCTGGAGGCGATGAAGGAAGCGGGATATCGTTATGAAATTCTATTTTTGGAAGCAGACAGCAATGTGTTGATCAAACGATACAAAGAAACAAGGCGAAATCATCCGCTGGCATTGCAGGGAAGAGTAGATAAAGCAATCGAGGCAGAAAGAAAAGAACTGGCACCGATCAAGCAGCGTGCAGACTATATCTTAGATACCAGCCATATGCTGATCCGTGATCTGAAGCAGGAGATTGATAAAATTTTTTTGGAAACAACAGAATATCAAAACTTTTTTGTGACGATTTTGTCCTTTGGATTTAAATATGGGATACCGGAGGATTCCGATCTTGTCTTTGATGTGCGTTTTCTGCCAAATCCGTATTATGTGCCGGAGTTAAAACCCATGACGGGAAATGACAGGGAAGTCTATGAGTATGTTCTGACATCAGAGCAGGCAGGCATCTTTTTAAAGCAGCTGTATGAGATGGTTGAGTTTTTAATCCCTAACTATATTATAGAAGGAAAAAATCAACTTGTCATCAGTATCGGATGTACCGGTGGAAAGCATCGTTCGGTTACGATTGCCAATGCACTGGCAAAGAAGATGCAGGAGCTGCCGTACAGCTTAAAGGTAGAGCATCGTGATATTGCAAAGGATGCCATACGAAAAGGCGAGTAAGAAATGGAATGAGGATAAATATGTCTTTTTCAAGAAAAGTCAAGGAAGAGCTGGCAAGACAGATCAGTACAGCGCGTCACTGCTGTATTGCAGAATTTGCCGCAATCTTTCATTTATGTGGCAGGATAAAAAGAGATTCGTTAGGAAATCCATATCTGCAAATCGATACGGAGAACTTGACAGTCGCTCAAAAATCCTATATCTTATTAAGGAAAACATTTCAAGTACAGATTGAAATTATGGTAAGAAATCATAATGTTCGATCGTCTAACGTAAGTTTTTCTATCATTGTGAAAGAGAGTCAGGATGTGATACTGGTTCTTAAGGCAATCAAGATTATAGATGAGAATGGAAATCTATGGGGTGGTTTTCAGAAAATTCATCGACGGTTAGTTCAAAATACTTGTTGTAAGCGAGCATATCTGCGTGGCAGCTTTTTGGTGGCGGGTTCGATTACTAACCCGGAAAAAGCGTATCATCTGGAAATTGCAGTGTTGTCGGAAAGCTATGCGTTGCAGTTACAGGAACTGATGGCAAGCTTTGGCATGGATGCAAAGATTGTAGAGAGAAAAAAGTACCATGTGCTGTATATTAAGGAAGGCTCACAGATCGTAGATTTTCTTAATGTAGTGGAGGCGCATGTTGCTTTGATGGAGTTGGAAAATGTCCGGATTGTAAAAGAAGTCCGTAACTCCGTCAACAGACAGGTGAACTGCGAAACAGCCAATATCAGTAAAACCGTTACGGCTGCTGCAAAGCAGATTGAAGATATTAAGTATTTGCAATGTAAAATGGGGTTTAGCCAGTTAGCAGATGGACTTCGGGAAGTGGCAGAGCTGCGTTTGGATTATCCGGATAGTTCCCTACAGGAGCTTGGAAGGATGCTCCCCAATCCGATCAGCAAGTCAGGAGTCAATCATCGTCTGCGAAAGATTAGCAGTATTGTAGAGCAGTTAAAGGAGAAGAATGGTGATATTTCTTAGCCAGAAGGAGGATTTTTAAAATGATCACAAAGAAAATCAAGATTCAGATTCAAAATGGACTGGAGGCTAGACCGGTTGCGGTACTTGTGCAGGTAGCAAGTCAGTTTAACAGCAGTATCTATGTTGAATGTGGTGATAAGAAAGTCAATGCAAAGAGCATTATGGGAATGATGGCACTTGGTCTGGATGCCGGTGAGGAAGTTGTGGTATCGGCTGAGGGAGATGACGAATCGAATGCTATGGCAGACATAGAAAAGTTTTTAAGCGCTGTAAAGGCATAATAGAAGAATGGCAGGGAGCTGTTACAGTATGTGACAGCTCTTTTTGACTTTATAGGACATTGCTCGTACAGTAGTGAAAGAAATGGAGTGCTTTATGGGGTTTTCTCATTTACATGTGCATACTGAATATTCCTTATTGGATGGTTCTTGCAAGATTAAAGAACTGATTCAGCGTGCAAAAGATTTAGGAATGAAAAATATAGCGATCACAGACCACGGAAACATGTATGGTGTGATCGATTTTTATCGTGCGGCTCTGGCAGCAGACATGAATCCGGTAATCGGATGTGAAGTATATGTAGCACCGGGATCTCGTTTTGACAGGGAAGTTTCTAAGGGGGAGGAGCGTTATAATCATCTGGTACTTCTGGCTGAAAATAATCAGGGCTACGCTAATTTGATGAAAATAGTTTCTCTTGGTTTTACCGAAGGCTTTTATTACAAGCCGCGTGTAGATTATGAGGTTTTAGAAAAATATCATGAAGGAATCATTGCATTAAGTGCCTGTCTGGCAGGAACTGTTGCAACCAATCTTCGACGGGGCTTATATGAGCAGGCGAAAAAGGAAGCATTGCGTCTGGCTGCGATTTTTGGGCCAGATCATTTTTATCTGGAATTACAGGATCATGGAATTGCAGATCAGCAGACTGTCAATCAGGGACTTTTGCGCATGAGTCAGGAAACAGGTCTTGAGTTAGTGGCAACGAACGATGTGCATTATATTATGGAAGAAGATGCAGAGGCACATGATATTCTTTTGTGTATTCAGACCAAAAAACTAGTCAAAGATGAGGATAGAATGCGTTACGAGGGGGGACAGTATTTCTTAAAGTCAGAAGAGCAGATGCGAAAGCTGTTTCCTTATGCACAGCAGGCGATTGATAATACAGAAAAGATTGCGAGCCGCTGTCACGTGGAGATTACATTTGGAGATTACAAATTACCGCAGTTTGATGTGCCGGATGGCTATACGGCGTGGGAATATTTAAACAAGCTCTGCCGTGAGGGACTGGTTCGCAGATATGGCGGACAGGCATCTGATCATGAGGAGAGGCTGGAGCAGGAGTTAGATGTTATCAGGACGATGGGATTTGTCGACTATTTCCTGATCGTATGGGATTTTATCCGCTTTGCCAGAGAACATGGGATCAGTGTTGGGCCGGGACGTGGTTCGGCTGCCGGAAGTATTGTTTCGTATACGCTTGGAATTACCAATATCGATCCGATCCGGTATAATCTTTTGTTTGAGAGATTCCTAAATCCGGAGCGAGTAACGATGCCTGATATCGATATTGATTTCTGCTATGAGCGCCGTCCGGAAGTCATAGATTATGTCATGCAAAAGTATGGAAAAGACCATGTGGTACAGATTGTAACCTTTGGTACAATGGCAGCGCGCGGTGTGATCCGTGATGTGGGACGTGTGCTGGATCTGCCATACAACTATGTAGATACGATTGCAAAGGCAGTTCCGATGGAGCTTGGTATCACGATAGAGAAGGCGTTAAAACAGAATCCCGAGCTAAGAGAAATTTATCAGACAGACGAGCAGGCAAAGAATCTGATCGATATGTCAAAGCGTCTGGAAGGACTGCCACGTCATACATCGATGCATGCAGCGGGAGTTCTGATCAGTCCGAAGCCGGTGGATGAGTATGTGCCGCTTTCAAAGGCAGCAGACGGAACGATCACGACGCAGTATACGATGACGACCTTAGAGGAGCTTGGTCTGTTAAAAATGGACTTTTTGGGACTGCGCACGCTTACCGTTATTCAAAATGCAGCGCGTCTTGCCGGGCTTAAGGATGAAACGGTTATGGATATCGACTTTACAGATGCAAAGGTATATGAAATGATCGGGTCAGGTCATACAGAGGGTGTGTTTCAGTTAGAAAGTGCCGGTATGAAACAGTTCATGAAGGAACTAAAGCCACAAAATATGGAAGATATCATTGCCGGTATTTCGTTATACCGTCCGGGGCCTATGGACTATATTCCACAGTATATTGCAGGAAAAAATAACCGGGACAGCATTACATATGACTGTCCGCAACTGGAACCGATACTAGAGCCGACATATGGCTGTATCGTGTATCAGGAGCAGGTTATGCAGATTGTGCGAAATCTTGCAGGTTACAGCTTTGGACGAAGCGATCTGGTGCGCCGTGCCATGTCAAAAAAGAAAGCATCAGTGATGGCAGCAGAGCGTCAGAACTTTGTATATGGCAATGAAGAAGAGGGCGTAAAGGGATGTATTGCCAATGGCATACCGGAAGCTGTTGCCAATAAGATTTATGATGATATGACAGATTTTGCCAAATATGCATTTAACAAATCGCATGCGGCAGCCTATGCAGTTGTAGCGTATCAGACGGCATATTTAAAATATTACTATCCGGTAGAATTTATGGCAGCTTTGATGACATCGGTAAAAGACAACACAGGAAAAGTTTTAAGCTATACCATGACCTGTCGTCAGATGGGAATTGAGATGTTAGGGCCGGATGTAAATGAAGGCTTTTCGGCATTTTCTGTATCCGATGGAAAGATACGGTTTGGTTTGTCTGCGATTAAGGGTATCGGTGAGGGTGTGATCGAAAATATTCTTTCCGAGAGGAAGGCAAATGGGCCTTTTGCTTCGATGGAAGATTTTATGAAGCGTTTGTCCTCTAAAGAGGTGAATAAGCACACCATCGAAAACTTTATCAAGTCAGGAGCATTTGACTGTCTGGAAGGTACCAGAAAGCAGAAGATGCAGGTGTACCAGAGCATGTTAGACAACATTAACCGTGAAAAAAAGGATAATATGGCAGGACAGATGTCTTTATTTGATATGGGAGATGAAGAGTTAGCGCAGGCAAAAAAGATTGTCTATCCAAATGTAGGTGAATATGAAAGAGAAGAATATCTTGCCTATGAAAAGGAAATGCTTGGAATTTATGTCAGCGGTCATCCTTTGGAAGAATATCTTGGACTGATGCAAAAAAACTGTACCAGAACATCACAGGATTTTCAGGCGGAAACAGATGAAAATATGATAGAAACCGTTACGGCAAAAGACGGAGAGATAGCAGTTATCGGTGGAATCTTAGTTGGTAAGACCGTTAAGACAACGAAGACAAACTCTATTATGGCATTTTTGACAATAGAAGATCTCTATGGCACTGTCGAAGTCATTGTATTTCCGCAGGTATATGAAAAATACCGACAGTTACTGGAGCTAGAGTGTAAGCTTTTTGTCAAAGGAAGAGTTACGGTGGAAGAAGACCGTGGTGGAAAAATCATCTGCCAAAAAATCATTCCTTTTGAGGAAATCCCATGCGAATTGTGGATTCGGTTCCCAGATATTGCAGCTTTTGAGGAAAGAGAACTGGAATTATACCAGAAGATGCTTTCCTATGATGGAAAAGATACAGTCTGCATCTATGCAGAAAAGGAAAAGCAGGTGAAGCGTCTTCCGGCAAGTAAAGGGGTATCTGCAAGAAAGTTAGTAGAACAGAAGGTGCTTGCTTTTCTGGGGGAGAATTCTGTGGCAATTAAAGAAAAGAGTATTGAAAAATCATAGAAATTAGCGTAAAATCTAAGTAAGATATAGTGACGAAAAAGGAGGACATTATGAGCGATTCGATAAAGACAATTGGCGTGTTGACAAGTGGTGGAGATGCACCTGGAATGAATGCAGCGATTCGTGCAGTAGTTCGTACCGGTATTGCAAGCGGACTGAAGGTAAAGGGAATCCGCCGTGGATATGCAGGCTTGTTAGAAGAGGATATTATCGACATGGGCACACTGGACGTGTCAGATATTATCCAGACTGGTGGAACGATTTTATATACAGCTCGTTGTCTGGAGTTCAAAGAGGAAGAGTACCAGCAAAAGGGTGCTGAGATTTGTAAGAAGCACGGGATTGATGGTATCGTAGTAATCGGTGGTGACGGTTCCTTTAATGGTGCCAGTAAGCTTGCACAGCATGGAATCAATACGATTGGTGTTCCGGGAACGATCGATCTGGATATTGCATGCACAGAGTATACGATCGGTTTTGATACAGCGATCAATACAGCGATGGAAGCAATCGATAAGCTGAGAGATACTTCAGAATCTCATGAGCGCTGCAGTATCGTTGAGGTTATGGGACGTACAGCAGGTCACATTGCACTTTGGACAGGTATTGCAAGTGGAGCAGAGTATATTCTTACGACAGAAGAGTATCATGGTGATATCCAGCGAATCATCAATAAGATTCAGGATCGCCGTCGTCTTGGCAAGAAGAATCATATTATTGTCAATGCAGAAGGTGTAGGTAACTCTAATGAAATGGCAAAGGTAATTGAGATTGCAACCGGAGTAGAAACCAGAGCAACGATACTTGGTCATATTCAGCGTGGTGGTAATCCAACCTGTAAGGATCGTGTCTTTGCATCTGCAATGGGAGCAAAGGCAGTTGAGCTTTTGTGCGAAGGAGCGACAAACCGTGTTGTAGGTTATAAAGAGGGCGAATTTGTAGATTATGACATTCAGGAAGCACTTGCTATGAAGAAAGGTCTTGATCCATATTTGTTCCATATTACAAAGAAGCTTACAACAAGATAGCAGTTTGTAACATAGAAAAAAGATTGGAGGGTGATTATGAAGAAGTTCATAAAAGGCTTAGCAGTAGTAGGAGCGATCGCCGGTGGAGTTGCCGGTGTTATATATCTCTTAAACAAGAATAAACTGGATGAAGGATACGATGAGTTTGATGATGAATCCTTTGATGATGTTTTTGATGACGATGATGATAGAGATTATGTTACTCTTGATTTTGATGAGGATCAGGAAGAAACAGAGGAATAATCTTATACCATTTCCATACAAAAAGCAGGCATTTTAAGTGCCTGCTTTTTGTTGCTTTATAGGAAATTCTATTTTTTGATCTGTGCTTTCTGCCCCTTTGCACCACGCTTACGGTTGCGGATCTTTTTCGGATCGTATACTTTTTGGTCAAAACAGATTTCCGTGCAATCTGTTGCAACGACGGCCGCGTATTGTACGAGATCATTATCATCCAATTGGATTCCTTTGATACCGCGTCCGGTCTTTTTGAGTTCACTGACCTCTTCTAGTGGAAAACCAAGAGATAATCCATTTTTGGTAATCAGGATTACTTTGCGGTCAGGTGAGATGACATCTTCTACACTTAGCGGTGTAATGCCGGCGATTGCATCGTCGTCCTCAAGTTTTGTAGATGCGATGACAGAGCGGTTTGTTTCAAAGCCAATGCCGGACACCTGTTTTACAAAGCCCTTTTGTGTGGCGAAGAAAAGCTGTGATTCCAACAGCGCCCCCATAGAAATGTAAAGTAATATGTTTTCGTGCTCTACCTTACAGAGTGATTGGATCAGAACACCCTTGTCACGACTGCGTCCGCGCGGAATGTTCATTGCTTTGATCTGATACATGTTTCCCTGTTCAGTAAAGACGCAGAGTCTGTCTGTATTCTGCATGGTTATAATATGGGTATATTCGGCAAGCGTGTCACTGGAGATTCTGGAGTAGCTTTGCGAATCAACAGACTTGACATAACCAAAGCGGTCGATCAACACATAGATTTCTTCTTCCTTGATTTCTTCCACATATTTTTCCTTTGTCAGATTATCGAGGACAGTAAGGCGTTTTCTGCCAAACTTTTTCTTGTATTCGCGAAGCTTCGTAACGATTACCTTGTGAAGCTCTGTAATGTCGCTTAGAATCTTAGAATAATCTGCAATATTCTGATGAAGCAGATCCTGCTCCTGATGCAGTTTTAACAACTCCAATCCGATTAACTTGCTTAAAGGCATGCTCAATATTGCTTCTGCCTGACGCTCGGAAAACTGCAAAGAGGCAGCTTCTTTTTCTGACTTTTTCGACTTGAACTGAATGCCGTCCGTGATACCGTGGATCAGACAGCCTTTTGCCTGCTTTACAGAGTTACTGCCACGCAGGATTTCAATGATCAGATCAATGACATCTGTTGCCTTGATCAGTCCATCAACGATTTCTAAGCGATCCTTTGCTTTGGCAAGAAGATGCTCGTATTCTTTGGTATAAAGCTCTTCCTGAAAAGAAACAAACTCTTCGATCAGACGCTTTAGTGTAAAGGTGATCGGCTGTTTGTCCTTGACGGCAAGCATATTTACGCTATAGGTATCTTCCATAGAAGTTTTTTTGTAAAGTCCGTTTAGCAGGTTATCAATGTTGCGGTCTTTTTTTACTTCGATGATCAGACGGATTCCCTCTTTGGAGGATTCATCCCGCACATCGTAGATTTCATCAAATACCTTATCTTTGGTCAATGCTACAAGACTTTCCAAAAGCTTTGTTTTATTTCCGGCAACGGTGTAAGGGATTTCTGTGATCACAATGTTTTTTCTGCCGTTGTCACTTGGCTCAATCTCTGTCTTAGCGCGCAGTGTCAGTTTTCCCTCTCCTGTTTCATAGATAGAGCGGATCGCGTCAGCATTTGTGATCATGGCACCGGTTGGAAAGTCCGGCCCTTTGATATATTTCATTAAGCCATCTGTTGTAATATCTGGATTCTTGATATAGGCAATTACACCATCAATCACCTCGGAGGTATTGTGCGGTGGAATATTTGTTACCATACCGACAGCAATACCGGTTGTTCCGTTGATCAGAAGATTTGGAAGGGTCGCAGGAAGTACAAGAGGTTCCTTCTCGCTTTCATCAAAGTTTGGTCCAAAGGGAACCAGCCCTTTATCCAGATTTTCCAAAAGTGTCATGGCACCACCGGAAAGACGTGCTTCGGTATAACGCATGGCAGCGGCACTGTCACCGTCAATCGAACCGAAGTTTCCGTGACCGTCCACCAAAGGAAGTGTCAGGGAATAGTCCTCTGTCATATGAACCAGTGCATCATAGATGGAACTGTCACCATGAGGGTGGTATTTACCCATTGTATCACCGACAATACGTGCGCTTTTACGGTGCGGCTTTTCGGGAGAGAGTCCCAATTCTGTCATTGCATATAGGATTCTTCGCTGTACCGGCTTTAGACCATCGCGTACATCAGGAAGCGCACGTGCGATGATAACGCTGACGGCATAATCACGATAAGAGTTTTTCATCTCATCAGCGAAGTCTAATTGTATAATTGATTGATCTGTTGTACTCATTTGATTCCTCGTTTCTTTAAAATATATACGTAATAGTTAGTGCTTATGTCTCAGCCAGTGCTCCAATCTCTTTTACCACTTTGGAAGATAGAAAATAGGGGCTATATATCCAATGTTGCATATTTGGCTTCTTCCATAATAAACTGGCGTCTTGGAGGAACATTGCTGCTCATTAGAGTTGTTGTAATGTCATCGGCCTCTACCGTATCGCTGATAGATACCTGAGCAAGAATGCGGCTTTCCGGATTCAGTGTTGTTTCCCAAAGCTGTTCCGCGTCCATTTCACCAAGACCTTTGTAGCGCTGAATGCTAAGAATCTTATTGTCTTTGTTTTTGCGGAACTTTTCCAATTCAAAATCATTGAATACATATTCGGAATGCTTCTGCGCTTTTCTGGTCTTTTTGCCCTTATCAGCGGCATCCAGTTTTTTGTTTTCGTAGTCGACCTTATAAAGAGGTGGAAGACCACGATAGATTTTGCCCTCGTAGATCAGCTCCGGCATAAAACGATAGAAAAATGTCAATAAAAGTGTGCTGATATGGGCACCATCGACATCAGCATCGGTCAGAATGATGATCTTGTCATAACGCAGCTTTGAAATATCGAACTCTTCACCGATTCCACATCCAAAGGATGCGATCATGGTTTTGATTTCATTGTTTTGCAAAATCTTTTCTAAAGAAGCTTTTTCTACATTTAAGATTTTTCCACGAAGCGGAAGAACAGCCTGTGTCTTGCGGTTTCTGGCGGTTTTTACAGTACCGCCGGCAGAATCACCCTCGACAATGTATACTTCACATTCCTCTGGTTTTTTGGAGGTGCAGGCAGCAAGCTTGCTTTTTGTATCCGTGTCATTAAGCTGTTTTAGTACGGCTGTTCGTGCTTTGTCGCTGGCGCGTCTGGCATTGTAAGATTTTAGAGAGTTTTCTAAGATCTTTTTCAGGATTTCCACATTTTTATCCAGATAGTGCTGTACTTCGGTACTAAAGACATCCTCTACGGCACTTTTGGCATCTGTGTTTCCAAGCTTTGTTTTTGTCTGACCTTCAAACTGTGGATCGGGATGCTTGATGGAGATGATCGCGACCAGACCGTTTCGGATATCTTTTCCGTCAAAATTATCATCCTTGTCCTTTAGTACACCAAGCTCTCTGGCATATTGGTTCATAACTCTGGTCAGTGCTGTCTTAAAGCCGGTGACAAGAGTACCTCCATCAACGACATTGATACGGTTACAGTATGGATTGATCTGCTCTGAAAAGTTAGTAGTATATTGAAAAGCAATCTCTACTTCGATATCTCCGCTGGTTCCCTCGATATAGATTGGTTCTTTGTGAAGGACAGAAGCATCGCGGTTGATATAGCTGACAAAGCTTTTGATGCCATATTTTTCCAAATAAACCTGCTCTTCGTTGTCTATCTCATTTTTATAATTCAGTTTCAGACCTTTATTAAGAAAGGCGATTTCCTTTAACTTTTTCTTGATGACATCAGCCTTAAAGGTTGTTGTTTCAAAAATCTCTCCGTCGGGGTAGAAGGTGACTGTAGTACCGGTACTTCCTTTTGGACATTTGCCGACGGAAGGGAGCATTCCATTTTCAAGCGGTGTGATGGGATGTCCTCCGTTTTCATACTCATCATGGTAAATCTGACCGTTTTTGCGGACTTCGACGATCATGTGGGTAGAAAGTGCATTGACAACGGAAGAACCAACTCCGTGCAGACCACCGGAAACCTTGTAAGCACCATTTCCAAACTTACCACCGGCATGCAGTATGGTATAGACCACGCGCACCGTTGGAATCTTTTTGGTTGGATGGATGTCTACCGGAACACCACGTCCGTTATCCTGAATACAGATGCCGCCATCCTTTTGCACGGTGATACTGATCTCATTGCAAAAACCGGCAAGGTGTTCGTCGATACTGTTATCTAAAATCTCCCATATCAGATGGTGCAGTCCGCGGCTTCCCGTAGAACCGATGTACATACCGGGACGCTTGCGAACAGCCTCCAAACCTTCTAATATTACAATTTCTTTTCCTGTATATTCGCTCATATGTTACCTCGTTTATGTTTTTTGCTGTGTGACAGCGCACACATAATCATTATATCGGAAGAAAAAAGAGAATGCAAACAACACAATTAGAAAAAAATGTGTTATACTAGTCTGCGCAAGCAGGGGGCAGGCGGTTTTGATTCATTTCACAAATACTGTGTCTGCCGTACAGAGCTTGCAAACTGAGAAAGGAAAGCAGGGGATTTATATGAGAAATAGAAAAACAAGAACACTGGCATTATTGACAGCAGGAATGCTATTCGCAGGAAGTATCTTTCATGCACCGGCTGCCGAGGCAGCAAGGAGCAAAACCGTTGATCTGGATGGAGTCTATCATGCGGCACTGGGAGTGTCGACGGCAAATAACAAAACAATCAGCCGTGATGCTTATTATGCAAAAAGCATTAATAAATATTATAAAACAAAGCGTTATGCAAAATTAATGTCAGAAAATGCATATTCCGGCAGTAAGACATCTTATAAAGGAACGTTTACAGATACTGTGATCAAAGGAAATGGAAAATACAGGGTAAAATTAACCGGTGCAGACTTTTCGTGGGAAACGGTAGTGAGTGCATTGCATGTGGCAACTGATATTCCGTCTACGAAAAAAATTACATTTTCGGACGTATCCTTAAAGGTAAATGGAAAGACATTGGTTACATTTAGTGAGCCATATATGGAAAATGAGAAAAAATATCGAAAAGGCGGTATGGATATCGTTCTGCTAAATAAGGATAAAGCAGATTTGATTCAGGAACTTTCCAACCGAAATCTCAGAAAGACAAGGATCAATGGCTATAATATTTTGACGGGAGCAGGAAATGATTCTATTGTAGTAACCTTTAATGTAGATGGATTTAATTACAATAAGGGTGAAGCTGTTCCGACACCGACACCGTTACCAACGGCAACACCGGAGCCGACAGTAGAGCCGACAGAAACACCGGAAGCGGCAGCAAATAAAGAAGTCAATACAGCGGTCAAAAACGAAAGCAGGCTGACAGACTCTGACCATAGCATTGCTATTGTCTGTGTTGTGGCCGGGGCATTGATTCTCTGCGGTGGAGTGATCATTGTGGTAAATGGCAGACGTAAGAGAAAGTAATGGCAGGAAGTATCCATTAAAATTTAGAATTGAAATTTGGAATGGTTTTTGCTATCATGAATGACGTATCAGAGGTATTCATACAAAGAAGTAAAGTTATCATACAGAAAGGATGAGGCACACATGAAAAAGACACCATTTGTTACAAAGGAGCAGATTGAGGAGATTACAAAGACATATCCGACTCCTTTTCATATTTACGATGAAAAAGGCATCCGTGAAAATGCAAGAAGACTGAAAAAGGCATTTGCATGGAATAAAGGATACCGTGAGTATTTTGCGGTAAAGGCAACTCCGAATCCGTTTATCCTTAAGCTTCTTCAGGAGGAAGGCTGTGGAGTAGACTGTTCTTCTCTTACGGAGCTTATGATGTCAGAAGCATGTGGCTTTAGCGGTTCTGATATTATGTTTTCTTCCAATGTGACACCGGCAGCGGAGTATAAGAAGGCAAAGGAACTTAATGCATATATTAATCTGGATGATATTACACATATTGACTTTTTAGAGGAAGTAGCCGGCATTCCGGAAACCATCTGCTGTCGCTTTAATCCGGGCGGAGTATTCAAGATGGGTACAGATATCATGGATAATCCGGGGGATGCTAAGTACGGTATGACAAAGGATCAGCTTATTGAAGCATTTACCCGCTTAAAGGCAATGGGAGCAAAGCGTTTTGGTATTCATTCTTTCCTTGCAAGTAATACTGTAACAAACGAGTATTATCCTACATTAGCAGGAATCCTTTTTGAACTGGCTGTAGAAGTTAAGGAAAAGACAGGCGTTGACATTGCGTTTATCAATCTTTCCGGTGGTGTGGGTATTCCGTATACTCCGGATAAGGAGCCAAACGATATTGAAGTTATCGGAGAAGGTGTCCGCAAGAAGTTTGAGAAAATCATGGTTCCGGCAGGTCTTGGTGATGTAGCCATCTTTACCGAATTAGGACGTTTCATGCTTGGACCATACGGTGGACTGGTAACAAAGGCAATCCATGAAAAGCATATTTATAAAGAATATATTGGCGTAGATGCATGTGCTGTCAATCTGATGCGTCCGGCAATGTATGGAGCATATCATCACATCACGGTTCTTGGAAAGGAAAATGAGCCTTGTGACCACAGATATGATGTGACAGGTTCTCTTTGCGAAAACAATGATAAGTTTGCAATCGACCGCATGCTTCCAAAGATTGATATGGGAGATTATCTCTTTATTCATGATGCAGGTGCACATGGCTTTGCCATGGGATATAACTATAATGGTAAGTTAAAATCAGCAGAGCTTCTGTTAAAGGAAGATGGCAGTGTTCAGCTGATCCGCCGCGCAGAAACACCAAAGGATTATTTTGCAACCTTTGATTTTTGTAACATTTTAAAAGATGTAAAATACGAATAAGATTTCGTGCAACTATAGATTTGCAGAGGGCAGTGCGTCAGCGCTGTCCTTTTGATATATAGGGAACTTTTGGCTTTTGATAAAGTAAAAAAAGCTTTGCACGATGCAGCACTGCGCAGAGAAAATGCGTCTGCTATGGTGTTTTGCAGGATGCATGGATATTACTTTTTTGAGAGAAAAATGCGAAATTGATTCACAAAAAGGAAGATTATCACTAAAGTATTGAAAAAATAATCCGATAAATATATTGACAATAGATAGAATGTAGTTTAGGTGGTGATCATAATGAGAGTAGATGCAATTAATCATGTAAGCCAGTTATATAAGCCGGCAAATGCAAAGAAAGTAGATAGGGCAGAGGGGATTAAGAACAAAGATGCCTATGAGATCTCTCAGTCAGCGAAAGATTATCAGGTAGCCAAAAAAGCAGTTTCCGAGACACCGGATGTGCGCGAGGACAAGGTAGCACAGATTAAGGAAGCTATCGCTTCCGGAACATACAATGTTTCATCACAGGAAATTGCAGAGAAGATGGTAAGTAACTATTTTGATTTCTCTATTTAGAAGTGAGGGTGAAGATTGGCTAGTTTAATGGAAGAACTTTTCGATGTGTTAGACAGAGAAAAGGAGATTTACGAAAACCTGATTCCGGTTTCGGAAAAAAAGACCGGGATTTTGGTACGTGGCGACCTAAAGGAGTTAGAGTCAGTCACGCAGGAAGAGCAGCAGCTTATTGAGAAGGCGGCAGCACTTGGAAAAAAGCGGGAAGAAGTGATAGCAAATATTGGCTTGGTTTTAAACAAAAAGCCGGAAAGTCTGGACTTAGCATCCCTCACACGACTGTTGGAAAAGCAGCCGGATGAACAGAAAAAACTGGCACAGATTCATGATTCCTTGAAAAATGTCATGAGACGGCTGGTTGCCATTAATGAGAAAAATAAAAATTTAATAGAGAATTCCCTTGAAATGATAGAGTTTAATATGAACTTTATTCAAAGTACACGGATGTCACCAGGGGTAAATAATTATGATAAACATGCATCATCAAAGTACAGTGCAGGATATTCTGTCGGTGGATTTGATGCAAAGCAGTAATTATTTCGGACCGGAATAACCGGTCCGGCTTATTGGGCACTCAAAGGTGGGGTTCGTGTTTTTCTGATTTAGGAAAGAATAAAAAGTGTGAAAGTGCGCATGAATTTGCAATGTACACAGGGTGGGCAGAGCTGATAATATGTGCAGAAATGAGGTTATCATATGAGTTTATTTACAAGCTTTAATGCCGGTGTTTCCGGGCTGTTTAATTCCCAATCCGGACTGAATACAACGGCACATAATCTGGCAAATACAAAGACAGACGGGTATACACGTCAGCAGAATATCAATACGGACACATATTATCAGACTTTAAAGGTGACTTCTGATAATATATTAAAGGTTGGATACGGAACGACAGTAGCTGCGGTCAGACAGATTCGGGATATTTTTTTGGATGACCAGTATCGAAAGGAAGTCAGTTGTCAGGCGTTTTATGATGTGCATGTGACAACATCGCAGGAAATTCAGGATGTGCTTGGAGAGATGGATGGTGTTGAGTTTCAGGACGCATTACATGATTTTTGGAATACCGTACAGAGTTTATCGACCAATCCGGAGAGTATTACCAATCGCGAATTATTTCTGACACAGGCAGAGTCCTTTTTGGAAAAAGCAGAAAATGTGTATCAGTCATTAAAAGATTATCAGATTAATCTGAATAGTCAGATTGAAGATCAGGTCAACACGATTAACACGATAGCGGACAAGATAGCAAAGCTGAATGAGCAGATTGCAACAGCAGAGGCCTCTGATTTAGAAAATGCAAACGATTATCGTGATGCCAGAAATCTTTTGATGGATGACCTTGCTAAATATACAGCGTATGAAAGCTATGAGGATTATACCGGCCAGGTTGTCATCCGTATCAATAATGCACCATTGGTAGATCAGACAACCGTAAATCATATGGCATGTGAAAAATTGGCCATTAAAGAATATGATAAAGATACGGACACATATGTGCAGAAACAAAGTTCACAGATGTACAATGTTGTATGGGCAAGCGGTGGCTTTGGAAATGTTTATGACATTGATCAGGCATTCGATAAGACGGATGTATCCGACAAAGGATCCTTGCTGGGGATTTTGACGGCACGAGGAAAACGCTTTGGATTTTATACGGATATTTTGCAGGAGGTTACAGATACTCCAGCAGGCCAGAAGGAACTAAATCAATACAATAATACAGTAGGCAACTGCCTGTTAGAGCGTGTAGAAGCACAGTTTGATCTGTTGATCCACAAAATTGTGACAGCAGTAAATGATGCTTTCAATCCAAATGTAGATCTGTCTAAGGTAACAGATATAACTGGAGCAACAGAAGTATCTAAAACAGATGCAGCAGGTAATGTGACAAAAGATCTTCAACTGACATTAGCAGACGCGACAACTGTTTCAATTAAAGGGGCAAAGGTATTAGATGCCAATCGATGTCCGGTAGGAACAGATGATGCACAGACAATAGGAACAGAAGTGTTTGGGCGGAGAGCAACGGAACGTTATACGGTGTATAAGCTAGATCATGAAGTTACTGTGAAAGATGAAAATGGAGATACTGTTGCACTAACAAAGGATAATGGCGATGGAACCTATAGCTTATATGTATATAATGAAGAGGATACGAATGACAGAAACACCTTATATACGTTACAAAATCTGGAGATGAATGCCAATCTGAAGGCAAACTATTCTCTTCTGCAGGTTCATGGTAATCCGGCGCAGGGCAAGCAGGATGAATATGACTGGAGCGCATTTACGACAATGTTTGCGTCCTGGAAAAAGGCGGATACCATCCTTGACCCGAATGCGTTAACAAAATATGGAGTAGATAATTATTATGATTCTATGGTAGGGCTTCTTGCGACACAGGGAAGTGTGTGGGAAAGTCAGTTGACGAATCAGGAAAAGCTGGTGGCTGATATCGAATCAAAGCGTCAGCAGATTTCCGGCGTTTCAACAGAAGAAGAAATGGTCAGCTTATTGATGTATCAACATGCATACAATGCATCATCGCGTTATATCACGACGATTGATGATATGTTAGATCATCTGATCAATCGTTTAGGATAGGAGGAAAGAATATGCCATCATCATTTTTTGGATTAAATATAGCAAGATCGGGAATGTCTACCTATAATGCGTGGCTGAACACAACCGCACACAACATTTCCAATGTGAAGACACCGGGATACAGCAAACAGACAGTAAAACAGTCGGCATCCGTACCGATTTCTTTAAAAACAACATATGGAATGTTAGGCACCGGAGTAGAGGCGACAGATATTGTCAGTGAACGTGATATTTATTATGATAGCAAATATCGTGTCAGTAACACATCTTATGGAAAATATGAGGCTTTCACATACTATATGCAAAGTATTGAAGATTCTCTTTATGCGAAAGACAGTGAGAGTGGCGGTATGACCAATTCATTGGATGATCTGTTTAAATCATTGTCCAGTCTCACAACAGATGCATCGAACACAACGATCCGTAAGCAAACGGTTGGTTTTGCTGATACATTGACGCAGTATATCCAGGAAGCAGCAGACAATTTGCAGTCATTACAGACAGATGTTAATACGCAGATTTCTAAGGTAGTCGATCAGATCAATGCTTATGCGGAACAGATTGTATCATTAAATAAACAGATTAATACGGTAGAAGTATATGGAACCAAGGCAAATGATCTCCGGGATCAGCGGGCACATGTACTGGATCAGCTTTCTGAATTGATTGGAGTAGATGTTGTTGAAAAGGAACCGGTAGATGGAAATGGTTATCATCAGTATATCGTAACGGTAGGCAGTGCTGTTTTGGTAGATTCCTATTCTGCTAATACAATCAAATATCAGGCAAGAGATACCTACAATGTACAGAATGATATTGACAATCTTTATGATCTTGAATGGGCAAATGGTCAGAGCTTTGGAATTCATGAAGCAGTAGGTGGAAAGCTTCAGGCATTGTTTGAATTGCGTGATGGTAACAATGGTGAGGTGTTTGAAGGTAAGATTACAGAGGGAACGAAAGGTTCTACTACATTAAAAGTAAAGGGCACCAGTGAACTGGCAACATCCATTTTTAAACTAGACATTCCGGCAGCAAATGGAATTCTTCATATCAACAATCAGCGTTATGAATATAAATCCTTTACGGCTGAGGTAGCAGCGGATGGAACATATGAATACACATTTGAGTTAAAAGATGCATTGGGAGACGATGTGAATGGGAAGGATGCCAGCATTGGCGATGAGGTAGATTTTCGTGGAATCCCATATTATATGTCACAGTTAAACGAATTTGTCAGAAAGTTTTCCTATGAGTTTAATAAGGTACAGACAAGTGGCTATGATATGAATGGAAAGAATGGAAAACAGATGTTTGTTGGAACCGATAAGGCAACCGGCAAGCAGTTAGAGTTTAATACAAACAACATGGATGGTAAATTTGAATTTTCTTCTGCCGCAGCAGCACATAAGACAGATAAAAATAAGATGTCAGCCTCTTACTTTAGCTTAACAGCATTAAATACAACAATTGATGTAGATATTTTGAAAGATGGAAAGCTTTTGGCGTGCTCAAATGAATCGGATGGAGGAGTGTCAAATGGTGAAAATCTGGCAAAGATGTTGGATCTGCAGGAAGATAAGACGATGTTTCGACAGGGACAGCCGGGCTCTTTCTTACAGGTGCTTACATCAACAGTCGGTGTCGATTCCCAAAAAGTGGCAACAGCATCCGAGAATGCAAAGAACATTAAGGATGCCGTTGATAATCGTAGATTATCCAAGGCGGGGGTAGATGAAGATGAAGAAGGTCAAAATCTGATCATCTGTCAGAACCTTTTATCGTATCAGTATAAGGTACTTTCCGTTATGGATGAAGTCCTTGATAAATTAATCAATGGTACAGCAGTATAAGGAGGTAGTAGAGGATGCGTATTACAAATTCAATGATATCAAATAGTTCCAGTGCGCATATTGCGAATGCAAAGGGCGAGCTGTTAAGAAGAGAAAATCAGTATACAACGCAGAAAAAGATTCAGCGTCCATCGGACGATCCAACGGTGGCAATTCGTTCTTTGCAGCTTCGAACAACATATAGCCAGATTGGTCAGTTTGTGGATAAAAATGTGCAGGATGCCATGAAGTGGATGGATACGACAGAAACTGCCATTAAAAACATCAATAGTATCTTAACAGATATGAAAGAAAAGCTGAATCATGGAGCGATGGATGATTTTGGATCAGACGACAGGCGTTCCATTGTATCTGTATTACAGCAGTTTGCCTCCGGAATCTTTGAGGATGAAGCAAATACAGACTATTCCGGAAGATATGTATTTACCGGCTATCGTACCGATACATCCCTTTTGTTTCCGGAAAATACGAAAAATCTGGAATACGAGATCGTTGAAAATCTAAATAGTACATCGATTGATACGATCAAATATGTCAGCGGTGGTGCAAAATACGCAGCCGGTACATCAGCAGCAGACTATGCAACACAGGTGCCAAAGCAGGGAACAGCGTATCGTATGCAGCTTTCCTATAAGAATTGCTCGGATACAGCAATCACGGGATCCACAGCTGCCATTCAGATTAAATTGGATGGAACGGCATTAACTGATGTTCAGACAATGAAATCAACGGATGCCAATGCGTATGATCCTGAAAAAGCAGGGAAAAAGGCGATTTATTTGGCAGATACCGGAGAAATTATTTTCTCCAAGGATACCTATTCGAAGATTCAGGCAGATTCATCTAAGATTCAGGTAACGTATGCTAAGAAAGAGTTTGAAAAGGGAGATATCCGTCCGGAGATGTATTTTGAATGTAAGAGTTACAATACAACTTCGCAAAAGCCGACAACATATCGGGAACCTTCCGACCAACAGGTAAAATACGAGATTAACTTTAGCCAGACTTCGGTAGTAAATACACAGGCAAAAGATGCTATCAGTACGCAGATCTACCGTGCAATCGATTATATTGATCAGACGGTTACGGCAGTTGAGGCAGTAGAAAAGAAGATTAGTGAAGTTGATACATTGATCGCCAATACGACAGATAAGACAGAGTTAGCTAATTATAATAAATTAAAGGAAATGTTAGAAACAGAACAGAAGCTTCGTGTCGGTTCTATGACAGAAGCCTTTGGAATGGGACTTACGATGGTCGATGAGACGCAGGATCAGTTAAATGTGTCTCTGGCAGATCTTGGTTCCCGTTACAATCGTCTGGAACTGACATATGATAAACTTCTGGATCAGAGAGTTGACACAGAAGAAAAGCTTTCTGATAACGAAGATGTGGATATTGCAGATGCTTATATCAATCTGACACAGGCAGACAATTTGTATCAGGCATCGCTTTCCGCAACAGCAAAGATTTTGGGAAATTCACTTTTAAATTATATTTAAGTAGTGTGAAAACACATTTCAGAAACATATTTGAATTAGAATAAAGATGACATGTTAAACTTCGCAGGTTGTTGATAACGGTTTTGTGCGTAGAAATTGACTTTGTTGCAGAAAAGTCAATGCAGAAAACATATTGTACAGCGTGCGAAGTTTGAGCATATAGAGTGTTGATATGAAGAAAACTTTACGATTACAAAGTGTAATTAAGAAGTATTATGACTTCATAAAACACTGTTTGTGATTGGAAAAAGTCATAGCGTTTTGCTGTGCAAGAAGGTTTTTATATGGCATAGTTGCTTTTTAAACTATGCAAGGAGGTTTTTAATGAGACATGGCTGTTTTGAAAGCTATGCAAGGAGGTTTTTATGAAGATAGATACAAGATACTTTGGTGAAGTAGAGATTGGTGAAGAAAAAATCTTGCATTTTGAGCAGGGACTTTTTGGATTTGAGGAATATAAAGATTTTACGATCCTTTATGACAATGAGGAGGATAAGGAGCCTTTCTTTTCCTGGCTGCAGTGTGTGACAGAGAAGGGACTGGCTTTTCCGATTGTAAATCCATTTAAAGTAAAAGAAGATTATGATCCTATTGTAGAGGATGCGCTATTGGAAGGAATCGGGGAATGCGCACCGGAAGATATGGTGGTTTTTCTGCTTGCGACGGTACCGGGAGATCCAAAGAAAGCAACCGTCAATATGAAAGCACCTTTAGTGATCAATGCACAGAATCGAAAAGGTATGCAGATTATTGTAGAAAATGATGATTATGAGATCCGCCATCTGATTTTTGGAGAAGAGGCGGAATAGAAATGTGTGGCAGTACACGATAGGAAGGTTTGGAAGAACGATTGTTCAAGAAAGACTAGAAACAGGAGGTAAGATATGCTGGCATTGGCAAGAAAAATCAATCAGTCAATCATGATTGGAAATGATGTAGAGATTACTTTGCTTGAGATCAAAGGAGATCAGATTAAGATAGGAATTAAGGCACCAAAGAATGTACCAATCTATCGTAAGGAAATCTATGCGCAGATTCAGGAGGAAAATAAGAGCGCAGGGCAGGAAGTTGACGTGAATAAAATTCGGGATATTTTTCGGTCATCAGACAAATAAAAGATGTTTCGGAATAGAAGGGAAAGTAATGAAATAAAATGGATGGAATTTTCCTTTTGGAAAGTTTTTTCTTTCCGTTAATATATTTGAAAAGCTGCCGATATATATAATAGATTAAAGTAATAGCGTGGAAGTATGCGATGAGGGATACGAAACGCAATCAGGCGAGAGGTCTGGTCAGGAGTTTTAGAGTGACACACATGGAGGTGGAATTATGGCAATGGATTCCTATATGAATGGAGTAACTAAGGATTATGATAAGGCAGCACAGCCAGTTCAGAAAGCAGACAGCGTAGTTAAAACAGCGCCAAAGGCAGCCGTGGCAAAAGGGGATAGCACTGCACAGAATGGCACGGTTACATCGCAGGAATTTATCGATGAGATTTTGAATAAAAATGCATCGAAGGAACCAACACGCGGCACGATTGATTCTGCGATTTCTGATATGAATGCAAAGATGTCGAAAACCCGCTGTGCGTATTCGTATGATGAGGACACAAGGCGGATTACGATTAAGGTATATGATGAAGATACCGATGAATTGATCCGTGAGGTGCCACCGGAAAAGTCACTGGAAGTATTGAAAAAGGTTTGGGAAATTGCAGGAATCATCATAGATGAGAAGCGATAGATAAGGAGGTAATATTATGGCAATTCGAATGTCTGGATTAAATTCGGGAATTGATACAGATTCTATTGTATCTGCTTTGATGTCTGCACAGAAGATGAAGCAGACAAAGGTAGAGAATAAAAAGACAAAATTAGAGTGGAAACAGGAAATCTGGAGCAGTCTGAACACGAAACTCTATAACTTTTATACCAGTTCATTAGGTAAGATCAAGCAGCAGACATCCTTTAAGACGAAGGCTGCTACAAGCTCAGATACAAGCAAGGTGACAGCTACAGCAACATCTTCGGCTTCTGAAGGTACATATAAGATTAAGGTAAACAGTCTGGCATCCTCTCAATATGTAACGAGTGGTAAGCTAAAGGGTGCCGAAGTAACAGATGCTGATGGAAATGTGACTACCGGTAAGGTGACAAATTCTACTAAGCTAGTAGATTTGATCGGTGCTGATGGCAGCAAGGGCTTTACAGCAGGAACACAGCTTGCGATTAAGTCTGCAGATGGTCTGTCTACACTTACCATAGACGAAAATACGACAGTGAAGCAGTTTGTGACAGCTTGCCAGAGTGCAGGACTTTCCGCTTCTTTTGATGAGACGCAGCAGAGATTTTTTATTGGTTCGAATACGAGTGGTGCAGATCAGAACTTTACCATTACGGCAGGTGCTTTGACAACAGATCAGCTTAATGCGGTTTCTAATCTCAAGAGTGCGGTTGGTTATGATTATCTAGACAGTACAGCGCAAAAAGCAGTTACTAAGATTTTTGACCAGTTACAGTCCGGCGAAAAGACATACGATGATGTCAGCGAAAGCTTGAAGGGGTATGTAGAGACAGCTCAGGAAGCAGCTGTGAAAAAGTATTATCAGAATCAGTTAACAGAAAGCTATCAGTCACAGTATTTTTCTGACAGTGATCATAAGACGGTATCAGATGCCGGAAAGGCAGCCTATATCGCAGCAGGTCATACGGAAGAAGATTACAATAAGTTGACCGATGAAGAGAAGGCTTCTGCTGTGGGAAGCCTTGTGAGCACAAAGGTAAGTGAGGATTTAGCTTCGAGTGCATATAAGACAAAGATTGAAGAAGGTGTGCAGAATGGTATCAGTGGTGCTTCTGAAGCATTCCTGACACAATCAGCGGCAGACAGAGTTGCAACATTGGGAAATTTAGCTAAAAACTACAATAATGAGATGTCTAATATAACGGATGCCGGTAGCCAATTATCGTATCTTGGTATGAGCAATGTGACAGGAGATGCCGTTTCTGAAGTAAATGGAGATGGCATGGTAGTCGTAAAAGCAAGTGATGCCTCCATTACATACAATGGGGCTACTTTGACAAGTTCCAGTTCTACGATTTCGGTAAATGGTCTGACATTGAACATTTTGGGGTCTACAGCAGGCGAGGAAGTAACAGTTAGTGTTACAAAGGATACCTCTGCGGTGTATGATACCATTAAGGACTTTATTACAGAATATAACTCTATTCTGAAAGAAATGAATACAAAGTATAATGCATCATCAGCGAGAAGCTATGATGTGTTAACAGATGACCAGAAGGAAGCTATGACAGATGATGAAGTAGAAAAGTGGGAAACAAAGATTAAGGATTCCCTGCTTCGTCGTGATGATACCTTAAGTTCTTTAATTTCTTCTTTCCGTAATGATATGATGGGAACTTATACAGCTTCTAATGGTAAAAAGTATTCATTGGCAACTTTGGGGGTTACAACGTCTACAGATTATAAAGAAAAAGGACTTCTCCATATCAAAGGCGATGAGGATGATTCAGAATACTCTGATGATGATAATACATTGGAACAGATGTTAACAGATGATCCAGATACAGTCATGGAAGTGTTAACGGGAATTACAAGTAATCTTTATTCAGACCTCCAGAAGAAGATGTCTGCTACAAAGATGAGTAGTGCGCTGACATTTTATAATGATAAGGAAATGAAGTCACAGTTATCGGATTACAAGGATGAGATTACAAAGTGGAAAGAAAAATTGGCAGATTTGGAAGACCGCTACTATTCTCAGTTTACAGCAATGGAAACAGCAATGGCAAAATTAAATTCACAGCAGAGTTACTTCTCTAGTATGCTTGGAAGCTGATTGTCATACGGATACAAGGAGGTAAGAGATGGCACAGTTACGTAATGCAGCAAATATATACCAGCAGAATGCGGTCAATACAGCTTCACCGGCACGTTTGACCCTGATGCTCTATGAAGGAGCAATCCGTTTTTGCAATATTGCACGTGAGGCGATGGCAGAAGAAGATTATAAGCTATATGAAAAGATTAATACTAATGTCAAGAAAGCACAGAACATCATTGTGGAACTTCGTTCTACATTGGATATGAAATATCCGGTAGCAAAGGAATTTGATAATGTATATGACTATGTGTACCGTCGCTTGTATGAAGCAAATATGCAGAAAGATGTGGAAGCGATGGATGAAGTGATTAAACATTTGAAGACGATGCGTGATACATGGAAAGAAGTTATGAAGATTAATCATGTAAGTTAAATGATGCAGGCGTGGTTCTGATAAATATACGGAACCGGTGCAAGGAAAGATGCAGCGAAAATTCTGATCAGATATATTAGGATTTTCGCTGTCTTTCTATTTGCTTAAAACGAAAGGCTTTCGAGAGAATGGAGGATATATGGATAGCGAAATGAATGTATATGTCGCTGCTTTGGAGGATTCTTTGCGCGATAAGGAAGCGCTACTAAAAGAAATTTTGGAAGATACCAAAAGACAGGAAGCAGTCTTGAAGGATAAGCATGCGAAAGTAGAACAGTTTGAGGAACTGTTCAAAAGAAAGGATGAGTATATCAAAAAAATCAACCAGTTAGACAATGGGTTTGAAAACCTATATCAGAAAATTGGCACATCTTTGAAAGTGCAGAAAGTTCAGTACAGGGAACAAATTGAGCGAATGCAGGAAAGAATACGCCATATTACAGAATATGGAGTGCAGATTCAGGCAGCTGAGCGCAGAAATAAAGAGTTATTTGTGGCTTTTACCAATGCAAAGAAAAAAGAAATACGGGAGTTTGGTGTGAACAATCAGACGGCAAACCGATATTACCAGAATATGGCAAATCAGCATCATGAGTGGCAGTCGTACTTCATGGATCAGAAAAAATGAATGTCAGAAAAAATGAAAAAATAGCGAAAAAGGGTTAACGGATAGAAAAGATACACCGATATATAAAATGTAAGTTAAAAGCGCATAGAATAAGTGGCTTTAATAACGTGTTATCATTCCCGTGATTATGACCAGGATGGACAGAAAATGGGTAAAGATAAATTCCGGAACAGAATCGTGTACGGACGTAGATGGAACGGAAGACTATAAACATATCACCAGTGGCAGGGAAGCCACTGTAATTTCAAGGAGGAATTGCTATGATAGTACAGCATAATATGTCAGCGCTTAACACAAACAGACAGTTAGGCATCACAAACAAGGCTCTTTCAAAGAGTACAGAGAAGTTATCTTCAGGATACAGAGTAAACCGTGCAGCAGATGATGCAGCAGGACTTTCTATTTCAGAAAAGATGCGTGGTCAGATCCGTGGTTTAAATCAGGCTTCAAGCAACGCTGAAGATGGTCAGAACCTTATTCAGACAGCTGAAGGTGCTTTAGGTGAGATTCATTCTGTAATCCAGAGAATGCGTGAGTTAGTAGTACAGGCATCTAACGATACAAACGTATCAGCAGACCGTACAGCTATCGGTTTGGAATTGCAGGCTCTTTCTTCAGAAATCGACCGTATCGCTTCTCAGACAGAGTTCAACACAATGAAGCTTCTTTCCGGTGGATTCTCTAACAAGGTACTTCAGGTTGGTGCTAATGCATCACAGACAATCAAGTTCAGCATCTCTGGTATGACATCTGACAAGTTAGGTATCACAGTTGCTACAATTGCTAACAATGTTAAGGGCAAGGTGGCTGGTTCTGCTATTTCACCACTTATCTCTACAGTAAACAAAGCTCTTTCAATCGTTTCACAGCAGAGATCTAAGCTTGGTGCATTACAGAACAGATTGGATCATACAATTGACAATGCTGATAACATGGCTGAGAATCTTCAGTCTTCAGAGAGCAAGATTCGTGACGTTAACATGGCTGATGAGATGGTTACATACTCTGCAAAGAGCATCCTTCAGCAGGCAGGTCAGTCTATGCTCGCTCAGGCAAATCAGGCTACACAGGGTGTTCTTTCATTACTTCGTTAATCGA
>CAKREB010000006.1 GCA_934317005.1 uncultured Lachnospiraceae bacterium
AAGCATGCGAAACCCGCAGCTTATAAGCTGCTAAAAGCTTAGTCATTGCGGGAAAGCCAGGCTAATCGCCTTAATCACCATCGTACTAGCACCCTTATACAAGCAAGCTTGTAACGGCTGTTAGTAAGGTGATTGAAAAAACAATTCGTATGTGCCTTTCCCACAATTCCTAAGCAGTTTCGCCAAAAGCATGCGAAACCCGCAGCTTATAAGCTGCTAAAAGCTTAGTCATTGCGGGAAAGCCAGGCTAATCGCCTTAATCATCATCGTACTAGCACCCTTATACAAGCAAGCTTGCAACGGCTGTTAGTACGATGATGATTACATACGAATTGTAACTTATTTCAAAAAAATGTCAATTTTCTATTTACATTGTGTCAAATGTGTGTTATCATATTAACAAATGTAAGATATGCTATTTCCAGCAGATGCATTTTTCCCCTTTTGTTACGAATAGAATCAGAAAAAGCCGTTCCTGATTTTCGGGAACGGTTCTTTTTTGCGCTTTTTTGGAGTTTGTGAAGAAGTGCCGGATGCATAATAGTGTGTCAGAGTGGAAAGTATAATGCAGCAGGAAAAAGGTATCTCACTGGAAATAGTTGAGTAGAAAGTATAGATGGTACGAAATGGAGAGATAGAATGACGTTTGAAGAATTATGTTTAGATCCGAGAATTCTGCGTGCTGTTACGGAGATGGGCTTTGAGCAGGCGAGTCCTATTCAGGCAAAGTCGATTCCGATTGCAGTGGAAGGAAGAGATATGATCGGTCAGGCTCAGACAGGAACCGGCAAGACAGCAGCGTTTGGAATACCGCTTTTACAGAGAGTAGATCCGCATAATAAAAAGCTGCAGGCAATTGTGCTCTGTCCGACGAGAGAGCTTGCCATTCAGTCAGCCAATGAAGTACGCAGATTGGCAAAATTTATGCATGGAGTAAAGGTGCTTCCGGTGTATGGAGGACAGGAAATATCCAAACAGATCCGTTCGTTAAAGGGCGGTGTGCAGATCGTGATCGGAACACCGGGACGAGTGATCGATCATATCAATCGCAGAACGTTAAAGTTAGAGCAGGTTGGAACGATCGTATTGGATGAGGCGGACGAAATGTTAAATATGGGATTCCGCGAGGATATTGAAACGGTGCTTGAAAAGCTTCCGGATGAACATCAGACACTTTTGTTTTCTGCAACTATGCCAAAGCCGATTATGGAGATTGCCAGAACCTATCTGACGAAGCCGGAAACGGTCAAGGTTGTGAAAAAGGAGTTAACGGTACCGAAGATTGATCAGTTCTACTATGAAGTGAATCCGCGCAAGAAGAATGAAGTGCTGTCCCGCTTATTGGACATGTATGATCCGGAGCTTTCGCTTGTATTTTGCAATACAAAACGAAAAGTAGATGAGCTGGTAGAGGATCTGAAGGGCAGAGGATATTTTGCAGAGGGCTTACATGGTGATATGAAGCAGTCCCAGCGTGATCGTGTTATGAATGGATTCCGCAATGGACGCACAGACATCCTTGTGGCTACCGATGTGGCAGCAAGAGGAATTGATGTAGATGACGTAGAAGCTGTCTTTAACTATGATGTGCCTCAGGATGATGAATATTATGTACATCGTATTGGAAGAACCGGACGTGCAGGCAGAAGCGGACGTGCATTTACGTTAGTAGTAGGCAAAGAAATATATAAGCTCAAAGATATTCAGCGCTATTGCAAGACAAAGATCAAGCGTCAGCCAATTCCATCGGTAGATGATATTACAGAGATTAAAGCAGAAAAGATCATGGAAAAGGCAGGAAGTTTTATAGAAAATGAAAATCTTGGTCATATGATCGATATTTTGGAAGATCATTTGGATGAGAAGGAGTATTCTTCCTTAGAAATGGCAGCAGCACTTTTGATGATGCAGATGGGAGATAACAGCTTAGAGGATACGGATAAGGAAGATTTTGGAGATACCGGTGCAGAACCGGGAATGGTTCGCCTGTTTATTAATATTGGCAAGAAGCACAGAGTCCGCATCGGAGATATACTTGGTGCGATCGCAGGCGAGTCCGGCATGGAAGGAAAACTGGTTGGCGCGATTGATATGTTTGACAGCTATACATTTGTGGAAGTGCCACGTGAGTATGCAGCCGATGTGATTGATGCGATGAAGCATTCGAAGATTCGCGGAAAACAGGTAAATGTAGAGCCGGCAAATCGAAAATAGTCAAAAAACATCTTGACGAATACACTGGCGTGGATTATAATGGCTAGTGGCGTATGGAAAGATACGCGCAACAAGTTTATAATGGGAACTCTTATTCAGAGTGGCGGAGAGTGAAGGCTCTGTGAAACCACGGCAACCCCTGACAAGGAAGGTGCCAATCTCAGCGAGAAATCGATCAATAAGAGGAGTTGACATACATCAAATCCGTTTTATTGTGAAAGATTTCATAGTAAAATGGATTTTTGTTTTGTGACAAATTTCTGGATTTCCGATGAAAGAAAATACTCCTTATGTGAGAGTACCCGGTTACAGGCTGCTATGTGCGGCAGAGGAGAAAGGAGTGTGTGTTCGCTCGGCAGAATTAGGATTGTGCGTTGCTTGTCGTAATTCTGTGATGTGTAACAGCAACGTAGAAATGAGGTACAGGAATGGAGAAACATTTATTTACATCTGAATCAGTAACAGAGGGACATCCGGATAAAATCTGTGACAATATTTCCGATGCAATTCTGGATGCATTGATGGAGCAGGACCCTATGAGCCGTGTAGCCTGCGAAACAGTGATCACAACGGATTTTGTTATGGTCATGGGAGAGATTACGACAAAAGCAAAGGTAGATTATGAGAAAATTGTTCGCGATACGATTCGCGGGATTGGCTATGATGATGATGCAAAAGGATTTAACTGTGATACCTGCGAGGTAAAGATTTTATTGGATAATCAGTCGGCTGATATCGCAATGGGCGTGGACAAGGCTTTGGAAGCAAAAGAAAACACAATGTCCGATGCTGAGATTGAGGCGATTGGTGCCGGAGATCAGGGAATGATGTTTGGATATGCCACAGATGAAACAGAAGAGTATATGCCATATCCGATCGCGTTGGCACATAAGCTGACCCAAAAGCTTACAGAGGTTCGTAAGAATGGAACACTTCCATACTTAAGAGCAGATGGTAAGAGTCAGGTAACAGTAGAATATGATGAAAATGATAAGCCGATACATATCAATGCGGTTGTTATTTCATCCCAGCATGCAGCAGATGTGACACAGGAGCAGATTCATGAAGACATCCGTAAGCATGTTATTGATGCAGTGCTTCCGCAGGAGCTTGTCGATGAGAATACAAAGGTATTTATCAATCCGACAGGACGTTTTGTGATCGGTGGTCCGAATGGAGACAGTGGTTTGACGGGACGTAAGATCATTGTAGACACGTATGGTGGATATGCCCGTCACGGCGGTGGAGCATTTTCCGGAAAAGACTGCACAAAGGTAGACCGCAGTGCAGCATATGCAGCACGTTATGTTGCTAAAAACATTGTGGCAGCAGGACTTGCTAAGCGTTGTGAGATTCAGTTATCTTATGCGATCGGTGTTGCACAGCCAACCTCTGTTATGATCGATACATTTGGTACCGGAAAGCTTTCAGAGAACAGACTGGTAGAAATCGTCCGTGAGAATTTTGACCTTCGTCCGGCAGGAATCATCAAGATGTTAGACCTTCGCCGTCCGATTTACAAGCAGACGGCAGCATATGGTCATTTGGGAAGAAATGATCTGAATCTTCCGTGGGAAAAGTTAGATAAGGTAGAGCTTTTAAAATCATATCTGTAATAAGTGGCAAAGAGAATGTACCGGCACAATGTCCTCTTGACTTAATGACTTTGTGCGCGGGCATTCTCTTTTGTTTCACTTATATCTGTAGTAGAAAGGTGAGAGAAATGAAGATAGAGTTGCCGGAAGACGTTGCAAAGATTATTGCAACACTGGAAGCAGCAGGGTATGAAGCATATGCTGTGGGAGGCTGTGTGCGTGATACGATTTTAGGGAGAGAACCGCAGGATTGGGATATTACAACTTCGGCAAAGCCGGAGCAGACAAAATCCCTGTTTCGCAAAACCATTGATACCGGGATTCAGCATGGAACCGTAACTGTTTTGATGAATCATGTAGGATATGAGGTTACGACATATCGGATTGATGGAGAATATGAGGATAACCGACATCCGAAAAGTGTGGAGTTTACAGATAATCTTATTTTAGATCTCGAGCGGCGGGATTTTACAATCAATGCGATGGCATACAATGACAAAAGAGGAATCGTAGATGCATTTTGTGGCATGCAGGACTTAGAAGCGCATAGAATAAAATGTGTTGGAGATGCGGGAGCGCGGTTTGATGAGGATGCTTTGCGCATTCTTCGGGCTGTCCGATTTTCCGGACAGCTATGCTTTGATATTGAACCATCAACCCGTACAGCAGCCGTTAGCAGAGCAGAGCATCTGAAACATATCAGTGCAGAGCGGATCAGAGTGGAGCTTACGAAGCTTCTGACAGCGAAGGATGCCGGAAAGCTGATCGAATCCTATCACATGGGGATGACAAAGGTATTTCTTGCAGAGTTTGACCGCATGATGGAAACAGAGCAGCATAATCCACATCATATTTATTCGGTAGGGGAACATGCCGTGCGAAGTGTTGAGATCATGAATTATTTCATGGGAAGATTTTCGGGAAAATGGGATGCAGGCATGATACCGGAAAAGACACTGCAGTTAGCACACGAATTGTGTGCGATGCTGACAAAGAAAGAGCAGATGATCCTCTGTGTGACGATGCTTTTACATGATGTAGGTAAGCCGGATACGATGACTGTGGATGAAAAAGGGATTGGGCATTTTTATGGACATCAGAAGGAGGGCGAGAAGATTGCAGGAAGCATTTTAAAGCGTCTGACCTTTGATAATGAAACAATCACACTGGCGAAGCATCTGATCTATTGGCATGATTATCAATACGGAGAAAATCTGTGTGCCATGCGAAAGACGATGGCAAAGATTGGAAAGGATAAGATGCCGCTCTTGTTTTTGGTACAGCTAAGCGATATTTTGGCACAGAATCCGACAACCTTTGAGCCTAAGCTTGCAAAAATCTATCGGGCTGCAGAGCTTTGGCGCGAAGTGCTGGCATCAAAGGCTGCGCTGGAACTAAAAGATCTTGAGGTGACAGGCAGTGATCTGATTCGTGAGGGGATAGAAGCAGGGCCGCAGATTGGAAGACTTTTACATGCGGCACTGGAATATGTACTGGAAGAACCGGGGAAAAATACTAAGAAGGATCTGTTAGCTTTTGTCAAACAGCAGAACTTGACAGAAAAATCAGATAAATCATAGAAATGCCACAAGGAAAGTTAAAAATCCGGCGTGTAATGTGCTGAATTTACCCGTTTAAGGAAAAAATCTTGTAACAAGTCACAGAATACGCTAAAATAGTAGAATGCTGTAGGGAGAATTTGGGTTTGTACACACTTGGCTCAGATTCCATCAGAAAAATGTGTGCAGAAATGGGGATTCATATGGATATTAATGTTCGTTTGTCTCAGATGTCAAAAGCTTTGAGAACACAGTTTTATATCGATAATCTTGCGATGATATTTAATCCGCAGGCATTATTTAGCGATGGAACAAAGGAATACCGTTCGCCGGCAGAACCAAAGGAAAATGAGTATGTAACGATTCGTTTTCGTGCCGGAAGGGAAAATGTAGATGAGGTATATCTGATCTGTGGAGAAAACAGACAGTTAATGAGTAAGGTTTCAAATGACAGACTATTCGACTACTATGAGAGCGGAATACAGCTTGAGGACAGAAGAGTGGAATATTATTTTGAGGTGCATTGTGGTGCCTTAAAGTGTTTTTATAATACAGTCGGTGTATGTGACACAGCTGAACTGCAGTATAATTTCTGGATTACGCCATCCTTTTCGACACCGGAATGGGCAAAGGGCGCTATTTTCTATCAGATTTATGTGGATCGCTTTTATAATGGCGACCGCAGTAATGATGTGGAAACAGATGAATATTTTTACATTGGCGAAGGAACGACTAAGGTTACTGACTGGAATAAGTATCCGGCAGAGATGGGCGTAAGAGAGTTTTACGGTGGAGATATTGCAGGTGTGATGCAAAAGCTGGATTATCTGCAGGATTTAGGGGTTGAAGTAATCTATTTGAACCCGGTTTTTGTATCTCCTTCGAATCATAAGTATGATATTCAGGATTATGACTATATTGATCCGCATATCGGACGGATCGTCAAGGATCAGGGAGAGGTGCTGCAAAGGGGAAACAATGGTGAACTGCTCTGTGATGCAGAGCATCCGAACAAAGCAGCCACACGTTATATCTGCCGTGTAACAGATAAAGAAAATCTGGAAGCAAGCAATCAGCTTTTTATTGAGTTTGTGGAAGAGGTTCACAGACGTGGCATGAAAGTTATTCTCGATGGTGTGTTTAACCACTGCGGTTCCTTTAACAAGTGGCTTGACAGGGAATGTATCTATGAAAATGCACCGGGGTATGAAAAGGGGGCATTTGTGGCAAAGGACAGTCCGTATCATACTTATTTTAAGTTCTATGAGGACATGTGGCCATATAACACATATTATGACGGCTGGTGGGGACATGATACCCTTCCAAAATTAAACTATGAAGAGTCACCGGAGCTTTTTGGATATGTCATGCACATTGCAAGAAAATGGGTATCACCACCATTTAACGTAGATGGATGGCGTTTGGATGTGGCGGCAGATCTGGGTCATTCCAACGAATACAATCATTTCTTCTGGCAGGAATTTCGAAAAGCAGTAAAAGGGGCGAATCCAAACGCGATCGTTCTGGCAGAGCACTATGGTGATCCGACAGAATGGCTGCAGGGAGATCAGTGGGACACTGTCATGAACTATGATGCATTCATGGAACCGATCACCTGGTTTTTGACAGGCGTAGAAAAGCATAGTGATGAGTATCGTGAGGACATGAAGGGAAATGCAGATGCATTTTTTGGATCGATGCGTCATTTTATGTCACGCTTTTCCACACCATCATTGCAGGTGGCAATGAACGAGCTTTCTAACCACGATCATTCCCGCTTCCTGACAAGAACAAACAGTCAGGTCGGAAGAACGAATTCACGTGGAGCAGAAGCTGCTAATATGGGAATTGACAAGGCAGTGTTCCGGCTGGGAGTCATGATCCAGATGATGTGGCCGGGAGCACCGACTATTTACTATGGAGATGAGGCAGGATTATGCGGCTGGACAGATCCGGATAACCGTCGTGCCTATCCGTGGGGACGTGAAGATAAGGAGCTGATCGATTACCACAAAGCACTGGTTCGGATTCATAAGGACTATCAGGCCATCAAAACAGGCTCGATACTGTTCCTGCTTGGAGAATATAATCTGATCAGTTTTGGTCGTTTTAATGAAGAAGATAAATTGGTTGTGATCATTAACCGTGGTGAGGAAGAACGCAAGGTAGATATTCCGGTATGGCGGCTTGGTATTACCTATCAGACGAGAATGGCACGTCTGTTTATTACGATGCGGGACGGATATTCCGATGAAATGCAGATGTACATGATTGATAACGGTTATATCCATGTGACATGTCCGCCGGTATCGGGTGTGATCATAAAAGATATTACAGAAGGATACTAGAATACTATGAAAAAGCTGATTGAGTGGATGCATGGAAAAGGGCGAAATATTGTAATGCTTGTGATGATGCTTATCGCACTTGGCATTGTACTGCATTATTTTGTGGTAGAGCGGGAAGGATATATTGGTTCCGGCAAGCCTAATGTTACGACATCTCCGGAAGAAAGACATGATTCTAACTTTGGAGGGGACAGCATCGGGCCGATGTCAACAGCGACAGCAAAACCGGAATAGGAATTTGTCATAAGGGATTGACATTTTAGAGAAAGGGTATAAAATACAATGTATACCAAGATACTAGGAATTAAAAAGAAACAGATAGGAGAGATTCACAGATGGAGAAATTAATCTATTTGGATAATGCCGCTACAACGGCTTTAAAACCCGAAGTATTGAAAGAAATGCTTCCATTTTTGGAGGACAACTATTCCAATCCTTCCAGTGTCTATCAGTTTGCACAGAAGGCAAGAAAGGCTGTGGAGGATTCCAGAAGCACAATTGCAAATATATTAGGAGCAAAGGATAAAGAAATTTACTTTACGGCAGGTGGAAGCGAGAGTGACAACTGGATCATCAAGGGTGTCGCAGAAGCATTGCAGGATAAAGGAAAGCATATTATCACATCAAAGATTGAACATCATGCAGTGTTACACACATGTGAGTTTTTGGAGCGTCATGGATATGAAGTGACTTATCTCGATGTGGATGAAAATGGTTTGGTCTCTCCGGAAGCTGTAGAAGCAGCCATTCGTCCGGATACAATTTTAATCAGTGTGATGTTTGCCAATAACGAGATTGGTACGATCGAGCCGATTGGAAAGATTGGTCAGATTGCATCAAAGCATCATGTTTTGTTCCACACAGATGCTGTACAGGCTTTTGGTCATGTGCCGATCAATGTAGAGGAGCTTTCTATTGACTTATTAAGTGCAAGTGGTCATAAGTTCCACGGGCCAAAGGGAATCGGCTTTGCTTATATTAAAGAAGGAATTAAACTTGAAAATCTGATTCATGGTGGCGCACAGGAGCGCAGCCGTCGTGCAGGAACGATCAATGTACCGGGTATTGTCGGTATGGCAGCAGCAGCACGCATGGCTTCTGAAAAGATGGAAGAGTCCATGAAGAAGGAAATTGAGGTCAGAGATTATGCGATCGACCGTATTTTGAAGGAAGTGCCATATGTCCGCCTGAATGGTGATACAGAGCAAAGACTTCCTAATAATATCAATGTCTGCTTCCGCTTCATTGAGGGAGAGTCTTTACTGATCATGTTAGATCAGAAGGGAATTTGTGCATCCAGTGGTTCAGCATGTACATCAGGTTCCTTAGATCCTTCTCATGTTTTGTTAGCAATCGGACTGCCTCATGAGATCGCACATGGTTCTTTGCGTATGACATTATCAGAAGATACAACGAAGCAGGATATGGATTATGTTGTTGATAATATCAAGGGCATTGTGGAAAGACTTCGCAGCATGTCTCCGTTGTATGAGGATTTTGTGAAGAAGCAGGAAGGCAAATAAAGGATATCAGATTATTTGAAACAGATAGAAAGAGGTAGACTATGTATAGCGAGAAAGTAATGGATCATTTTAACAATCCGCGTAATGTAGGCGAGATTGAAAATGCGAGTGGTGTTGGTACGGTAGGTAATGCAAAATGTGGTGACATTATGCGTATTTATCTTGATGTAGATGAAGATACAAAGATCATTAAGGATTGTAAGTTTAAGACATTTGGCTGTGGTGCCGCAGTTGCAACCAGCAGTATGGCAACAGAGTTAGTTACGGGTAAGACAATTTATGAAGCGTTAAAAGTAACCAACAAAGCGGTTATGGAAGCGTTAGACGGACTTCCGCCGGTTAAGGTTCACTGCTCACTGCTTGCAGAAGAAGCTATTCATGCAGCATTGTGGGATTATGCGCAGAAGCACAATATTACTATTGAAGGTTTGAAACCACCAAAGGCGGATATTGGAGATGAGTAAAAAAGTTGTAGTCGGAATGTCCGGTGGTGTAGATTCATCGGTTGCAGCATATCTTTTAAAGGAACAGGGATATGATGTGATTGGTGTGACGATGCAGATATGGCAGAAAGAAGATACCTGTGTGATCGAGCGTGAGGGAGGCTGTTGCGGTCTTAGTGCGGTCGATGACGCAAAGCGTGTGGCAGATAAGCTTGGGATTCCTCATTACGTTATGAATTTTCGGGACATTTTTCAGGAAAAGGTAATTGACTATTTTGTGAAGGAATATCAGCTTGGAAGAACGCCGAATCCGTGTATTGCCTGTAACCGTTATGTAAAATGGGAGGCACTCTTACACAGAAGTTTGGAAATTGGTGCGGACTATATTGCAACCGGGCATTATGCGAGTATTAAGAAGCTGACGAATGGCAGATATACAATCGTCTGTTCTAAGTCCGTCCGGAAAGATCAGAGTTATGCCTTATATAATCTGACACAGGAGCAGTTAAGTCATACATTGATGCCGGTCGGCGATTACGATAAGGACAGGATTCGTGAGATTGCCGGTGAGCAGGGACTTTCGGTGGCACATAAGCCGGACAGTCAGGAGATTTGTTTTGTTCCGGACAATGATTATAAGAGATTTTTGGAGGAAGAAACACATCAAAAGGCACCGCAGGGTAACTTTGTGGACATGCATGGAAATGTGATCGGACGCCATCAGGGCATTACGCACTATACGATTGGTCAGAGGAAGGGACTGAATCTGGCATTTGGTCATCCGGTCTTTGTAACAGAAATCCGCCCGGAAACAAATGAGGTTGTCATAGGAGAGAGTGAAGATGTATTTTCTGACGCTCTTGCAGCAGATCATCTGCAGTATATGGCAGCAGATCATTATGAGGTTGGACAGAGAATGCGGGCGAAGATACGCTACTCTGATAAAGGTCAGATGTGCACAGTGCAATCTGTAGAAGATGGAAAGATTACGATTGCGTTTGATCAGAAGGTTCGTGCCGTGACACCGGGACAGGCTGTTGTCTTTTATGAAGATGACATGGTGTTAGGTGGTGCTACGATCATAAAAGGGTTATAGTTATAAAGAAAACTATAACAGATTGCTTTTGGATGATACCATGATGGTAGAAAAATGAAATGATGTTATAAAAGAAACAGGGAGAATGTCAGTTGGCATTCTCCCTGTTTTGCTGATAAGTTCAGCATAGCATAAAAGTACCTTTTGGAGCCTTGCGGCTCCGAAAAGCGTACTGCTATCGCTGCTTAATCATCAGCATCATCGTCCTTGTTTGTTGCTTCTACAACGTTGATCTTGCACTTTGCAGTCTGCCCATTGGAAATCGTAGCGGTAACATATGTTTTACCGATGGACTTTCCAGTAACGACTCCTTTTGAGGAAATCGTGGCAATCTTTTTGTTCAATGTGTCGAATTCTGGAACTTCCTCTGAAATACTTGGACGGATGGTTAGAGGCAGTTTACGTTTTTTATTGACAGCGACCCTTCGTGTGTTCTGACGAAACATTACGCTGACTGCGCGGGGTGTCACACTGACCTTTGCGTGAAGTGTACGCTTTTCCTTAAAGATAAACGCGGTGGTCTTTGTGATTCGGACGGTAATCTTGGCAGTTCCATAACCAACACCGGTATAAGTGCAGGTGTTGTCTGAAGTCTGTCGAACCGTGAGAACATCTGTGTCAGAACTTTTGAATGAAATGTCACAACCGTCTTCAACATCGAGAACCTTTAAGGTATGTGTATCTTTTTGCAGGATATCCTTGTCATATTTTGCAAAACAGGCATCCTCGTTAAAAGAGCTTTGGCGAAGAGCCGGTTTAAAAGCAGAATATGTATCGTCTGTATTCTCAACAGATGTCGTGTTCTCTGAAATGGAAGCCGGTGTCAATAAAGTTTCCTGTGCACTACTTTCTTTTCCGGGCAGGATTGCCAGACAGGACAATGCTGCAGTTAGAATTAGAAACTTAGGAATACTTCTCATAATAAAACTCCATTCCGCTGATATGGAATAAATCATGTCAGCATATAAATTCATATAGTAGTACTACTATATTTTACATGAGTATAGTATAATAGAGGTTAATGGCAGAAGCGTGTCAAAATTTCTTTTTTTTGACATATTTTGTTGCTAAACTGTTAACGTTTGTAGGATTAGTGTGGAAAATAAAATTTTTATATGGCGATTTTGCAGCTGCTTGCAGGCTGTAGATGACATGCAGGGTTCACATGGAAAAAGAAAGGTGTCAAAGCGCACTTGGCATCTCGTTATTGTACGAGCATTTTCATATTCGATAAAATAGTTCAATACATGTGCGCAGAAATGAGGAGATCTATGAAGTACGTTTTGATTGCAGATGATAATAAGGATATTACAGATATTTTAAAGGTGTATGTAAAAAAAGAAGGCTATGAGCCGTTAGTTGCAAAAAATGGTATCGAAGCAGAGCATATGTTTGAAGACTTTGCACCGGTTGCACTGCTTTTGGATGTTATGATGCCACTCAAGGATGGATACGAGGTGTGCAAAGATATTCGTAAACGTTCCAGTGTGCCGATCATTTTGATCACGGCACGTGGAGAAGACTTTGACAAGATCATGGGACTGGATATCGGTGCGGATGACTACATTGTAAAGCCTTTCAGTCCGAGTGAAGTGATGGCACGTCTGCGTGCGGTACTGCGCCGTCTGCAAAGACCGGAGGAGGAAGAAAAGTCCGGCAATGTAATCCGTGTCAACAATCTTGTGGTCAATCTGGAGGAGTATTCCTTTAGTGTAGATGGAAAGAGAGTTCCTTTGACTAAGAAAGAGATTGAAACCATGTGGACTTTGGCAGGCAATCCGAATAAGGTATTTACCAGAGACAATCTGTTAGACAGTCTTTGGGGATATGACTACTATGGTGACAGCCGCACGGTTGACTCTCATATTAAAAGACTTCGTGCAAAGCTAGATACGGTAGAGCATCCTAATTGGAGGATTAAAACGATCTGGGGTGTGGGATATAAGTTTGAGATTAATGAAAATGATATCTGATATTCAAATCAATATAAACAGAAGGATGTAACAGCGATATGGTCATGATAAAAAGAAAGAAAAGAACAGGAAAACGAAGAAAAGCATTTTGGCGATATATTCAAAGAAATGATGTGGTGCTTAAAATCTATACATCATTTGCTGTTTTGCTGACATTGACAGGTGTTTTGATCGGTTTGATTTTTATGATGCTGTATCAGAAAAATTATGTGCGTTCTTATACGAATCTGCTGACAAAGCAGGGGAGATCGATATCGAGAAGGGTATCTAACTTTGCGGCAAAAGAAAAAGAAAACTGGTTTCAGAAATATAATGCGTACATAGACGAGATTGAGCAGGCGGAAAACACAGACGTGTGGATCGTAACAAACGAAAAAGCGAAAAAGTCGCTGCCGCAGGAGTATGTGAATGCGCAGGTAGGACAGGAAACGCTGTCAAAGGATATGTTACAGGTGTTAAAGTCTGCATACAAAGGGAAAGTGGCGTCACATTCCAGCTATGATAAGGTGTATGGCATGACAACATTATGCGTGGCTATGCCAATCAAGGAACGCAAGACGAAGGAAGTTATGGGGGCTGTGATCATGGTGTCCATGATCGACCGGCAGACGATGGGATTGCGGGAAGGAAAATATTTGATCACACTTAGTGTTGTTGTGGCAATTATTCTCTCCTATCTGGTGGCCGTGGTATTTTCAAGATACCTTTCCAAGCCATTGGATAAGGTGGGAAATCGCATCCGGATACTGGCGGGTGGGGACTATACCAATCAAAAGGTAAAACACCCGTATTCACAGATCGGGATACTGGAAAAATCGTTGAATCATCTTGCCGGACAGCTTCGCAGAGCAGATAAGGAAAGAGAAGAACTGGAGCAGATTCGCAGAGATTTTTTTGCAAATGTATCGCATGAGCTTCGCACACCGATTACTGTGCTGCGGGGTTATACGGAAACGTTAGCAGATGGGATTTTGGAAGAGCCACAGCAGATTACGGAACTATATCAGAGGATGTTATCGGAATGTCAGGGTATGGAGCGGTTGGTTGGGGATCTGTTTATTTTGTCAAAGATGCAGAATCCGGATTTTCAGATTGACAAGGAGCCTGTCAGTCTGGTACAGATTTTTGGCGATGTGGTTCGCAGTGGAAATGTCATCGGTGCCACAAAGGGGATTACGTTTAAGCAGCAGTTTCCGGACGAGGATCCCTGTCTGGCTCTGGGAGATTATGGAAGGCTTCGCCAAATGTTTATGATCATTGTGGACAATGCCGTGAAGTTTTCAAAAGAGCAGGGAGAAATCGAGATTGTGATTCAAAAGGAAGAGGAAAGCTTTCAGGTTTCCATTCGTGATCATGGTGTCGGTATTTCGAAAGAACAGCTTCCGTATATATTTGAAAAGTTTTATACTTCTAAGATGCGCCAAAACGAAAAGGGAACGGGATTAGGTCTTATGATTGCAAAACAGATTGCACTGCGTCACGGTGGAGATATTACGGTAGAGAGTACCGTAGGTGAGGGAACTACTTTCTATTTTACTTTTGAAGAATGTACCTGCCCGGAAGAATATGCATAACTGCTACCGGTATTTGACTTGGCAAAATTTATTTTATTTGTAGTTGTATTTTGGGGCAAAAGTGTATATACTTAGAGTATACAAAAAACAAATTGCCTGGGATGTTCGATACTCCTGATATTTTGAACCTACACTTTTGAATTGGGATTCCTACATTTTTACGGGGATGTCAGGCCACCGCTTGCAGTGGAAGACAGAAGCGTAAGTGCGGTTGCCCACCTAGCGCTCGCTAGGACTCAAAATTCAGGAACCGGCATTTTGGGTTTTTGAAAGAAAGGGACTGTATTTGATTACAGTCCTTTTTGTTTTTTTCGCAAATTGCTGTAAGCCATTTATAAGTGAGAAAATGGGGATCTGAAGTGGACAGATCTGCTTTGCTATAGAGTGTTCATGCTGTAAGTAGTATGCCATTCTGTCTTGCAATATAGAGGGGATTTTAGTATAATAAAACTTGGTGTGTGCTTATGAAAAGATAGAAAGAAATAGGCTTCACATGTAACAGGTAAACAAATATACATCTTTTTGCAGGCAGTAGCTGCAGAAAACAAGGAGGAAAAAAGATGGCTCACAAGGGAGATTTATTATCATTCCGTCCGGACATTAAGGTTCTGGATGCTACAATTCGCGATGGAGGACTTGTCAACGACTTTTATTTTACAGATGAATTTATTAAAAATCTGTATCAGGCTAACGTAAAAGCCGGCGTTGATTATATGGAGTTTGGTTATCGCGCTGACAAAGAGATGTTTGAAGTAGATAAATTTGGTAAGTGGAAGTTTGCAACAGATGAACACATTCGTGAAATCGTTGGCGATAACAATACAGATTTAAAGATTTCCATTATGGCGGACGTTGGACGCTGTAACTATAAGGAAGATATTCATGATAGAAGCGACAGCCCGGTAGATTTAGTACGTGTGGCAACTTATGTCAATACGATGCCGGCAGCACTTGACATGATCGAGGATGCAAACCGTAAGGGATACGAAACAACCTGTAACATTATGGCAATCTCTAACGCAAAGGAATCAGACATTGCAACAGCATTAGAGATGCTTGGTAAGAGCTGTGTAGACGGAATCTACATTGTAGACAGCTTTGGTTCTCTGTTCCCGGAGCAGATTCGCAAGATTTCCGATCAGTACATGGAAGTAGCAGATAAGTATGGAAAATACATTGGAATGCATGCGCATAATAATCAGCAGCTTGCTTTTGCTAATACAATCGAATCCTGCGCAAGAGGAGTATCTTATCTGGATGCTACGATGAGTGGAATGGGACGTGGTGCCGGAAACTGCGCGATGGAACTGTTACTTGGCTTTTTGAAAAATCCAAAGTACAAATTGTTCCCTGTCATCCAGTTTATTGAGAAAAATATCGTACCATTAGAAGAAGCAGGTGTGGAATGGGGATTTGCGATTCCGTATCTTCTTACCGGTCATCTCAATCAGCATCCACGTGCAGCAATTGCAGCTATGAAAGCAGAGCGTAAGGATTACACTGATTTTTATAAAGAGATTATTGATAAGGATTGATAGGGTACATAGATCTGTATGAAAGATGATGATACTCATACGGCAGATTTGTACCTGTGACCAAAGTTTTCAGTGCTTTGGAAAGGTATGGTTATATATGAAAAATAGAGAACCAATTGGTGTGTTTGATTCCGGAGTGGGTGGAATTAGTGTGTTGCGTGAGTTAGTAAAGATCATGCCAAACGAAAATTATCTTTATTTTGGAGATTCCATGCACGCTCCCTATGGGACGAAAACCTTAGAAGAGGTCAGAAGTCTTACAATAGAAAATATACAGATGCTTTTAGAGAAGGGTGCAAAGTCAATCGTCGTTGCGTGCAATACGGCAACCAGTGCAGCGGTAGCGGTGCTTAGGACAATGTACCCGGATCTGCCATTGGTAGGGATAGAGCCGGCGATTAAGCCGGCTGTTCTCAACTATCCTCATCAGCGGATTGTTGTTATGGCGACGCCGATGACATTGCAGCAGGAAAAGTTTCAGATATTGATGAAAAAGTATGACGGTCAGGCAAATATTGTGCCTCTGGCATGTCCCGGCCTGATGGAATTTATTGAACGCGGGGATCTGGACGGGGAAGATTTAAGACAGTATCTGACGGAGCTATTGCAGGAAGAAAAGGAAAAGCACATGGCAGCGATCGTGCTTGGATGTACCCATTATCCTTTTGCAAAAAAGATGATAGAAGCTGTAGTTGGACAAAAAGTTGCTATCTTGGATGGAGGAAATGGAACAGCGCGGGAGATGCAGAGAAGACTAAAAGAAGCAGGAAAGCTTACAGATGCCAATCAAAAGGGATGTGTAGAGTTTATGAACAGCCGTGATACAAAGGAAGAAAGAGAATTGTGCCAATATTTGTTAAAGTGTTAACAAGAAGATAGATAAGTTACTGGTGACTGGGACAAAGGACAAGTATAAAAGCAGGAAGTGGTTTTTGATCGTTCTGTCGATAGAAAGGGGATTTAAGCAATGAAGATAACGACAAGAGGACGTTATGCACTGAATTTAATGTTGGATTTGGTCACACAAAGCAATGGAACCCCGGTAAAGCTTAGGGATATTGCAGAGCGACAAAAGATATCTGATAAATATTTGGAGCAGATTGTTTCCAGTCTGAATAAGGCCGGTTTGATTAAAAGTGTGCGGGGAGCGCAAGGTGGGTATCTACTCGTTCGGAAACCGGAAGAGTATACGGTAGGAGAAGTGTTACGTGTCACAGAAGGAGACATGGCTCCGGTTCCTTGCTTGGAATATGAAGCAAATGAATGTGATAAGCAGGAAAATTGTGTGACGATTATTTTGTACAAAAAGATTAATGATGCAATCAACAGCGTGATAGATACAGTAACATTAGCAGATATGTATGCATGGCAGAAGGAAAGAAAGGGAGGCTGATGGATGAAGAAGAAAGCAATTGGTGTATGTGGAAGTCGTCTTTTTAATCAAATTCCAATGTCGTTTATTAACACATTGCGTGAAGCAGCAGCTCCGCAGGGATATCATATCGTTGCCTTTTCCGGAACAATTGATATGGAAATGATGAGTGGAGAAGAACAACTTTTTGAACTGACGCAATATGTAGATTGCAGCGCATTGATTATTTTAACCGAGACCTTGTGCGAAAACATATCATTGGCACAACGTATTGTTGAAATTGGTAAGAATAAAAAGATACCGGTTTTTTCTGTTGACGGGGTAGTAGAAGGATGCTTTAATCTTACGATGGGATATCACGATGGATTTGAGCAGGTGGTACGTCATATCATACAGGATCATCATTGTACAAAGGTGAACATGATTGCTGGGTTTGAAAACCATGTGCTTTCTCAGGAACGTATAGAAGCATACAAAAAGGTTTTGCGAGAAAATGGATTGCCTTTTGAAAAAGACCGTCTGGCATATGGAGACTTTTGGGACAGACCAACTAGAAAATATATGGAAGAATTTTTGGATAGTGGAAAAGAGATGCCAGAGGCATTTATCTGTGCCAACGATGCGATGGCGGTTACGGTATGTTCCGTGCTGAATGCAAGGGGATATGAAGTGCCGGAAGACGTGATTGTGACTGGATTTGATGGAACGCAGGATGCAAAATATCATTTTCCGGTATTGACAACATGTGAACCGGATTATCGAGAGGCCGTTCTGTTTATTTTACAAAAAATGCAGGAAATAGGGGAAGAGGGGGACATTTGCCCTTGCAATCATGAGATTGTATTTCGATTAGCCAAAAAACAGTCTTGTGGCTGTGAACCGAAGGAATTACATGATGTTAATAAAATAGTATCTTCGCTTGCATATGATTTGGGAGATTGTGGCTGGCACAATTTGACAATGAATAATATGGTTACTTCTTTGCTGGATAAAACGGAAATAAAAGAAGTGATAGAAAAATTACCGGAATTTGTGAAAATGTGGAGTGATAATTTTCGTTTTGCCTGTCTTCGCTCGGATCTTGTAAAAACGGGAAAGCGTTCTCTTGGCAATACCGAGATGGAAACTGTTTTGTGGTGTAATCAGGGACAGTTTCAAGACCCGGGAGAAAAGTTTCCGATTTCTGCATTTGTACCACATTTGGATGAGATGTTTGAAAAAAATCAGCATATGGATACACTGGTTGTTCGATTGCTCAATTCCGGTAAGAGGGTTTATGGCTATACCGTGGAGGGATTTGAAAAGTTAAATGATCGACGATTACAGCGAAGCAATGAGTTTGCTATGTTTTTGACGGTTTGTATTGATACGGTTTTACATAATCATAAGATGGCAGAATTGAATGAAAATTTATCGGAAGCGTATCAAAAAATATCAACGCTTTATATTTTAGATCCTTTGACGAAGCTTTATAATCGCAGAGGTTTTTTTCAGAAGCTGCAGGAAGAAACAACCGATGAACAGAATATGGGAAAATATCTGTATGTGATTTCGTTTGATATGGATGGGTTAAAAAAGATTAATGACACCTATGGTCATGCGGAAGGTGATTTTGCCATCCAGACATTGGCGAAGGCAATTCGTAAGACATTAGGGGAAGAGGCGATTTGCGCCAGATTTGGTGGGGATGAATTTACTGGAGCTGTTTTGACAGAACGGTCAGACTGCTACTGTGATATTAACCTTGCAGATGTTCTCGCAAAAAATATTGCTTTTTTGGATGGTGTTTTGGAAAAACCATATCCAATAGGGGCGAGTGTGGGGATGGTTTATGATAGAGTAGAGAAAAATATGGATACCGAGGCAATGCTTCTGGCGGCAGATCGTCTGATGTATGCAGATAAAGTAGCGAAAGGCAAGGAAAGGCGCTAGCGTAAAGGAGAAAACAGATGGAATTATGGGATATTTATGATAAAGAGAAAAAACGTACCGGAAAAACAATGAAGCGCAATGACTGGCACATGAAACAGGGGGAGTATCATCTTTCCGTGCTGGGTGTGATCTCAAGATCCGACGGAAAGTTTTTGATCACGAAGCGTGCAGAAGATAAGGCTTGGGCACCAGGATGGTGGGAAGTGTCCGGTGGCGCAGCAGTGGCAGGTGAAACTTCGGAAGATGCCATCCAACGTGAGATTCGTGAAGAAACGGGATTGGATGTATCGGATGCACAGGGCGGTCTTTTGTTTACGTATCGTCGCGACAATCCAGACGAGGGGGATAATTATTTTGTGGATGTGTATCGCTTTTATAAGGAGTTTGCGGAAGAGGACATTGCATTGCAGCAGGAAGAGACGACAAACTTCATGATTGCGGATCTGGATCAGATTAAGGCATTTGCAGAGCAGGGTATTTTTCTTCATTATCATAGTATTGAGAAAGCCTTTACTTTATAGAATTCAGGGATTAAAAAGGGATTACGTATCGTTTTGTCATTTTACATAAATGGACGAAATGGATACGTAATCTCTTTTTTGTGGAATAGGAAATTGCTCGTATCATAGTGGTGCGCCAACAAGAATTTCGAAGAAATTCTTGCAGAGAGAATGCGCTGGCATTCTCTTTTTTTGCATTATAGGATGTTTGTGTCAAAAGGTATTTTGCCCCAGCTAATGCCACGGATTGCATCATGTTATTGGCTGATTACGTTTTCATTTTTGACGTTATAGGAAAAAACTATAACATGTTATAACTAATTTATACTTCCAATAAACCTACTAACATGGTATATTTATAGACAAATAAAGAACACAGTTCGTAACACGTTGGAAAATACATGGAAAACGAGGGAAAGAAAATGGCAAAGATTGCAAAACAGCTCACAGAGTTAATTGGAAATACACCGCTGTTGGAGCTTTCCAATTATGAAAAGGAATTAGGATTACAGGCAAAGGTGGTTGCAAAGTTAGAATATTTCAATCCACTGGGCAGTGTAAAGGATCGTGTAGCGAATGCGATGATCGAACAGGGAATCAAAGACGGAATCATTAAAAGTGATACCGTGATCATTGAACCGACCAGTGGAAATACGGGTGTTGGTCTTGCATTTGTCTGTGCAGCAAAAGGTTTGCATCTGATTTTAACGATGCCGGATACCATGAGTATAGAAAGACGCAAGATTGTGACGGCACTTGGTGCTGAGATTGTTCTGACAAAGGGACGTGAAGGTATGAAGGGAGCCATTGCAAAGGCGCAGGAATTAAAAGAAGAGTATGGCAACGCATTTATTCCACAACAGTTTGAGAATGAAGCGAATCCAAAGGTTCACCAAAGAACGACAGCACAGGAAATCTGGAACGACACCGACGGAAAGGTTGATATATTTGTATCAGCTGTTGGAACAGGTGGAACAGTTACCGGAACAGGAACCGGATTAAAGGAACACAATCCGGATGTAAAGCTTGTTGCCGTGGAACCTGCAGGCTCACCGGTTCTTTCCGGAGGAAAGCCCGGCCCACACAAAATCCAGGGAATTGGAGCAGGATTTATTCCAAAGGTTGTTAATCTTGATATCATAGATGAAATCATTCCGGTAGGAAATGATGAGGCGTTTGAAACTTCCCGCAAGCTTGCAAAGACGGATGGTGTGTTAGTTGGTATTTCATCGGGAGCTGCACTTTATGCAGCGACAGAGCTTGCAAAAAGACCGGAAAATGCAGGTAAGACGATTGTGGTTTTGCTTCCGGATACCGGAGAAAGATACTTATCGACATCACTTTTTACCGTGTAGTATGAAACGAAAGAAAATAATTTTCTGTGTTCTTGTGATGGTGCAGAAAAGAAAGGCATTGGTTCATAACAATGAAGATTGAAACAAAAAAAATAATTCATACAGATGTGTTGATCATTGGTGGTGGAACGGCAGGCTGCTATGCAGCTTTGACGATCCGGGAGCATTCCGATTATTCTGTTGTAATAGCAGAAAAAGCTAATATTAAAAGAAGCGGATGCCTGGCAGCCGGCGTCAATGCGATTAATGCGTATATTGTAGAGGGGCGTAAGCCGGAAGATTATGTGGATTACGCAAAGAAGGATGCAGACGAGATTGTAAGAGAAGATCTGCTACTTACCATGTCAGAAGGACTGAATCGTGTAACCGCTAAGATGGAGCAGCTTGGACTGGTGATCTTAAAGGATGAGAACGGAAAGTATGTTGCCCGTGGAAACCGGAATATCAAAATCAACGGTGAAAACATGAAACCGCTTCTGGCAGATGCAGTCAATGCATTGGAAAATGTAACGGTTTTAAACCGCATCAACATTACGGATTATATTGTAGAAGACAATGAGATCAAAGGTGCGTTTGGCTTTTCTATCGAAGATGGCACAGCATATGAGATCCGTGCGAAAAAGGTTCTCTGTGCAACAGGCGGTGCGGCTGGTTTATACCGACCAAACAATCCGGGATTTTCCAGACATAAGATGTGGTATCCGCCATTTAACACGGGTGCCGGATTTGCTATGGGGATTCAGAGTGGAGCCGAGATGACAACCTTTGAGATGCGTTTTATCGCACTTCGCTGTAAAGATACCATCGCACCGACAGGAACGATCGCGCAGGGCGTTGGAGCGAAGCAGATTAATTCACTCGGTGAAGTATATGAAGACAAATACGGTATCACGACTTCGCAGCGTGTCTATGGTACGGTAAAGGAAAACTTAGAGGGCAGAGGCCCATGTTATCTGAGAACCGAAGGGATTGATCAGGCGCAGGATGAGTCCTTAAAGAAGGCATATTTGAATATGGCACCGAGCCAGACCTTAAAGTGGTTAGAGTCGGGTGTTGATCCAAGTAAACAGAATGTTGAGATCGAAGGAACAGAACCTTATATCGTAGGTGGTCATACCGCAAGCGGTTACTGGGTAGATACGAATCGTGAGACAACAATCCATGGCTTGTATGCCGCCGGAGACGTAGCCGGTGGATGTCCACAAAAATATGTGACAGGTGCTATGGTAGAGGGAGAGATTGCGGCATTACATATCGTAAAGACGCTGAATCAGTCAGAAGAAGCGCAGGACTGGTCAGAAGAAAAGGAACAGAAGCTTTTCGATGAAAAAGTAAAAGAATATGATCATTATCTGGAAGGAACCAATGGCATGTTTACGGCTGAGGCACTGGAAGAAGCCATGCAGAAGGTAATGGACAATTATGCCGGTGGTATTTCGACACATTATCAGTTCAATGAAAAGCAGTTAAAGCTTGCAAAGGCAAAGATCACACAACTGCAAAAGCTTGCAGAAGATATTGCAGCGAAGGATATGCATGAGCTGATGTTTGTCTATGAATTGAAAGAAAGATTAGTGGTCTGTCAGACATTGATCGAACATCTTGCGACAAGAAAAGAGACAAGGTGGCACAGCTTTGCGGAAAATCTGGATTATCCGGAAAAAAGCAATGACTGGTTAAAATATGTAAATTCCGTTCAGGAAGATGGACAGATTAAGATTATCTTCCGTGATCTGGTGAAAAGAGGTGAAACTTATGAGCATAGTCATTGATTCCGTAAAATGTAAAGGATGCGGAAAATGTGCAGTCGTCTGTCCGGGAAGCCTGTTAAAGCAGAAGGATGACGGAAAAGTGTTCATGAAGTATCCGAAAGACTGCTGGGGTTGTTCTTCCTGCATCAAAGAATGCAGCTTTGGTGCGATCGCCTTGTATCTGGGAGCAGATATCGGTGGTATGGGCAGCAGAATGACAGTGAAAAGGGAAGGTCATCTTTTGAAATGGAATATTGAGAAGACAGATGGCGAGAGCAAACAGATCATTATTGATAAAACAGAATCAAATAAATATTAAATAGGATGAAATGGAGGGAAAAAGATGAGTGAATTATCACATCTTGATGAGTTAGAAGCAGAAGCAATTTATATTATCCGCGAGGTGGCGGCAGAATGTGAAAAGCCGGTTATGTTATATTCGATCGGAAAGGATAGCTCGGTCATGCTTCATTTGGCAATGAAAGCGTTCTATCCGGAAAAACCACCATTTCCATTCTTGCATGTTAATACAACATGGAAGTTTAAAGAAATGATTCAGTTCCGTGATGAAACAGCAAAGAAGTTAGGAATTGAGATGATCGAGTATATTAATCAGGATGGTGTGAAAAAGGGAATCAATCCTTTTGATCATGGTGCAGCATATACCGACATCATGAAGACACAGGCGTTAAAGCAGGCGCTTGATAAATATGGATTTACCGCAGCATTTGGCGGTGGACGTCGTGATGAAGAGAAGTCCAGAGCGAAAGAAAGAATCTTTTCCTTTAGAAATGAACATCATGCATGGGATCCGAAGAACCAAAGACCGGAGATGTGGAAGTTGTATAACTCCAAGATCAAGAAGGGCGAGGAAGTCAGAGTGTTCCCACTTTCTAACTGGACAGAGACGGATATTTGGGAATATATCAAGAGAGAGAATATTGAAATCCCATCCCTTTATTTTGCAAAAGTAAGACCGGTTGTATATCGCGATGGTAACATTATCATGGTAGATGACGATCGTATGAAGTTAAGAGAAGGCGAGAAGATTGAGTATAAGAGTGTACGTTTCAGAACATTAGGATGTTATCCTCTTACCGGTGGATGTGAATCAACAGCCAGCACACTGGATGAGATCATTGACGAAACACTGAGTGCAGTTTCTTCCGAGCGAACAACCCGTGTCATTGACAACGAGGCAGCAGGAAGCATGGAAAGAAGAAAAAGGGAGGGTTATTTCTAAAATGAGCGGATTATTAAAATTTATTACTTGCGGAAGCGTAGATGATGGAAAATCAACATTAATTGGACATATTTTATATGATTCCAAGTTATTATATGCAGATCAGGAAAAAGCATTAGAGCTTGACAGTAAAGTGGGAAGCCGTGGTGGTGCGATTGACTACTCTCTTTTGTTGGATGGTCTGATGGCAGAGCGTGAGCAGGGTATCACGATTGACGTTGCGTATCGCTATTTTACAACAGATAAAAGAAGCTTTATCGTGGCAGATACACCGGGTCACGAAGAGTATACCAGAAACATGGCAGTAGGTGCTTCCTTTGCAGATCTTGCCGTTATCCTGATTGATGCAAAGCAGGGCGTGCTGGTTCAGACACGAAGACATGCCAGAATCTGTGCCCTGATGGGAATTAAATATTTTGTCTTTGCCGTAAATAAAATGGATCTGGTAGATTACAGTGAAGAAAGATTTCGTGAGATTGAAGCACAGGTAGGGGAACTTGCAAAAGAGTTAAATCTTTCAAATATCCAGCTGATTCCGGTATCGGCAACAGAGGGTGACAATGTCACAAAGAACTCTGAAAATATTCCGTGGTATACAGACAAGGCATTGCTTCCTTATCTGGAGGATATTAAGATTGAAGATCAGAGTCATGAGAGTGGATTTTATATGCCGGTTCAGCGCGTATGCCGTCCGGATCATACATTCCGTGGATTTCAGGGACAGATTGAAAATGGTTCAATAGCTGTGGGAGATGAGATCACAACACTTCCAAGCAATGAAACAGCAAAGGTTAAGAGTATTCATATTGGGGATAAAGAGGCAAACGAAGCACAGAAGGGACAGCCGGTTACGATTCAGTTAGACCGCGAAGTGGATGTATCCAGAGGATGTGTTTTATCGGTTGGTTCGGAAGCAAAGGTTGCATCTGCTATCACAGCCACTCTTTTGTGGATGGATGATGACGAGCTTCACAATGGTAAGAACTTCTTTGTAAAACTTGGAACAAAGACAATTCCTGGTACGGTTACACATATCGAATATGCGATCGATGTTAACACAGGTGAAAAAAAGCCGGCAGAGACATTAAGCAAAAATGAGATTGCTGTCTGCAAGATTTCCTTTGCGGATCGTATTGTCGTAGATGAGTTTCATAAGCATAAGACATTAGGGGAACTGATCCTGATTGACCGTATTACGAATATGACTTCTGCCTGCGGTGTGGTAGAAGATGTTCATACAGACGAAGTTGGTCTTTATGAAGGAAGAGTAGACCGCAAGGCAAGAGCTGCCATTAAGGGACAGAAAGCAATCACCGTTCCATTTGTACAGAGTACACATATCACAAGAGATTTTGTTGAGGATGTAGAGAAGCAGTTAAATATTGATGGAAGACATACCTATCTGTATCAGCCGGCAGATGGTGAAGATATCGCAGGTATTGTAAAACATTTGCATCGTGCGGGAATCATTGTACTGTTGCTTCTGACAGAAAAGCAGGATCAGGCAGTAGACAAAGCAAAGATTGATAACTTTGTTTCGGATATCGATGTAGAAAATATCAGAGAAGCAGAAGAAATCGCAACATTCATTGCAAAAGCATCTGCTTATGAAGAAACCGTTCAGAATGGTGGTTACATTTAAAAACCGCTAAAAGGGAAAGATTCACGGAGAATCAATTTGACGTAGCTTGCAGATAGATGGTATAAATATAGAATATGGTATCCGGTTGTCTGCAGGTTATGCCGTGAATGGTTGTAGCTTCGTGATGGAAATGGAGGAATCTATGAAGTTTAATACAGCATTGCTGCACAGCACACCGCTTGGAGATGAGGCGACAGGTGCTACGCAGACTCCGATTTACCAGTCGAGTGCTTTTTACCAGTCATCTGCATTGCAGCATGAAAAATTATTTCACAATAAAGCGGCTGGGTACTCCTATACCAGAATCAATAATCCTACGATTGCGGCATTTGAGAATAAAATGACCGCATTGGAAGAGGGAATTGCTTCCGTAGCATGTGCCTCCGGTATGGCAGCAATCACAAATGCATTGCTAAATATGGTAGGAAATGGTCAGGAGATTCTGGCAAGTACCAGTCTGTATGGCGGTTCGATCGATCTGTTCCATGATCTGGAAGCATTTGGTATCCGGACAATTTTCGTAGATATTGATGATTTGAATGAAGTGGAGAAACAGATTACAGATAAAACCAGAGTGATTTTTGCAGAGACGATTGGCAATCCGAAGTTAGATGTCGTAGATATTCCGGCACTGGCAGAGCTTGCGCATGCACATGGACTTCCGCTTTTGATGGACAATACCGTAGCAACGGCATATCTGACAAAGCCCTTAAAGCTGGGAGCAGATATTGTGGTAAATTCTACCTCAAAGTACATTAACGGAAACAGTGATGCGATCAGTGGTGTGATCACAGAGGCAGGAAAATTCAAGTGGGATGCAGAAAAGTATCCGGGCTTGCAGCAGTACCGCCAGTTTGGAAAATTCGCATTCACAGCAAAACTGCGGAATGGACTGTTTCGTAACATGGGTGCCTGTCTGGCTCCACAGACTGCGTTTTATAATATGCTTGGAATGGAAACATTGGGACTTCGCATGGAGCGATGTTGCAGCAATGCGTTAACGCTTGCAAAGCATCTGGAAGAGCTTCCGGGGGTGACAGTGAACTATCCGGGACTTGCAAGCAGCAAATGGCATGAAGTGGCAGACCGCGTGTTGGAAAACGGCTATGGAGCGATCATTACAATCCGTGTAGGAAGCAAGGAAAAGGCATTTCAGGTAATCGACAGCTTAAAGATACCAAAAATTGTATCGAACATTGGTGATACAAAATCATTAGTGATTCATCCGGAATCTACACTGAATGCACATAGTACGGAGAAAGAGAAAGAGGATGCCGGTGTATTTGATGATCTGATCCGTATCAGTGTTGGAATTGAGGATATTGAAGATCTGCTTGAGGATTTTGATCAGGCGATTCTGGAAAAATAGTACATGCAGTATGTCATGGGAAGATGGCGCTGCAGAATGGAGGAATTATGGCAGTAGATTATGCAGCATTAAAAAAGGGCGGATTCATGCGCCAGAAACAGAAAAATAACTTTTCATTGCGTTTGGCGGTTGTTGGCGGAAATCTGACAGCAGAAAATCTGAAAAAGATTGCTGAAGTAGCAGAAAAATATGGGGATGGTCATGTACATATGACTTCCAGACAGAGTGTGGAAATCCCATTTATTAAGTTAGATGATGTAGAAGAAGTAAAAGCAGAGCTTGCTAAGGGTGGAGTAAAGCCGGGTGTCTGCGGACCAAGAGTGCGTACGATCACAGCCTGTCAGGGAAACCAGATTTGCCCAAGTGGAAATATTGATACTTATGGACTTGCACAGGAACTGGATGAGAGATATTTTGCAAGAGAGTTGCCACACAAATTCAAATTTGGTGTAACAGGATGTCAGAATAACTGCTTAAAGGCAGAGGAAAACGATGTCGGAATCAAGGGAGCAAGCATTGTTTCCTGGGATGAAGCAAGCTGCATTATGTGTGGTGTCTGTGTGAAGGCATGCCGTGAGGGTGCAATCACCATGGAAGATGGAAAGATTCAGTTAGAACAATCAAAATGTAACTATTGCGGCAGATGTCAGAAAGCCTGTCCAACGGACGCATGGAAGGGAGAGAGCGGTTATTTGGTATCGTTCGGTGGTCTCTTTGGTAATCAGATCCATAAGGGACAGACATTGCTTCCGGTCATCACAGATAAGGAGCAGTTGTTCCGTGTGACAGATGCAGCGATTCAGTTCTTTGATGATAACGCTAATCCGAGTGAAAGATTCCAGTTCACGATTGAACGTGTAGGTGAGGATAAATTTAAGAAAGTAATAGAGGAGGCATACAATGGCTGATTACGAAATTGACGAGAGAGTAGATATCACAGATGTGGTTTGCCCGATGACATTTGTTAAGGCAAAGGTAGCAATGGAAGAGATCGAGATAGGTCAGGTATTGGCAGTTACGATGAACGATGGCGAGCCGGTACAGAATGTACCAAGAAGCTTTAAAGAAGAAGGACAGCAGATATTAAAGCTGATTGACAACGAAAATGGTACATACGATCTGATCGTAAAAAAAGTAGAAGAATAAAGTTACGCGGAATACATAGGTTTTACTGTCCTGATATTGGGACAGTAAAGCGGATTGATGAGGTGAATCATGGCACTGAGAGTAAATAAAGATAATTTTGAGGAACAGGTGTTACAGCAGGAACTTCCTGTTATCGTTGATTTTTATTCGGACAGTTGTGTTCCTTGTAAGCAGTTATCTCCTATCTTAGGAGATATTGAAGACGATCACGAGGATACGCTGAAGGTAGTAAAAGTAAATGTAAACTTTGATGCAGAGCTTGCCGAGAAGTATTCCGTGATGGCATCTCCGACACTGATCTATTTTAAGGACGGCAAGGAGGTATCTCGCAGCCGTGGATTGGTCAGCAAAGATGCGATTGAAGAAGTATTAAAAGATTTATTATAATGCAGGAGTCAAAAGCAGATAGCAATGTAGCAATCTGTGGCACTCGTTAGGCACAATACATTTTGAATCAGATAGTATTATATTTGGAAGGAGACATAGAAAATGAAAGTAACAATTGCAGGTGTAAAAAAGGACATAGAAGAAGGAACAACAATTGCGCAGCTTATTGTATCTGAGAAGGTAGAAAATCCGGATTATGTTACGGTTACCGTAAATGATGATTTCGTTGAGAGCGATGCATTTGAAAGCACAGCACTCAAGGAAAATGACAGTGTAGAGTTTTTATATTTCATGGGAGGAGGTAGTTTCTAATGGCATTTACAAATGAACAGATGGAACGCTACTCCCGTCATATCATTTTGCAGGAAGTTGGCGTAAAAGGGCAGAAAAAGCTGCTCAATGGAAAGGTGTTGATCATCGGTGCCGGTGGACTTGGTGCACCAGCAGCAATGTATCTTGCAGCAGCCGGTGTAGGAACAATCGGTATTGCTGATGCAGACGAAGTAGATCTTTCCAATCTTCAGAGACAGATCATTCACGGCACAGCCGATGTTGGCAAGGCGAAGGTGAAATCTGCCAAAGAGACAATGAACGCAATGAACCCGGATGTTACGGTTAATACATACCGCACATTTGTAACGTCCGAAAATATCATGGATCTGATCAAGGATTATGACTTTATCATCGACGGAACGGATAACTTCCCGGCAAAGTTTTTGATTAATGATGCCTGTGTTATGGCAAAGAAACCATTTTCACATGCCGGTATCATCCGCTTCAAGGGGCAGCTTATGACCTATGTTCCGGGAGAAGGACCATGCTACCGTTGTGTATTTAAGAATCCACCACCAAAGGATGCTGTTCCAACCTGTAAGCAGGCTGGTGTCATCGGTGCAATGGGCGGTGTCATCGGAAGCCTTCAGGCGATGGAAGCAATTAAGTATCTGATCGGTGTCGGTGATCTTCTGACAGGAAAGTTATTGACATACGATGCATTGAAGATGGAATTCCATACCGTAAATCTTCCAAAAGATCATTCAAAGTGTGCAATCTGTGGGGATCATCCAACGATCACACATCTGATTGATTACGAGCAGGCAGAGTGCGACGGAAAGTAGAAAAACGATCACAGGAATTGACAGATTGGAAATTAGGAGGGAATTATGTTATACTTGGAAAAGTCAGATTATGAGAAGATTTTGGCTCACTGTAAAGAAGGACTTCCAAACGAGTCCTGCGGCTTGATCGGTGGAGTCAGAGAAGGGGAAGATACTTTTATTAAAAAAGTATACTTACTGACCAATATTGATGCTAGCAATGAGCATTTTTCAATGGACCCGAAAGAGCAGCTTGCAGCAGTCAAGGATATGCGTGCAAATGGTCTGGATCTGCTTGGAAACTTTCATTCGCATCCGGAATCACCTTCCAGACCTTCCGAGGAAGACAAGAGATTGGCATACGATTCCAAAGCGATTTACATGATCCTTTCTCTGATGGACATTGACAATCCTGTTTTTAAGGCATTTCATATTGATGAAGAGAAAAATGTTACGATTCATGAATTGGTGATTAAGGATTGATCAGGCATTATAATAATGAAAATGATACGGGGGCAGTCGATATACGTCTGTCCCTGCTTTTTTTGTGATAAGAATAAATAAGCCAGTGGCAAATGAGGAGAGTTGATTATGTTCTGCATCAGTATCAATCAAAAAAATACAACGACACAGGTCCGGGAACAGTTTGCTTTTTCAAAGTCAGAGCAGGCAGAATTTCTGATGCAGTTACTGCAGGAAAAGCAGGTGACAGGATGTGTGCTTTTGATGACCTGTAATCGCAGCGAATTCTATTTTACAGGAGAAAGTGTATCGGATGAGTGGTTGGGCAGGATGGAGCAAAAGATCGCAGAATACAAAAAGCTGCCCATTGATCTGCTAAGAAGCTACAGTCTGCGCTTTGGTGCGGAAAGCAGTATTAAACATCTGTACCGCGTGTGTTGTGGATTGGATTCTATGGTGCTTGGTGAAGTGGAGATTATCCGTCAGGTAAAGGAAGCGTATCTGGATTCTCAGAAAATGGGCGGGACAGATGCAGCACTTAATATTATTTTTCAGGGGGCACTCAATGTAGCAAAAGAGATTGCAAGTGATTCGCAGATGACAAGACTTCCGGTGTCAGTGGGGACATTGACAGCCAAAGAGGTTATCAGCTTCTGTCAGGCGAACAGGCGTTATCATGTTCTGGTAGTTGGAGCGACCGGTAAGATGGGAAATATCGTTATCCGTGATTTGGCAGACTGTAAGGAGTCTGTAGAAATGATTGGAACGAGCAGAAGTTTACATTCCGGCACATGTTATTTTGAAGATTTGGACTGTGTGCGCATGGCAGAATATCAGGATCGTTACCGGTATCTTAGCTGGGCAGATGTGATCGTCAGTGCAACAGCAAGTCCGCACTATACCTTTGTGGCGGGAAAGGTTGCAGAAGTTTTGGAAGGTGAAGGGACAGAGCGAAAGGAACGGCTTTTTATTGATCTTGCCGTGCCGCGCGATCTGGATGAAGAGATTGACAGGCTTAGTGGCTGTACGTTAAAAAATATGGATTACATTAAGAAGCTTTCCGAAGAAAACAACCGTCTGCGTTATAGTCAGGCGCGCGAGGCAGAGTTATTGATACAGGAGCGTGTCGATGAGATAGAAAAAACAATCGAATTTCAGGCATTTTATAAGGAACAGAAAGAATTGTTAGAGCAGTTAAAAAAAGAAGATGCAGCATGGCTTCTATATCAGCTAAAAGGAAAGCTGGATGCGAAGGCATTTCATCAGGTGTTAAAAGTTTTAGAAAAATAAGGAAGGAAAGGCAGGCAATGGCATATTTCCCATTTATGATAGATTTAGAAAAAAAGCGTTGTGTGATCGCAGGAGCCGGAAAGGTGGCTGTGCGAAAGGCAGAACAGATGATAGAGTTTGGCGCGGATGTGACAGTAGTGGCACCGGATATCTGTGTTCAGATGCGAACGCTTTTTGAAGGAAAGAAAAACCAGATGTGCCTGATACAGCGTAAGATTACAAAAGAGGATATTGTGTCAGCAGACGTTGTGATCATGGCAACGAATCAGCCAGCTGTCAATGAAGAGATGGCGGCGTTTTGTAAGGAACAGAGGATTTTAGTAAATGTTGTGGATGTAAAAAAGGATTGCGGATTTTATTTTCCGGCAATTATAAAAGAGGAGGATGTTGTCATCTCTGTATCAACCGGTGGGTGCAGTCCGCTTCTTGCGTCTGGGATAAAAAAAGAAATACAGCAGGGATTATCAAAGGACTATGGAAGCATTGCACGAAAAATGGGACAGAGGCGGCAGAAAATCATAGACATGGTAGAAGATCCGGCAGAACGAAAAAGACTTTTGAAGGAAATGCTCATTGAAATAATGGAAAGAGAAGAGGAGTAGTCTTTTTCATGCTTTGGGTTAGTAGTCTGCAATAAAGAAGGAGGACTTCCATGACGGAAAAAATGATACAGAGTGATAATGTTTTGCGGATTGGTACGAGAGGAAGTGCCCTTGCCATAGCACAGACGGATATGGTGATACAGGCGCTGTCAAAGCAGTACGCAGATTACCGTTTTGAAAAGGTGATTTTAAAAACAAAGGGTGACAGGCAGCTTGATAAGGCTTTGCTGGAGTTTGGAGGTAAGGCTGTCTTTGTGGAAGAGTTCGAAGAGCTCCTGCAGAGTGGCAGGATCGACCTGGCAGTGCACAGTGCAAAAGATATGCCGGTGCAGCTCATGGATGGATTGGAGGTTTCCGGTGTGTTGGAAAGAGGCTGTCCGCTGGATGTGCTTGTCTGTACGAAAAATGGGATAGTAAAAAAGACATATAAAAATAAAGATGAGGCTTTTGTGATCGGAACAGGTAGTCTGCGGCGCAGAGCACAGATTTTACAAAAATATCCTCATACAGTCTGCAAGGGCTTGCGTGGCAATGTAAACACACGTCTGGAAAAGCTGCGGCGTGGAGAGTATGATGCCATTATTCTGGCAGCAGCAGGCTTAGAGCGTCTGGGACTACAACAGGAAGAGGATCTTATCTATGAATATCTTACGGTAGAGGAGATGGTTCCGGCGGCATGTCAGGCGATTATAGCCGTAGAGGCAAAAAAAGGCTCGAAAGCGGCACAGATGATGAAAAGTGTATCGGACAGTGATGCATGGCTCAGCTTTCAGACAGAGCGCAAGGCATTGGAATATCTGGGAGCAGACTGTCATGCACCGGTTGGCATCTTTTCAAAGAAGGTCGGAGAAAGAATACAGATTGAGCTTTACAGTGGACAAAATGGAGTGTCTGTACATCAACAGGCAGAGGGCGAAATTGTGGACAGAGATGCCATTCTTCAGAAACTTTGTGGAAAATCAGGCTGAGAAAGGAATGTAGAAGCAATATGGTTTATTTGGTAGGAGCAGGGCCGGGTGATGCCGGACTCATTACCTGTAGAGGATTAGAGCTTTTAAAGCGTTGCGATGCTGTCATCTACGACAGACTTGGAACGCTGCAGCTATTAGAATATGTCAGACCTGACTGTGAAAAGATTTATGTGGGAAAGCAGGCAGGTGCTCACTATAAGAAGCAGGAACAGATCAATCAGATTTTAGTGGAAGCAGGAAAAAAATATGCCTGTGTCGTGCGGCTCAAGGGAGGAGATCCTTTTGTGTTTGGCAGAGGGGGAGAAGAGATAGAAGAACTGTTGGCCCACAAGATCCCGTTTCAGGTGGTACCGGGAATCACATCGGCTATCGCTGTGCCGGAGTTAGCAGGTATTCCGGTGACACATCGCAAAGTCAGCAGAAGCGTTCATATCATTACCGGGCATGCGGCTCAGGGGGAGACCGAAGATGTGCTAGAGCAGGTTACAGATTTTCCGGGAACCAGTGTCTATCTGATGGGACTTGGTAATCTGGAGAAGATTACAGGAAAGCTTCTAAAAGAGGGCAAGAAAGCAGATACACCGGTAGCGGTAATCTCAAATGGAACACTTCCGGGACAGCGTATGCTGCAGGGAAGATTAGATTCCATTGCAGACAAGGTAAGGGAGGAAAAGCTTCCTTCGCCGGCAATCATTGTGATTGGAGAAACAGCTTCCTATGAATATATCTGCCGCTATATGGGGAAGCTTCAGGGGCTTTGCTTTGGTGTAACGGGAACGCGATGTCTGCGGGAAAAGATAAGTGAACGTCTGCAGGAGCTTGGCGCAAGAGTGTATTCTCTGTGTGACATGCAGGTAGAAGTGACAGATCAGATTGAGCGTTTGCGTGAAGAAGCAATGCATATGGAACAGTATACGTGGGTTGCTTTTACCAGTCAGAATACGATCACGCTCTTTTTTGACTATTTGAAAAAATGGAAGATCGATCTGCGTTGTCTGGCGCATGTGAAGTTTGCAGTGGTCGGAACCGGAACAAAGGAAGCACTCGAAAAAGAAGGATATCAGGCAGACTATATTCCAAAACAGTACACAACTGAGAGTCTGGCATCAGGACTTGCAGAAATCTTAACCAGACGTGATAAGCTTCTGCTTCCGCGGGCAAAGCAGGGAAGTGTTGCCATGACAGATATTTTGGAACAAAATCAGGTTGCATTTTGCGAAATACCGATTTATGATGTGGTAGGAACGCGCATGGAAAATATGGAATACTTTGATCAGATGAATAGCATGCTTTTTGTCAGTGCGTCCGGTGTCAGGGCATTTGCAGCGCAGACAGAGAAAGAAAAGCTTATCCGGTTAAGGGAGCGGGTCAAAAAGGGCGAGGTACAGATAGCGGCACTTGGCAAAGTAACCAGAGAAGCGTTAGAAAAGGCAGGACTTGATGTGGCGATCGAGCCAAAGCAAAATGATGTAGAGGGCTTGGTGCAGGAGCTTGTCCGCTTTTATGAAGATAAAAACAGTACAACAAGGTAAGAATAACATGTCATATGTAATGATGCTTGTATGTTATAAAATAAGAAAGAAGGCTGAACAATGATACGATTACGCAGATTAAGAGCAAATGAAGTGATTCGGAATATGGTCAGAGAGAATCATCTGCATAAGGAAGAACTGATCTATCCGGTATTTATAGCAGAAGGAGAAAATATTAAAAATCCTGTAGACTCTATGCCGGGAATCTATCAATATTCGATCGATCGTTTTGGGGAGGAACTGGAACGGATTCAGAAGGCAGGGATTTCGGCAATTCTGATTTTTGGTATTCCGGCACACAAGGATGCATGTGGCAGTGGTGCGTATGCAGAAGATGGGATTACGCAGCGTGCGATCCGTTATATCAAAAAAGAATCACCGAATCTTTTAGTTGTGGCAGACGTCTGTCTTTGTGAATATACATCGCATGGTCATTGTGGTCTGATACGGGAGGGTGAGATCCTGAATGATGAAACTCTGCCGCTGCTTGCGAAGATGTCCGTATCTTTAGCAAAGGCGGGAGCAGATGTGATCGCACCGTCTGATATGATGGATGGTCATACTGCCTGCATTCGAAAAGCACTGGATGAGAACGGTTTTTCGAATATTATGATCATGGGATACAGTGCGAAGTTTGCTTCCGGTTACTATTCTCCATTTCGTGATGCGGCACATTCGGCACCTTCCTTTGGGGACCGGAGAACGTATCAGATGGACCCTGCAAACGGGCGCGAGGCATTGAGAGAGTGTGAAGCAGATATTGAAGAGGGCGCAGACATTATTATGGTAAAGCCTGCGCTGGCATATCTGGATGTCGTAAAAGAAGCAAGAAATCTGACGAATCTTCCGATTGCCGTATACAATGTAAGTGGAGAATATTCGATGGTAAAGGCAGCAGCGGCAAATGGATGGATAGACGAGAAGCGTATTGTTATGGAAAATATGCTTGCCATGAAGCGTGCCGGAGCAGGAATTATCATTACCTACCATGCGTTAGATATTGCAAAGTGGTTAGATGAGTAAAACGTACAAAAAGGAAATATGCAGAAAAGTACAGACGGCACAAAAAATGTATGCTGTTTCATATAAACGAGAAAAGAAAGTATAGAAGAGCTGACATAAGTGCAGTAGAAAAGAGGAAAAGATGGTATCAACACAGTCAGAAGAATTGTTTGAAAAATCACAGGAGCTGTTGCCGGGAGGGGTCAATTCTCCAGTACGTGCATATCGCTCAGTAGGAAGAACACCGGTCTTTATGGATCGGGCACAGGGTTCTAAAATTTATGATGTAGATGGAAATGAGTATATAGATTATGTGTGTTCGTGGGGACCGGGAATCCTCGGACATTGTTATAAAAGAGTGATCGATGCAGTAAAAGAAGCATGTGACAAGGGCCTGACCTTTGGTGCACCGACGCGGAAAGAGTATGAGATTGCAGCCTTGATCCGTGAACTGATGCCATCGATGGAAATGAGTCGTATGGTAAGTTCCGGTACAGAGGCTGTGATGAGCGCCATCCGTGTGGCAAGAGGCTTTACCGGAAGAGATTATATTGTGAAGTTTCGTGGCTGCTATCATGGACATTCAGATGGTCTGTTAGTAAAGGCAGGCTCCGGAGCGTTGACACAGTCCTGTCCGGATAGTCTTGGCGTACCGGCCGGCTACACACAGTACACGCTGATCGCAGAATATAACGACGAAAAATCTGTTCAGAAGCTGTTTGAAGCATATGGGGATAAGATCGCAGCAATCGTGGTAGAGCCGGTCGCTGCAAATATGGGCGTAGTACCGCCAAAGAATGGCTTTTTGGAATTTTTGCGTGATATTACAATGAAGAATGGTTCTTTGCTGATATTTGACGAGGTGATTACAGGATTTCGTCTGTCGCTTGGCGGTGCACAGGAGTATTTTGGAGTGAAGCCGGATCTGACGACACTTGGAAAGATTGTTGGCGGTGGTATGCCGGTAGGCGCTTACGGTGGACGCAAAGAAATTATGGAGTTTGTGGCACCACTCGGGGGTGTATACCAGGCCGGCACGCTTTCAGGTAATCCGATCGCCATGACAGCAGGGCTTGAAACATTAAAGACACTGCAGGAATCACCAAAGTTGTATCAGAAGATTGCAGATTCTACGGCAAAGCTTGCGCAGGCAGTCAGAGAAACGTTAGGCGATAAGGTTTGCGTCAATCAGATCGGTTCACTGATGAGTGTCTTTTTTACTTCGGAAACCGTAATGGATATGGATACGGCACAGACAAGTGACACGAAAGCGTATGCAAAATATTTTTCCTATATGTTAGAACATGGGATTAATCTGGCTCCATCGCAGTTTGAAGCCATGTTTGTATCGGCAGCCCATAGTGAAGAAGATATCAAAAAGACATGTGATCTGATCAGAGCGTATAAGTTTTAGTTTTAAAAGCTGGTTTACGCTTAAAAATATTTAGATCAGAAAAAGTTAGAAAAAAGCATTGACAGAAACTAGAAAATATGATAAAGTTGTATCTGTTGTGTGAACAACGATAACGAAGCAGAGTATCCACTCTCACCTTAGCACGAGTAAGTGACTTGGGTTTTATTCATCAGACATTAGTGTAGTATGCATTATGATAAAACGTGGATTACTTTGCAATCTGCGTTTTTTTTGTGGAATAGGAAAGTGCCTTATGGCAGTGGGATTACTAATCCGGGTTGTTATGATTAAGTGTGGCTTCCGTGAGCAAAAAGCGTAGCGGTATTCGAAAACAATAATTATGAAATATGGAGGTGTACTACCATTAGCGAGTTAATGATTAATGAGAGAATTAGAGACAAGGAAGTTCGTGTGATTGGTCAGGATGGAGAGCAGTTAGGAATTATGTCTTCCAGAGAAGCAATGAAGCTTGCAAGAGAAGCTGAGTTAGATCTGGTGAAGATTGCCCCTACCGCAAAGCCGCCTGTTTGTAAAATTATTGACTATGGAAAATATCGTTATGAGCTTGCCCGTAAGGAGAAAGAGGCAAAGAAAAAGCAGAGAACGATGGATGTAAAAGAGGTACGTCTGTCACCAAATATCGACACCAACGATTTGAATACAAAGGCAAATCAGGCTAGAAAGTTCCTTTCTAAGGGTGATAAAGTAAAGGTGACACTTCGTTTCCGTGGTCGTGAGATGGCCCATGTAAATTATAGCAAGCAGATTTTAGACAGCTTCTGCGAGAAGTTGGAAGACATTGCTGTTGTAGACAAGAAGCCTAAGATGGAAGGCAGAAGCATGGTAATGTTCTTATCAGAAAAACGTTAGTAAAGTTTGTCTGCCAGTCAGACAAGGCTTTCAGAGGAATTGGATTCCTATAAACAAGCAAAACATTAAGGAGGAAAATATTATGCCAAAATTGAAAACAAAACGTGCGGCAGCAAAGCGTTATAAGGTTACAGGAACAGGTAAGATTGTGAGAATGAAGGCGAACAAGAGCCATATCTTAAATAAGAAGTCTACCAAGAGAAAGAGAAACTTAAGAAAGCAGACAGAGATGGATGCAACAAACGTAAAGGTAGCAAAGAAGTTAATACCATATAAATAATAAAGGAGGAAAGTTAGAATGGCACGTATTAAAGGCGGTTTAAATGCAAAGAAAAGACACAATAGAACATTAAAGCTTGCAAAGGGTTACAGAGGAGCAAGATCTAAGCAGTATAGAGTAGCAAAGCAGTCAGTTATGAGAGCACTTACTTCTTCCTTTGCCGGAAGAAAGGAAAGAAAGAGACAGTTCAGAAGATTATGGATTGCACGTATCAACGCAGCAGCTCGTTTGAATGGTCTTTCTTATAGCAAATTCATGTATGGATTAAAGCTTGCTGAGATCGACATCAACAGAAAGATGCTTTCTGAGATGGCAATCAGTGATCCGGAAGGATTTGCAGCATTAGTAGAGGTTGCTAAGTCTAAGCTTGCATAATCGATTGATTTTATAAATAATGTGCAGCGGCTTGCTAAAGGATAGACAAGCTATTTGCGTTGCAGATAAAATAAACTGTTATGTCAGGAACTTTTGGCATAGCAGTTTTTTGTTATCTTAGGAAACTTTTTGTTTTCTACATAGTCAAAAATGCTTTGAGGGGATGTAGGTATTGATACACAGAAGGATCATATGCTCTGTATCGTTTTTTACAATACATACTTTTGGAAAAGTGTTATAGTAGTGATATCAGTTGAAAATGATTTTAAAAAGATAGAATCAAGAACTGTAAAATTAAGAAAAAAAGTTTTTTGATAAGTATTTATTAATAAGAATAAGTATGGTATACTGTTGGTATGACAAAGGCGTCAATAGTTCGTAAGGACTATTGGCGCCTTTGTCATACCAACAGTATCAGAAAGGTAAGGTGCTGAATATGGATTCATCAATTAAGTTTTTGTATCTGAGTGAAGAGGATATGATCAAAGCCGGTGTGAAGGATATGGGAAAGTGTGTAGATGCTATGGAAGATCTTTTGCTGACCTTGAACCGTGGCGATTATGTGATGGGAGGAAACAATCACAATTCACATGGTGTACAGATTAGTTTTCCGGATAATCCTATGTTTCCGGGCATGCCTAAAAACGCAGATGACAGACGCTTTATGGCGATGCCGGCATATCTTGGAGGGAAGTATCAGATGGCAGGCATGAAGTGGTATGGTTCTAATATTGAAAATAAGGCAAAGGGACTGCCACGTTCGATTCTGATGATGATGCTAAATGATAAGGATACCGGAGCACCACTTGCATTGATGTCCGCAAATCTGGTCAGCTCTTACCGTACCGGAGCCATTCCGGGAGTTGGGGCAAGATATCTGGCAAGAAAAGATGCTGAGACAGTAAGTATTATTGGTCCGGGTGTTATGGGAAGAACTTCTTTAAGTGCATTTATGAGTGTATGTCCAACATTACGGACACTGAAGGTAAAAGGCCGTGGCAAAAAATCTTTAGATGCATTTGTGGAATATGCTAAAAAAGAGTTTCCGCAGCTAGAGAATATTGTTGTATGTGAAAAGGAGGAAGAGGCAGTCAGAGATAGTGATATTATCTCGATTACTTCTACTGCACCGGTTAAGGAGGCAGATTTCCAGTTTATTGATGAAAGCTGGATCAAAAAAGGAGCTTTGATCTGTATGCCATCTGCGGCAAGCTTTGATGAGGAATTTTTGACAAAACGCTGTAAGCTGGTTGTAGATAATTATAAGTTATATGAAGCATGGGCAGAGGAATATCCTTATCCAAGCTATGAACTGGTTCAGATTATCGGTTCTAAGTTTACCGATCTGATGCACGAAGGAAAGATTACAAGAGAACAGATCATTGATATCGCAGATATTATGAATGGCAAGGTAAAAGGCAGAGAAAGTGATGATGATATTATTATCTATTCGGTAGGTGGTATGCCGGTAGAAGATATTGCATGGGGCGGAACCATATATCGCAATGCACTGGAAAAGGGTATTGGCGTGGAACTGCCACTTTGGGATAAGCCGGAAATGGCATAAAACGCTATTAAAAAACGGCACCAAAGTCGTGCAGAGATTTGGAAAGGCAGGGTTATTATTATGGAACAGGATAACAAAATAGCGATTCTGCAGCCGTTTTTAATGTGGAAGGCGAAGGAATATCATTGTTTATCAGGCGGTTTTCCGAGTATTTCGCGTTTCTATGAATTTACTGTTGATACAGAGCAGACAGAAGCATTTCGGGCAGTACCGGATGGAGCCATTGATCTTTTATTTGGCATAGGGGAGAGTGATGTACATACTAACATCGGTGGAACCGTATTAAAGGCAAAGAGCTGGCAGATGGAAAAGGACAGACGATATTTCGGTGTGCGCTTTGAACCGGGAAAGTGTTGTCTGCCAAAGACGTTACAGATTCAGGAGCTGATCAATCAGGATCTTGCGATTGATGGAGATAGTTTTGGCAGAAATCTTTCGGAGAAGCTTGCGCTGGGACGATCATTAGAAGAACGGGCAGCGGTTTTTATGAGATATTATATCCGCAGAATGAAAAGTCAGGCAGAAAAGAAAAATACGCAGCTTTTGGAACAATACATTAGAAAGCGTATCTATGAGAGTAAAGGCATGGTGACAGTCCGTGTGCTTCGGGAAGAAACAGGATATTCGGAGGCATATTTAAGGCGCGTGTTTGAAAAAGTGCATGGGATTTCTCCAAAGCTTTTTGAGAAGTTTGTGCGGTTTCAGTATCTGCTCAATATGATGCAGGAGGATACACAGAGCCCGTCGATGGATGAGCTGGCAGTTTCCTGCGGATATTACGATCAACCACATATGATAAAGGAGTTTAAGTTATTTACCGGATTGACGCCGGATAAGTATCGTAAACTGATGTGTACACAAAATGTAACGTTAAGATAAAAAAGAAATCAGGAAAAGTAAAAACACAGTAATGAGAGTGTAGACAATATATGCGTGAGTGAAAAGGAAAAGCTATATGGCAATCCATGACATTCGCTTCGAATAAATCAATCGCAGCGTCTGTTAGCATGGTAAAGCACTCAGATTGGAGGAAATTATGCAGTTATCAAAGATTGAGATTATTACAGGTATGTCAAAGCTTAGAAGCTTAAAATCAGCGTTAAGCAAAGCCGGTGTACGCGGCATGACGGTACAGCAGGTGTTAGGATGTGGAATTGAACGTGGCATTAGTGAGTATGCGATGGACGATGCGTTTGACGAAGCATATGAGATGGAGCTTTTACCCAAGCAGCAGATTAACATTGTTGTAGAAACAGAGCGTGTGCACGATATCGTAGAACTGGTCAAGCAGGAGCTTTATACCGGTCATATCGGAGATGGAAAGATTTTTGTATATGGTCTGGATAATGTAATCCGTGTGAGAACTGGTGATGAGGGAATTGACGCATTGTAGTCATAGACGGAAGTGGAGGTTACTATGAATCAAAAATTAGGATTAGGAAGTGTGATTTCTGTTTCGGTTGGACTTGTCATTGCTACCAGTTGTCTGGTATCCCTGGGACAGGGAGCAGGAAACATCGGTGTTTTGTTTATTGTGGCGATGATCATTGCCTGTCTTTTGAATATGACAACGATTGCTTCGCTATCGGAATTAAATGCATTGATGCCGAATACAACAGGTGGTCTTGCTCAGTATACGCTTGCCTGTATGGGGCCTTTCCCGACATTGATCTCGATGGTGGGAGGTTATCTTTTGTGCAACGTGTTGTCGGCAGGAGTGGAAGCATCTATTTTTGCCTATGCTATGGATCAGACCTTTCATTTGAATATTCCAAGTATTACATACACAATCGTTATGACTGTCGTGATTCTGATCGCAAATCTGCGAGGGGTTGACATGTTTGCAAAGATTCAGAATCTGGTAGCCTTTTTGATGCTTGGCTCGATGGTGGTGATGGGCTTTATCGGTGCGATCGGAGCAGGAACCGGTACGAAGGTAGACCAGCCGGCATGTCTGACGACAGATTTTTCTGTGGTCGTTTCCATGACAGCGGTGGCATTTTGGCTGTTTATTGGTGCAGAATATGTCATTCCGATTTCAAAGGATGTTAAAAATGCAAAGCGTAATGTACCACTTGGTATGTTTTTGGGACTGATCTTAATCTGCATTATGCAGTCTATCTTAGTGCTTGGCTTTCATAACTATACAGACTGGGGAGAGCTTGCGAACTCTCCGGCACCGCATCTTCTCTATGGTATGAATCTGCTTGGAAAGCCGGGAAAGGTATGGATGGCGTTAGTAGCAGCACTTGCGGTTGTGAGTACACAAAACTCAGGTGTGCAGGGACTTGCAAGCATTTGTCAGGGAATGGCAAAGCTTAACATGATGCCACAGTGCTTTGGCAAACTAAACAAAAAAGGGGTTCCGTATATTGGTGTATGGTTTGTCAGCATCTCCATCTTAATCTTTGCTTTTATCAGTAACGGTTCATCTGATATTATTAGTTTTTTAATTCTGGTCGGTTCCGTATTCTGGATGATTTCGTATATTCTGGCTCATATTGATGTACTGATTCTGCGCAAAAGACTTCCTAAGGCACCACGCAGCTTTAAGGTACCATGTGGCCCATTGTTTCCGCTAATTGGAATTGCAGGAACGGTTTATATGATCCTTAATATTTCAACTGATCCTGTAGAGCGCAATGCAATCTGGCTTTTGACAGGAGGCGTGTTCTTACTTTTGGCAATCTATTCGTTCTTCTGGATTAAGTATAAGATGAAGCTGCCGGTATTTAAGAGTATTCCGGTGCAAAAAGTAATGGCAATGGAAAATGATCTGTATTATATCGTCCGTAAGAAGAATGGAGTTTGTAAGTAGGAAAAATATGAGCGCACAAAGGAAGAAATCTTTGTGCGCTCATACATAAGTTACACATATACTTTATTTTGTCTTTTTGGCAACTATCTTAGACCAGTTACCGGTTTTCTTTGTCTTTGTCGAAACGGCGCAGATTCGAATATAATATTTCTTATTGGTTCTAAGCTTCTTTAAAATAACAGAAGCTTTTTTTGCAGTTACCATCTTTACATTGGAAACAGAAGAGGTGCTGCCGTTTTTAAGTTTCTTTATCTGCTTGCTGCTTGTGCTGTAGGCAATGCGATAGGAAACGTTTTTCTGCGATTTCCAGGATAATTGTAAAGTCTTCTTAGCAGCTTTTGCTTTAATCGAGCTTACCGTCTTTGGAGCAGAGGCTGTAGTTGTACTTCCCTGAGCGCGGTAAGATAGGGCAGTGTCCATATAGTTTGTGGCTGCAGTTGTTGGAATCAGAGTGTATGTGTAGTTGTAGATCTGATTCCCAACTTGATATTGTGGCAGTGTTTTGTAGCCACAGGAGCCGTTTCCGGTTCCGCTTACTGCGGCATCTACAGTTACGATGGTTTCGTCACAAGGCTTTAATTCGTTGACGTGAGAAGCTTCTGCTAATTGTTTAGCGGTAAAGTGCAATGCAGATGCATTCAGATCCTGCTTTCCACAGATCAACATACCTGTTTGGCTGGCACTGTTTTGGAGTTGTATCCATTTAACACCGGTTAGATTACCACAATCCTGTGGCTTGGCAAATGGATAATACATGTTATTGACCGTAGATTGATATAATCCCACACGGGTAAAAGTCTGGCGGTCGCAGTAGCTTTCACTATCACCATTTCCATACCAGCTAATGTCTTCTGTATCCTTTGCGAGTGTAAGTGTTGTACCTACCTTTGTAAAGGTTTTGATGCGGGTTTTGGTAAAGTCTAAGTTCATGGTTACGGTAACAGCACCGTTATTTTCCACCAGATAAGTCATTACAATGGTACCCGGAACATCATTTATGGTTTTGTAGGAAGAGAGAAAACGTACCGTGATCTGATAACAGTTGTCCTTTGTCTTTTTCACGGTTGGAGCACCATCTAATGTCAGATAAGACATCAGATCGAAATATTTGTCGCTGTCGTTATCTAGTTTCGCACGTGAAATATTTGGAACAGGTCCCTGCTTCATCAAAAGCTTGTTCTTAAAGTAGTAAGATTCAATCAGACCTGTTTCGTGGTTTACCGTAAAATGGAAGTTGGTTCCGGATACAAGGTAATCCTTTCCTTGTTTTTTGACAGATACCTTATCACCCTTCAGAGTGTGCGGAATCTCGTTGGATTTTGTATTGACCGTAAACTGTGCGTATGCTTTTTCAAAACCACGATCTTCTGTGAATGAACTGTCTTTTGTCTTAACGGAAATATTTAAATAGTATGTGGCGTTGTCTTTTAACTTTTTAGGTAAAGTATAAGGCACCGTGATTGTTTTTTCTGTCTGAGGCAGTACTTCATCAGAGAGGGTTCCGGACTGTATCACAGTTGCATTTTCTAAAAGTTCCCAAGTGACATCATAGCCTGAAAGTGGGGTAGAAAGGTTCTCGTTGCGCACGGAAACTTTTTGTGTGCTGAGTTTCTGATCAGTCGTTGTAAACCAGATATCCTGATATTGATATTTTACTTCTTTGATCTCAGGTTGCGGATCCCTGTCAGCAGAAAGAAGACCGTTCTGGCAGAAGTTTTTATCGCTTGAACGGGTTCCCCAATCACCGCCATATCCCAAGAAATAGCCATCTAACTGATTCAGACCGCTTGTATGGGCGTCTGCCTGTGCATAATAATTCCAATCGTCTGCACCAATCTTTACTTTGCGAGGTGCGGATAGCATTGATATTGTTTTGCTTCATCAGACGGATGTCCGTTTCGTATACCTTTTTGGAAACATATTTACCGGTTTCGGGGTCGGTATCATGTCGATTAACACCTTTGATCAGAAGGCGCTTTCCGTTTAATTTTACGGTGTCGTAATGATCGGTTGCGTTGTTGTATTTTCCGTCGGAAGTAACCTTTGTTGAGGTAAAGGTTAGCTCACGGAAACCGATGTTTTGACTTACACTTTCATAATGGATACCGGTTTCTTTATCATATAATGAGATAACGGCAGTATAAAGATTTGGGTGCTCGCTATCCCAGAGTTCTGGCTCTTTTACGGTGAGCTTTAGGCTGCAGCTTTCTTTGGTATCAGATGAAACCGGTTGAATTGCAGCGTCTGAGGTAGTAATGATATGTTCTTTGTCATCGTAAAGTGTAACCTGCGCTGCCAGATGATTGGCAGAATCGGTTGCATCGTTTTGTACGGTTAAAGCAAAATCAGCAGAGGCGGTGTTGTAATTGTCAGATAACTTTGTTGACAGGGTATAATCCTGAATATGCACAGCAGGAGTGCTGGTTAAGTAAACATCACGGAAAATACCACCGTCATAGATCATATCCTGATCCTCTAACCATGTTCCGTCACAGAATTTATATACCTTGACAGCCAATGTATTTGTTTCGCCCTTTTTGTTTAAAAGATCTGTGATGTCAAAGGTGTGCGGATCATAGCTGTCCTCGCTATAGCCAACTTCTGTACCGTTGATATAGAGATAATAGGCAGATTCTACACCGCCAAGTGTAATGTATACCTTTCCGTTGTCCTGTAACATGGAATCTTTGACGGTAAAGGTCTTGCGATAGAGTCCTACCGGATTTTTGGAGGCAGGCGCCTGGGGAAAATCAGTATTTTCCTGAAATGGCATAGAAGAGTTGGTATAGATTGGAAAGTCAAATCCATAGCTGGTCCAGCTGGCAGGAAGTTCTACCTGTTTCCAGCCGTCAGAGGATTTTTCCTGATAAGCAGGCTTTTCAAAGTCTTCCAAAGCGTCTGCTTCCTTTGGAGAGGAAAGGACGGTAAGATCCCAGCTTTCTCCTTTCTGTGTCAGACATTGGTAATAGGCAGAATTTTCTTTTTGGTAATCCCTTGCCCCATAGTATGCTGTTTTGATATCAGCATATGGTGTCAGATTGGAACTGTCCGGAAGTGTGTTGACAGAAGTAATGTCAAGATTGCTGCCGGTACCTTTCCATTCATCTCCGGTACAGGATTTGCGGACCGGAGTGGTTGTTGTTGCCTGTGGCAATGCTGTATAGGAAAAAGCACTGCTTTCAAAAGGATTTTCTGTTTCCTGTGCAGTGGCAGAGGAAGGCAGATATGGACAGAAAAGTCCGGATATACTTAAGGCAGACGTTAGTAAGATAGCGTTTGCTTTTTTCAAAAAAATGTTTCGTCGCATAGTAAATAATACCTCCAATACAAATTGAGTGAGAGTGATTTCTTATTTATTTAGGATGAATGCTGTGCTTAAAAAAGGATCAGATCACACTGTTTCGATATTCTAAAGGGGTGACATGTTCAAATTGTTTAAATTTTTTGCAAAAATAATTGGTGTTTTGAAAACCACACTTTTCACCGACCTCTTTGACGGATAAGTGGCTGTACAGTAACAGGGAACATGCCAGCTCAATGCGTACCTGATTGATATATTCTGTAGGACGTACGCCGAGAGCCTCCTTGAATATACGGCAGATGTGCTGGGCAGATACAGGAACAACTTTGCATAGGTCATCCATAGTGATCGGATGCATGCAATGTGTGCTGATATATTCCTGCAGGGCACGTATCTGCTGCTCGTACGGTGTCTGTTTACATTCTTTTAAGCGATATAAGGATGTCTGGTATATAAATTCGATGATAAATGAATAGACAGCACCGGCAGCTAAAATATTTCCGGTTTCCGGATGCTTGATCAGATCCATGCGCATCTGATTTAAGATACGATCTAACTCGGATTCGTCCTGCAGGGTAAAAACGCCGCCATCTTCTAAATGAAACTTGCGGTAAAGAGCAGGAAGACCGCTGCCGCAGGGAACCATCCAGCGGATGTCCCAGATATCACCGTCCGGATAATAGCAGTGCGGTTTTTTTGCCGGAATAAAGAAGGCAGAGCCTTCCGGTAATTCATAAGTCTGTCCGTTCATTTCCAACCATCCGGAACCGGTGCAGTTATAGAAAAACTGATCGTGCTCGTAGCCGTTTGGGCGGTCTATGCGTGGCTGCAGTTCGTGCAGACCGATACTTAGAACATAAAAAGGCAGATCAGTAACACCATCGGTTGACGGATACATATAATACCAGAGCATTATTTCTCCTCCTATCATATTGTCGCGACTATAATGATTTTAACATGCGTTATTTTTTCGTACAATATCATTTATTGCAAAATGTTCAAATTGTTCTACGGTATTCATATTATATCACGGATGTACAATGCAAAGAAGGCTGCTTTTTAGAAGAGAATCTGTGAATGACAAGATCAAAGGGGGGATGTGAATCATTTGCGGTGTAGAAAGCGATGACAACACATGTAAAAGCAGAAAGTCCTTGACAGTTTAGTCGTTGGTTTAGTATGATAATAGGAGTGGCCGGGTACAGATTATGTAACTGCTGCTATTAATAAAAAGATAGGATTCTTTGTGAATCTAACAACTAAAATTCGATGAAAAAGAGGAGTACATGCAGATTCCTTTCAGAGAGAGTGATCCATCGGCTGTAAGATTGCTTATGTGTAGTGTGCATGGAAGGTAGCTTTGGAGAAGTGATTCTGAACGTAGCTGTATACAGGCTTACAGGTAGAAGATGTATCAGGAGATATTGTAAGAATCACCGGTTCATCCCGTTAACGATGCAAGAGATAAGAGTGATCAAAAAACTGGTCTTAGTTTGTCAAAGATCAGACAAGAGATTATGATATGATTGCTTTTGTGATCAAAGGTGGTACCGCGTTTATTCGCCCTTTGCCGTTATGGCAGAGGGCTTTTTTGCTCTATAGGAAAGTTCGTCCTATAGAGCAGAAAAACTCTACGAGGATTGCACTGCGGCGAATAGAAAAATGTCGCTTTTTGCGACTTGTCGCAGGCGGAGAGTTTCGCAAGCGAAACTCTTTCTTGATTTTATAAGAAAGGAACAAGACAATGGCAAAAGAGTTAGAAAAAAATTATAATCCTGCCGACATAGAGAAAAGAACCTATGATAAGTGGCAGCAGAAGAAGTATTTTCATGCAGAAGTAAATCGTGACAAGAAACCTTTTACAATCGTTATGCCGCCCCCAAATATCACGGGACAGCTCCATATGGGACATGCTCTTGATAATACGTTGCAGGATATTTTGATCCGTTTTAAACGTATGCAGGGATATGAGGCTTTATGGGTTCCGGGAACCGATCATGCGTCTATCGCAACAGAGGCAAAGGTGGTAGAAAAGCTTGCCAAAGAGGGCATTAAGAAAGAAGATATCGGACGTGAGAAGTTCTTAGAGCACGTATGGGATTGGAAGAAGCAGTACGGTGGTCGTATCGTAGAACAGCTTAAAAAAATCGGTTCTTCCTGCGATTGGGACAGAGAGCGTTTTACAATGGATGAAGGCTGTTCAAAGGCGGTAAAGGAAGTGTTTGTAAAGCTTTACAACAAGGGATTGATCTACCGTGGAGAGAGAATCATCAATTGGTGTCCTCACTGCCTTACTTCTATTTCAGATGCAGAGGTTGAGTATGAGGATCAGGCAGGACATTTCTGGCATCTTCGTTATAAGACGACAGATGGTACAGGCTACATTGATCTTGCGACAACAAGACCGGAAACGCTTCTTGGTGATACGGCAGTAGCTGTTAATCCAAACGATGACAGATACAAGGACATGGTAGGAAAGATGCTTGATCTTCCGATTGTTCACCGTCAGATTCCGATTATCGCAGATGAGTATGTCGATATGGAATTTGGTACAGGTGTCGTTAAGATCACACCGGCACATGACCCTAACGATTTTGAAGTGGGACTTCGTCACAATCTGGAAGTGATTAATGTACTGACAGATGATGCAAAGATTGTAAAAGATTATCCAAAGTATGCCGGCATGGACAGATATGAGGCACGTAAAGCAATCGTAGCAGATCTTGAAGCAGAGGGAGCACTTCTTAAGGTAGAAGATCATGAGCATAATGTAGGAACATGCTACCGCTGTGGTACGACAGTAGAGCCACGTGTATCAAAGCAGTGGTTTGTAAAGATGGAAAGTCTTGCAAAGCCTGCGATTGAAGCAGTAAAAAGAGGCGATACAAAGTTTGTACCACCTCATTTTGATAAGACATATTATCATTGGTTAGAGGGTATTCGTGACTGGTGTATTTCACGTCAGCTCTGGTGGGGACATCAGATTCCGGCATTTTACTGTGATGACTGTGGTGAGATGGTCGTTACGAAAGAGTCAGGCTGCAATTGTCCAAAGTGTGGCAAGCCGATGCGTCAGGACCCTGACACACTGGATACATGGTTCTCTTCTGCTCTTTGGCCGTTCTCTACACTGGGGTGGCCGGATAAGACTGAGGAGATGGATTATTTCTATCCAACCAGTACTCTGGTAACAGGATATGATATCATTTTCTTCTGGGTAATCCGAATGATGTTCTCAGGACTGGAGCAGACAGGAAAGGTTCCGTTTGATACCGTTCTGATTCACGGACTGGTTCGTGACTCACAGGGACGCAAGATGAGTAAATCACTCGGTAATGGAATTGATCCGCTTGAGGTTATTGATAAATATGGTGCAGACGCACTTCGATTTACACTTGTTACGAACAATGCGCCGGGAAATGACATGCGTTTCTACTGGGAACGTGTTGAGGCGAGCCGTAACTTTGCAAATAAAGTATGGAATGCATCCCGTTTTATTATGATGCATCTGGGTGACAATGAGATTACAACACCGGCTTATGATACTCTTAAGGTGGAAGATAAATGGATACTCTCTGCTGTCAATACACTTGCCAAAGAAGTTACGGAAAACATGGAAAAATATGAACTTGGTGTGGCTGTCCAGAAGATCAATGATTTCGTGTGGACAGAGTTCTGTGACTGGTATATTGAGTTTGTTAAGCCTAGACTTTTTGCAAAGGATGAGGACAAAGAATCCGCAAATGCAGCATTCTGGACACTTAAGACAGTATTGATCAACTCACTTAAGCTGCTTCATCCGTTTATGCCATTTATCACAGAAGAAATCTTTTGTACTCTCCAGTCAGAAGAAGAATCTATTATGATATCAAACTGGCCGGAATTTAAGGAAGAGTGGGATAACAAAGATGCCGAAAAGAAAGCAGAGCTTATGAAGGCGCTTACAAGAGGAATCCGAAACAGAAGAAGTGAGATGAACGTGGCACCGTCAAGAAAAGCAAAAGTATATGTCGTTGCAGATGACGATGAAACGAAGGCAACACTTACAGAACTGGTTCCATCTTATCAGCATCTTATCTCTGCATCAGAGGTACAGGTTCAGAGTGATAAGACCGGCATTGAGGACAATGCGGTATCCGTTGTGATAGATAAAGCAACTATCTATATGCCACTTGCTGATCTGGTAGATCTTGCCAAAGAAAAAGAACGTCTTACGAAAGAAAAGAAGCGTTTGGAAGGTGAGCTTAAGAGAGTAAACGGAATGCTTAGCAATGAGAAATTTATGAGCAAAGCACCGGAAGCCAAGATCAATGAGGAAAAAGCAAAGCTTGAGAAATATGAAAGCATGATGGCAAAAGTAGAGGAAGAACTGGCAGCATTGGAAAAGTAAGCTGTCCATAATAATAGTACAAAGAGAGAATGTATTGGTGCACAAGTTAATTTGATACATCGTGTACCGATACATTCTCTCTTTAAATATTATAAAATCATTCGTATGTTTTTGGTTTTTTACTCTATCAATAGTACAGACTGATTTTTAGAGTAATGATTCAACTAATGCAGCATTGTCCGGAAGATACATTTCCGGAATCTTGTGATCTGCAGAACCAAAGTTTGTCTTTGCAAATGTGCTGCATACGAAGTCGTGTGTTGCCTGTGTGTATTTCAGTGAAAGCGACTGTGCGATATGATTAAAATAATACGGTGTGATCGCATATCCCCAATCCTCCGTGTCCTCGGCATCAAACATCTTTGGTGTCAATGACAGAGTCTGATTGGTAGCAGTATTATAGATAGATAATTCAATAAAATTGCTTTCTGCGTTGACACAGCAGCGTAACTCACAGATTTCTTCCATTTTACTGCGGAAACGAAGCTTATTTAGTAATGTGGCTTCAAGAGAACCGGAAACAAAAGGCATATCCAGAGCCAGACGACCTTTATCTGTTTTGATCAACTGGATCAATTTGTCGATGCTTGTCTGACTTAATACATCACTACCTACGGTATTTTTTTTATCTGTAAGGAATTTGACCAAAGTATCAATTTCTTCCTGACTTAATAATGAAAAGCTTTTATTCTTATTCTGGGTCATATGTTTTACCTCCTTCATTTTATCATTTTATGAACAAACAAATGTCATGATAGATATTCTTAGTATAACGTGTTTTTGGAATGGTTTCAAGTCATAAAAGGGAGTACAATGCAAAAAATAGGTAAAGATAAGAAAAAGGAAATACATTTAGCCGGTTATGTACGAAAAGCAGTACAAATGTGCTTTGTATTTTTCTAAAAGAAGGGAAAGATTTTTGTGAAAATATAGAAAAGAGGATGCATGTATGAAAAAGAAAGTAGAGATCAAAAAGGCAGAGGATATTACTAAGCTTGCGGCGGAGGAACGCTGTAAGTGGGAGATTGCACTGGAACTTGGTCTGTTTGACAAGGTAGTGGACAAGGGCTGGAAATCCCTGACTGCCAGAGAAAGTGGTAGGATTGGAGGCATTTTATCTTCTAAAAAGAGAAAGACACAGTAGTAAGTTTGAAAATACAAAGAGAATACTTGCGAAATGCCCTGAAATCTTGTAAAGTATAAAGTTAGAGATAATGTGAAAACAGTGTTTCCAGCTGCAGAATACTGTGGTATGGAAATTTCTATAAAAAGAATGATGGAGGGCAGTATGAAAGCAATAAATCTGTACAATACGTTGACAAAAAAGATAGAGCCATTTGTACCAAACGAAGAGGGAAAGGTCGGTATGTATACCTGTGGCCCGACGGTGTATCATTTTGCACATATTGGAAACTTGCGCAGCTATATTATGGAAGATGTTTTGGAAAAGACCTTCCGCTATGCCGGATATGATGTAAAGCGTGTCATGAATATCACGGATGTAGGTCATCTTTCCAGCGATGCTGACAGTGGTGAAGATAAGATGTTAATGGGTGCAAAGCGCGAGCATAAGACAGTGATGGAGATTGCAAAGTTTTATCGGGATGCTTTTTTTGAAGATTGCAGAAAGTTAAACATTAAAACACCCGATGTGGTAGAACCTGCAACAAACTGTATTGCAGAGTTTATTCATATGATTGAAACGTTGATTGAGAAGGAATATGCTTACGTGGCAGGTGGAAATGTCTACTTTGATACCGGCAAGCTGAAAAATTACTATGTACTTTCCAATCAGAACGAAGAAGAGCTGATGGTCGGAGCGCGTGATGATGTAGAAGAGGATGTCAATAAAAGAAATAAGACCGATTTTGTACTCTGGTTTACGAAATCAAAGTTTGATTCGCAGGAGTTAAAGTGGGATAGTCCCTGGGGCGTTGGTTATCCGGGATGGCATATTGAGTGCTCTGCGATCAGTATCAAACATCTGGGAGAATATCTGGATATCCATTGTGGCGGAATTGACAATGTATTCCCACATCATACCAATGAGATTGCCCAAAGCGAGGCATATCTGGGTCATAAATGGTGCAACTACTGGTTCCATGTGCTTCATCTGAATGACAGTACCGGAAAAATGAGCAAGTCAAAGGGAGATTTTTTGACGGTTTCACTTTTGGAGAAAAAGGGATATGATCCGTTAGTATATCGTATGTTCTGTCTGCAGTCACATTACCGCAAACCGCTTCTTTTTAACTACGAAGTGTTAGATAACGTGAAAGTAGCCTACGAAAAGCTTTTAAAGAGAATCGCAGGACTTGGCACGGAGGGAGAACTGCAGAAGGAACAGATGGCACAGTATCAGGATGCATTTATGCAGGCACTTGGAAATGATATCAATACTTCACAGGCATTAACGGTAGTCTATGATGTTTTAAAGGCAGAACTAAATGATGCGAGCAAGCGTGTGCTGATCGAAGAGTTTGATACAGTACTTTCCCTGAATCTGACAAAGGAAGCTGAGAAGGAAGAGGTAGATACAGAACTGGCTTCTTATGTGGAGGATATGATCGCACAGCGAAAAGAGGCACGCAAGGCGAAAGACTTTGCAAAGGCAGATGCGATCCGCGAGGAACTTTTGGAAAAAGGCATAGAGATAAAAGACACAAGAGAGGGCACAACGTGGAGTCTGATTCAGTAGAAATGAGGAGCGATACTTTATGAATCATGCAAAACAATACCATACGAAGCAGCAGAAGGTCATTTTGGAATTTATGGAGAAAAAAGAGCACGACTATGTGACGGCAAGTCAGATTGCAGAATACTTAAAAAAGACAGGGGAGTCGGTTGGGCTGACGACAATCTATCGTCAGTTAGACCGTTTCTGCAAAGAAGGTATCGTGCAGAAGCTGGTGTTAGATGGCAATAGTGGCGCATGTTATCAGTACATTGGTGATCATGCGGAAGAGGAAAGCCAGTTTTTGCTAAAATGCGAGGATTGTGGTGATATTCTGAATATGGACTGCGGTCATATGAAGGAGTTGTATTCGCATGTGTTAGAGGAACATCATTTTAACGTAAATCCACATCGCACCATGTTTTACGGAGTGTGTGAGAAGTGTCTGGATAAGGAAGAAAAGATGGCGCAGGCATCTGACAAAAAGCAGAAAGAAAAAATGCAGGATTAAAATATCCATAACGTTAGATAACGATGTGGAAAATGATGCAAAACATCAAGATAGTGTTAAAAAAAGAGCTGATAGTTATAGACGTAATGTTATTATGTTAATATAATGATATCAGAACGTTACAAAGAGGATTTGTAGCGAGAAAAAGATCAAGGTAATAACATTGCAGTTAATCTGTTTTACAGAGCAGGCAGTGTGTTAAGAGAAACGAAATATTGAAAGGAGAGTTACAATGAAAGTAGCAGACGGATTTTGGTTAAGCAAAAAGGGATACAATGTAAACTATGCATCACAGGCATACAAGGTTGAGACTACGGAAAATTCAATTAAGGTGTTGGCAACACCGTATACCGTTATGAACCGTGGTATGACATTAGGTGGACCAAACCTTGAGATTACATATTCTTCTACATCAGAGAATATCATTAAGGTTCATATTGATCATTATAGAGGTGGATTAGACAATATTCCTCGCTTTGAATTAAACGAAGATACAGGCTATACACCAACGATCAACCGCACAGAGGATAAGGTTGAACTGATCTCCGGAAACACAAAGGTTGTGATCAAGATTGGTGATGACTGGGATGTTGCATTCTACTATAAAGACAGACTTTTGACAGGCGGTGGCTGGAGATCTACTTCTATCATTGATGAAAGCCAGTTTACAGCAAATGCGCGCATGGCACTTCAGGAGGATGACCAGTTCTTTAACTATCCACAGGATCCACATACAACATATATCCGTGAGCAGTTAAAGACAGACATTGGTGAGTGTATTTATGGATTTGGTGAGAAGTTCACACCGTTTGTAAAGAATGGTCAGGTTGTTGAAACATGGAACAATGATGGTGGTACATGCTCTGATCAGAGTTACAAAAATATTCCATTTTACATTTCATCTAAGAGCTATGGTGTGTTTGTAAACAGCTCGGATAAGATTTCATTTGAAGTAAACTCTGATACAGTATCAAAGGTTACATTTACCATTCCGGGTGAAGAGTTAGAATACTTTGTAATCGGTGGTGAGGACTTAGAGGATGTTCTTGCAAACTATACAACACTGACAGGTAAACCGGCACTTCCACCGGCATATTCCTTTGGTTTATGGCTTTCTACATCATTCACAACAAATTATGATGAGAAGACAGTAAACAGCTTTATCGATGGTATGGCTGAGAGAAAGATTCCTCTTCAGGTGTTTCATTTTGACTGCTTCTGGATGAAAGAATATGAGTGGTGTAACTTTGAGTGGGATAAGGATATGTTCCCGGATCCGGAAGGAATGTTAAAGCGTCTGCATGAAAAAGGATTAGAGATCTGCGTATGGATCAACTCTTACATTGGTCAGCAGTCTAAGCTTTTCGATATCGGAAAAGAAAAAGGATACTTTATCAAGAATCTGGATGGAAGTGTATTCCAGTCAGATATGTGGCAGCCTGGTATGGCAATCGTTGACTTTACAAATCCGGAAGCCTGCGAATGGTATAAGGGACTGTTAAAGAAGCTCTTTGACATGGGCGTAAACAACATTAAGACAGACTTTGGTGAGAGAATCCCTACAAAGTGTAAATATTACAATGGTATGGATCCGATCAAGATGCATAACTACTATACATACCTTTATAATAAGGTTGTATTTGAAGCATTGGAAGACTACTATGGAAAAGACAAGGCTTGCCTCTTTGCACGTAGTGCAACAGTAGGTGGACAGAAGTTCCCTGTTCATTGGGGTGGTGACTGCTACGCAGATTATTCAGCGATGTCAGAAACACTTCATGGTGGATTATCTCTTTGCTCTTCCGGTTTCGGCTTCTTCTCTCATGATATGGGTGGCTTTGAAGCGACAGCTCCGGCAGATATCTACAAGAGATGGTGCGCATTTGGATGCCTTTCTACACACAGCCGTTTACATGGTTCTACTTCTTACAGAGTACCATGGGCTTATGATGATGAAGCGTGTGACGTACTTCGCCACTATGTTGTATTAAAGGGAAGACTGATGCCTTATCTTTGGGCACAGGCTAACAAGACACATAATGTCGGTGTGCCAATGATGCGTTCTATGATCGTAGCATTTACAGGTGATACTGCTTGTAAATATCTGGATCAGCAGTACATGTTAGGTGACAACCTTTGCGTCGTTCCTGTCATGAATGAAGAAGGAATTGCAGAGTTTTATGTGCCTGACTGTGGAACATGGACAGATATCCAGAGTGGTGAAACATATGAAGGTGGCAGATATTATACAAGAAAATGTGATTATTTCCAGACACCTGTACTGGCTCGTCCAAACAGCATTGTTACATTTGGTAACTTTGATGCAGAAGATAAGATGAATGTTGTATATGATTATCTTCAGGATGCAGAGGCTGTTGTATATGCTTTGGAAGATGGCAAGACAGCAGAAGCAGTTATTTATGACAGTGAGTCTAATAAGATTACAGACATTACTGCAACACGCAAGGGCAATGTGATTACAGTATCTTATGCAGCAACAGATAAGAGCTTTAAGGTTACAGCAGAAGGCAAGACCGTAGAAGCTGCTGCCGGTACTACAAGTGTAGAGATTACACTGTAATCAATGCGTTGGAAAACGATAGGCGTTTTGTAAAGACAAAAATGGTTACTCATTTGCAGTAACTGATCAATAACAAATAGGACTGTCGCTTTGAGGAAGGAATACTCTTAAAGCGTACAGTTCTATTTTACTTTATGGGAAGATTTTGCTATAGTAGTAGTATGCCAATAAAAATTTCTATAGCAAACCTGTTTGTTTTGGAAATTCTTGTTAGGACGCCGGAACTGGCGGTGTCGTGTAAGATACTAAGGAGGGAATGAGGTTGTTGTCAGAGGATATGAGGGAAAGAGAAACAAAGAAGAGAAAAATGATATTTTGGTGCTGCATTGCAGCAATCGCAGTATTGTTTGTTGTTTTGCTATTTGTGTTGATACATTTTGTAAAAGCAAAGAATCATGTTGATACATTTTTGGAACGGATTGAGCAAAGCCAGAGTGGGAAAACTACGATGGGAAAGCTGACAGATTTTTCATGGGAAAAAGGTTACTGCTTCTTGCCGTATATGTCAAAAGAAGATATGGAAAAAAATCTTGGATTTTCTTCGGGAAAGCTTAAAGATAACACGGTAAATGATGATGTGTACTATATAGTATTTGTAGAAAAGAAAAAGGTGGTTGCAACATTACATACCAATATACGTGAAAATATTACATTTGATATTACTTCAGACTTTACGCCGGAAAGCAAGGTGCAGATTACGCGAAAGGCAAAGGGAAAGGTAACTGTTTCTTTGTGGAAGGAAAATACATCGAAAAAAGAAAAGGTAGTTGTGAAGAAGGAAACAGAAGCGGAAGAAGTGCAGAAGCAGGAGGATAGTGTATATTCTTTTTTGCAAGGGCCAAAGTCATGGAAAAGAAGGATTGCATGGTCCGGTGAATGGGGAGAAAGCTTTTATGATGGCGGCTCCTTTGGCGGATTTGGCTGTGGTCTGTGCTGTGTGGCTAATCTGTATTCAACATTGACAGAATATGAAAGTTCACCGATTGACGCGTACCGCTATGCGAAGAAAAAGACAGATTATCGTGGCGGTGGTGCGATTCAGTGGGGATATCTTAGAAAAACCCTGTCTGCGATGGGGTTTGACTGCAAGGTGAAAAAGAAGCCGCAGAAATATGCGGATTTTCAAAAGGAGCTGAAAGAAAGTATGGGAACGATCGTGCTTGTCAGCAATCAGGACTCTGCCTGCTTTTGGAAAGACACACCGGGGCATTATGTAACCGTCTTTTTGTATGATGAAAAGGCGGATAAGGTGTTTTTGGCAGATTCCGGAGAACCTAAGCGGAATCGCAGATGGATTGCGTTAAAGAAGGTATATCAGTCCTTAAAAACGTCGAGTGACTGGCAGTATCTTCCGGTGACGGGATATGATAAAACTAAGGATCACTGGAAGCATAAGGTGGCAAATGGTACATGGGTAAGAAAAGAGTGAATCATCCTATCAAAGGTTTGATTCACTTTTTTTGTGTCATTGTGTCAAAAATACTATTGACAAAAATAGAAAACTGTATTATTGTATTACTTAGATAATACAATAATACAAAACGTATTATGAGGAGAGGAGGTGTCGTATGGAGTGGAAATTTACCGATGATGCTCCAATCTATCAGCAGATCATGGATATCATGAAGCAGCAGATAGCCAGTGGGGAACTGAAAGCCGGACAGAAGTTATCCTCTGTGCGGGAACTTGCGTTGGAAGCCGGGGTAAATCCAAACACGATGCAAAAGGCATTGGCGGAGCTGGAGAGGGAAGGTCTTCTGTATTCTCAGCGGACGGCAGGGCGTTTCGTTGCAGGACAGGAGGAAATACGAGAGGGATTGCAAAAGGAGTTAATGATGGAATATGTAGAAGAATTTTTAGAAAAAATGAAAAAACTTGGCTTTAGTGTGGAAGAAGTGATTGAATTTCTGCAAAAGAAAGTGATGTAAAAGATTCATGCGGTAAAACAGGAATATTGTGCAGCGCAGAGGGGCGTTTGAAGCAAGAGAGGAGTGACGAAATGATACAATGTAAAAATGTAATAAAAAAATATGGGAAAAAGGAAGCGTTAGCAGACTTTTCTCTGGAGCTGGAAAAGGGAAAGATTATTGGAATTCTGGGACCAAATGGAAGCGGCAAGACAACATTTATCAAAGTGTTAGCGGGACTTTTAACAACAGAGGGCGGTGTTGTACGGATTGTGGGAAAAGAAATCGGCGTGGAAACCAAAAAGATGGTGTCGTATTTGCCGGAAAGACCATATTTTTCCAGTTCTCTCAAGGTAAAAGATACGATCAGGGCATTTGAAGATTTTTACGAAGATTTTGATCGTGATACGGCAATTAAAATGCTGCAGACTTTGCAGATTGATCAAAACAGCAAGATTTCTTCCTTGTCGAAGGGAAATCGTGAAAAGGTACAGCTTGTATTAGTTATGAGCCGCCGTGCAAAGATATATCTTTTAGATGAACCGATGGGTGGCGTAGATCCTGCGGCAAGAGATTTTATTCTAAAGACGATTCTTGGCAATTATAATGAGGAGGCATGTGTCCTGATTTCGACACACCTGATCAGTGACGTGGAGAAGATATTAGACGAAGTGGTATTTATCAAAAATGGAAAAATGGTGTTACATGAGTCTGTAGATCAGATTAGGGAGGAAGAACAGAAATCGGTAGATGCATTGTTTCGGGAGGTGTTTGCATGTTAGGAAAATTAATACGCTACGACAGTAAGATTCAGATGAAGTTTTATAGCGGAGTTTATATGGTGATGGGAGTAGTGGCATTGCTTGCAGCCATTTTAAAAGCATTACAAAGAAAGTTTGAATATGCACTTGTTTTTCAATATGGGTATCAGGTTACGTGGCTGTTTTGTCGGGTGGCTGCCGTTGTTTTAGTGATCGGAAGTATTATCTATGCGGTTGGTTTCTTTCGTAAGAACCTATTTAAGGATGAAGGATATTTTATGCATACCCTGCCTGTGGCAGCATGGCAGCTTTTTGTCAGTAAGCTGATCACATGTACAATATGGATATGGATTTCGATTGGCGTGGCTGTTCTTGGATGTATGCTTGGCAGCTTGCATGTTTCTTTGTCGTTTTGGAATGTCATGCAGGAAAGTGGTATTACAGAGCGCTCGGTATTCCTGTATGCGCTTCCTATGTTGGTTTTGGCAATTCCGGCAGCACTCAGCCAGTTTTATGTTAGTCTTGCGATCGGTTATACCTGGAAAGTGCAGGGAGCACCGGTTGATCGTGATATCCTGTCGGTTGTGGCAGTGGTGATCACATATACGGCTCAGCAGATCGTTTCGGTTATTGCTTTGTTTGGATATTTATTAGTGCGATGTGGAAATGTTTTTTCACCGTATTTGACCAAACGGCTGGAAGCTATGTTTAATGGCTTGAATCAGACGGATTCTGCGGAGGCTTTGTCGTCTTATGTCAGGGGAATCTTTGGTATTGCAACGGTAACGATGTTAGTGACCGGTGGAGTATTCTGTGCCCTGAGCATCTGGAGGATGAGCAGACATTTGAATATGGAATAGCAGCTTCAAAACTTGTCAGTACTTCTGATTTGCGGTAAGATGATAGATAAAAAGACAGGGTGGGACCGCGGAAATGTGACAAGGAGGCGAAGGTGTGGAAAGTAAGCGAGAGTATGAGGAAAAGCAGCGTCATGGAACGGTAGAGCTTCCGGTTGGTCTGCACAAGGTCGAATATCCGGAAGGAACAGATGTGATATTTTATCTGCACTGGCATCAGGAATTTGAGTTTCTTGTGTTAACAAAGGGCAGGATTGAATTTACGATCGAAGAGCGAACCTATGAGCTTGGTGTAGGTGACTGCGTTTTTATCAATTCCAATCTGTTACATTCTGCCAGAACAGTAGACGGTCATGCGTGTTCGTTTTTTGCGGTTGTGTTTTCGTATGAAGCTTTGGAGGATGATATTCACAGCAGTTTTGCGAAAAAATATATCCGGCCGGTTTTAAATGGAAAGTATCTTCTGGAGGAATATCTGCGGGAGGATAATGCAGAAAATGAACATCGTGAGCTGACTAAGGTGACGGAGGGAATTAAAGAAATCGATGAGTTTCCCAAACGTTTTTCGGATGTACAGAGGATTCCGTGGCAGAGAGAAGTGATCTTCTGGTTATCGCAGATCAGTGAATGTCCGGAGCATGAGCTGGAGCCTCATGCGCTGCTTGTCCGGAGCCGTTTGCTGATGGTGTGGAATCTGATGTTTCATCATGGCAAGAGCAACAGGAAGAATCCGTTAGAGGAAAATGCTGCGTTTGAGAGATTAGCCCCTGTTGTAAAATACATGAAAGAAAACTATGCGTATGAGATTACACTGGCAGAGCTTGCAAAGCTTATTCCTATGAGTGAGGGGCAGTTCTGCCGTGTGTTTAAGCAGAATATGAAAATGTCACCTATGCAGTATCTTTTGCGATACCGTATTTTGCAGAGCTGTCATCTTTTGCAGGAAACAGATAAGAAGATTGGCGAGATTGCTAATCTGACAGGTTTTAATAATATAAGCTATTTTAATAAAGTGTTTCTTAAGGTGATCGGATGCACACCAAAGGAGTATCGAAACAGTGTATCCTATTAAACAAATGTAAAATTAAGAGATGTTCGGAATAGAAAACTGCCTGCATAGCAGTGATATTTTGTAAAAACTTGTAAAGTGATCCCGGCAGAGGGAATGCTGTGCAAAAGAAGAGAGGATATATGATCAAAAGGAAAAATGTATTAGAATTATGTGATGTGCTGGAACAGAAAAGCGCAGTGATCTTTGATATGGATGGATTAATCTTTGATACAGAGCGTCTTTTTATGGAACAGCTGGCGGTAGTAATGAAAGAGCATGGATATTCGCTGGATCGAAAAACCTATTGTATGACATTGGGGTTAGGAGGAAAACAGTTAAGAGATACTATGTGTACGTTTTTTGGTACAGACTATCCGTTTGAAAAGATCAGCGAAGAAGCGGATAAGAGAACAATGATGATTGCAGATACCGTAGGTCTTTGTGTGAAACCACATATCAGGCAGGTGTTGCAGTTTTTACAGCAGAAGTGTATTCCATGCACGGTGGCATCCTCTACACAGACCAACACAGTAGAGCATTATCTTAAGAAGGCAGGGCTTATAGGATTTTTTCAGGTAATTGTCGGTGGAGAACAGGTAGAGCAGTCAAAGCCGGCACCGGATATTTTTTTGAAAGCCTGTGAAATGCTTTCAAAAGAGCCGAAGCACAGCATTGTCTTAGAAGATTCGGAAAATGGTATCCGTGCAGCGCACAGTGCAGGCTGCGAAGTGATCTGTATCCCGGACTTAAAGCAGCCATCGGACGATGTGCTGCCTTATATCACGTATCTTTGCTGTGAGTAAGAAAGTTATTCTTTTGTACATTTCATAATATGTCTTACACTGATCAGTGCGATGCATAGGATCAGTGTGAGCAGACAGGATAAAATGAAAAATAAAAGCATTGGCAGATGTGACAGTGCACGAAACTGTGTCAGGCATACGATGTCAATTGCCAGTAAAATGATAATAGCAAGAATATCATAAATACGCTGTGTGACCATGTGAGAATAGACAGAGGCACACAGCTTTTTTTGTAATTCGGCATTCTCAGAAAGGTTTGCCGTTGTTTTACCGGAAAGGTTTAGCATCTGTTCGAAACGCTGTGCCAGATAATGTGCCGTGGCAGATTGGACGTTTTCTTCCGGCTGCTTTGATACCAGACAGATGCCGATGGTAAAAAAGGAGATGGCATGTCCACTGTAAATGACATTGTGAATGCCGGAAAGTATCATACAGGCAACATAGAAGATAAATCCATATGTTAGCGTGACAGGCAAAGCGAAAGCGATTCCTGAAAAATGCAGCCCTGCACAGACACAGATCAAAAGTAACAGGATGACAGCATACAGGCTTCCGAAAGAGATATGAAGCTTCTTTTTTGCCTGCGTGATCGATTTGGAATCCTTTGGGTCTATTGCGTTTTGGCAAAGCTGTTTTAAAAGAATATGCTTTTTAAAGTCGTTACATAGTGTAATGGCGATAAATACACTGATCACATAGGGAAAAGAGGTAAATATGGCAGGAAGTTGTAGCTTTGCAATATGTGTAACAAGTGCCAGTAAGATGCTGTAAGGAAAGAGCAGGGATGCTAATTCGGTTAAAAAGCATAAAAAAATGTATATGGCAGGAAAAGGCTGTCTGCTGCGGACAAGATCTTTACAATGTCGTGCTGTGTTGTAGCCGACAAATTTGGATGCAGAGATTTTGAGCGCAGCTGCATTTTCAAAACAGCGTTTTTCTGTCTGCAATACTGCCTGTATCGTTTCCTGTGAAATCAGCGAAGAAGCCTCCTGGGTGAAAGCTTCTTCTACCTGTGTATAACTGACCATTGTATGATCAGTGGAATTGGTATCTTTTGTCATGATCATCCTCGTTTCTGCGCACGTCTTGTGCTGCTTTTCGTTTTTACTTATATATCTATTTCTTTCTTGAGCGCATCATTGCCTGCAGAACTTCATACTGTTTCTTTTGCTCTGGCGTCATTTGCTGTGTCAGGATAGAAGTTAACAGAGTGTTTTCATCCGGAGTAAAAGAAAGTCCCTTTTGCGCAAGTTCTTTTTTCCAGTTCATAATGATAGGAAGAGCTTCTGTTAACTGTCTGCCCTGTAAGGATTGGGCGAGAAGCTCAATCATCTGCTGCTTGTCAGGATTAATCTGTTGGAAGTCCTTGTTGTTTTTAAATTGATTCATAATGCTCCTTATTTTCATTATACATGATATTTTGAAACTGTTCAAAGGTTGCTTTTTGCTCCGGATTTAACTGAGATAGCAGAAAGTCCTTCATGATATTTTGCTGGGAAGAGTCACGGCTTTCGTTTATGGCGCCAAGACTTCTTCCGAGAGAGCCAAGTCCGTTGATCAGTTGAAAAATCAGCGAAAAAGGATTGCCTGCGTTGGCATTGTTATTTGGAACAGCAGAAGCAGACAGGTCTGATGAAGCTGTAGCAGACTGCGTATGGACAAAATCAGAATAGTTCTGAAATAATTTCTGGGCATTGATAAAATTTAAGATTGTCTGCACAATATCCGATTCCTTTGGTGTCAGAAATTGTCCGATAGTTACGAGCATATCCTGGAGGTTTGGCTGAAAGTCTGTGTGTGTATCACTTTCTGCTGCCTTAAGATCATGACCGGAACCTTTTTGTACTAACTGTGCGAAGGTATCCGCCTGCAAAAAAAGTTCGATGGCATGACGGTTTTTGGGGGCAATGTAGGGCATGGCTGCTTCTAAGATTGCCATGTGCCGTTGGTGTTCATTTTGATATTCCATATATTCTCCCTTCTGGTTATCTGCTTTTTATCGATGTTTTAGTGGGTCAGGATATTTTGTTCCAACTGATGCCATGGATTGCTTCATCGCTATCTGCTTTTGACCCTTGCATCACAATATATGTAAAAGTGACAGAGAGTATTCCAAAGGAAAATTGCATCTTAGCAGATAAAATGATACAATGTTAGGAAATTGCTAAGATGTGGAGAAAGGAAGAAACATGGCAGGATCAATTTTTGGAAAAAACTTTCAGGTATCAACATGGGGGGAGTCACATGGCAAGGGAATTGGTGTCGTTGTAGACGGATGTCCGGCAGGACTTTCTCTGTGTGAAAAACAGATTCAGAAATATTTAGATAGACGAAAACCGGGACAGACAAGATATTCTACTCCGAGAAAAGAAGCAGATGCCGTTGAAATTCTTTCCGGCGTGTTTGAGGGAAAGACAACAGGAACTCCGATTGCTATGGTGGTTTATAATACATCACAGCGCTCGAAGGATTATTCGGAAATCGCCCGGTATTACAGACCGGGACACGCTGACTATACTTTTGACAGTAAGTACGGATTCCGGGATTATCGTGGTGGCGGTCGCTCGTCCGGACGCGAAACGATCGCGCGTGTGGCAGCAGGAGCAGTTGCGATGGAACTGTTAAAGGAGCTTGGAATCGAGATATATGCTTATTCAAAGGAGATAGGCGGCATCGCTGTCGATGAGAAGAAGGCTGCAAAAGAAAATATTATGCAGAGTCCGTTATATATGCCGGATCTGGATGCATCAGAAAAGGCAGAGATCTTATTAGAAGAAAAGATGAAGGAGCAGGATTCTGTTGGTGGCATCGTGGAGTGTGTTGTGACAGGTATGCCTGCCGGAGCCGGTGATCCGGTCTTTGAAAAGCTGGATGCAAATCTGGCGAAGGCGGTGATGTCGGTTGGTGCTGTTAAGGGTGTGGAGATTGGAGATGGATTTGCAGCGGCAAGATCGTTCGGTTCGCAAAATAATGATGCGTTTGTTATGAAAAGTGATGGAACGGTTGGAAAAGTAACTAATCACGCTGGCGGCATCTTAGGTGGAATCAGTGATGGAAGTGATATCATTTTACGTGCAGCGTTTAAGCCGACTCCGTCCATAGCAAGCACGCAAAAGACGATCAACAGGGATGGCGAAGAGATAGAGATAGAGATTAAGGGACGTCATGATCCGATCATTGTGCCGCGTGCAGTGGTTGTAGTGGAATCTATGGTGGCATTGACGGTTCTGGATGCTTTGTTTTCTTCCATGACATCGAACTTAGCTAAGATCAAAAGCTTTTTTGAACGATAAAAGCACTCTGTACGGTTGTGATCAGGTGAACCCTTTTAGCCGTTTCGACATATATTGGAGTAACGCAGTCTGCGTTGCAGAAAATGAAATGTCTGATGGAACGAAAGGAGAGGATCATGCGATACTACCGATATGGAGCAGACCAAAGCCAACATGATATGGAGCACAAAGAGAAAGATGTAAAAAAGCTTCTCGGGCGGTTTGGAGAATTGGTCATCGAGGAAGACACGATCTACGAGCTTGACAAAGAGTGCCTTCAGTGTAAAAAGAAAAAGAAAGAAGAATAGTTTGTTGTCTGCTGTATCTACAGACAAAAGAAAACCGAGATAACTTCTTGCGAAGCAGTCTCGGTTTTTTGATAGAGCAGATGACGATAGGAAGGCATCACTTAAAGAATCAGACTCTTGTGAAAAGAAGGCTTTTGCGTCTGTATGACCGGATGCCTGCTATCGGGATAAAGACGGTAAAAGATCAACTAGAAGATGCTGTTACCATTGCCGCAGCAGCAAAGGATAAGTAAGATCCAGATAAGAGAGCTGCATCCGTTGTCACCGCCACAGCCATTTGAAAAACCAAATCCGTTGCCATTGCCACAGCAGCTGCAAAGAAGGAGAAGGATGATAATGAAGCTACATCCGTTTCCATTGTCGTTGTTGCTGCATCCACATGTTGTTGCTGCTAAATCACTCATAAATTCCTCCATTCCGCCGAATGTATCGGCAGGTTTAAATTATTTACAGTGCTATCATATGCAGCAGTGCTTGGACAGTTTACGACTTTTTGCAAAAAGACTAAAAAACTTGACAGAATGTAGTTCTTTCGTCACAATAAGGAAACAGATTTATGTTACAATGCTTTAATAGACATTTTAGATATGAGGGAATGGAGAGAGTATTTATGCAGAAACGAAAATGGATCAAAACGCTTAGTGTCTGTCTGATGATTTCAATGATAACGATGAGTTTAAGCGGCTGTACGGGATTTTTTTCGAAAAAGGGAGCAGATATCAAAACATATGAGCCGACCTCAGAGGTATCTTCTGAGGAAGAGGAAGAGGTTGTACAGATTGATTGGCAGGATGCGCTTGATATGGCAGCAGATTACTTAAAAAACATGACACTTGAGGAAAAGGTGGGGCAGCTTTTTGTTGTGAATTTAGAGCAGATTGACAAGAGAAAAGGCTCTTATTATGAATTTCACAAGTGTACCAAAACGATGCAGAAGAATATTGCGAAGTATCATGTAGGTGGCGTCATTCTCTTTTCGAGAAATATAGCGAAAAGAAAGCAGACAATCCGGATGACACAGGGCCTTGTAAATGCAGACCGCACACCATTGTTTATCGCAGTAGATGAAGAGGGGGGACGTGTGGCGCGTATTGCATCCAACAAAGACATGCAGACAACGGCATTTCCGTCAGCAGAAGAGATTGGCAGGACAAAGGATGACAAGTATACCTATGAGATGGCGAAGACGATCGGAACAGATATTGGAGAGTTAGGATTTAACGTAGACTTTGCCCCGGTTGCCGATGTAAAGACAAGCGAGTTAAATGAAGAAATCGGTGACCGTTCCTATGGCAGTGATCCGGATAAGGTTTCAGAGTATGTAAGTGCGTTTATTCAGGGACTGCATAAGGTAAATGTAGCGTCAGCAGTGAAACATTTTCCGGGGCAGGGGTCTTCTGAGGGAGATACGCATGTGGGAAGTGTGGATATTGACAGCAGCATCGCTCGTCTGCGAAAAACGGACTTTGTTCCGTTTGAAGCAGGAATTGCGGCTGATGCAGACTTTGTGATGGTATCTCATATTTCCGTGAGTAAGGTGACGGAAAGCTCGGTGCCTGCCAGCATGTCGGATCTGATGATGAAGACAATCCTGCGGGATGAGCTGGGATTCCAAAAGATCATTATTACCGATGCGTTTGACATGGCAAGTATTACGGAAAAATATTCTTCGGCGGAAGCAGCATATAATGCATTTAAAGCAGGGGCTGATATTATACTGATGCCGCAGGATTTTGAAGAGGCATATGAGGAAATCCTTACGAAGGTAAAGGAAGGAACGATTGAAGCAGAGCGTCTGGATGATTCGGTACTAAGGATCTTGGCAGTCAAGATCCAGAGAGGACTTTTGGATTCGGAACAGTTAAAGTCCACCCCGGTGCCAACAAGCACACCAACACCTACGCCATCACCGGCACCAAAGCATCATAAGCATAAACATTCGAAGCATTCAAAAAAGCAATGATATTTCCGTGAGAGCACTTGCGCTTTTTGTGGAAATTGATATAATGGAAGTTGTGATAAAATGTAATTCCAAAGAACAACATAACGAGGAGGATACAACCGTGCAGAAGTTAGATATGGTATACGAAGGCAAAGCAAAAAAGGTATTTAAGACAGATGATGAGAATGTTTTCATCGTTGACTACAAGGATGACGCAACAGCATTCAATGGTGTCAAGAAAGGTACTATTGTAGGAAAAGGTGTCATCAATAATCGTATGACAAACTTTTTATTTCAGAAATTAGAGGAAGCCGGTGTGCCGACTCATTATGTAAAAGAGTTGAGTGACAGAGAAACTGCCGTAAAGAAAGTGGATATCGTTCCATTGGAGGTTATTGTGCGTAACGTAGCAGCCGGAAGTTTCTCAAAAAGACTTGGAATCGAAGAAGGATTTAAGCTTCTTTGCCCAACATTGGAATTTAGTTATAAAGATGATGATCTTGGCGATCCATTGATCAATGATTATTTTGCAATCGCAATCGGAGCAGCAACAAGAGAAGATATTGATACGATTACAAAGTATGCATTTATGGTAAATGACTTCTTAAAGAAGTTCTTTGATGAGTGTGGTATTGATCTGATCGACTTTAAGATTGAATTTGGTAAGACAAGTGACGGTACGATCATTCTTGCTGACGAGATTTCACCGGATACCTGCCGTTTCTGGGATAAGAAGACACATGAGAAGCTTGATAAGGACCGTTTCAGAAGAGATCTTGGTGGTGTAGAAGACGCTTATCAGGAAGTTGCTAAGAGAATTGGTCTTATCTGATTCGTTCAATAATGATTGCTATATTTTTCCGGAGTCATCTGAGTTCCTTGTAGGTTATCACCTCGGTGATTCCGGGATTTTTTCTTTGGCAGTATATTTATAAATTCGGAGGATAGAATGGATAATTATATAGATCATTGTAAACATGGCGGAAGCTGTAAGGAATGTGCTATGCATTCCTGTCTTTTAAATGACATCGAGGAACCGAAGCTCGGCGAAGAGTGCGGTGTTTTTGGAATGTATGATCTGGATGGACATGATGTTGCTTCTTCTATTTACTATGGACTGTTTTCCTTACAGCATCGTGGACAGGAAAGCTGTGGTATTGCAGTCAGCAGAACAGACGGGCCGCAGAGAAACTCCAACACCTGTAAGGGAATGGGGTTGGTAAATGAGGTTTTTAATTCGGAAAATCTGGAAAAGATGCGTGGAGATATCGGTGTGGGACATGTTCGTTATTCTACAGCCGGTGCGAGTACGGCAGAAAATACACAGCCGTTAGTATTAAATTATATCAAGGGAACGCTTCTGCTGGCGCACAATGGAAATCTGGTCAATGCGCTGGATCTGCGCAAGCAGCTGGAGCTTGGCGGTGCTATTTTCCAGACAACGATCGATTCAGAGGTGATCGCGTATTTGATCGCACGTGAGAGATTAAATGTTGGAACAGCAGAGGAAGCCGTGAAAAATGCAATGCAAAAGATCAAAGGAGCGTATTCGTTAGTTGTAGCAAGTCCGCGAAAGCTAATCGGTGCGAGAGATCCACAGGGATTTCGTCCGCTTTGCATTGGAAAGAGAGATAACGCATATATTTTAGCTTCTGAAACATGTGCATTAGATACAGTGGGAGCAGAGTTTGTGCGTGACGTAGAGCCGGGAGAAATCGTTACGATCACACAGGATGGCATTAAGTCGGATAAGAGTATGACATCGGAGAAGAAAGCACGATGCATATTTGAATATATTTATTTTGCAAGACCGGATAGTTATTTTGATGGTGTCGGCGTGCACAGTTCGAGAATCATTGCAGGACGTATTCTGGCACAGACACATCCGGTAGAGGCTGATATCGTTGTAGGTGTGCCGGAATCCGGAAATGCTGCTGCTATGGGATATTCTCTGGAATCAGGTATTCCATACGGAACGGCATTTGTAAAAAACAGTTATGTCGGAAGAACCTTTATTAAGCCGAAGCAGTCTTCCAGAGAATCCAGTGTTATGATTAAGTTAAATGCGCTGCGTGATGTAGTAGACGGTAAGCGCGTGGTTATGGTAGATGATTCCATCGTGCGAGGTACAACCAGTGCACGTATCGTAAAGATGTTAAAGGATGCGGGAGCGACAGAGGTTCACGTAAGAATCAGTTCCCCACCGTTTAAATATCCGTGCTATTTTGGTACAGATGTTCCATCCAGTGATCAGCTGATCGCTTACAATCATTCGGTAGAAGAGATTGGACAGATGATGGGCGCAGATTCATTAGGATATCTTGACCTGAACCGGTTAAGTGAACTGATCAATGGAGATACAGGATATTGTCATGCCTGCTTTTCGGGAGAATATCCGGTAGAACCGCCAAAGGAAGATATCCGTGGAGAATACGATCACTAGAAAGAATTGATAATAAGTGGAGGTAAGATTATTATGAGCAACGACAGATATACAAGTCCTCTTTCGGAGCGTTATGCCAGCAAAGAGATGCAGTACATTTTTTCGCCTGACAAAAAATTCAGAACCTGGAGACGTCTTTGGATTGCTCTTGCAGAGGCAGAAAATGAACTGGGATTAAAGAATGAGCAGGGCGGTCCGGCTGTGACAACAGAGCAGATTGAAGAGTTAAAAGCACATGCTGATGATATTAACTATGATGTAGCAAAAGAAAGAGAAAAGCTGGTTCGTCATGATGTTATGTCACATGTCTATGCATATGGACAGCAGTGCCCAAAGGCAGCAGGCATTATTCATCTTGGTGCAACTTCCTGCTATGTAGGTGATAATACAGACGTTATCGTTATGACAGAGGCATTGCAGTTAGTTCGTAAGAAACTGATCAATGTAATTGATGAGTTATCACGCTTTGCTATGAAGTACAGAGAACTTCCGACACTTGCGTTTACACATTTCCAGCCTGCACAGCCTACAACTGTAGGAAAACGTGCGACATTGTGGCTCCAGGAATTTATGATGGATCTGGAAGATGTAGAGTATGTGCTTTCTACAATGAAGCTTTTAGGCTCTAAGGGAACGACAGGAACACAGGCAAGTTTTATGGAACTGTTTGACGGAGACGAAGAAAAAGTAAAATCTCTGGATCGTATCATTGCACAAAAAATGGGATTTCAGTCATGTTTTCCGGTTTCCGGACAGACTTATTCCCGCAAGTTAGATACCAGAGTGTTAAATGTACTCGCAGGCATCGCAGCGAGTGCGCATAAGTTTTCTAATGATATCCGTCTTCTTCAGCATCTGAAAGAGATTGAAGAGCCATTTGAAAAGAATCAGATCGGTTCTTCTGCTATGGCATATAAGAGAAATCCAATGCGCAGCGAGAGAATTGCTTCTTTGTCACGTTATGTAATGTCTGATGTGACAAATACAATGTTTACTTCTGCCTGCCAGTGGTTTGAGCGTACTCTGGATGATTCTGCCAACAAGAGAATCAGCATTCCGGAAGGATTTTTGGCAACCGATGGTATTTTGGATTTATTGCTTAACGTGGTAGACGGACTTGTTGTTTATGACAAGGTTATTGAAAAGCGTTTGATGTCTGAGCTTCCATTTATGGCAACAGAAAATATCATGATGGATGCCGTAAAGGCAGGTGGCAACCGTCAGGAGCTTCATGAAAAGATCAGAACTCTGTCAATGGAAGCCGGAAAGAATGTAAAAGAGCTTGGAAAAGAAAATAACCTGTTAGAGCTGATTGCGGCAGATGACGAATTCCCAATGGGTATTGAAGAGTTAAAGGCTGCAATGGAACCGGCAAGATATACAGGACGCGCTGCATCTCAGGTAAAAGAATTTATTGAAGAGGTAGTACAGCCGGTATTAGATGCCAATAAAGATATTCTTGGTGTGAAAGCTGAGATTAATGTATAAATCTAACGAAAGGCACCGATGGGGTGGTGCCCGGTAGCTAGTAGGATGGAGGTATTATGGCAGGAAAGAGAGTATTGACGGCAAGACTGACGGTTAATATGATTGCTGCGGATGATGTTTATACGACAGACGATCAATTGTTATTCACAGAAGGAACGGTTTTAACAGAAGAAATCATTGACGCGTTAAAAGATCACTCCGTATTTGCGATTCGTATTAAAGTCGGAGAAGATGGCAAGACTCCACTTATGGGAGAACCTCCTGCAGAGGGAGAAGCAGAGAACACAGAGAGTACAGAGAGTACAGAGGTAGACTATTCGCCTGCGGAGCCGGATTACAGCAATCTGGCAGCGGCAGACGATGAAAACTACTATGATGCCGTGAGAAATTCTGCTGATTACAAGGAGTTTCACGCAACGTTTTTAAAGACGATCGATAAGATGAAGGGTGTCTTTAACCGTGTCGTCATGCAAAACGAAAAGATTGACAGTGACAATATTCTGGCAGATGTAGAAGAGGTTGTTTCTAAGAGCCGGAACAGTCTGCATATTCTTGATATGCTTCAGTGCATGAAGGGCTTTGATGATGTGACATATGTACATTCCCTGAATGTTGCGCTGCTTAGTAACATGATCGGAAAGATTGTTTTTCCAAAAATGTCAAAGGAAGATCTGGATGTCTTAACTTTGTCAGGTCTTTTGCATGATATTGGAAAAATGATGATACCGGATGAAGTTCTTCAGAAGAAAGGTCATTTGACGATTGCAGAGTTTAATGTGATCAAGACACATGTTTTACATGGTTCCAATATTTTAAAGGGAATGGATCTTGATCCACGCATTGCTGAGGTTGCCATGCGTCATCATGAGAGATGTGATGGCAGTGGTTATCCGGGGGGCTATCATGATAATCAGATCAGTCCGTTTGCGAAGATTGTTGCCATAGCAGATACATATGATGCGATGACATCAGACAGGGTTTATCGTAAAGCTATCTGTCCTTTTGATGTTATTCATATGTTTGAAAGAGAAGGCCTGGTAAAGTATGAGGTAGAATATCTGCTTCCGTTTTTGGAAACAGCAGTACAGGCATATATGAATATCGAAGTGCATCTGACAACAGATGAGATTGGCAAAGTAGTGATGGTCAATACAGATGAATTGTCCAAACCGGTAGTAAAGGTTGGCTCAGTTTATTATGATTTAACAAAAGAACGCGCTATTTCCATTGACAGAATAATAGATTAGGTTATACTGGTTAGTGGAAAAAATTTTCGAAAAAAAAGAAAAAAGAGCAACAGCAAAATCATGTCGTAGTTTAGCGGCAGAATGGAGGAAAGTATGGTAACAGCTATAGTTGGCGCTAATTGGGGAGACGAAGGTAAAGGTAAAATTACAGATATGTTAGGACAGGAGTCCGACATTATTGTTCGTTTCCAGGGAGGAAGTAACGCAGGTCATACTATTATTAATGATTATGGTAAGTTTGCATTACATCTGCTGCCATCCGGTGTTTTCTATGATCACACCACAAGTATCATTGGAAATGGTGTCGCTTTGAATATTCCGTATTTGTTTAAGGAAGTTCAGCATTTGGTAGAGCAGGGCGTGCCGAAGCCAAAGATTTTAGTATCTGACAGAGCACAGATTTTGATGCCATATCACATTGCTTTTGATGAGTATGAGGAAGAGCGTCTTGGCAAAAAATCATTTGGTTCTACAAAGTCAGGAATTGCTCCATTCTATTCCGATAAATATGCAAAGATTGGTATTCAGGTTTCTGAATTATTTGATGATGATGTTTTAAAGGATAAGATTGCAAGAGTCTGCGATCAGAAAAATGTTATCCTGAAGCATCTGTATCATAAGCCGGAGTTAGATCCAAAGGAGCTTTTAGATACACTGCATGAGTACAGAGATATGGTAGCACCTTATGTATGTGATGTATCTGCATATCTCCGCAAAGCCATTGCAGATGGCAAGAATATTCTTTTGGAAGGTCAGCTTGGTTCTTTGAAGGATCCGGATCATGGAATTTACCCAATGGTAACTTCTTCTTCTACACTGGCTGCATATGGTGCGATCGGTGCAGGTATCCCTCCATATGAGATCAAGAGAATCGTTACGGTTGTAAAGGCATATTCTAGTGCAGTTGGTGCAGGTGAGTTTGTCAGTGAGATTTTGGATGAAACAGAGGCAGAAGAACTCCGTAAGCGCGGTGGTGACGGCGGTGAATATGGTGCTACAACCGGTCGTCCACGTCGTATGGGTTGGTTTGACGCAGTAGCAAGCCGTTATGGCTGCCAGATTCAGGGTGCTACAGATGTCGTTCTTACCGTACTTGACTGTCTGGGTTATCTCAAAGAGATTCCTGTTTGTGTCGGTTATGAGATTGATGGCAAGGTTGAAAAGGATTTCCCTGTAACAACTAAGCTTGCGAAAGCAAAGCCTGTTTATACAACATTACCGGGTTGGGAGTGTGATATCCGTGGAATCAAGGAGTATGACAAGCTTCCGGAAAATTGTAGAAAATATATTGAATTCATTGAAAAAGAGATTGGCGTGCCGATCACAATGGTATCGAATGGTCCTAAGAGAAGTGATATTATTTTCCGTAATAAATAATTACGAGTCGTTTTAATGTTATGAATTATAGCCAACAGGAAATTGAAAAAAAGCAAAAGAATATGGAATCGAATGCGGGAAGAAAAAAGTACCGTGTCGAAAAATGGACAGCGTATTGCGGGGTAATTCTCGCAATTACGCTTCTTTTGCTGCTTGTATTTGGAATTGCAGGCAGTGTCCGTGGCATAATTGACAGTTCCCCTGAGATTGATGAAAAGAATATTATGGCAGAGGGGCAGTCTGGAAAGATCTATGATAGTCAGGGAAAACTCATTCAGAGTCTTGATGCGAAAGACATCATTCAGGAGTATGTATCTGTCGATAAAATCCCAAAATGCGTAACGCAGGCATTTATAGCAATAGAAGATAACCGCTTTTATGAACATCATGGTGTGGATATGTTTGGACTTGTGCAGTCGTTATGGCTGGGACTGACAGGAGAAAAAAGTGATGTTACACAGAGTGAAACAATCACACAGCAGCTGATACAGAACCAGTTGCTTGATGGAAATGAAGGAAACAGTCTTTTAGATCAGTTTACACGCAGGATCAAAGAACAGCATCTTGCTATTGAGCTGGAAGACGAATTAGATAAATCCAAAATATTAGAATATTATTTAAACACGGTCAATATGGGACAGAATATCGTAGGAGTGCAGGCTGCATCCAGAAGATATTTTGATAAAGATATTTCGGAACTGAATCTTTCGGAGGGTGCTGTGTTAGCGGCCATGGCAGCAGATCCATCGGAATACAGTCCGATCACTGATCAGGAAAATAATGTGCAAAGACGTCAGCTTGTTTTAAAAAACATGCTGGATGAAAACTATATTTCGGAAGATGAATACGAGGATGCGTTGGGTGACGATGTTTATCTGCGGATTCAGAATGTAAACAGTACAGAAGCAAATGCTAAGGAAAAAACAAATTCTTATTATTCTGATGCAGTGGTAGAGCAGGTGATTGCAGACCTAAAAGATAAACTTGGATATTCGCAGACCGAAGCATACAATGCGCTGTATCACAGCGGATTAAGAATCTATACCTGTCAGGAGCCGACATTACAAAAAATTTGTGATGAAGTGATCAACAGCGACAGCTATTATCCTAAGACAGTGCGCTCATATCTTTCTTATCATCTTGTGGTAGAAAAAGGTGGAGTGGAAAAGGAATACAGTGAGGTAGATATTAAAAATTACTTTTTATCAAAAAAGGGAAAAAATATCTCGCTTTATTTAAGGAAAACCAAAAAAGCAAAGGCATATGTACAGCAGTTTAAGCAGGCGGTTTTAAAAAACGGTGGAAAAGTGGTGGCGGAAAACATACAGCTTGTAAAGCAGCCACAGGCTTCTTTTGTTTTGATCGAACAGGCAACGGGAGAAGTAAAGGCTATTGTGGGCGGTAGAGGTCAGAAGCTTGCCAATCGTGATATAAACCGTGCAACAGAGTCAAAAAGACAGCCGGGGACTGTGCTAGCCATGCTGTCAACCTATGCACCGGCTCTTGATACGGCTGGTGTGACATTGGGAGATGTGCAGGATGATACAGCCTATCACTATCCGGGGACGGATACAGATGTCAGACAGTGGAACAACAGCGGCTATCGGGGACTTATCACCTTGCGTCAGGCTATTAAAAATGCCAGAAGCGTACCGGCTGTTAAGACACTTGAAAAAATCTCTGTGCAGACAGGATATGAGTATTTGCGAAAGTTTAATTTTACTACAATAGTAGAAAAGAAGCGCAATGAGGATGGAAACGTATACACAGATTTGCAGTTACAGCTTGCTTTGGGGGAATTAAATGAGGGCGTTACTAATCTGGAATTGACAGCCGCCTATGCAGCAATCGCAAATCAGGGAGTCTATCAGGAACCGCTCTTTTATACAAAGATTGTTGACCGCAACGGAAATGTCTTACTGGAAAATAAAAGTGTGAAAAAAAGAGTGTTAAAAGAAACGACGGCATCCCTTTTAACAGAAGCGATGAAGGATGTTGTACAATCAGGAAGTGGAAGTGCAGCGAAGTTTGACCGGATTCAAACGATGCAGGCGGGAAATGTCGGGCATACAGAAAAAAGAACGGATCTTTGGTTTGAGGGATACACACCATATTACACAGCAGGAATCTGGTCGGGACAGGATGAGAATACGACTGTAGAGGAATCCGATTATCATATGGTTATCTGGAAAGAGATCATGGAGCGTATTCATCAGACAGAGGATCGGACTTTTGGAAAATTTCAGAAAACAGATCACATTATTTCAAGACAGATCTGTAGTAAATGTGGTAATCTTGCTGTAGAGGGGCTTTGTGATCAGGCACAGGGCGGCTCTACGATTGTGACAGAGCGGTTTGTTGCTGGGACAGAGCCGCAGGAAAACTGTACCTGTCATATTAAATATACATTTTGCAGGAAAACAAATGCATTGGCAGGAGAGAACTGTCCAAAAGAGGATCGGTATGACAGGGTTTTGCTACAGAAGCAGGAAACTTCCAAAACGGCAGATTCACCAAATATCGTGACAGAAAAGATTAAGAAGGAACTATGCAAGTTTCATAATAAATAATTTGGCAATGGGAACAAAGTGCAGCCAGAAATCACAGATAAGCGCAGTTGTTTTGCAGTATAAGCTTTAGAAAAGGTTGCAGCATATAATTGTCAGAAATGGGGGAACTATGAAATATAATTTACAAGATGAAAAAATCAGAGTTAGTGGACGAACCATATTTCGGGACGGAATCCGTTTTTTGGGATATTCCGGTACTGCGGTAACCTTTCGCTTTTGTGGGAAAAGGGCAGAGGCAGTTTTAGTATCCGATGCGTCTTCGTGGGATGAAAACGGACAGGCATGGGTTGCTGTCTTTGCAGATGGCGCTGTAGAACCGATCAAACGCTTTCCTTTAGCAAAAGATGAGGATACATATGTATTGTATGAGTCTGAGAAGGAACAGGATGTTGTGCTTACGCTGATGAAGTATTCAGAAGCAGAATATGCTACCTGCGGTGTGAAGGAAATTATAACGGATGCCAAAGAACTTTTAAAACTGCCACCGCTTAGTGACAGAAAGCTTTTGATCATCGGTGATTCCATTACCTGCGGTTATGGAGTAGAAGGTTTTGTAGAGGATGAAGAGTTTGAAACAAAGCATGAAAATCCGATGAAAGCATACTCGCTTCGCACCGCATATGACCTGCAGGCACAAAGTCAGGTTGTGGCATGGAATGGAAAAGGTGTGATCAGTGCTTATATAGGGGATGAGTTTGACGAGGTCGATGATTCCTGGTTGATTCCGATGTTATACGAATATACTGATGCGGGAAGAGAGCGGGATTATTTTCATCTGCCAAAAGAGCAGTGGGAAAAGTGGGATCACACATCGTATCAGGCAGATATTGTGACGGTTTATCTTGGAACAAATGATGCCAGCTATACGAAAGAGATTCCGGAGAGAAACCAGATGTTTTGTGATGCCTATGTAGCGTTTTTAGAACGTATTCATGAAACACAGCCACATGCAGCCATTCTTTGTATGCTTGGAAATATGGATAAAAGATTGTGCACTACGGTAGAAAAGGCAGTTTCAGTCTTTCGTAAGAAGCATGAAGATGTTTTGGCAGAATATCTTGATCTGCCGATGCAGTTAGACGAGGATGGACTTGGAACATTTTGGCATCCGACGGCGATTACGCAGGAAAAGACAGCAGACAGAGTTGTAAAGAAAATCCGTGAAATGATGGGCTGGGATGCCTGATATCATTCACGGATAATACATTGCGTTATATTAGAATTTTTGAAAATCCGCGTGCCCCTGCATCCAGATGACGCCCTTAAAACGTCTTCCGATGGCGGGTACGCCATATAGATCAAGCTTGTTGATACAAACGGTGATCAGAATGTCATTACAGTTAAGAAGAATCTGATAAACTTCTTCATTCGTATATGTGTTTTGGATCAGTGACCAGTTTACGATGACTCCTAAAATAGAGTAGTGGTCGGATTCAGAACCGTAGGGGATAAAACTGGTTTCGACCAAAGAGTATAGATCCTCATGCTGTATGCGCGAATGAACTTTTGCAGAAAGATCAATATCTTCTAATGTTAAGTCATCGATGGCATTCTGATCACCGTTTTTGGCTTTCAAGATCAGACGTTTTCTATGCTGGATACGCTGTTCGTGCTGTCTTATGCTGTCTGTATCGTGATGAATCCCCAGTAATATCGTACCAGACAGTGACAGACCGGACAGGGTCAGCTTTGCCTTGTGTGGTGTATTGTCAGCAGAGTGAAGCTCCAGATATTCTACCGCATTCTGCAGATAAAATATCATGGAAATACCAAGCCGCAGATCATCGCACATGCCGGTAAAAGCATTGGTGTCTACTCTTTTGTTTACTGTGATATCTTCTGATGAAGTGATCAGACGGCTTTCGCAGTATGGAAAATAATGTTCCATGTAAAAAAATCCCTTTTCATCATATTCACCGCGAAGGGTAATGCCCATCTGAGAACCAAATTCCATAGAAAATTCTGTATAAGTGATATGAGGTGTGACCTCTATTTTCTTTTTCTTATCCGGCTGATCCATAATCTTTCCAAAGACAGGTTTCAACTCCTGACGGGATTGGAGATTACTAAAGCCGATTGCGCGTAAAAAACGGTGCATCTGAAAGAATTCCTTTCTTATTTCGCAGATTTATCAATTAGAATCATAATACTACGCAAAAGCAGACAGTGCAAGAACAAAATCCCGATATTTTAGAAGTGTTGTATTTCACAGGAAATTCATATATAATAGGATGGAATTGTTTTACCTGAAAATAATGAAAAATTAATAGATAGCGAGAGGTGCATATGGACAATATAGCAATTATGACAGACAGTAACAGCGGAGTTACGCAGGAGCAGGCTGTGGATATGGGAATTAAGGTGCTGCCCATGCCTTTTTTGATTGATGGCGAAACTTATTTTGAGGATATCAATCTGACGCAGGAGCAGTTCTATCAAAAGTTGGCGCAGGACGTGGAAATATCTACTTCGCAGCCGTCACCGGAAGCTGTTATGAAAGCATGGGATGAGTTGCTGAAGGAATATGACAGCATCGTATATATTCCAATGTCGAGTGGATTATCCGGTTCGTGCCAGACAGCCAAGCTTTTGGCGCAGGATTATAATGGCAAGGTACAGGTTGTGGATAATCAGAGAATTTCCGTTACACAGAAGCAGTCTGTGCAGGATGCTGCAGAGCTTGCAGCAGCAGGCAAAACAGCACGTGAAATAAGGGAATATCTGGAAAATGTCAAGTTTGAATCCAGTATTTATATTATGCTTGATACATTGAAGTATCTAAAAAAAGGTGGCAGGATCACTCCAGCAGTGGCAGCACTCGGTTCTGCGCTTCGTCTTAAGCCGGTACTACAGATTCAGGGTGAGAAGCTGGATGCATTTACCGTGGCAAGAACAAAAAAGCAGGGAGTCAGTAAAATGCTTGCTGCCATGGAAAGTGATGTAGAGAGCCGCTTCGGTGGTATGGACAACGTAGAAAACATTCATTTTGCAGTGGCGCATACACAGAATGAGGAGGCTGCGCTTGCCTTTGCAGAGCAGGTAAGAGAACGTTTTGGTGTGCAGAATGTGGAGGTCGCTCCGTTGTCACTTAGTATATCCTGTCATATTGGGCCGGGTTCTTTGGCGGTTGCATGTTCCAAAGCGATTAAGTGCTAAGTGATAGACAGTATATGCAGGAGAAGGAGATAGAGGACATTTCCGGTGTGGACTTCTATCACGGAAAAGAGGGAAAAGATGAGTTATATTGATGAATTAGGTAAAAAAGCAGTTTCTGCCAAAAAGTATATTGGTATGGCATCTACGGTAGAGAAAAATAAAGTATTGGAAAAGATTGCAGAGATTCTACGGGAAAATGCAGATGGAATCCTGCGTGAAAATGAAAAGGATATCGAACAGGCGCGTGAAAATGGAATCACAGAGGTAATGGTTGACAGACTGCGCCTTACGAAAGAGCGTATTGACGGAATGGCGGATGCATGCCTGCAGTTAGTGAATCTGGAAGATCCGGTTGGTGAGGTGCTTTCGGGGTCTAATCGTCCGAACGGAATGAGAATTACAAAGGTAAGAGTGCCGTTAGGTGTTGTGGGTATTATCTATGAATCACGTCCTAATGTTACGGTAGACGCTGCAGCCTTGTGCATCAAGAGTGGTAACGCTGCGATTCTGCGTGGTGGAAAAGAAGCCATTCATTCGAATATGATTCTGATGAAGATGATGCAGCGCGCACTGGAGATATGCAGCTTTGCACCGGAAACCGTGCAGTTAGTGGAAGATACTTCGCGTGATGTGGCAAATGCCATGATGAAAGCGAATGAATATATCGATGTCCTGATTCCAAGAGGTGGAGCAGGATTAATACAGGCAATCGTAAAGAATGCAACCGTGCCGGTAATTGAAACCGGTACCGGAAACTGCCATATTTATATTGACGAAACAGCCGATCTTGATATGGCGGTAGCGATTACGGACAACGGCAAGACACAGCGCCCAAGTGTGTGCAATGCGTTAGAAACCTGTCTTGTACACAAGGATGTTGCCAAAGAGTTTTTGCCGATGCTTGCTAAGACATTTGAAAAGCATCAGGTACAGATCCGTGGCTGTGCGCGGACGAAAGAGATTTTGGGAGATTCTGTGGTTTTAGCAACAGAGCAGGATTATGCGACAGAGTTTTTAGATTATATTATGTCGGTCAGGGTAGTTGATTCCATTGATGAAGCAATCGAACATATCAGCAGATATTCTACGGGGCACTCAGAGTGTATTGTGACAAAGGATTATGATCATGCAGAGCAGTTCCAGAAAGAGATTGATTCCGCATGTGTATATGTAAACTGTTCTACCAGATTTACCGATGGTGGTGAGTTTGGACTGGGAGCAGAAATTGGAATCTCGACACAGAAGCTTCATGTGAGAGGACCGATGGGACTTAGGGAACTGACAACGCAGAAGTATCTGATCAATGGAAGCGGACAGATCCGCTAATTGTTTTTGGATAAAGGAATGACAGCAAAGGAGACAGACAGCATGAGTTTACAGACAACACCGAAGGGAGATCGGCTTCAGATCGCTCTTTATGGAAAGAGAAATGCAGGAAAATCAAGTATTATCAATGCAATCACCGGACAGCCGCTCGCTATTGTGTCAGAGGTGAAGGGGACGACAACAGACCCTGTGTCAAAGGCTATGGAAATTCTGCCCTTGGGGCCGTGCATGTTTATAGATACGCCGGGGCTGGATGATGAGGGCGAGCTTGGCAGAAAGCGTGTGGAAAAGGCAATGCAGGTGTTAAACAAAACAGATATTGCTTTAGTTGTCATAGACATTTCTGAGATTAAAGAGAGTGATCTGCAGACAGAGCGCAGTCTTCCACAGAAGGAACTGGAAATCATCCGTCTGATCGAGGAAAAGAAGCTTCCCTACATTATCGTGCTTAATCAGGCAGATAAAATCGGTGATGTGGCAGCAGAAGAGATCCGCAATAAGATTGTAGCGAAAAATGCGAAGATTCCGGTAAATGTTGTCAGTACAGTACAAAAAAAAGGATTGGAAGAGTTAAGGGATGCGCTGATCGCACAGGTGCCGGATGCAGATTTAAAATTACATATTATCGGAGATCTGATTGAAGAGGGGGATACGGTTGTTCTGGTGGTTCCGGTTGATTCGGCTGCACCGAAAGGAAGACTGATCATGCCGCAGCAGCAGGTAATCCGTGATATTTTGGATAATCATGCAATGGCAGTTGTAACACAGGTGCCACAGCTTGCAAAGACACTGGAAAATCTTTCCGGTAAGGTAAAGATGGTAGTGACTGACTCGCAGGCATTTGGTGAGGTGTCAAAGATTGTGCCACACGATTTGCTTTTGACTTCCTTTTCCATATTATTTGCCCGTCATAAGGGAAATTTAAAGACATTGACAGAGGGCGTGAAGGCGGTCGATTCTTTGCAGTCGGGTGACCGGGTTCTGATCGCAGAGGGATGTACCCATAGGCGTCAGTGTGATGATATTGGGACAGTGAAGATTCCACGGTGGCTAAAGGAATATACCGGTAAGGAACTGATATTAGAAACCTGCAGTGGCATTGACTTTCCGGCAGATTTGTCACCGTACCGGCTGGTGATCCATTGTGGAGGATGTACATTGCACGAAAAGGAGATGAAGCATCGTATCTTTCGTGCCGGCGAGCAGAAGGTTCCTATTGTTAATTATGGAATCTTTATCGCTTATGTGAATGGGATTTTGGCAAGAAGCGTAGAAGTATTTCCGGATATTTACGCTTTGCTTCAAAAATAGAAACAGACAGAGGAGGTTGCAGCTTGAGCGAAAAAAGGATGATATCCTATCAGACGGTATATCAGGGCGGCAGTGATGAGATTGTTGAAAAGAAATCACGCTTTATCGCGCAGGTATTTCCGGTTACGACAGAGGAAGAAGTGACGGAGATTCTGGAGCGAGAGCGGAAAAAATACTGGGATGCCCGTCACAACTGCTATGCCTTTGTTTTGGGAGCAGGTGGAGAAATTTCGCGCTGCAGTGATGACGGAGAGCCTTCCGGTACAGCGGGAAGACCGATTTTAGAAGTGTTGACCGGAAGAGAGCTTCGCAACGTTTTGGTTATTGTGACAAGGTATTTTGGCGGTACGCTTTTGGGAACCGGTGGGTTGGTGCGCGCCTATTCGCAGGCGACGCAGGCGGCACTTGAGGCAAGCAGGGTGATCACTAAACAGGTAGGCTTTTGCATGAGCATCTGTACCGATTACAATGGAATTGGAAAATTGCAGTATACAGCGGCACAGCTTCAGCTTGCAGTGTTAGATACAGAATATACGGACAGTGTAAAAATGACACTTTTAGTACCGGATGAGTTGTGTGATAAAGTAAGAAAAGAAGTGACAGAAGTGACAGCAGGACAGGCAAAGATACAGCAGGAAAAACAGCCTGTCTATTTTTCGGAAATCGATAAAGAGGTTGTAGTGTTTGAAAGCTGACAGGAGTAAAAATCATGGATATGGACTTATTTGATTATATGAGAGAGCAGAACAAAGAGAACGAATCTCCACTGGCATCCAGACTTCGCCCGGTGACATTGGATGAGGTTGTAGGTCAGGAACATATCATTGGTAAGGATAAGCTTCTCTATCGTGCGATCAAAGCAGATAAGTTAAGCTCTATACTGTTTTATGGACCGCCGGGAACCGGAAAGACAACTCTGGCGAAGGTGATTGCTCATACAACAAGTGCCGCTTTTTTGCAGATCAATGCGACTTCTGCCGGTAAAAAGGATATGGAAACCGTAGTACAGCAGGCAAAAGATAATGCCGGTATGTATGGAAAGAAAACAATCCTTTTTGTAGACGAGATTCATCGCTTTAACAAAGGACAGCAGGATTATCTGCTTCCTTTTGTGGAGGATGGAACGATTATTTTGATCGGCGCTACGACAGAAAATCCTTATTTTGAGGTGAACGGTGCTTTGCTGTCACGTTCCGTGATTTTTGAACTAAAGCCTCTGACAACAGACAATATTAAGACATTGTTAGAACGTGCGATCACAGATAAGGATAGGGGAATGGGCTCGTATCAGGCAGAGGCAACGAAGGAGGCACTGGACTTTTTAGCGGAGATATCCGGTGGTGATGCCCGTATGGCATTAAATGCTGTGGAGCTTGCTATCCTGACGACACCGCGGTCAGATGACGGACTGATCCATGTGACAAAAGAGGTAGTGACAGAGTGTATTCAGAAGAGAGCAGTCCGGTATGATAAAACAGGAGATAACCACTATGATACGGCATCTGCGTTTATCAAAAGTATGCGGGGGTCAGACCCGGATGCTGCGATTTACTATCTTGCAAGAATGTTGTATGCGGGAGAGGATATCAAGTTTATTGCACGGCGGATCATGATCTGTGCAGCAGAGGATGTGTCAAACGCAGATCCGATGGCATTGGTTGTGGCAACGAGTGCAGCTCAGGCAGTGGAGCGGATCGGAATGCCGGAGGCTCAGATCATTTTGGCGCAGGCAGTCAGCTATGTGGCAAGTGCACCAAAGAGCAACTCTGCTGTCAATGCGATTCAGGAGGCGATGGAAGCAGTCCAGGCAGAAGGGATGGCAACGATACCACCGCATTTGCAGGATGCACATTATAAAAGTGCCGGAAAGCTTGGACATGGGACGGGATATAAATATGCACATGATTATCCGAATCATTATGTCAGTCAGCAGTATCTTCCGGATGAACTGGTAGGGAGAACGTTTTACCGGCCGACCTCCAACGGCTATGAAAAAAAGATTCAGGAGTATTTTGAAAGGATAAAGGGTTGAGCATGAAAAAAGTAAAGAGGATAGCAGCACTGCTTGGTGTGATCATCTTAGTGGGATTATATGTGGTTACACTGATCTCGGCTGTTCTGGCAACACCGGCGACGAAGGATCTGTTTAAGGCAAGCTTATTAGCTACGCTGATCATTCCAATCATGATCTATGTATATATGCTGATCTATCGTCTGATTGCCGGACATGAGGAAGAGAGAAGGGAAGAAAGAGATAAAGGTTTTGATGAAATCTCGAAGGATAAGAAGCTTTAAATTGGAACAATAAACTTTGCATTTAAAATTAATAAGCTTTGAAAAAGAAGCGCGATAAGAAATCTACAGACTGCTTCGCACAGAATATGACAAAAAGATAAGGGCGAAGACATAATAAACAAAACCTTAAACTTTTTTTAAGATATAGAGAATCACTGCATGAAATGCAGATTGTGTGCTATAATGGGGACTGGTATATCGAAGATAATGTTTAGAAATGAGGAGTGGCATGGTAAGAGGGAAGACAAAGTTTTGTCTGTGGTATGAAAAGACAATTGGAAGGATCATTCCCAAGTATGGTTTTTTTTCTGTGATATTTTGCTTTGTGTTTAATTCACTGATCTATACCGGATTGCAGATTTTAATGAAACATGCAAGGCATTTTGATCTGACAACGTCTGTTGATCGGGCAATCCCATTTGAACCGATGTGGGGATTTGTCTATCTGGGATGCTTTTTGTTCTGGGCAGTCAATTATATACTGATCACCCGGCAGGGAAAAGAAGGGTGGTTTCAGTTTGCGACAGGTGATTATCTTTCCAGAATAGTCTGTGGAATCTTTTTTATTCTGATTCCAACGACAAATGTCAGACCGGAAGTGGCAGGGAATGGAATTGCAGAGCAGTTGATCCGGTTTGTGTATTGGATCGATGCACCGACAAACCTGTTTCCGTCGATTCATTGTCTGGTAAGCTGGTTGTGCTTTTGCGGCATCAGAGGAAGGAAATATGTACCAAAATGGTATCAGGCATTTTCGGCACTGTTTGCTATAGCGGTATTTGCTTCGACACTTTTTACAAAGCAGCATTTTATTGTGGACGTTGTGGCAGGTGTGCTGATTGCAGAGCTGTGTTATTACATTGGTTGTCATACAAAAAAATATCAATGGATAGAACGATTGTTTGACAGAGTAAATAGGAAGACATTTGGGGAGAGATGGAATGAAGAATAAGAAAACAATATGGAATCTGTTGTTTTTGGCAATTGTATTTGGGCTGACCCTTTACTATGTGTTTCATGGAGAAGACATGGAGGCACTTGGAACATATCTGGGTCAGGCGAAGGTAGGCTACTGGATTGCCGGTGTGGTGCTTGTAGTTATTTTTATCCTGAGTGAATCCGTGATTATTTATTATATGATGCGCTCGGTAGGACAGCCGGCTATTTTAACACATTGTTTTTTGTATTCTTTTGTTGGATTTTTCTTTAGTGCGATTACGCCGTCTGCGACGGGTGGACAGCCGGCACAGCTTTATTTTATGAAAAAAGATAAGCTGTCGATGTCGGTATCTACATTGATCTTAATGATCGTGACGATCACGTATAAGGCGGTTTTGGTTATTATTGGTGTGGCAGTGATGGTTATTCGCCCACCACAGATCATGCAGTATCTGGAACCGGTAATCGGCTGGTGCTATCTGGGAGTTGCCTTAAATGTGTTTTGTGTCACATTTATGATGATCCTTGTGTTTCATCCGACTCTGGCAGAGAACATCATGTTAAAGAGTATTCGGCTGTTTGGAAAGCTGACACACTTTAAGAAGGAAGAAAAGCTTGTTGCAAAAGTCAGGGAAGCAATGGAACGATATCGCAGTGTAGCAGATTATCTGCGAAGAAATAAGCGCGTCATGGTCAATGTTATGCTCATTACCTTTGTACAGCGTGTAATATGGTTCTTTATTACATATTTAATCTATCTGTCTTTTTCTATGCATTCCGTTGATCCGGTTACAATCACAACCTTGCAGGGTATGATATCTGTATCGGTAGATATGCTGCCACTTCCGGGTGGCATGGGAATCAGCGAGAATCTGTTTTTGCAGATGTTTCGAACCATCTGTGGGGAAAAGCTGGTGCTTCCGGTTATGATTGTCAGCCGCGGTATCAGTTTTTATGCACAGTTAATTATTAGTGCTGTGATGACAGGGGTTGCCTATTTTACGATAGGAAAACAAAAAAGTGAATAATGCGTGCAAACGCTTAGTCTTGGAGGTAAAAATGAAAAACGAAAAAAGTAAGAAACTAATAGGAGTCTATGATTATACGGTAATCTTAACATATATAGGTTTATCCATATCTGTTATTGGTATGACGCAGGCAATCGATGGAAAGTTTAGAACAGCAATTATCTGTCTGGCACTGTCCGGCCTGTGTGATATGTTTGATGGAAAGATTGCAAGAAGCAAAAAGAGCCGTACCGATGAGGAAAAGCTGTTTGGTATGCAGATCGATTCCCTGTGCGATGTGATCTGCTTTGGAGCATATCCTGCCATGATCTGTTTCCTGCTTGGAGTAAGAGGACTGCTTGGCTGGATTCTGATCTGCTTTTACTGCATCTGCTCAGTCATCCGTCTGGGATATTTCAATGTTTTAGAAACGAAAAGGCAGCAGGAGGAAGAGGGAGCAAACAAGTATTATCACGGTTTGCCGATTACTTCTATGGCAATCGTACTGCCACTGGTGTTTATGCTTCAGGTTTTTATTGGAAACCATGCGTTTTTGATCGCACTGCATATTTCTCTTTTGGTAGTAGGAGCGTTATTTATCATTGATTTCCGGTTGAAGAAACCAAATAATACCGTGCTGACACTTTTGGTACTGATCGTGGCAGTAGCCGTTGTAATCGTTATTTTGTTTTCAAACTTCCGGATACCACGTTTTAACTTCCCAAATACCGGTATTGTGGATTGGTTTAGCAGTTTGGTCAACGGGCATCACAGATAAAAGATATTATATGAGGAGGGACTTTTATGGCTTGTAGGGATAGAGAAGGCAATATTGTCACAGAAGATGATACACAGGATAAGATCTTAAAAAAATTATATGAAACCAAACCCGGACGCAGCGTACTAAAGGCATTGGTCAATCCGGCTGTTTCGAAGGCAGGAAGCTTTGTACTAGATTCTTCCTTGTCTAAAGCGTTTATCTCTCCGTTTATTGCAAAGAGCAACATAGCAATGGAGGAGTATGAAGAGGAGGAGTACGAAAGCTACAATCACTTTTTTACAAGAAGGATCAAGGAAGGAAGACGTCCGTTTGATCAGACACCGACAGCACTTTGTGCACCATGCGATGGCAGACTGAGCGTGTATCCAATCAAAAAGGACGGGACCTTTGCTATTAAAAATACAGTCTATACTATGGACAGATTGTTGCGAAATAAAAAATTAGCCGGACATTATATGGGAGGAACGCTTTGTGTTTTTCGTCTGACAGTACAGGACTATCATCACTATGCTTACGTGGATGATGGAGTAAAGACAAAAAACTATCACATACCGGGTGTGTTTCATACCGTAAATCCTTTGGCAAATGATCAGTATCCGATCTATACAGAGAATACGAGAGAATTTTCCGTATTAAAGAGTAAGCATTTTGGAAGAATCCTTATGATGGAGGTTGGTGCTTTACTTGTCGGAAAGATTGTCAATCATCATGAAAAGCTTAAAGTATCGCGCGGAATGGAAAAGGGATTTTTTGAGTTTGGCGGTTCTACGGTCATTTTAGCGTTTGAGAAAGATCAGGTTACGATTGCAGAGGATATTATGGAAAATAATGCAATGGGATTTGAAACAATCGTGAAAATGGGAGAAGTGATTGGAAAGGCACAGCAATAGAAATAGAAATGGAGTGTTTATGAAGACACCGATAGCAGATTTTGTACAACAATATATTACATCTGATATGACAAGATTTCACATGCCCGGACATAAAGGGCATGTGTTTTTTGGATGCGAACCATATGACATTACAGAAATCAGTGGTGCGGATGTTTTGCATCATGGGGATGGCATCATTAAGGAAAGCGAAAGATTTGCTTCGCAGCTGTTTGGAAGCGGAGCAACCTTTTATTCTACAGAAGGTTCGACTCTGTGTGTGAAATCTATGCTGGCAATTCTTTGTATGGAAAGAAGAAAAAGTGACGAATCATCCTATATTCTTGCGGCAAGAAATGTCCATCGCAGTATGATCGATGCCTGTGCTCTTTTGAATCTGGATGTTCACTTTCTGCCGGTTACAAAAAAGACAAGTCTGTGCAGCTGTGTAGTTCAGGCAAAAGAGCTGGATACTGTGCTGCGTCAGGAAGAAAAAAAGCCTCTTGGAGTATATATTACCTCTCCGGATTATCTGGGGCAGATTGCGGATGTGCGGTCTTTGTCTAAGGTGTGCCAAAAATGGGACACACCTCTTTTAGTAGATAATGCACATGGAGCGTATCTGCATTTTTTAAAGGAGCCGATTCATCCAATGGATCTGGGAGCGGCAATGTGCAGCGATTCTGCGCATAAAACGCTTCCGGTATTGACAGGAGGAGCGTATCTGCACATCCATCCTGATTATGTGGAACGTTTTGCACCATATGCAGAGCAGGCGATGACGCTATTTGGTTCGACAAGTCCTTCCTATCTGATTATGCAGTCATTGGATCTTTGCAATGCGTATCTTAAGCGGCAATATTGTGAACATTTGCAGGAGCTGATTGTTAAGATAGAACAGAAAAAAAGGTACTACTGTGGACAGGGGATTCCCATCACGGCATCCGAACCGTTAAAAATCGTAGTACATGCGATGCAAAATGGGTATTCCGGTGAACAGATCGCACAGGAGCTGCGCACTTTTGAAATTGAATGTGAGTATGCAGATGATCAGAGTGTTGTGCTGATGGCAACGCCGGAAAATACAGAGAAGGACTGGGAACGGTTGGATCAGTGGGCTTTGCATAGTATGCTGAGAAAAAAACGCAGCATATCTTTGACAGAAAAACAATCTGTCGTTGCGAACGGAGAGCGTGTCATGTCCATTCGTGAAGCAGTTTTTTCTGCCAGTGAAGAGATTCCGGTGATAGAAGCGGAAGGAAGGGTGTGTGCGGCAGAAACAGTGGCATGTCCTCCGGCTATTCCGATTGCTGTCAGCGGGGAACGGATTAACAGACAGATGATAGAGCAGTTTCTGGCATATGGAATCGATACGGTTCCGGTTGTGCGCAAAGTGTGACAAAAGCTTAGGATTAGCAGATATATTTATGCGAAAGACAAGGATAAAACAAAGAGTTACTACTTGTCACAAAGACGGGCATTTGCTATACTCAAGCTAATGATAATTTATGTAGTTGCACGGTGATAACTGCATAAAATACCGAAAGGGAGTAACAGGCAAAAAAGAAAGAAAAAACATGATATCTGTGTGCACCGGATATGATGCTGTATCAGAAAAAACGTGTACAGAAAAGAGGAAAAATATGGCAATTAAAAAAGAACAGTTTGGGATAACAAAAAATCAGGAAACAGTGACAAAGTATACTCTGACAAACCATCAGGGCATGCAGGTGTCATTGATCAATCTTGGAGCGGTAATTACAGAGATTGTTGTACCGGATAAGAATGGTGTGATGGAAAATGTAGCATTGGGCTTTGATACGGTACAGGATTATGAAACGAATAAGCCGGCTTTTGGTGCGGTGATCGGCAGAGTGGCAAACAGAATTGCGAATGGTTCGTTTACATTGAATGGAAAAAAATATACATTGGATCAGAATGATGAAACAAACTGTCTGCACGGTGGCTTTACCCGATATGAGAGAAGTATGTATGAAGCAGAGTGTACCGAAAGAGAGGACTCTGACAGCGTTTCTTTCACAAGATTAAGTCCTGATATGGAACAGGGATTTCCGGGAAATTTAACAGTGACGGTAACATATACATTAAATGATGACAATGAGCTGATGTTAGAATATTATGCAGTCTGTGATGCAGATACGGTGATCAATCTGACAAATCACTGCTACTTTAATATCGGAAAGGGTGGTCATAAATGTGCAAATGTATTAGACCACACACTTCAGATTTTTGCAGATTTTTATACACCGGTAGATGAGATTCTGATTCCGACAGGCGAGATCCGTTCGGTAGAAAACACAGCGTTAGACTTTAGAACACCATATCGGATTGGCGAGAGAATTGGAACAGCTACAGCAGATGAAAGCATCGTAGCAGGATATGATCACAATTATGTGTTGGGGGATCATGATGGAGAGGTTTCGCGTGCGGTTGTATATAGCGACAAGGAGAGTGGACGTGTTATGGAAGTGTTTACTGATTTTCCGGGAATGCAGGTATATTCTGCCGCTGAATTGGATATTCCAAATGGAAAAGACGGTATGCATTATGGAAACTTTGGTGCCATCTGTTTTGAAACACAGAACTATCCGGATGCTGTAAACCAGACTGGATTTCCGGATGCTGTACTGAAGGCAGGAGAGGAGTATGAGAGAACAGCGGTATTCCGCTTTGGCGTAATAGAATAATTTCTACTAAGACGGAAATGAGGTTTTGCACAACAATGGATAGAAAAAATAAAGTACTGGTAGTAGATGATAATGAGGCAAATACTATGGTGCTGTCTTCTATGCTTGAACGGCTGGGCTTTGAAGTAGATGAGGCGGGCTCCGGCATGGAAGCAATCGACCATTGCTGCCAGAAGGAATATGATCTGATATTTATGGATCATCTGATGCCGGAAATGGACGGAATAGAAACGGTAAAGCAGCTTGTATTTATTACAAAACAATCGAGAGAGTCGGTTATCATAGGCGTATCTGCGACAATTGATGAGGAAGTGACACAGGCATTTATGGAAGCCGGTGCCAGTGGGATGTTAGAAAAACCGGTATTGCTGGAAAAATTAGAAGAAAAGTTACGTGCTTTGGGCTTTGCTTCTTCAGAAGCAGATAGGGGCACGGAGATTTCTGCACAGCAAAATGATATTGGAACTTTGGTATCCTGCGTAGAAGGATTAGATTATCAAAAAGGGATTGAGATATTATCCGGAAACGTAGAAAGCTATATGAAGGTATTGGCTGTGAGTGTGAAAAATATCGAGCAGAATTACAATTCCATTGATCTGTTAAAGGGAACCAGACAGGTGGAAAGCTTTGCACTGCCATTTCACAGCCTGAAAGGGATTTTCCTAAATATTGGAGCAGATAAGCTGGCAGCAGTTTCCAAAGATCTGGAGATGGCTTCCAAAGAAAAAGAACTGGCATATATTCAGGACAGACTGGATGCTTATATGGAGCAGGTGCGGTTGTTTTGTGAACAGCTTCAAGGGGCATGCGAAAAATATATGCAGGGAAAGCAGGAGAAGCAGGGTGGCAAAACGATATCAGCATCAGAATGGGTACAGGATTTGCAGATATTAAAGCAACATATCGAAGATTTTGAGTATATTGAAATAACGGAAAAGTTAGATGAGATGCTTTTGACAGATGATATGCAGAGAAAAGAAGGACTGAAGGAAGTTTCAGACGCTATTGGGGATTTTGATTATGATAAAGCATTAGAAGCGGTTGAAAAGATGATTACTGCTAATTGATAAAGCATATATATTCTTTTGAATATCAAATTTTTATCGGTAAAAAGGTGCTTAAAAAGAGGAGAGGTCTGACAGAATAAACTCTGCCAGACCGATTATGAAAAAACTTTGTAAGCAACTTATGTATTTATCATAATGTGATTTTGTGTTCATGTTGTGGAAAGAATATGAAAATTCTGTTAAAAAAGACCATTGGTTTTAATCTGTAGCTGAGCGTGTGCAGCACAGATGCTTTGATGTGTAAAAACATGCGCGGAAATGAGGAAAAAATATGAATGTTTTTCAGCGATGTCTGAGAAGGCAGATGGGAAATAGCAGATACTCTGACTATATACAGACTTGTCGGAAGAATTTTTCGGATAGTAATATTTCACATCTCGCATCGCAGAGCAAGCCTATTTTTGATGATATGTACGAACAGCTCAAAGAGGAAAATAAAGGGAAAATCGCAGAACGGATGAAAGATCTGATGGAAACGCTTACAACAGCATTTCGGATCACACGATATTTTGCAGTTGTTTTTGGAACATATCTTTTAGCAAATATTGTGCTGTTATCCTTAGAATTAAATTATTATGTGACATGCATCAGTATCGTACTTATGGGAATCTGCTTTTTATATAAGCTGGTAGAATTTGTCAGCAATAAGTACTGTGTACTGGATGCATATCTTTTTATGATCTATAAGTCGGTGTTGGAAAAAATTGCAAAAGACTAAATCAGTTCAAAATGCTGCATGGCATGTAAAATGCCATCTTCCATCACAGAATCCGTGACATAATCTACAATCGGAAAAAGTTCTTTGGCACCATTTCCCATCGCAATACTGCAGCCTGCATATTCAAGCATGGGGAGGTCGTTGGTGCTGTCACCGATCGCAATCGTATCTTTGTGGTCAATCTGAAAATACTCTTCTAAGAAGCGCATTCCGCTGGCTTTGGAATCTTCTTTTGGCATCACTTCATAAAATCCGTTCTTACGGTCGATAAAGGTTAAAACATCTTTAAACTGTGTATAAAAGGCATCGAAGTTATGGTCGTTACCCAAAGCAAGACAAAACTTATCAAAGGTCAGATCGTGCTCTTTTTCGGGGGTAACGGTGCGAAAAGCATCTGCGATCTGCTTTTGGTGTTCTTCTTTAAAGGTTTTAATACGTGTCTGGTATGGAAGTGAGCTATAGTATACATGGTTTGTTCCCTCTAACAGCCATTCCAGATGGCAGTTTCTAAGACCGGTTAAAATCTCATTTCCCAAAGTGGGTGGAATGGTATGTGTATAAAGCTCTTTATTATTATATAAAATATAGGTGCCACATCCGCAGACATAGCCGTCAAACTGTAACTGACGGATCCGGTCTTCGATTTCACAGTATGCCCGGCCGGTATTGATAAAGCAGATATGTCCATGCTCCTGTAAGGCACGAAGAGTTTTTGGAAAACTTTCCGGAATAATACGGTCTTTGGTTCCTTCTGTAATAATTGTGCCGTCAATATCAAAGAAGATTAGTTTTCTCATAGGTAATCCTTTCTTTTTTCGTTCATTCAGTGTATCATTATAAAATAAACAAAACAAAGTTTCAAGTTGTGTGGAAATGGAGATAACAGATGAAAGATTTTTTGCCAATCAGCAGGGAAGATATGAAAAAAAGAGGATGGGATGAGGTCGATTTTGTATATGTATGTGGGGATGCTTATGTAGACCATCCATCCTTTGGGGCGGCGATCATTACGAGAGTGTTGGAAGCGCATGGTTATCGCATTGGCTTTATTGCACAGCCTGACTGGAAAGATGAGCAGAGTATTCAGATATTTGGAAGACCACGTCTTGGATTTCTTGTGTCGGCAGGAAATATGGATTCGATGGTAAATCACTATACGGTATCAAAGAAAAGAAGAAAGCAGGATGCTTATACACCGGGAGGAAAAATAGGAAAAAGACCGGATTATGCAACTGTAGTATATTGCAACCTGATCCGGAAGGTATATAAAAAGGTGCCGATCATCATAGGCGGGATCGAAGCGAGTCTGCGCAGACTTGCGCATTATGATTATTGGTCAGATACGTTGAAGCATTCCATTCTGATCGATTCACAGGCAAATATTGCAATCTATGGAATGGGTGAGCATTCTGTTGTAGAGGTCGCAGATGCTTTAAACAGTGGGATAGATGTGTCAGATATTACATTTATCCGGGGAACGGTTTTTCATGCTAAAAATCTGGATAGTGTCTATGATTATCAGGAGCTGCCTTCCTATCAGGAACTTTGTCAGGACAAAAAGGAATACGCAAAAAGCTTTTATATACAGTATTGCAACACGGATTCTGTCACGGCAAAGTGTCTGGTGGAATCGTATGGAGATAATGGATATGTGGTACAGAATCCACCTTCCGAACCGCTGACACAATTAGAAATGGATGATATCTACGAATTGCCATATATGCGGGCGTATCATCCGAGTTACGAAAAACTTGGCGGAGTTCCGGCACTGGGAGAAATTAAGTTTAGTCTGACCAGTAACCGCGGCTGCTTTGGCGGCTGCAGCTTTTGCGCACTTACGTTTCATCAGGGCAGGGTGCTTCAGACAAGAAGCCATGAATCTCTGATCAAAGAAGCAGAGCAGATGATACAGGAGAAGGATTTTAAAGGATATATTTATGATGTAGGTGGTCCTACGGCAAACTTTAGGGACACTGCCTGCGAAAAACAGAAAAAGTATGGAGTTTGTGCCAACAAGCAGTGCCTTTTTCCAAAACCCTGTGCTAATCTCAAGGTAGATCACAAGGATTACTTATCGCTTTTGGAAAAGCTTCGGCATCTTCCGGGAGTAAAGAAAGTGTTTATCCGTTCCGGTATCCGTTTTGACTATGTGATGGCGGATGCAGATGATTCTTTTTTGCGGGAACTGTGCAGGCACTATATCAGTGGTCAGCTTCGTGTGGCGCCGGAGCATATATCGGATGTAGTGCTAGATAAGATGGGAAAGCCGAGAAACCATGTATATCAGAGTTTTATCAAAAGATATCAGCGGATTAATGCAAAGTATGGAAAGGAACAGTTTGTTGTGCCTTATCTGATGTCATCACATCCGGGTTCTACATTAAAGGAGGCAGTGGAACTGGCGGAATATTTAAGAGATTTAGGCTATATGCCGGAGCAGGTGCAGGATTTTTATCCGACACCGTCTACCATCTCCACCTGCATGTACTATACCGGGGTGGATCCGAGAACGATGGAAAAAGTATATGTGCCTCATAATCCGCATGAAAAGGCAATGCAGCGTGCCTTGATCCAGTATCGCAATCCGAAAAATTATGATCTGGTCAAGGAAGCACTGCTAAAGGCCGGAAGGCAGGATCTGATCGGATTTGGAAAAGAATGCCTGATTGCACCGCGAAAAGAGCGCTGGAAAGAAGAAGCATGGAAAAAACATCATAAAAAGAAGCGAAAAGGTTGATTTTTTCTATAAAACGACGATATAATAAGTGCAAAAGAAAAGGAAGCGGCTGCGGAGCAGACATTTACTTTTCTTGCACTTATTAACGAACAAACGAGCTTGCAAAGCAAGCGGAGGAGCTCTGAAAGAGCGGGTTTGTGAGTATACTACAGTAGCAAAAGAAAAGGAAGCAACTGCGAAGCTTGGGAAAGGAGAGAGTGTTATGTCATCTGTTTTTGGAACATCAAATAATTATTTTAGTTTTTTCTTTCAATCATCAGACAGCAACAGTTATAATATAAATGGAACAGGAAGCACCAGCAGCATGCTGGGAGACTATTCCCTGATCAAGACAGGCTCCTATAAGAAGCTTTTAAAAGCATATTATAAGACACAGGGTAGTGATAAGAGTACAGGTACCAGAAGCACTACATCAAAGGAAGAGGCTGATTCTACAGGAACATTATTAAACGTAAAGTCAGATGCAGAGAACTTAAAAAGTGCTACCGATGCGTTAAAGAAGGGTGCGCTCTATCAGTCAACCGGAAAGGATGAGTCCGGCAACGAAGTTTACGATAGGGAAGGAATCAAAAAAGCAGTAAAGCAGTATGTTTCTGCGTACAATTCTTATCTGGATACGGCAGGAAAAGTAGAAAATACCGGCATTTTAAGCAGAACGCTTCGTATGGTAAAGACAACGAGTGCCAACCAGAGCCTTTTAAATGAGGTTGGTATTACGATTGGAAAAGATAATAAGCTGACATTGGATGAAGCAAAGTTAGACAAAGCGCATACGACAACATTGTCTTCGCTGTTTGAAGGATATGGTTCGTATGGAAGCACTGTTTCACAGAAAGCTTCTGAAAGCTATAAGCTTGCAAACAGTGCAGCATATTCCAACACGCATGCATCATCCTATACATACAGAGGTTCATACTCTATCATGGGAACATCAAATAATAAGATGGATCAGTATATGTAGCAAAAGCCGGATATGCATCACAGATAGAAAAGACAATAGAGGAATACTAATGTTTTTGGTAGTATTCCTCTTATTTTTGTGTTATACTATAAAATGTTTGTAAAAATGTCCGTTAAGAAATGTTGATATGTGAAATGGAGGAAAAACATGTATCGCTTTTATATATCTGAAGATCAGATCGCAGAAAACGAAATTACGATCACAGGCAGTGACGTCAATCACATTCGAAATGTATTGCGTCTGGAAAAAGGTGATTGGGTTGTGGCGTGCAACGGCGAGGGAAAAGATTATGTATCGCGCGTTCTTTCGGTTGAAAAAGATCATGTCTGCCTGCAGGTAGAAAAGGTACAGAGTACCGGAACGGAGCTTCAGACAAAGATTACCCTTTTTCAGGGGATTCCGAAGAAAGAGAAGATGGAGTTTATCATACAAAAGGCAGTGGAGCTTGGTGTGTATGAAATTGTGCCGGTCATGATGAAACGCTGTGTGGTTCGTTTTTCGGATGAACGTAAGATGGAAAAAAAACAGGAACGTTGGCAGGCGATTGCCCAGGCAGCTGCCAAGCAGTGTGACAGAGGAATCATTCCGGTGGTACATGCTCCGGTTACGATGGAAGAAGCGATTGATATGGCAAAGGATATGGAATTTAATATGATTCCGTATGAACTGCAGGATGGAATTGACAAGTCCAGAGAAATCGTAGCACATGCATGTCAAAAAGAAAGCGTAGGAATCTTTATTGGCCCGGAGGGCGGCTTTGAGGCGAAAGAGGTAGAGCATGCAGTAGCAAATGGGATAGAACCCATTACATTAGGAAAAAGGATTTTGCGGACGGAAACAGCAGGAATGGCACTTTTGGCAATCATGATGTTTCAGATGCAGCAATCATAAGATAGAATGGAGAAACAATGGAAGCATATCTGGATAATGCGGCAACAACTCCGGTATTTCCGGAAGTAAAAGAGATTATGGGAAAGGTTATGGAGGAGGATTATGGAAATCCGTCTTCCAAGCACACAAAGGGAATCGTAGCAGAGCAGTATGTGAAAGAGGCATGTGATGTGATCGCAGCAAGCTTAAAATGTCAGCCAAAGGAGATTATTTTTACTTCCGGCGGTACGGAGTCAAATAACATGGCATTTATTGGCACGGCGATTGCAAACAAAAGAGCGGGTAAGCATGTGATCACGACCAGGATCGAGCATGCATCGGTGCATGAACCGATGGCATATCTGGAAGAAATGGGATATGAGGTGACATATCTTCCGGTAGATCATACCGGCAGAGTGTCAGTAGAGCAGGTGAAGGAAGCATTGCGTGAAGATACTTTTTTAGTATCTGTCATGTATGTCAACAATGAGATTGGAAGCGTGCAGCCGATCGCTGAAATTGGTGAGATGTTACATCAGGAAAGAAAAGATATCCTGTTTCATGTAGATGCGATACAGGCTTTTGGAAAATATAAGATTGTGCCTAAAAAGATGGGAATCGATCTGATGTCTGTCAGTGGTCACAAGATTCATGGACCAAAGGGAACCGGATTTTTATATGTAAGAGATGGGGTGAAGATCCGGCCGATTTTATTTGGTGGCGGACAGCAGCGTGGTATGCGTTCCGGCACGGAAAATGTACCGGGGATTGCAGGACTTGGTGTAGCGGCAAAAATAATCTATCAGGAGCATCAAAAGAAACGGGAAAGATTATATAGATTAAAGAAACAGCTGATCGATGGCCTTTTACAGTACGAGGGTGTGACGATCAATGGTGTGGATGGAGTTTTGTTAGAGCAGACAGCACCTCATATTGTCAGCGCAAGCTTTGCATCGATCAAAAGTGAAGTGATGTTACACGCATTGGCACAGGAAGGAGTTTTTGTGTCTTCCGGTTCGGCATGCTCATCAAATCATCCGGAGTTAAGCGGTACGTTACAGGCAATTGGTGTAAAAAGTGATCTGTTGGATTCGACGCTTCGTTTTAGCTTTTCCGTATTGACAACAGAGCAGGAGATAGATTATGCAGTGCAGGCGGTAGGGAAGCTTTTACCGGTGCTGCGCAGATTTACGAAACAATAGATAGAAATTATTTAGAGATCAGAAATGGAGGAATATATGTATCAGGCTTTTTTATTGAAATATGCAGAGATTGGCATCAAGGGAAAAAACAGATATAAGTTTGAAAATGCACTTTGTGAACAGATCCGTCATCGTCTGCACAAGATTGAGGGAACCTTTCATGTCATCCGTGAGCAGGGAAGAATCTTTGTTGAGGCAGAGGGAGAGTTTGACTTTGATGATGCGATCGATGCGATGAGTCGTGTGTTTGGCGTATCTTCTATCAGTCCGGTACAGATGATTGAAGACAAGTCATGGGAAAATCTAACAAAGGAAGTCGGAAATTTTGTAGAAGAACAGTATGGCTCAAAAGCATTTACTTTCAAGGTGAAATCCAGAAGAAGTGATAAGCGTTATCCTTATACTTCGCCGGAAATCTGCGTGGAGATGGGAGCATACCTTCTGGAACGTTTTTCACAGCTTTCCGTTGATGTACATGATCCGGAGGTATTGATCTGGGTAGAAGTCAGAGAAAAAGCGTATGTGTATTCTAAAGTGTATCAGGGCGCGTGCGGTATGCCGCTTGGCACAAATGGCAAGGCAATGCTGTTACTTTCCGGTGGAATCGACAGTCCGGTTGCCGGATACATGATTGCTAAAAGAGGTGTTTTTGTAGATGCAGTTTATTTCCATGCACCACCATATACAAGTGAGAGAGCGAAGCAGAAGGTCGTAGATCTTGCAAAGCTGGTATCCCGTTATACAGGCCCAATCCGTCTGCATGTCGTAAACTTTACAGATATTCAGATGTATATTTACGAGCAGTGTCCGCATGAGGAATTGACGATTATCATGCGACGCTATATGATGCGCATTGCTGAAACTTTGGCAAAGGAATCTGACTGTCTTGGATTGATCACAGGAGAGAGCATCGGACAGGTTGCCAGTCAGACGATGCATAGTCTGGCTGCTACCAATGAGGTGTGTGAGCTGCCGGTATATCGTCCGTTGATTGGCTTTGATAAGCAGGATATTGTTGATATTGCCGAGAAGATCGGTACATATGAAACATCAATCTTACCTTATGAAGACTGTTGTACGATTTTTGTCGCAAAGCATCCGGTCACAAAACCAAATATCAAAGTGATCCGTCATTCAGAGGAAAAACTGGTAGAAAAGATTGATGAGATGGTAAAGCAGGCGTTGGATACAATTGAAGTGATTGAAATTGATGAATAGAACGGAAAAGGGTGGTGCAATGAAAAGTTTAGCTTGCACTGCCCTTGTACATCCACTGTGATAGGAATAGTTTTTGGAATACAAAAAAGAGAACACATACTGTGTTCTCTGATTTGTTCTATCGTTATGTAGCAACTTGCTATTTAGATTATTCATAGTAGAATATCCCCAAATACAACATGCCCCATAATAAATGCGCTACAATTGATTATTCAACGATATATGGTGCTAACACATTGAGGATTTCATCAATGTTATCATCGTCATGAATATTTAAATCAATTGCTTTGGAAAGATCCAGACTGAAAATACCCATGATAGATTTAGCATCAATCACATATCTTCCTGAAACTAAATCGAAATCAGTACTGAACTTTGTTACGTCATTTACAAATGCCTTTACCTTGTCAATAGAATTTAAAGAAATTTTTACTGTCTTCATACAAATCTACCTCCCTTTGTTTTTTCAATATTATACTAGACATTTTGAAATGAAAAGTCAATATACAATCTGACTAAAAAAGACGAGGAAAAAAGGACAATAACTACTGCAAATTGAATGAATGTAAATGAATATTTACAAATTAAGGGAAATAGTGACAAAAAAACACAGTAAAATCTGTTATGTTTGCTAAAAAATAATTGTGATGATAAAAAGTTTTTTTATTGGAATATGATATCAGATAAAAAATGGAGGAAAAAATGAGAGTTGGTTTTTTGACATTAGGCTGCAAAGTAAATTCTTATGAAACAGAAAAAATGAAGCAGCAGTTTGAGCAGGCAGGACATACGGTTGTTTCATTTGAAGAAACAGCAGATGTATATATTATTAATACGTGTACGGTAACAAATATTGCGGATAGAAAATCAAGAAAGATGTTGCATCGTGCACGGCGCAAAAATCCGGATGCGGTTGTTGTCGCAGCAGGCTGTTATGTGGATTCTGCAAAACGTAAGGGAGAAACGGATGAAAGTATCGATCTTCTGATCTCGAATGCAGATAAACAGGATCTGGTGCAAAAAGTCACAGAGATGGTTGGGGAACGCAGTCAGATAGTGCCGGAAAATGCATTTGAAAAAATACATCATATGACAGAAGAGGCAATGGCAGAAAAGCATACAAGGGCATATATCAAGGTTCAGGATGGTTGCAATCAATACTGCACATACTGTATCATTCCGTATGTGCGTGGCCCATTAAAAAGTAAAACGACAGAAGAAGTTGTAAAGGAAGTAGAGGGACTGGCTGCAAGTGGAATTCAGGAGGTAGTCGTAACCGGAATTCATTTATCCTCCTATGGTATTGACTTTACAGATAAAAAGAGCTTTTTGGAACTGGAAGGAAAGCCGATGTTAGAACTTTTAAAAGCAATTGCTGGGGTAAAAGGAATTCAGAGAATCCGTCTGGGTTCATTGGAGCCGAGAATCATTACAGATGAGTTTGTAGAGGAGCTTGCCAAAAATCAGGCAATCTGCCCACATTTTCATCTTTCCCTGCAAAGTGGCTGCGATGCAACGTTAAAGCGGATGAACCGCCACTACACCGCACAGGAATATCTTGCAAAAGCAGAAATTTTGCGGAAATATTTCGACAATCCGGCAATCACAACAGATATTATTGTTGGATTTCCGCAGGAAACAGAAGAAGAGTTTTGTACAACCTGTGCATTTGCAAAGCAGGTTGGATTTGCACAGATTCATGTGTTTAAATATTCGAGAAGGCAGGGAACGATGGCAGATGCCATGACAGGACAGCTACAGGAAAGCGTAAAGGCAGAGCGAAGCGAGAAACTGCTGTCTATCGAAAAAGAGTTAGAAAAAGAATATCAGGAAAGCTTTTGTAATAAGACAGAAAAGGTATTGTTTGAGGAAATAATCATGGTGGCAGACAAGGAATATTTAGTAGGCTACAATGAACGCTATGTAAGGATTGCTATAGAGACAAAAGCCTTTAAGCAGCCACAGAAATATTGTAATTGTATTATGAGTGTACAGGTTTTGGGACATTTGACAGATGAAATATTGTTTGCAGCTGCTGTTTGATGGACTTGACCGTATTCTGAAAAAAAGAGGTTGTTTTTTTGGGACAGATATATTAGTATAGTAGACAGATAAGAGTACGTGATAAAGAATGGAGGACAGTGCCATTATGCAGGAAATAAGTAATACACAGTACTTTAAGGTACAAAAAGATCAGGAAATCGAAGTAAAAGATGTGATCGCGCAGGTTTATGAGGCGCTTACGGAAAAAGGTTATAATCCGGTAAACCAGATCGTGGGATATGTTATGTCAGGAGATCCGACTTACATTACCAGTCATAAGGGAGCAAGAAGTCTGATCCGTCGTGTAGAGCGTGATGAGATTATTGAACTATTGTTAGAAGATTATATTAAGAACAATTTTATGTAGAATCGACAGAAAGATAATAGGTGGACCATGAGAATAATGGGTTTGGATTACGGTGCCAAGACAGTCGGTGTGGCAATAAGCGATGAACTTTTGCTGACGGCACAGCCGATTGAAACGATAAAACGTGAGCGGGAATCAAAATTACGTCGGACTTTGGCGCGTATTGAAGAGTTGATGGAAGAGTATCAGGTTGACAAGGTTGTGATCGGACTTCCAAAGAAACTGAATAATGACGAGGGAGATCGTTGCGAAAAGACGCGTGAGTTCGCTGAGATGGTGGAACGCCGAAGCGGATTGGAAGTAATCTTTTGGGATGAGCGCCTGACAACTGTTATGGCGGATGCAGCATTGGCGGAAGGCGGTGTTGCCAAAGAAAATCGGAAGCAGTATATTGACAAAGTAGCGGCAAGTCTTATTTTAAAGGGATATCTGGAAAGTTTGGAAAGATAATTACAGCATAAGTCCATAGATTGGTCTGCGGATATTGTCTGTAGATGTTGTATACAAAGCTTACTATCAAAGGGAGCGGTATATACAGGATCTGTAGGGAGGATACGCAGAAGATCTGTCTTTTTAAAGTACCTTGATGTTAAAATTGAAGCAGAAAACAGGATGAGCCTGGCACAGGGAAGTGTCAGGTTTCCTTAGTGTGATAAATTAGGAGGAAATAGATTTAATGGAAGAAAAAACAGAATATATTGAGTTTGAAACGGAAGATGGAGAAAAGGTACCATTTTATATTGTAGAAGAAACGATGATCAATGGAAAAAATTATCTTTTGGTGACAGACAGTGAAGAGGACGAGGCAGAGGCCTATATCATGCGTGAGGTGACGGATGAAGAGAACCAGACCGTATATGAGATGGTAGAGGAAGATACAGAGTTAGAGGCTGTATCAAAGATTTTTTCGGAATTATTGGAAGATGTAGAGTTTGAACTGTAAGAAGAAAGGCAGGATAGATTAGTGAAGAAAGAAACAGAAAATCAGGATGGTATTATCAGTGAGGGAATCGCAAAAGCAAAGCGTGTAGTGAAACGTGCGACAAAGTCAGGTGATACATCTGAAAAGAAACAGACAGAGAAGAAGGAAGCAGTAAAGAAAACGACACGCCGCACAACGGCAAAGAAGACAGTAAAGGCAGATGCTTCCCTGGAAGTGGCAGAAAAGAAGCCAGCGGCAAGAAAAACCAGAGCAAAAAAGGTTAATGAGCCGATTGAATTAGGAAAGGGACTTAAAATCATACCATTGGGCGGTTTGGAACAGATTGGTATGAATATTACGGCATTTGAATATGAAGATAACATTATCGTAGTTGATTGTGGATTATCTTTTCCGGAAGATGATATGCTTGGAATCGATCTGGTTATTCCGGACGTAACATATTTGAAAGAGAATCTTAGCAAAGTAAAAGGTTTTGTTATTACACATGGTCATGAGGATCATATCGGAGCACTTCCTTATGTGTTGAAAGAAATTAATGTCCCTGTATATGCGACAAAGCTTACGATGGGACTGATTGAAAATAAATTAAAGGAGCATGTTCTTCCAAAACCGGTAAAGCGTAAGGTGGTAAGCTATGGTCAGTCAATCAATCTTGGCTGCTTCCGTGTGGAATTTATACGGACAAACCATAGTATTTCCGATGCAGCAGCTTTGGCAATCTTTACACCGGTAGGAACGGTCGTTCATACCGGTGACTTTAAGGTTGACTTTACACCGGTTAATGGTGAAACAATTGATCTGCAGAGATTTGGAGAGCTTGGTAAGAAAGGTGTACTGGCACTGATGGGAGATAGCACCAACATTATGAAGCCGGGCTTTACGATGTCAGAGAGAACAGTTGGAAAGACCTTTGACAATATTTTTGCCGAGAACGATAAGCAGCGTATCATTGTGGCAACCTTTGCTTCCAATGTGGATCGTGTACAGCAGATCATCAATTCGGCAGAAAAATATGGACGAAAAGTCGTTGTAGAAGGAAGAAGTATGGTCAATGTCATCACAACGGCAAAGGAACTGGGTTATCTTGATGTACCAGATAATATTTTGATCGAGATGGAACAGATGAAGAACTATCCACCGGAAAAGCTGGTTCTGATCACAACGGGAAGTCAGGGTGAGGCAATGGCAGCCTTATCCAGAATGGCAGCGAATATCCATAAAAAGGTATCCATCGAGCCGGGGGATACGGTTATTTTCAGTTCCAGACCAATTCCGGGAAATGAAAAATCTGTTTCAAAGGTTATCAATGAATTATCGCAAAAGGGTGCTAAGGTAATCGTGGAGGATACACATGTATCCGGTCATGCCTGCCAGGAAGAAATGAAACTGATCTATGCGCTTACAAAGCCACAGTATGCGATTCCGGTGCATGGAGAGTATCAGCATCTGAAGGCACACGCAGAGCTTGCGCAGCAGATGGGAATCCCGAAAGAAAATACGATCATCTTATCGTCAGGTGATGTGTTAGAGATCAGTCCACAGAGGGCATCGCTAGTTGGAAAAGTACAGGCGCAGGGAATCATGGTAGATGGTCTTGGCGTTGGAGATGTTGGAAATATCGTATTACGCGACAGACAGCATTTATCAGAAAACGGACTGATCATTATCGTGCTGACACTGGAAAAATATACAAATCAGTTGTTAGCAGGACCTGATATTGTATCACGAGGCTTTGTGTATGTCAGAGAATCCGAGTATCTGATGGACGAGGCAAAGGGAATTGTCTATGCAGCATTGGAACGCTGTCTGGATAATAATGTATCAGATTGGACAAAGATAAAGACAGAGATTAAAGACAGTTTAAGTGATTATTTGTGGAAGAAAATGAAGAGAAATCCTATGATTCTTCCAATTATTATGGAGATTGAGTAAGTCAGACAGGATACGCTTGGTTTTGCATGAAAATTGGTGCAGACCACGAGAAAGGACGGTTCTATGAACGAGGTAGAGAGCCTGATGGACGAGGTGGTAAGAAAGATTCCGATGACAAAGGAATATAATCAGTATAGGAATCTTTTGGAACGGTTAAAGGCACAGCCGGAGTTATATCGGAGAGTTGCAGAGTTTCGCAGACGAAGTGTTGCCATTCAGATGAGTGAGGGAGAAGATGCCATTCAGCAAAACAATAATCTGCAGAATGAGTTTCGGGATCTGCAAAGTAACGGCCTGTCAAGCGAGTTTTTTATGGCAGAGCACCAATACTGCAGGATGATTGGCAATCTGCAAAAGAAGTTTCTCGAAGGAGCAGAGATAGAAACCGGCTTTTTGGAGGAGTAAATGAAGGACAAGGCAGAAGAAAAAACAGTAGTCGTTCAATTGCTGCATCGCAGTGCTATCCTGATCATGGAAATGATGTTAGTGGGACTCGTATGTTATGCAATATGGAATTGCTGTCAGGCTGGGTACCGTTTTTGTTATGAAACCTTTGGCTCTGTTGCGGTATCGGAAACACCAGGAGAAAACCGGATGTTTCAGGTCAGGGAAGGCGATACAATGTATCAGGTGGCAAAACGTCTGGCAAAAGAGGATCTGATCGTTGGCAGATTCAGCTTTTATGCAAGGACGACTTTAATGGAAAGAGAACAGATACGGCTGCGGCCGGGTTCGTATGTCCTAAATACCAGTATGGATTATCAGGAGATCATAGACCGCCTGACAATAAGTGATTAGATGGAGTTTACTTATGATAGTAGAGGAAAGACTGACAACATATATAGATTCGATCAACTGGCAGATACCGGAATATCTGAAAGAAGTGGAGAAAGAAGCGTTAGAGCATGAGGTGCCGATCATACGGCGCTCTATGCAGACACTTCTGGGCTTTTTAATCCGAACCAGAAAACCGAAGGCAATACTTGAAATAGGTACTGCCGTCGGTTTTTCTGGTATGTTGATGTGTGAATATGCAGGACAGGAAGCAAAGCTAGACACAATTGAGAAAGTACCAATGCGCTTAAAAGAGGCGAAAAAGAACTTTAAGAAATACCGGAAAACAGAGCAGATCTGTCTATATGAGGGTGATGCGATCGAGGTGCTTAAAGAGTTAGTAAAGCAGGAAAAAAAATACGATTTCATTTTTATGGATGCGGCAAAGGGACAGTATCTGAACTTTTTACCATCGGTACTTGCATTATTATCGGAACATGGTATGCTGGTGACAGACAACGTATTACAGGATGGAGATGTTATTCAATCCCGCTATGCGATCACCAGAAGAGATAGAACAATACATGGAAGAATGAGAGAATATCTATATCTTTTGACGCACTCGGAGGAGTTAGACACCGTTGTTCTTCCAGTTGGAGATGGAGCTGCACTGTCCGTGTTTCGGGACAGTAAAAAAGAGCATATAGAAGAGAAAGGAAGTCAGGAATGTTAGAGAATGGTAAGCCGGAGCTGTTGGTTCCAGCCAGCAGTCTGGAGGTTTTAAAGGTGGCTGTGGTATATGGCGCTGATGCAGTTTATATAGGCGGCGAGATGTATGGCCTTCGTGCAAAAGCGAAAAACTTTTCCAAAGAAGATATGAAGGAAGGAATCGCGTTTGCACATAAGCATGGAAAGCGTGTGTTTGTGACAGCGAATATTACTGCACATAATAGAGATTTAGAGGGGGTCAGACAGTATTTTACAGAATTAAAAGAAATTGCACCGGATGCGCTGATCATTTCAGATCCGGGAGTATTTACCATTGCACAGGAAGTATGTCCTGAGATTGAGATACACATTAGTACGCAGAGTAACAATGTAAACTATGCGACTTATCAGTTCTGGCAGAAGCTTGGAGCAAAGAGAGTGGTTTCGGCAAGAGAGCTTTCGATTGAAGAAATCAAAGGAATCCGTGAAAACATTCCGGATGATCTGGAAATTGAAACCTTTGTGCATGGTGCGATGTGCATTTCGTATTCCGGACGTTGTCTGTTGAGCAACTACTTTACGGGAAGAGATGCCAACTTAGGCGCATGTACGCATCCATGTCGTTGGAAATATTACATTATGGAAGAAAACCGTCCGGGTGAGTTCCTGCCGGTTGAAGAAAATGAGCGGGGAACTTATATCTTTAATTCAAAGGATCTGTGCATGATCGAGCATATTCCGGATCTGGTTGATGCAGGCATCGACAGTTTTAAGATTGAAGGACGCATGAAAACGGCGCTTTATGTGGCAGATGTTGCGAGAACCTATCGTCAGGCAATTGATGACTACTTTACCTCACCTGAGTTATATGAGTCTAAGAAGTCATACTATATGGAAGAGATTTCAAAGTGCACGTATCGCCAGTATACGACAGGCTTTTTCTATGGTCCGACAACGCATGAATCGCAGATTTATGATAATAACACATATGTAAAGCGTTACACATATCTCGGCATCGTAAATGATGTGGATGACAATGGATATGCCTTGATGGAACAGAGAAACAAATTCTGTGTAGGGGACACAGTAGAGATTATGAAGCCTTCCGGGGAAAATGTATTGGTGACGGTGCAAAAGATGTTAAATGAGAGAGGGCAGGAGGTAGACAGCTGTCCGCATCCAAAGGAGAAAATAAAAGTATTGTTTAGTGAAATTGCGGATACAATGGATCTGATCCGTGTAAAAGAGGAAGCTGCAGAAGCATAATACAGAAAAGAGGTACGATATGGAGAAGAATGTAAGATTACGGGTTTTGTTGGTGATGGAACTGATCGTGCAGGAAACAGATGAAGAGCATGGCGTGACGATGGCAGATATTATTAAATGGCTTGCTGACCATAATATTGCCGGGGAAAGAAAGAGCATTTATGAAGATATTCATGCACTGCAGGAGTATGGACTTTCTATCCGATATGTGCAGGAGGACAAGACATATCGTTTGGTTCAGAATGCGTAGCAAGGCTGGATGAAAATATAAAATAGAAGAAAGGAAAATGCCTGTAATTTTGTCGGACAGATACAAAAATGCAGGTGAGGGCGACAGATGACAGTACAGGAAAAATATTTGAAGATAGCAGAGGATGTGATCGCAAAGGGACCATATAAGCCGGACTGGCTTTCTTTTGCAGATTATGAGGCACCAAAGTGGTTCCGCAATGCAAAGTTTGGAATTTTCATACACTGGGGACTTTTTAGTGTGCCGGCATTTCGAAATGAATGGTATTCACGAAACATGTACATACAGAGTATGGAAGAATGGCAGCATCACCGCGATACATTTGGAGAACATACAAAATTCGGTTATAAGGACTTTATTCCTATGTTTACTGCTCCGAAGTTTGATCCAAAGGAATGGGCAAAGCTGTTTAAGAAGGCAGGCGCACGCTATGTCATGCCTGTTGCAGAGCATCATGACGGCTTTCAGATGTATGATTCTGAGATCAGCGAGTGGAACGTTAAGAATATGGCAATGAAACGTGATGTTTTAGGCGAGCTGAAAGAGGCGATTCAGGAAGAAGATATGGTATTTTGTGAATCAAACCATCGTGTAGAGCATGCATTTTTCTTTGGACATGGAAAAGAATTTGACAGTGATGTCAAAGATCCTATGAAATTAGGCGACTTCTACTATCCATCTATGCCGGAACCGGATAATCAGGATCTGTTCAGTCCGGCACCGCCACAGGACTTTTTAGAGGACTGGCTGGCACGTAACGTAGAGTTGGTAGAAAAGTATCAGCCGTCTATGGTATATTTTGACTGGTGGATCCAGCATGAGTCTGTAAAGCCATATTTAAAGAAGTTTGCGGCTTATTATTATAACCGTGGAGTAGAATGGGGCAAGGAAGTGGGAATTTCTTATAAGCATGATGCCATGATGCTTGGTACCGGAATCCTTGATATGGAGCGCGGTCATTTTTCCGATGCAAAACCATTTTACTGGCAGGCAGATACTTCTATGGCATTTAACTCATGGTGCTATACAGAGCAGAATCGTTTCAAGGCAACGAAGGATATTTTGCAGGATCTGGTTGATATTGTCAGCAAAAACGGATGTCTGCTTTTAAATGTCGGACCAAAGGCAGACGGAACCATCTGCGACGAGGAAGTAAAACTTCTGAGCGAGATCGGTGAGTGGATGGATATCAATGGAGAGGCAATTTATGACAGTCATCCGTGGCGCGTGCAGGCAGAGGGAAATACGGAAGTGGTTGAAGGAATGTTCTCGGAAGAGGGAAGAAAGGACTTTGATTCCACGGATATCCGTTTCACCTGCAAGGGAAACTGTATCTATATTATCCCGATGAAGCAGGATGGCGAGGATATCATTGTGAAATCTATGGGCGAGGACAGCAAAGATTTCCATGCCATCATTACAGATTTTTCTGTGCTGGGATATGATGAGAAGCCTGTCTTTACAAGAGAGGCAGATAAGATGATCATTCATGCACCGTTTGTTCATAGTGACAAGCCGGTAGTATATCGTATGGAATTAGCGTAGAATTTATTCCCACGAAGCAACGAGCAAGCGTGAGCTTGCTCGCATTTGACTTATAAAAAAGAAAGCCACAGATGCAAATCGTATCTGTGGCTTTTTGTCTGCAACCGGATTTCGCTGCCGGTGCATGTTACAACCCTGTCCGAAAATCCATAACTTTTAAAATAAACGAAATAACACTTATCTATAAAAATTAGAATGATTCATGCATTGATTATAACAGAGTAAAGGAATTAATTAACCTACCTTTACTACGTTTGATGCCTGAGGTCCTTTTTCTCCGTTTACAACGTCGAACTCAACAGCTTCGCCTTCATCAAGAACTTTGAAACCGTCCATCTGAAGTGCTGAAAAATGTACGAATACATCTTTGCCTGTTTCGTCAGAGATGAAACCAAAACCTTTTTTTGCATTAAACCATTTAACTGTACCCTTCATTGTACTGCCTCCTAAAAAAATAAAAAATATTTGAGACGTTGACTGTACTTGTCACGCCACGTTTAATCTATCATATAAATGTGGCGGTGTCAACGAAAATAGAGAAGCAATTTCGAAGTGAAAAATGACAAGTTCGGTGCTTTACAGACTGGTTTCGCTATTTTCAGAGTTAATCTGTTCCTGCAATTCTTCCAGATACATCCAGCGTTCCATTTTTTCGTTTAAAAGTGATTGTTTTTGCTCTTTTTCCTCAGATAACCGGTTTAATTCGACAAAGTCACTGGCAGCTTTTTGCATGGCTTCTTCCAATGCCTGGATTTCTTCTTCCAGATCTGCGATATCCTGCTCGATCGTTTCAAAATCCTTTTGCTCCTTATAGGTCATTTTCAGCTTCTTCTTTTGATCGGTCTTCCAGTTGTTTTTATTGTGTTCCTTTTTGGTGGTGACAGCTTCGCTGCCTGAGTTAAGACCGCTGTCTGTGAGCCTCATTTCTGTCTGGCAGTGATTTCGGTAATCGGTATAGCCACCTTCATATTGCTGCAGTCTTCCGTTCCCCTCAAAGGCAAAGATACGCGTGCAGACGCGGTCTAAGAAATACCGGTCATGTGATACGGTTACGACGATGCCGTCAAAGCTGTCGAGATAGTCTTCAAGCAGAGTTAATGTCGTAATATCCAGATCATTGGTAGGCTCATCGAGCAAAAGAATATTTGGAGCTTCCATCAGAATGCGCAGAAGATAGAGCCTGCGCCGTTCTCCACCGGAAAGCTTTTCGATTAGGGAATATTGTTTGTCCGGTGGAAATAAAAAGCGTTCCAGCATCACGGATGCACTAAAGCTACCCTCGTCCGTATGAATGATATTTCCACCTTCCTTCACATAATCAATCACGCGCATGGTAGTATCCATCTCTTCGCTCTCCTGTGAAAAATATCCAATCTTAACGGTCTGTCCGATCGTGATCGTTCCGGCATCCGGCTGAAGCTTTCCGATGATCATTTTCATTAAGGTGGATTTACCGCATCCGTTTGGACCGATGATACCAACACGGTCTGTTCTAAGAAAAATATAGGAGAAATCATCTAATACGGTTTTTCCGTCAAAGCTTTTTGAAAGATGCTCTAACTCGATCGTTGTTTTTCCAAGTCGGGAGGAGGCAGCGCTGATCTCAATCGCACGATCTAATTCCGGCGCACTTTGGTCACGAAGATTTTCGTATCTGGCAATGTGTGCTTTTTGCTTAGTGGAACGGGCTCTGGCGCCACGCTGTATCCATGCGATCTCTTTGCGTAGAATACTCTGTCTTTTGCGCTCTGTTGCCTGTGCAATCTCTTCACGCTCCGCTTTGCGTTCCAGATATTCCAGATAATTGCAGCTATAACTGTATAATTTTCCTTTATCGACTTCTACAATACGGTTTACGATGCTGTCAAGAAAATAGCGGTCATGTGTGATCATGATCAGAGCACCACGCCAGCTTTTTAAAAAGTTTTCAAGCCATTCAGACATAGCGCTGTCCAAATGGTTTGTAGGCTCGTCAAGAATCAGGATATCGCTCGGAGTTAAAAGGGCGCGGACTAAAGCTACGCGCTTACGTTGTCCGCCGGAAAGCTCATCGACTGTCTGGGACAGGTCAACAAAGCCTAATTTGGTCAGGTGGTTTTTGGCATCCGGTTCAAAACTTTTCGGATCAGCGGCAACTTCATCCGCACGTGGAAGAGAGGCGCTAAGTACCGTTTGCCCGGGCTCAAAGGCGGGTGTTTGTGAGAGATAGGAAATCCGTAGATTCCTTCCCATAACAATACTTCCCTCGTCAGGGATTTCCTTTTTGGCAAGAATTTTGAGCAGAGTGGATTTACCCGTGCCATTGATGCCGATGATACCGACTTTTTCGTTTTCATTTAGGCTAAATGAAACATCGTCAAAAAGTTTCCGCTCTGTATAGGAATGTGTTAAATGTTCTACAGTGATCAAATTCATATGCTGACCTCATTTCTATTATAAAATATAAATATCTATTATAAATCCGGTACAGAAACAACCGATGTATCGGATCAAACTGCTGTTTTGCCTGTTTTCAGACAACTATATCAGTATAACGAATTTAACGAAAGGTGGCAACTGCATAGCAGAAAAGACTGCGCAGACAGAGGTGACTTGACGTGCGAGCAGACGATGGAATAAAATGGAATGAGTCGTATACCTTAAAGGTCAAAAATCTATCTTATGAAAATGGACTTCTGACACTTTAATCATGGAAATCAATGGGAGGATGTGTTAAAATGAAAGATAGTCATACAGAATATAGCCGTCGGTTGAATTATTACGAAACAGATCAGATGGGAATCATCCATCACTCGAATTATATTCGTTTTTTTGAGGAAGCGAGATTGGATATGATGAAAAAGGTGGGGTTAGATTACCGCATCATGGAAGAAATGGGGATTATCATTCCGGTTACTTTTGCAGAGTGCAAATATCTGCTTCCGCTTCACTTTGATGAAGAAATTGTGATTCATACGAGGATGACAAAGTATGATGGAATAAAAATGGAAGTGACATATGAAATTTATCATGCAGATTCTGATGTTTTGTGTACGGTAGGAAAGACGGGACATTGCTTTTTAGACCGGGATCTGAAGCCAATCCGGATGAAAAGAAAATATCCTGAGCTTTATGCAAAGCTGAAGGAAATGGTAGAACAATAGGAGGAGAAAAGGGACATGAAGGGAAAGGTTAAAGTAATCCTAATTACCCTGTTGATACTGCTTGTCGGTACGGGAGTTTTGTTGTGGAAATTAAATGGCATTTCACAGGAACAGGAAAAGTTAGAAAAGGCTAATTTGAAAGAGGAAAGGGATCTGCTGGAAGAACAGAAAGGGAAAGTGATCGACAATGTAAAGGATGTTGACATTATTCCGTTATATATGACAGGAGATCATAAAGATGTTGTGACAACGACATATAACAGTGTGGCAGAGGTGTATTCCGTAAAGAAGTCTGCACAGGCAGAGGAAACACTTACGGACATTAAGAAAAACAGAGTGTTTACGCTGGAGGATGCGCTTTGGGCATACAATCCATATGGCACAAACAGGAACTCTATGTATGTATATTTTGGAACAAATGGAAAAACCTATTGCCGTTATACGATCTCTGTAGATAATCCCAAGATACCGGATTTTACAAGAACAGCCTATGGAACCGGACAGGGAAAACTGACAAAAGAGCATGAGTATCAGCTTTTGGGGCTGGTAGCCGGAGAAAAAAATTATATTACCATGAAACTATACAATGCGAAGAATGAACTTTCCGAGGTAAAGACTTTTGCTGTCAGAATACCAAAGAGCAGAGTAGGTGCGACACAGATTTTGCCTTCTGTCAAAGGAAGAAGTAAGACAGAGATTACAAATGGTCTTTATGTTGTATTTCAGGATGGGGCTAAGACAGCTTCCGGCGAGAAAAAGTGTGCCATCCTTTTGTATGACAACTCCGGTGTGCTGCGTGGGGAAATTCCGACAGACCGTTACTGTGGAAGAAACTTAGAGAATGTCTATGACACATTATTATATGCTTCCAGCGCAACACAGCTTGCGCAGGTCAACCAGTTAGGACAGGTGACAAACACGGTATCGACGAAGGGATACCGTCAGTCCGGTGAGTTTGCGTATGACGGATATGGAAATGTCTATGTGATTGTAACCAAAGCAGGAAAGAAGGCAACACCACAGAGTAAGGTTTTGGAAATTGCTTTGGAGGATGGAACAACAACTCTGATGGTAGATATGGATACTCTGTTTAAAAATGTTTATAACAAAGCAGCAAAGCGTGCAAAAAAGGCAGACGTTGACTGGGTAGGTTTAAACTCCGTTCAGGTGGCAGGAACAAACAAGCTTATCTTAAGCTCGAAAAAATTGTCCAGTATCATTAAAGTAAGTAATATCGGAAGTCTGCTTCCAAAGATTGATTACATCATTGCCGATCCGAAGCTATATAAAGGGTACAAAGGTCTTGCCAAAAAGGTCTTAAAGAAATCTTCAGGAGAGGATGCAACGGCTGCACCTTCTGAAACACCGGCTGTCAGAAATATTTTAAAGAAAAAAGTAACGCCGGAACCGTTTCAGTCGCAGTATGGTCAGGAGGCAGTGACATATCAGAAAAAGGGAAAGCGTCTGAGCTTTTTAAACAGTAATGTGGGTTCTAACGCAAAAAATACCGGGGAATCTTATTATTATTCCTATAAAGTAGATGAAACGGCAAAAACATATCAGCTTGTAAATAAAAAGGCTCTGGATCAGACAAAACGGGATGGAAATGTGATCGCAGGAAAGACAACATATGTCTATTGCTGCAGTGATGAAGGACTTTTTGTGGAAGGTGACTGGAATGGAAGAGTGGTCAAACAGTTTAAGACGGGAAAGCGTCCATACCGCGTCTATAAGAATGATTTTAAAGGCTTCTGGTTCTATTGATAATCATTGACCAATGATAGGAAAAGAGGTATACTGAAAACATATATGTTAGAGGTAGATTCGATGCAGTAAACAGGGTGAACTTATGAGAGAAGATCATCCAAAAGTGGCAGTTGTTGCCGCTTACACAACATATATCACAAGGAGGAAACAAATATGAAATTTTTTATTGACACAGCAAATGTAGAGGACATCAAAAAAGCAAATGATATGGGTGTGATCTGTGGTGTTACCACAAACCCTTCTCTGATCGCAAAAGAGGGAAGAGATTTTAACGAGGTTATCAAAGAAATCGCTTCCATCGTTGATGGCCCAATCAGTGGAGAAGTAAAGGCTACTACTGTAGATGCTGAGGGAATGATCGCAGAGGGACGCGAGATTGCAAAGATCCATCCAAACATGGTTGTTAAGATTCCTATGACAGTAGAAGGATTAAAGGCAACAAAGGTACTTTCCAGTGAAGGTATCAAGTGTAATGTTACATTGATCTTTTCAGCAAATCAGGCACTTCTTGCAGCAAGAGCCGGTGCAGCGTATGTATCTCCATTCCTCGGACGTCTGGATGACATTTCTACACCTGGTATTGATTTGATCGAAACGATCACAGCTATTTTTGATAACTATGGTATTGATACAGAGATTATTGCAGCAAGTGTACGCAATCCGATCCATGTAACAGACTGTGCATTAGCCGGTGCAGATATTGCTACTGTTCCTTATTCTGTTATTGAGCAGATGACAAAGCATCCTTTGACAGATCAGGGTATTGAAAAGTTCCAGAAGGACTACAAAGCTGTATTTGGAGAGTAATGGAAAGACTTATCGGGCTTCAGAGAACGTAATGAGCAAACTACATTGTAAACAATTCGAATAACAATATCGCAAGGGAAAGGAAGAGATTATGGATACTTTAGCATTAAAGAAAACTGCGAACGAAGTACGCAAGGGTATTGTAACAGCCGTTCACAGTGCAAAATCCGGTCATCCGGGCGGATCATTGTCTGCTGCAGATATTTTAACTTATCTTTATTTTGAAGAGATGAACATTGATCCAAAGAATCCAAAGAAGGAAGACAGAGATCGTCTGGTGCTTTCAAAGGGTCATATTGCGCCGGCACTTTATTCTACATTAGCACAGAGAGGGTATTTTCCGGTAGAAGATTTAAAGACTCTTCGTCATGTAGGTTCATATTTACAGGGACATCCTGACATGAAGCATATTCCGGGTGTTGATATGTCCAGCGGTTCTTTAGGACAGGGCGGTTCCGCAGCAGTTGGAATGGCACTTGCCGGAAAGATGGATGGTGCACCTTATCGTGTATACTGTCTGTTTGGTGACGGTGAGATTCAGGAAGGACAGGTTTGGGAGGCTGCTATGTTTGCAGGTGCCCGTAAGTTAGATAATCTTGTATTTATTGTAGACAACAACGGATTACAGATAGATGGTAATATTGAGGATGTTTGTTCTCCATATCCAATCGGTGAAAAGTTCAAAGCATTTAATTTCAATGTGATTGAGATTGATGCACATGATTTTGATCAGATCGATGCTGCATTTAAACAGGCAAAGGAAACAAAAGGTATGCCAACAGCAATCATTGCAAAGAGTGTAAAGGGTAAAGGTGTATCCTTTATGGAAAATCAGGCAAGCTGGCATGGCTCTGCTCCAAATGATGAGCAGTATGCACAGGCAATGGCAGATCTTGAAAAAATCGGTGAGAGCTTATAAAAGCAGAATGGAGGAAAAACATGGCAGACGTTAAAAAAATCGCTACAAGAGAAAGTTATGGTAATGCTTTAACGGAACTGGCACCAGAATATCCAAATCTGGTTGTATTAGATGCGGATCTTGCTGCTGCAACAAAAACCGGTATTTTCAAGAAAGCATATCCGGACAGACATATTGATTGTGGTATTGCAGAGTGTAATATGGTAGGTATCGCTGCAGGACTGGCAACGACAGGAAAGATTCCTTTTGTCAGCTCATTCGCAATGTTTGCGGCAGGACGTGCCTTTGAACAGGTTCGTAATTCCGTTGGTTATCCAAAGTTAAATGTAAAGATCGGTGCAACACATGCAGGTATCTCCGTTGGTGAAGACGGTGCAACCCATCAGTGTTGTGAAGATATTGCGCTGATGCGTACTATTCCGGGCATGGTTGTAATTAATCCTGCAGATGATGTTGAAGCAAAGGCTGCCGTAAAGGCAGCGTTGGATCATGAAGGTCCAGTTTATCTTCGCTTCGGCAGACTGGCAGTTCCTGTGATCAATGATACACCGGATTATAAGTTTGAGATTGGTAAGGGTGTTACTTTAAGAGAAGGTAAGGATGTTACTTTGGTAGCAACCGGTCTGGAAGTAAGTGAGACACTTGCAGCAGCAGAGAAGCTTGCAGCAGATGGTATTGATGCAAAAGTCATCAACATTCATACGATCAAACCTTTAGATGAAGATCTGATCGTGGCAGCAGCAAAAGAAACAGGAAAGGTTGTTACGATTGAGGAGCATTCTGTTATTGGAGGTCTGGGAAGTGCAGTATGTGACTGTCTTTCTGCAAAGGCACCAACACAGGTGTTAAAGATCGGTATCAATGATACGTATGGTGAATCAGGACCGGCTGTCGAATTGATCAAAAAGTATGGTTTGGACAGTGAAGGAATTTATGCAAAAGTAAAGGGATTTATGGCATAATCATAGGGCTATCTATCCGAGTATCGCTTTGCGATTGCGATAGATGGATTTTGAAAAATATCCTGTATTATCGTCCAACAGATCAGTAGATATGTTGATTATTGGAATGGCAGAGCTTTTGGCTCTGTCATTTCCTATATTATAGGAAGTTTCTATCTTTTTATCAGATCAGGAAGGGAGATATATGTTATGTATGACAAACTGACACGAAAAGACATTCAAAAAATGGAAGAGGAAGTGGAACACCGCAAGCTCGTTGTCCGTAAGCAGGCGTTAGAGGATGTCAAGGAGGCAAGAGCGCAGGGAGATTTAAGTGAAAACTTCGAATATAAGGCGGCAAAAAAGTTTAAGAATGAGAATGAGAGCCGTATCCGTTATCTGGAAAAAATGATAAAAACAGCACAGGTGATAGAGGATGACTCAGCGGAGGAAGAGGTCGGACTCAATGATACGGTGGTACTTTATATTGAAGAGGATGACTGCGAAGAGGAGTATAAAATCGTTACGACTGTGCGGTGTGATGTGCTGCACAACATGATCAGTATCGAATCGCCGATGGGCAAAGCACTGCTAAAGCACAAGCAGGGAGATCGGGTTTATATTGCAATAGATGATAAAAGCGGGTATTATGCCCGGATTCGTGAAATCAGAAAGAGTGATGATGAATCGGAAGCCATCAGTCGATTTTAATTATTGGGAGGAAATTTTTTGATATACTGATTCTAAATGCAAAGAGGGTGGAATCCACACTCTTTTTCTGTTATACTTAGGAAAGTCGGGTTGGTGGGAATTTATATTAAATGGAAGGCATGGTACAAACTATGAAAAAGAAACAACAGAAAAGAATACTGCTCTATGTGTGCTTAGCGGTTGTATTGGTCGTTGCAATTGCAGGATATCGTATGTACAGGCATCAGGCAGAGCAAAAGAGCACAAAAGAAGCAGAACAAAATGTAATCAAAAGTGTGGATGATCTGACAGGAAAAAAGATTGGTGTTCAGATTGGAACAACGGGAGATATCTATGCCAGTGATTATGAAAAGGATGGAAAAGGCACTAGTGTAGAGCGGTTTAATAAAGGCGCAGATGCTGTACAGGCATTGAAGGTTGGAAAAATCAATTGTGTCATCATTGATGAACAGCCGGCTAAAGAATATGTCAAAAAGAATACAGAGTTAAAAATATTAAAAGAAGAGTTTGCCAATGAAGAATATGCTATCTGTATTGGAAAAGAAAATCCAGAATTAAAAGAGAAGATCAATGGCGCACTTCGTGAATTGAAGGAAGAAAAAGTGATTCAGCAGATTACGGATTACTATATCGGTAAAGATAGTGTAAAAGGAAAAAATCCGTATAAGAAAAAAGATGTAAAGCGTAACAATGGAACATTATCCGTTGCAACAAATGCAGAGTTCCCACCGTATGAGTATTTTGATAAGGGAAAGATTACGGGTATTGATGCAGATATCATGCAGGCAATCTGTGATAAGCTGGGAATGAAGTTAGATATTCAGAATATGGATTTTGATGCGATTATCACGGCAGTGTCATCCGGCAAGGTTAAGGTAGGAGCAGCGGGCATGACTGTGACAGAGGATCGTTTGAAAAACATTGATTTTACGGATTCTTATACAACAGCAAAGCAGGTTATTATCGTAAAAGACAAAGCTACAGTAGGGCAGAAGCGTTCCTTTGCACAGTCATTCCATGACAACTTTATCAAAGATCATCGCTATGAATATCTGTTAAAGGGCTTTGGAAACACGTTATTGATCACAATCTTTGCGGTTTTGATCGGAACTGTTTTTGGACTTTTGATCGCAATCGTGCGTACCAGTCATGACAGAAATGGCTCGGTACCGCTTTTGAATCTGCTATGCAGAATTTATCTGACGGTTATGCGTGGTACACCAACCGTTGTACAGTTGATGATTATTTATTATGTTATTTTAACATCAGTACAAAATAAGATTATCGTAGCAATCGTAGCGTTTGGCTTAAATTCAGCTGCGTATGTGGCAGAGGTTATCCGTTCCGGAATTATGTCTGTCGATGCCGGACAGTTTGAGGCTGGAAGAAGTCTGGGGCTGAATTATCGTCAGACAATGTTGTCTATCATTGTGCCACAGGCATTTAAAAATATTTTACCGGCATTGGGCAACGAGTTTATTGTTTTGATCAAAGAAACCTCTGTCAGCGGTTATATCGGAATGATGGATCTGACAAAGGGCGGAGATATTATCCGAAGCATCACATACGAGGCATATATGCCACTGTATGCAGTTGCTCTGATCTATCTGGTAACGGTATTGATTCTTTCTGCCGGTGTCAGCAAACTGGAAAAATATTTGCGCAATAATGAACGTTAATCATAAGAGTAAAAGAAAATGGAAATAACAGGCTGGAAGGGTGGTACTGTTACTCTGTATAGCAAATGCCTGTAGAAAAGCTTGATAGGCAAGCTGTGACAGCCTGACGTAATGATATATGAAAAGATATATGACAGTACAGAAATGAGGAAAACATGGCAGAAGAAGTTTTAATTGAAGTAAAGGACTTGTGCAAATCTTTTGGAAAGCATGAGGTGTTAAAAGGAATCAATACAAAGATTTCAAAAGGAGAAGTGGTTGCGATCATTGGCCCATCCGGATGTGGAAAATCAACCTTTTTGCGTTCGTTGAATCTGTTAGAGGAGCCGACAAGCGGAGTTGTGACCTTTGAGGGAACGGATATTACAGATGAATCCGTAGACATTAATCAGATGCGCGAGAAGATGGGAATGGTTTTTCAGCAGTTTAATCTGTTCCCTAATATGACGATTCGTGAAAACATTATGCTCGCACCGGTCAAGAGAAAGAAGATGACAAAGGAAGAAGCGGCAAAGAAAGCAGATGAGTTGTTAAAAAGAATCGGGCTGCTTGATAAGGCAGATGCCTATCCGGCACAGCTTTCTGGTGGACAGAAGCAGAGAATTGCAATCATACGTGCTCTGGCAATGAATCCGGATGTGATGCTGTTTGACGAACCGACATCTGCGCTGGATCCTGAGATGGTCGGAGAAGTTTTGGAGCTGATGAAGGAGCTTGCGGCTGATGGCATGACTATGGTAGTAGTTACTCATGAGATGGGATTTGCAAGAGAAGTGGCAAACAGAGTAGTATTTATCAATGACGGTGTGATACAGGAAGATAACGCACCGAAGGAGCTTTTTGAGAATCCGCAGAATCAGCGTTTGAAAGAATTTTTATCAAAGGTTCTTTAAAAGCAGAAATGGAGATGAACATGTATATTACAACATACAGTAAGATTCATTTTACCCCTTTAGATCCCAAAATCGAAGAGATCAAAGCAGAAGATATTGCCCATGCACAGTCATTGATGACTCGTGCCAATGGGCATTTTCCTGAGTTTTATTCCGTTGCGCAGCATAGCATAGCCTGCGGAAAGGAAGCGATTGCAAGAGGATATTCTCCCCGTCTTGTGCTGGCATGTCTGGTGCATGATGGAAGCGAAGCATATCTGTCTGATATTACCAGACCGGTAAAGACACAGCTTCCCAAATATCGGGAAATAGAAAAGAAGCTGCAGGATGCAGTGTATCGACGTTTTTTGGGAAGTGTTCCGACACCGGAAGAATTTGAAAAAATAACCAGTGTAGATGATACATGCTTATATTATGAATTTTTGCACTATATGGGAGAGACACTTGCAAAAGAGGCTCCGGTAAAATATAGTGAAATGGTATTTGAAACACGTCCGTTTCAGGATGCAGAGCAGGAGCTGTTACAATTATTAAAAGAATGGGAAGTAAGGGGGAAAACGGTGTGAAGCATTTAGTGATTTTGATGTCAACGTATAATGGAGAACACTACTTAGCCGAGCAGTTAGATTCGCTGCTTACACAGGATTGCGATGAAGCTGTACAGACTTCTTTTCAGATATTTGTTCGGGATGATGGTTCCAGCGACAAAACACAGGACATTTTGCAGGAATATGCGACGAAATATCCTCAAAAGATACACTGGTATCAGGGAAAAAACTGCGGAGTGATCCGCAGCTTTTTTGAATTGCTGGAAAAAGCACAAGAGGCGCAGTATTATGCATTTTGTGATCAGGATGATGTGTGGCTTCCGGACAAAATGAGCAGTGCGATCCGTGTAATTGACAGCCATAAAGATAGCGAAGTGCCACATTTATATTGCTGCAGACCAAAGCTTGTCAATGCAGAGCTTGAGGAACTGTCATCAGATATTAAGCGTCCGAAAGTTCGTGTCGGCTTTGGCAATGCATTGATCGAAAATGTGGTAACAGGCTGCACGGCCGTAATGAATGCAAGCCTTCGAAAGCTTCTGATCAAAGAATGGCCAAACTTTACCGTGATGCATGACCGTTGGTTCTATCTGACAGCAGCATGCTTTGGGACGGTTGATTATGATGAAACATCACATATCTGCTATCGTCAGCATGAAAATAATGTGGTGGGTACAAGCTCAGACCGTTTTAAGGAATTAAAGATGCGCATTCATCTTTTTCGAAAAAAGCAGCATGATATCAGCAGACAGACAAAGGAGTTTTTGCGGATCTTTGGCAATCTTTCGGGCAGAGAGGATCTAAAGAGATATATGTCAGATGCGCAGGTACAGCAGTCGCTTTATCTGGCAAGAGAGTTAGTGGCGGCGAAACACTCGCTGTGTAGACGGATCAATCTGGTGCGACAGAAAAAAGTATTTCGTCAGCGAAAAAATGATGACCGTATTTTCAGGCTGTTGATATTACTAGGTTGTTATTAATGTTTTGAAAAATGAAAGGTAAAAGCTGCCGGCTGCTATTCTATGTTTAGACATGAAGGGTAGAAGCTGCCGGCGGGTATTCTATGTTTAGAAAAGAAAGGGGGCACAGGAGCCTATGAGAATACCAGAGTTTTTAAAAGAAAATGGAACCATTGGTTTGGTAGCACCATCCTATGGGTGTAATATAGAACCTTACAGAAGTGCATTTCAAAATGCGTTGCAAAAGTGGAACAAGCTTGGTGTTTCGTGCAAAGTGGGGTCAAACTGCTATGCCGGAGATGGAATTGGAATCAGCAGTACACCAAAAAAGTGTGGAGAGGAGATCAATACTTTTTTTGCCGATGCAGATGTGGACACGATCATTTCCTGTGGCGGTGGGGAGTTAATGTGTGAAATCTTAGATCATGTTGATTTTGAAAAGCTGGCATGCGAAACACCAAAATGGTATATGGGATTTTCTGACAATACAAACCTGACCTTTTTACTGCCGACATTATGCGATACGGCTTCTATTTATGGTCCTTGTGCACCCGCTTTTGGCATGGAGCCGTGGCATGAAGCGATTGCAGATGCGTGGGAGGTGCTGCAGGGCAAAAAGACAAAAGTGAGCGGATATGCTTTGTGGGAAAAGGAATCGAAAAAGGATGAAGAGCATCCTTTGGAGCCGTATCATGTGACAGAGCCAACAATCATAAAACGATATCCCGATCAGGATGCGGTAATGTCAGGAAGAGTGCTTGGCGGCTGTCTGGATTGTCTTGGAAGGCTGGTCGGCACAAAGTTTGATCAGGTAAAAGCATTTACAAAGAGATATCAGGAGGATGGCATCATCTGGTATCTGGAAGCGTGCGATCTGAATGTTATGGATATTCGCAGGGCACTCTGGCAGTTAGACCATGCCGGCTGGTTTGAAACGGCAAAGGGATTTTTGATCGGAAGACCTTTGCAGGGGGAAGAGCTTTTTGGACTGGATCGCTATCAGGCAGTAACCGGTGCGTTAGAAAAGTATCAGGTGCCAATCTGGATGGACTTGGATATTGGACATATCCCGCCAATGATGCCGATGATCAATGGAGTGAAGGCAACAGCGTGTATGGAGAAGGGACGGGTTCAGATCACATATGATTTTTCGGATTAGTACAGCCAAAATGAAAGTTGATATATTAAGGGTGATATGCCCGATACAAACAAACACCAGACGATGACAGTGCGCTTTATATTGAGAGGAAAGGGCGGTTACAGATATGATACAGGATATTGCGCCAAAAGTGTTTCATAATGAATATTTTAACAAAGAGATAAGTGAGGACAGCTTTGTTTTTATCTTTGATGAACGAACTCTTTTGCTAAAAAAAGATGAGAATACGGTGCTTTCTGTTCCACAGTATAAGGAGCTTTTAAAAAAGGATGAGAATCAGGCTTTGGCAGAAAGGAAAAGTTTTCAATATATATTTTCAATGGATGGAAATGATTATTTTTTGCGAAAAGTATTTGAAAAAAGCTCGTATCGTTGGGAACTTTTGCAGTATCAATATGAGAAAATGTCAACGCTTCGTCAGATGATCTCGAAAGAAATCTGTTTTGCGGCAATGAATGCTTTTCAGCTTTATGTATGGTATCGGGATAATCGTTTTTGCGGAAGATGTGGCAGACGGACTGTACACGACACAAAGCAGAGGATGCTTTTTTGTACAGAGTGTCGCAATATGATCTTTCCTAAGATCGCACCGGCTGTTATTATCGGTCTGGTACATCACGACAAGATATTGATGTCCAAATATGCGGACAGAGAATACAAAAAGTACGCACTGCTTGCAGGATTTGTTGAGTTTGGTGAGACGGCAGAAGAAACAGTGGTGCGTGAAGTGATGGAGGAAGTAGGACTAAAGGTAAAGCACATCAAGTATTATAAGAGTCAGCCATGGGGGATTGACAGTAACCTTTTGCTGGGATATTTTGCAGAGTTAGACGGTGAAGAAACCATATCCTTAGATCAGGAGGAACTTGCTATGGCAGAATGGTATTCACGGGAAGAGATGCCTGCTCATGATGATGGAATCAGTCTGACACGTGAAATGATGGGCTTTTTTGAAAATCAGTCTGCATTTGAAACGTGGTACAGAGCAATATAAAAGGGCAACGACAGCACGTTGCCCCTGATTTCTGATAGGATGATGGTATAAACTATGAGAGTAATTCTTTTTTGATGTTTTGAATCAATGGTTCTGCCTGTTCCATCATATTTGAAATATCTTCGTAAATAAATCCTTTCTGTGTCATCAGACTCTTCAGGTCATCAATGTTTGTCTGAACCTGTGTGTAATGACTCTCATGGACGTTCATATTTTCCTGTAATTTTTCAATCTTTTCGGAGCAGTCTTCAACGACGCTGTTAATTCCCTGATGTACATCCTCTACACTGGAAACAGAGTTGTTGATGCGGTGGAAGACATTTTCTGTATTTTCCATCTGTGTATGTGATTCGCTCAAGGCATCACGGACATCTCCCAGAGAAGTGGTCAGATGCTCGGAACTTGCCTGCAGACCTTCCATGCTTTTATTTACCTCACCGACCAGTTCTTTGATGCCTATGGAAAGCTTTGTAACCTCATCAGCAACCACAGCAAAGCCTTTTCCGTGTTCACCGGCGCGTGCAGCCTCAATCGATGCATTGAGAGCCAGAAGATTTGTCTGATTGGCAATGCCGACGATATTTAGCATTGTTTCACGGATTTCATCAAATCCCTTCTGGAACTCATCGTAGATGGATTCAATCTTTTCAAACTGTACATTGACTTTGGAAGAGCTTTCCTTTAACTCTGCGATATCCTGCAATGCACTTTCGGAAACATCTGTGACGCTTTGGATAACATTGTTAAACTGACCGGAGATGTCACTGATTTTTGCAAATTCATCCTGAAAAGCATCTACAGATTCACTGACAAAAGCGTTGTGTTCGCTGACTTCATTATAAGAATCCTTTACCTTATCAATCTCACGGATCGCTTTTAACTCTTCGTCTACTAAAGCCTCCTTTTTTTCGATGACAAAGCGGCTTAAAAAGGACATGGAATCTAAGGAATCCTGTATACTTTTTTTGTTTTCTGTCTGGGGTGTCGAAACAACATTTTCTATTTTATTCTTTTTTCCGAACATAATTTCCTCATTTCTGCGCTGCACTTTTGCTGCGTGGTTTATGACAGACAGCGCGCGAACATAAACCTTTTGATAAAAATAGTGTTTATCGTATGAAAACTATTCAAAAACAGCGCAAACCATGGTCTGATTTACATGCTGGTTGTTGTATTGCTCTCCACCGCCGACAACACCAAGGTGTGTGCCAAGAGATGCCATATCCTTTGCATAAGTAGAAAAATAATTTTCTTTATCATATAAAAGATAGCGGTAAATACAGTCGATGGAAAGGACGAGAGAAATATGCGGCATATTCTGAAGAATCTGTTCTCTCATTTCGCGTTCAGTTTCCTTGTAGTCACCAAGACTTAGAAAATAGATACAGTCATTTTTGTTGATTCGTTTATAGTTTGAAAGTGCACCATTGGCATCCATTGCCATCATGGAAGAGATAAATACCTGATCGCCGACAGCACGTCCCATTGGATTAACCAATACATTGTCAACAATCTGGCTGCGTGGAATGCCAAGCTCGCTGCTATATACATCTGCGGCAGGTCTGCCATCTAATTCGATGAGTTCTTTTTTGGCAACATTTACTTTGGTTGCAAAATGGCTCTGGCTTGAATTTTTCTGATAGATATTTTCTTTGTAGACTTTGACACGTCCGGTCGTATTTTTGATGATCGCGTATACACAGGCATCCTCGTAAACCTGACCGTTATAGGCGACGATTGGTGCTTTGCCATCCGGAACACCAAAAACCGTACCTCCGGCAAGGCGGATTCCTTTCTTTTCGAAGAAAGAAGTAAACGTAGTTACTAATTTTTCTTCTGATCCGGTACAGTATTCAATACACACGGTATCTTCCCTGCCCGGTGAGATCTGATCGATCTTTTGACGGATTTCGCCAGAATAAGAAACCGGACACTGACTGATGCGCTCCATCACACCACAGCGAACCTTTGCATCATCAAACAATGCCAGAACAGCGAGCGTGTCATCACTGACCTGACCATTGGTAAGCTTTGTACCGATGGTGCCGATCGATGGCGTGTCCGGATACTGCTTGCGTAACTGTATAGCAATATCAGCGGCCATATGATACGGCGCAATAAAAAGAATCATAGATGGATTTTGCAACCCCTGTGTCGCGGCATGTACTGCCTCTACAGGACTCCCCTGTCCTGTTTTCATAAATACCTTCAATTTTTTCCTCCTCCTTATATTCAAGTATGTCAGGTATACGGTTTTTGGCTATTGGAAAAAATACCTGACATAGATTAGAAAAAAGCGGTGTTGCTCCTATAAAGAACAACACCGCAAATGAAAAAACATTTTAATCAGCCGTTCACCATAAAAGAAATTAATTTGTCGATATCTTCCTTTTCGTAGGCAATGATCTCAAGTTCAGGAATCTCACCATTTGAGAAAATATTTGCCATAGATACATACTGGGAAAGCTTTGACTTTAAGTTCAAACGGTCGCCTTCACCGGTTACTAATTCTACTTTTCCCTTACAGCTGTCTACTACTTTAAAAAATTTGTCGATATCTGTGATATTCTGTACTTTCATAATTGTCCTCATTTCTGCGTACATTTTTAGTGGGAAGACAGATGTCTTCTAAAAAGAGCTTTGACGGGTACGCACAGTCAAAAGCCTATTGTTACAAATTTACCTCTGTTTATTATTATAACTGCTAATGATGGTTTTGAAAAGGCTTTTTTCGATAAAAGTAATACCTGAAAAAGTGACACATGCTCGTAACATCATGACACATTCCTTTAACATTTTCTTAGCGTTTCCTTAATGTTTTTGGATATCGTTGAATATTGGAAAATTTAACGATATATTGAAAAGGGGGATGAGGAAGAATATAGACAATTGGAACAAAAAAGAAGAGGAGAGAACAGATGCCAAAATTTAGCGTAAAAAAACCATTTGTGATTTTGGTTGGCGTTGTGATGCTTTTTGTGCTTGGTTACGTCAGTTTTACAAAAATGACGACAGACTTTTTGCCAAACATGAATATGCCGTATATGATCGTTGTTACAACGTATCCGGGCGCATCGCCTGAAAAGGTGGAAACGGAGTTGAGTGAAGTCTTAGAAAACTCTGTTGGAACAGTGAATGGTGTAAAGAATGTGACAAGTGTTTCATCGGAAAACTCCAGCATTGTATCATTGGAGTTTGAAGAGGATACTAACATGGATGCAGCGATGGTAAAAGTATCTTCTGCCGTGAACCAGGTGGAGTTACCGGAAACAGCGGGAAAGCCGATGATCATGCAGATTTCTGCAGATATGATGGCTACGATGATGACAAGTGTTGACTACAAAGGAAAAAGCGGTTATGAGTTGTCACAGTTTGTCAATGACAATATCATTCCGGAGCTGCAGCGCCAGGATGGTGTTGCCAGTGTAGATGCTTCCGGTATGGTGGAAAAGTCAATCGAAGTGCGTTTGAATCAGGATAAGATTGACGAAGTGAACGAAAAGGTTCTGGAAAAGACGAACAAATCTTTGATCAAGGCGAAGAAGAAACTGGACAATGCAGAGAAAAAGTTAAATGAAGGAAAAGAAAAGTTGTCTGAGCAGAAAAAGAAGCTGACAGACCAGCAAAATGAAAAGTCAGGAGAGCTTGCAAAGTTTAGCAAGCTGATGAATCAGGCGGTTGCAACAAAGCAGGCATATGCTTCGAATCTGACAAGTCAGAAGGCGAAAAAGTCTGCTTTAGAGATGGAAAAGAAAGCATATGAAAAGAATAAAATAGCAGCGTCTTATCGTCAGATGAATCAGGGCTTTACGGCTGTAAGAGAAAGCATGCAACAGGGAAATGCAGGATATCAGGCAATCTATGATGCTATTTATGATCAGATATTGGTTGCAGCCGTGCAAAAGCAGATGGATGCTGCCGGCATCGAAGGAAAGGTGACGACAGAAAATGTCCATACATATTTAGAAAAGCTTTCCGATGCAGCGGAGGCAATTAAAAACGCAGCAAAAGAAGAGGCTGCCGCGCAGACAGAAAAGCAGGTTAAGCAGCAGCTTGCACAGTTACCTAAAAATGTGAAGGATGCGATTGACCATCCGGATAAATTAAAAGCTTATCAGACTTTGTTGAAAAATCAGGGACAGAGTGCAGTGGCAAAGAAGATGACAAAGAAAAATCTTAAGTCACTGTATGACATTGTTGAGGTGAGAATCTCACAGATTAATACAGCACTTGCCAACTTAAAGACAGAAATTTTGGTTGCACAGAAGTCATTGGAGCAGGTGGAAAAGTCTATTAAAAAGGCAGAAGACAATTACGAAAAGGTGGAGCAGGGAAAGATTACCGCAGCGGCTGCTTTTGGCTCTGCAAATGCGCAGATCAGCAATGCAGAAAATACATTAAAATCAAGTGAGCAGGAATTAAAATCCGGAAAAGAATCTTATGAGAAATCCAAAAAGGAAGCGTTGAAAAATGCAAATCTGGATCAGCTTTTAACGATGGAGCAGCTTTCTAATATTCTTTCAGCAGAAAACTTTTCTATGCCGGCCGGATATATCAGCGAGGATGGAACACAGTATCTGATTAAGGTTGGTGATGAGTATGACAGTGTTGATGCTATGAAAGATGCAGTGCTTTGTAAGTTAGATGGCATTGGGGATGTCCGTTTAAAGGATGTATCAGATGTGACGGTGGTAGATGATTCCGAGGATTCTTACGGACGTGTGAATGGAAACGATGCAGTGTTGCTTAGCATTTCTAAGGCAAGCACGGCCGGAACATCTACGGTGTCGAAAAAGTGTAATGAAAAGTTAAAAGAACTGGAAAAGAAATACGATGGTTTACGTTTTACAAATCTGATGGATCAGGGTGAGTATATTGAACTAATCATTAACTCTGTTCTTTCTAATCTGATGTGGGGAGCACTGTTAGCAGTCATTGTATTGATTATTTTCTTGCGGGATCTTCGTCCGACTGTGATCGTTGCGTTTAGTATTCCGCTTAGTGTACTGTTTACAATGGTACTGATGTATTTTACAAATATTACATTAAATATCATCTCACTATCCGGTCTTGCGCTGGGAGTTGGTATGCTCGTCGATAACTCAATCGTTGTCGTGGAAAATATCTACCGTTTGCGCAACAAGGGAGTATCGGCAGCAAGAGCGGCAGTTATGGGAGCAAATCAGGTGGCTGGAGCAATCTTTTCATCCACTCTGACAACAATCTGCGTATTCCTTCCAATCGTATTTACGGATGGTATTACCCGTCAGATCATGCAGGATATGTGTCTGACGATTGCATACAGTCTGAGTGCCAGTCTTATCGTAGCACTGACTTTGGTGCCTTGTATGGGTTCCACATTCTTAAAGGGAGATTCACAGAGAAAGCATCGTTGGTTTGATGCCATACAGGTTGGTTATGAGCGTGTAGTTCGTTTCTGTCTGCACTTTAAGGTGGTTCCAATCAGTATTGCAGTAGTTCTTTTAATCTTTTCTGTATGGCAGGTGACAAAGATGGGAATTGTCTTTGTGCCGGAGATGGGAAGTGAGCAGCTTTCTGCAACATTGACGATGGATGCAGAGGCAACGCAGGAAGAAGATTATGCACTGGCAGATAAATTATCCGAACAGATACAAAAGATTGAAGGTGTCAAGACGGTCGGAACGATGAAAGGCAGTACGACAATGTCTATGGGAGGAAACAGTGCAGATAAGAATTATTCCTTTATGATCCTTTTGAAAGAAAAGTATGCCAACGATAACAAAAAAGTTGCGGCAAAGATTGAAAAAATCTTTAAGGATAACAAGTGCGAGGAATATTCCGTATCGGACTCCAATATGGATATGTCAAGCATGATGGGTTCCGGTCTGCAGGTAAATATTTATGGAAAAGATACAGACAAATTAATTGATATCAGTAAAGATGTCATGAAGATGGTTAAAAAGATCAAAGGATATGAAGAACCGGAAAACGGACAGGAAGCAGGAGATAAAGAAGTTTTTGTAAAGGTTGACAAAGACAAGGCAATGCGTCTTGGTCTGACGGTAGCGCAGGTTTATAGTGAACTGTCCCAAAAACTGACCACAGAAAAGAAATCTACAACCTTATCGGTGGGAAGCAAGGAATATGATGTAAAGATTGTGGATGAGCGGGATGGTCTTAGCAAAGATAATCTTGCAGATTATGAGTTTGAAACGACAAAAACAAATGATAAGGGTGAAACAAAGACAGAGAAGCATAAGTTAAAAGAATTTGCGAAGATAGAAGAGCGTACCGGTGTGGCATCGCTTAATCGTGAAAATCTGGTTAATTATGTTCAGGTGAGCGCGGCAGTTAAGGACGGATATAATGCTACACTGTTAAGCCGTTCTTTGCAAAAAGAGATCGATCAGTATAAGGTGCCGGCAGGATATGAGATTTCTGTGCAGGGTGAAAGTGAGACAAATATGGAGATGGTAAAGAATATGCTCTTAATGATCTTGCTTGCGATTATCTTTATCTATCTGATCATGGTAGCGCAGTTCCAGGGGCTTTTATCGCCGTTTATTGTTCTTCTTACGATTCCGCTTGCGTTTACCGGTGGTCTGTTAGCACTGCTGATCTCGGGTGAACCATTATCGGTAATGGCATTGATGGGATTTTTGGTGTTGGCAGGTGTCGTAGTAAATAACGGAATCGTGTTCGTTGATTATGCGAATAAGCTGCGTATGACAGGTGTAGAAAAGAGGGATGCATTGGTAGAAACCGGAAAGACACGTATGCGTCCGATTTTGATGACTGCATTGACAACAATCCTCGCTATGTCGACTTTAGCATTTAGTACCGACAGTACGGCAGCAATGAGTCGTGGTATGGCAATCGTAACAATTGGTGGACTGACATATGCGACATTTATGACATTGTTTATCGTACCAGTATTTTATGATATTTTCTATCGTAGAAAAATGAAAAAAGTGGATCTGGGCGATGAGGAATCATTAAATGATGTAGATGATATTATCTAATGTAAAGAGTAACATTAGATAGCTATGTGAAAATGGGAGAACATTCGTGTTTTCCTATTTTATAAAAAGAAAAAATTGTCTGTACACGATAGGTGTGCGGGCAATTTTTTGATTTATAGGAAACTTCTTTCTTATAAATCAAAAAACACTTCGTGGGGATGCGCATTTTACGCCGAAGCGGAATTAGTTTAAAAAATTTAGAAAAAAAGAAAAATATGGATAGATTTTATTACTATGTTTCGTATTCATTAATGTACAGGTTAAAATGTCCATGCTCTTTGCTAAAATAGTGGATTGCTGGCATGCCTGATCATGCAAAACAAATAGATCCGGAGAAATTGTTTGTTTGTGAGAAAATTATGTGAAAATTTTATTTTTCACACTGCAGCTTTGTGACTATGACTCAAAGTTTGTGAGTTGAGAAAGGAATTGTAGGATTGCTATGAAGATAACGAAAGAAAATTATATAGATCAATTACAGCAGCATAATGAAAAGGCGTTGCTATATGTGATTGATGAATATGGAGGACTTTTAAAAGCGGTTATTGCCAAGAGTATATTTCCTATGCAGAGATATTGGGAAGAGTGTATGAATGATGTCTTGTTGGCAATATGGGATAATATAGATTCTTTTCAACCGGAAAAAAGTAACTTCAAAAACTGGATTGCGTCTATTGCAAGGTACAAGTCCATTGATTACTTAAGAAAACACCAGAGAGAATTGTTGGAAGTGCCACTGGATCAAACGGAAAATGATTCGTTAACAGATTTATCGGGACTGGAAAATACCGATGTGATTTCGGAGGAGATGGAGAAATTATTATCTTGCCTGTCTTTGCAGGATAGAGAATTGTTTATGCGTTTATATGTGAAGGAGGAAACCGTAGAAGAAATCAGTCAGTCAGCCAAGCTAAGTAAACCTGTTATTTACAACCATATTTCCAGAGCAAAAAAGAAATTGAGGAAAAGAAAGGAAGGGAGACTCACATGAGTAAATTATATCAATTATTAAATAAGGTATCTGTTAATACAGAGAAATACGGTGAACAGAAATTATCAGAACCGGAAACAAAACGTATCAAAAATAAGGTATTACGGGAGATAAGAAACAGAGAAAAACAGAACAAAACAAAATGGACACCTTTACTTAAAGCTTGTGCGTGCACTGTTTTGGTTTTGGGAGTGGGAGGTGCAGGAATAGCCGCAGCCAGAGGACAGCTTCCACAGGAAATAAAAAAATTGTTTGGTGTTCATTCAGAAAAAGAAATCCAGACGGCAAATCATATGGGAAAATCAGTACATGTTACAGCTAAAGATGCAGGAATTAAAATTACTGCAGAGGGTGTGATGCGGGATGCAAGACATGTGGGAATTGTTTATAAGATTGAGAAATCAGACGGAAGTACATTAGCTAAAAATGGTCTGAAATGTACAGGTGCAGAATTTGAGGAGAGCGATTGTAAAAGTGATACAGGAACGTTGTGGACCAGTGGAAGTGAGGATTGTTTTGCTCAGGAAGAAAATCGCTATTCAATCAAGTACTATACCATTTTTAATTATGGGGAAAAGATAGGAAAAAATCTTTTGGTTACGCTGTCAGGACTTAGATTGAGATTTGAAAATAATCAGACATTCTATGTAGACATGGAAGGAAACTGGTCATTTCGGATTACGGCAGACTGTAAGGATTCTTCTGTAGACTTTGCACAGGGGCAGGAAATACAAGTTGGAAAAGAAAAGGCAAAACTGAAGGAATTTAGTGTTTCACCAATGGGATATTATTTTGAAATATCATCAAAAGAAAAATTTAATGGAAATAAGCTAATCAAAGCAATAGATGGAAATGTTTCCTTATATTTAAAAAACGGTGATAAAATTACATTGGATGGGAGTTCTGCGCCGGTTCTTCGGGAGGACGGAACATGGTCATTTGTGATTGTAGGAACATTTGATAAACTGATTCTGACAGATGATCTGGACAAGGTAGCAATCGGAAAATATAAATGGAAATATGACACAGAGAGTAATCAATTAAAATAGAATAGCAAAAAAATAAGAAGCATTTCTTTTTGGTATATTTTGAAAAAAACAAACCATACTAAGAATGTCAGAAAAATGGATAAACAATATTTTGATGCAAGAGTCAAATACAGATAATAATGTCTTTTGAATCAGACATCATGTTATGTTATGCATAAAAAATGGAGGCAGAAAAGTATGGGAAACAGGCAAGTAGGAAAACAAAGTATTTGTTTTGAAAATCCTCCGCTGATCAGTGGGGCAGCTTCTATTGTAGGAGAAAAAGAAGGGGAAGGTCCTTATGGAAAATATTTTGATAAGATCGAAAAAGATCCAAAGCTTGGAGTTGATACATGGGAGGAAGCGGAGGGAAAGTTACAGGAGGAAGCAGCAAATATGGCAATCCGTCATGCGGGAATTTCAAAAAAGAAAGTGCGTTATATGGTTGCCGGTGATCTGCTTGGACAGCTTATGGCATCTTCTTTTGGTTTGATCAATATGGATATTCCTTTGTTTGGCGTATATGGTGCATGTTCAACGATGGGAGAATCTATTGGAATTGCTTCTATGTTAGTAGATGGTGGATTTGCTGATCATATCGTGGCACTCACATCCAGTCATTTTGCCAGTGCGGAAAAGCAGTTTCGTTTTCCTTTAGGATATGGAAACCAAAGGCCGAAGGCGGCAACCTGGACAGTGACCGGAAGTGGTGCCGTCGTGCTGAGCTGTTCAAAGCGGAAAGCGGAAATAGAACAGAAGGGGGGAGAAGGTGAGATTTCTACGCAGGCGAAAGCAGAAAAAGGAAAGGTAAAGATTAAAGGAATTACAACGGGAAAAATTGTTGATTATGGTGTAAAAGATAATATGAATATGGGAGCCTGCATGGCACCGGCAGCAGGAGAAGTGATCGCACAGAATTTCATTGATTTCGGGTATCAGCCGGAGCATTATGACAAGATTATAACCGGGGATCTTGGAAAAGTCGGAAAGGATATTTTGCTCGATTTTTTGGATGCAAAAGGATATGATATCCGGAAACAATATATGGATTGCGGTATTGAAATTTATGGGGAAGAACAAAATGTGCAGGCAGGCGGAAGCGGTTGTGGATGCAGTGCCGTCATGCTGACAGGATATATTTTAAAGATGTTAGAATGGGGAGAATGGAAACGTGTTCTTTTTGTGCCGACAGGTGCCCTGCTTTCGCAGGTAAGTTTCAATGAAGGAAACAGTGTTCCGGGAATTGCACATGGCGTTATGTTAGAAAAAATTTGATGTATCTGATGCAGTTGAGAAAGGATAAAAAGATGAATTATATTATGGCATTTTTGGTGGGTGGTGCAATCTGTGCAGCCGTACAGATTCTGATGGATAATACGAAGCTTCTGCCGGGAAGGATCATGGTGATCTTAGTGTGTACCGGAGCGGTTCTCGGCGTGTTTGGCTGGTATGAGCCATTTGAAAAATGGGCAGGTGCCGGAGCAACCGTGCCACTTCTTGGTTTTGGAAACACTTTGATAGACGGGGTAAAAAAAGCAGTCGATAAGGAAGGATTTATTGGTCTTTTTAAAGGTGGTTTTACAGCGAGCGCAGTTGGAATTTCTACTGCATTAATTTTTGGTTATCTTGCGTCTTTAATTTTTAAACCGAAGATGAAATGACAGATATTTTGTATGGAAAAGTTTATGCTGTACCGGAAAAAAATATTGTAGAGGGAATGTGTGGGCATTCTCTCTTTTTATGTAATAGGGAAATATTGTTATGGTAGTGCCTTTTGGATTTGGCAATTTTTATATTTTTTATCAAAAAGTGAAAAGGAAGTGTACAATTCTAACAAAAATAAAAAAAACTCTTGAAAGTTTTTTGAATACGCTATACACTTTCAGTGTTAGAAAAATTAGGCAACAGTTTTTATTGTGGGTAAAGGAGAAGAATTATGTCAAGTTCAAGAAAGAGAAAAACAACAAGAACAGTAGCAAAAACAACGACAGAAAAACCACTTGTAGCAGCACAGGCAGCAGTAGCTTCCAAAACAGAAACCAAATCAGAAGTAAAGCCGGTTGCTCCACTGGCAAAAGAAGAAAGTAAAGTAGCTGCTTCTACAGCAGAAACTGCAAAGCCGGTTGTAAAGGAAGAAACAAAGCCTGTTGTTGAAAAAGAAACAGCAAAGGCTGTTGAAAAGGCAGTTGCAAAAGCAGATGAGAAAAAGGCAGAAGAAACAGTTCCAAAGAAGCGTGGAAGAAAGCCGGGTTCTGTAAATAAGACAACTGCAAAGAAAAAAGCAGCAGAAAAAGAAGTGGTTCAGGAAGTTTATATTGAATATAATCAGGATCAGATCTTAACAAAAGAATTGGTTGAAAAAATTCAGGAAACATATAAGAATGAAGGTCATCGCATTTCTTCTATCAAATCTCTTCGTGTATATATTAACCTGGAAGAGAGAAGAGCTTACTATGTGATCAATGATAAATCAGAAGGAAAGTTCGTAGAGTTTTAGAGCGAAAACCGGTGTATGATTTTTGGTACAGGTAAAATAGTCGATCATTTATGATTTTTTAATGATAGAAAGACTGTCTTCGATAAAGTTATCGAAGGCAGTCTTTCTGTTTGCGTTTCTTACAGCAAGGTTTTATTGGATGAAAATACAGTGTGAATTTTTATCCGATAAAATGCTGCATAGAAATTAGAATGTGAGGCAGACTATCTACCGGACATTTCCTCTTCCTGACGCTTGATCATCTGGCGGACCATCTCGCCACCAACGCTACCGTTCTGGGCAGATGTTAAGTCACCGTTATAGCCACCGTTTTTGAGAGGTACACCAAGCTCGCTTGCAACCTCCATCTTAAATTTGTCCATAGCTTCTTTTGCCTGTGGAACTTCCATTCTTGAACTCTGATTGTTTGTCATGATAATTTCCTCCTTTTGATCATTCCGGCTGATTTGATTTCTGTCATATAGAACATGTACAGAATTGATATCACTCCGGTTGTTCGATAAGCTATTGCTTATCTTGGTATTATTATGTGGAGGTTTCTAGAAAATATGTTGGTAGTTTTTGGAGAAACACAGACTGCGCACAACTTTTGAGTTGTTTTTTTTGGAAAATATGGTATACTATACTCTATTGGAAGCAAAATGGGAAGTTGTTTTGCAAAAAACAAACTGTATGTTAATGGAGGAAAAGAAGATGAAGCATATCAAGACAATTAATAAGGCAAACTTAAGTGCAACAGCAAAAAAAGGCGGATGTGGAAAATGTCAGGCATCCTGTCAGTCAGCTTGCAAGACTTCTTGTACAGTTGGTAATCAGAAGTGCGCAAATGATGAAAATAAATAAATTTCTTTTTGCGGATAGAAATGAAATACTATGGCTGTTATGAGAACTCTCGTAACAGCCATTCCCATGTTTAGAGAGAATGGAGTTATAAAGAATGATACATAAATTTAAAGCAAAAGACTTAAATATTGTGATGGATGTAAATAGTGGCGGTGTGCACCTTGTTGATGATGTCACATATGATGTATTGGACGATGTTTTACCTCCTTTTGAGAAGGAATGTCCATCAGAAGTGATCGAAAAGCTTTCAGACCGTTACAGTGAAGAGGAAATTAAGGAAGCTTACGAAGAAATCTGTGAATTGTATGAAGAAAAGACATTGTTTAGTGATGATATCTATGGTGACTATGCAAACACAGCAGTTATGTCCCCAATCAAAGCAATGTGTCTTCATATCGCACATGACTGTAACCTGCGCTGTAAGTATTGTTTTGCTTCCACAGGTGATTTTGGAACAGGCCGTAAGCTGATGCCGTTTGACACAGGAAAGGCAGCAATTGACTTTCTGTTAGAAAAATCAGTAGGCAGGGAAAACTTAGAGGTTGATTTCTTTGGTGGAGAACCGCTTATGAACTTTCAGGTGGTAAAAGATATCGTAGAATATGCCAGAAGCAAGGAAGAGGAATTTGGAAAGCATTTTAAGTTTACGATCACGACAAACGGTATGCTTTTGAATGATGAGAATATTGATTATATCAATAAAGAAATGTATAATGTGGTACTTTCCATTGATGGACGAAAGGAAGTAAATGACCGCATGCGTACACGCGTAGACGGTTCCGGAAGTTATGATAAGATTCTTCCTAATTTCCAGAAATTAGTGCAGAAACGTGGCAATGACAAAGAATATTATGTACGCGGAACGTATACAAAATATAATCTTGATTTTGCGGATGACGTGATGCATTTGTATGAAGCCGGTTTTGATCAGATTTCCGTGGAGCCGGTTATGGAAGATCCGAAAGTGGAGTATGCTCTTACAGAAGAAGATCTGGATACGATTTATCAGGAATATGATCGTCTGACAGATAAGATCATGGAGATTAAGAAGAAGGGTGAATTTATTAATTTCTTCCACTTTATGATCGATCTGGATCAGGGACCTTGCGTGGTGAAGCGTCTTCGTGGCTGTGGAAGTGGAAATGAGTATGTTTCCATTACACCGGATGGAGATATTTATCCTTGTCACCAGTTTGTTGGTCATGAGGAATATAAGATGGGCAATCTCGAGGAAGGCACTTTTAACGAAGAGATTAAAAAGGAATTTGCAGGATGTCATGTTTATTCTAAACCGGCATGTCAGGATTGCTGGGCAAAATTCTATTGCAGTGGTGGATGTAATGCTAATAACTATATATATAATGGTGACATTCACAAGGCATATGAGTTATCCTGCAAGATTCAGAGAAAGCGTCTGGAATGCGCAGTTTTATTGAAGGTATGTGAAATGATGGAGGATTGATAGAACGTGATAACGTTACTAAGCAAGGCACTGATACGACATGCAGATCAATACGATGATCCAAATGTTCGTCGTGCCTATGGGGTTTTGTGCGGGGGATTTGGCATTTTTTTAAACATTCTTTTGTTTGGAAGCAAGTTTTTTACCGGAGTGCTGACAGGTTCTGTGGCTATTACGGCAGATGCGTTTAACAACCTGTCAGATGCAGGATCTTCTCTGATTACATTGGCAGGGTTTAAATTTGCCGGAATGAAGCCGGACAGTGAGCATCCTTTCGGACATGGGCGAAGTGAGTATGTTGCCGGACTGATCGTGGCGATTCTGATCATTCTGATGGGATTTGAGTTGGCGAGAAGTTCTTTTGAAAAAATATGGAATCCGGAGCCGGTTGAAACCGGGATGCTTGCAGTTGTCATTTTGCTCGCATCGATTCTGGTAAAAATCTATATGGCAATTTACAATTACACAATTTCAAAAAAGATTCAATCAACGGCAATGCGTGCTACGGCAATTGACAGTTTAAGTGATTCGGTAGCAACTACGGTAGTATTGATCGCTATGGTGATCATGCAGATAACCGGGATTAATGTGGATGGATACTGCGGTCTTGTAGTAGCATTGTTTATTTTGTGGGCAGGTTATCAGGCAGCAAAGGATACGATGAGTCCGTTACTTGGTGTGAAGCCGGATGCGGATTTTATCAGTCAGATTGAAGATATTGTGCACAGACATGATATGGTTGTGGGGATTCATGACCTGATCGTACATGATTATGGCCCGGGAAGGGCGATGATCTCTTTGCATGTAGAAGTGCCAGGAGATCAGGATGTTTTTAAGATTCATGATATGGTAGATAACATTGAGATGGAGTTAGAGCAGAAGTTACATTGTAACTGTGTGATCCATATGGACCCGATTGAATCAAACAATGAGATTGTCGTTGTGATGCGCAAAAAAGTATCGGATATTGTTCAGGAGATTGATTCCAGATTGAGTATTCATGATTTTCGTATGGTGCCGGGAAAAACACACACAAATCTGATCTATGATGTGGTGCTTCCACAGGAGTTTCAGATGTCTGATGATGAGGTGGCGAAAATGATACGGGAAAAGGTAAGAGAAAAATACCCTAATTATTATTCTGTGATCAAGGTAGAAAAAGCATATATATAAAGGGCAAGGTGTCAAAAGGTCATAAATGTAAAATGGAGGCTTTTGGCACCTTACTCATATGGATGATTTGTGTCGTCCGATCAGGATGGAGGAATGGAGATTAGTATGAGGGAAAGACCGACAGCAGGAGAGTTTTACAGACATTTTAAGGGAAAACTTTATCAGGTGAAAATGATTGCCAGGGATAGCGAAACGCAGCAGGAAATGGTTGTATATCAGGCAATGTATGCGCCGTTTGCATACTGGGTACGTCCGCTGGCTGACTTTTTGGGCGAAGTGGATCACAAAAAATATCCGGATGTGACACAGAAGCTTCGTTTTCGGAAGGTGGAATTTCAGAAAACAAAGGAAGACGCCGATATTATTACAGAAGATGTACAGGATAAAAAAGATGACAGGCAGGTGTTACCGCAAACAGAAAAGAAACCGCTTACAGGACAAGAAGCATTGAGTGATGCCGAGATGGTTAAGGCACTCGAAAGCGGACAGCCGGAGCGTTATCTGCAGGGAAAAATGTCCGAAGAGGATATTGCGCAGAGAGGACTTCTGCTTTTGTTAGATGCACCGACTTTTCGGGAGAAAAGACAGATTTTTATTGGACTTAAGCAATATCTTGACGAGAGGATGTTAAACAATATTGCGGTTGCATTGGATATTGTTCTGGAAGATGGAAGTATGGAAGAGCAGTATGAATCTATTATGCGTTGTCTGGAAGCGTTTGAACATTATGAAGGAGGGAGACTTCGTTAGTGCTGGAAAAAATATTTAATAGTATGATATATGGCAATGCGAAGACAAAGTTATTTTTGTGGTCGGTTGTTATTTTGGGGCTTGGAGCTGTTTTTTTATTAATGGCAGGAATTGTTCTTGAAATTCCGTCTATGGGGATCGGTGGAGTTATGGTCGGACTGTTAGGTCTGATCGTGTCACAGTCCGTTTCCTTAAAAGATCTCCAGAAGGAGAAGAAGGGGAAAAAAGGAAAAAAGACTGCAAAAGAATCTATGACAGGGGCTGTAGATGGTGCAGCAGAAAAGAAAGAACAGGAAGCAGGAGAGGCAGAGGGAAAAACCAGACGTCAGCGTGAAAAGGAAAAAGCGCAGTATCTGTCATCCATGAATCAGAAAAAACTAAAAAAGACGATGAAAGAGCACAAGGTAAATCAGATTCATGTTAAGGTTATGATTGACAGTTATCCGGCAAAAAAAATTGAACAGGCTCCGGCATTTATGTGGCGGACGGATACCATGTTACACTTTATGATCCTAAATGGAAAGGCAGAGGAATTTGAGGTGCCTCTATCAGAGATTAAAGGAATCCTTTTGGTGAAGGATGTACCGGCAAATAAGGATAAAGATTATTCGTTTTTTCGATATTCTTCTTTTATATCCGGCATGTTTCAGCCGTATCTGCCGGAATATTTTGAAAGTACAAAGGATGGAACGTTACAGGTCAAAAAGAACACATTTCGTATTGAACCCGGAATCTATCTGACAAATTCATCAGTAGCAAATCTAAGAAGAGTGCTGCTTCCGGGCGTGGCGTTTCTCGTAGATGATGCGGTGATCGCATCGGATCGTTTCAATGAATATTTTAAAGAACTGTATCGTCAGAGCCTGTTGTGTAAAAATCTGGTGATCACACTGGATGAGTACAAGGAGCAGATTAAAAGGGTCATGGATGATCTGCTGCAGGCACCAATCAGTGGAAAAGAGTTTGTTACAACGGTCTATGATCTGAAAAAATATCGTCTGATCACACCAAATGACGCGGCAGTTTATACACAGAAATATAAGGAAAGTCGTGAATAGTGACAAAAAATGTCAAAAAAATTGTGCAAGATGGATATTGACGTATGTAAGAAAAAGAATATAATCATAAATAAGTTACAGATGGTAACGAGGTTTAAAACATATTGACAGATGAATCAAAAACGGTTATGATACAGAAAAGAACATTTGTTCGGGAAAGCAATTTGTGAGAAAGGAATCAAAAAGATGGCAAAAGACGCAAAGATAGAAGAAAATAAAAAGAAAGCACTGGAAGCAGCGGTAGCACAGATAGAGAAGCAGTATGGAAAAGGTTCTATTATGAAGCTTGGAGATAATGCACATCTGAATGTTGAGGTGGTTCCGTCGGGTTCTCTGGGACTGGATCTGGCTCTTGGAGTAGGGGGAATTCCGAGAGGAAGAATTATTGAGATATATGGACCGGAATCCGGTGGTAAGACAACGGTTGCGCTTCACATGGTAGCAGAAGTACAGAAGCAGGGTGGTATTGCCGGATTTATTGATGCAGAGCATGCGTTAGATCCTGTATATGCTAAAAATATCGGTGTTGATATTGATAATCTGTATATTTCACAGCCGGATACAGGAGAACAGGCGCTGGAGATAGCAGAAACTATGGTTCGCTCTACAGCTATGGATATCGTGATCGTCGATTCTGTTGCTGCTCTGGTTCCTAAAGCAGAGATTGAAGGCGATATGGGAGACAGTCACGTAGGTTTACAGGCGCGTTTGATGTCGCAGGCTTTGCGTAAGCTGACAGGTATCATTGGAAAGACAAGCTGTAGTGTTGTTTTTATCAATCAGCTGCGTGAAAAGGTTGGTGTTATGTTTGGAAATCCGGAAACGACAACCGGTGGTCGTGCACTCAAATATTACTCTTCCGTCCGTCTGGAAGTACGCAGAGGCGAGCAGATTAAAAAGGATGGAGAGCCGATTGGAAACAGAACAAAGATCAAGGTTGTAAAAAATAAAGTGGCACCTCCTTTCCGTTCAGCAGAAGTAGATATTATCTTTGGTGAGGGAATTTCCAGAGAGGGTGAGATCTTAGATCTGGCAGCAGAAGAGAATATCATTGTGAAGAGCGGTGCATGGTACGCATATGAGGGCAATAAGATTGGTCAGGGACGTGAAAATGCCAAAGGATATTTAAAGGAGCATCCGGAAGTTTTAGCAGAAGTAGAGCAGAAGGTGCGTGATAAATATTTTGCCCAAAAGAATGAAAAAGAAAGCGAAGCGGCAGCGGAGGTTCAGGAGCAGGAAGCTGTTACTACAGAGGAATAGCGTAAAGTATCTTATGGATAGCCTGTGTTGTTACAGGACTGCTTGGACAGATTGAGTTAGCAAAACGGGGAATATTATGGACGATAAAGAACGTTTCCTACAGGGAAGAAAGAAAGCGATGTCGTTATTAAATCATAACGACAGGACGACTTGGGAACTACAGGATCGTATGAGCCGTGCCGGATTCGAAGAGGATGTCATTGCGGATGCGATTGCCTATGTCAAGAGCTTTCATTATCTGGATGACCTAAGATATGCGACGAGGTTTGCAGAAATTTATTGTGAGAGCAGAAGTATTCAAAGAATCCGTCAGGATTTGCAAAAAAGGCATGTACCGGAAGAATATATTACGATAGCTTTGGAAAATATTGACTGGGATGATTCTTCTGCGTTGAAAAAGGAGCTGCGAAAGATTATCCGCAGCAGAAAAGGTGAGGAAGCTTTATCGTATGAGGAAAAGCAAAAGATTGCTGCAAAGTTATATCGCAAAGGTTTTCGTACAGACGCAATCTTTCGTGAGATTGATCGAATCTGCGAGAGTGAAGAAGAGAGTTGGAACTCCTGATCATACATAGGAAAAAGAGTGTTTTTCGTTGAAGAATAGTGCATGACAAATGTAACGTTTACTTGACATATTATTGTATAAAGTATAAAATTATATTGTTGTGTATTTTACAATGAAAATAAAATAAGGAGGTGCTTCTGTTCGATGCCAGATATTACAACTATCATTGTGGTAGCTGTTCTTATGATCGTTGTTGTTGTCGTGGCAGTGCTGCTTACAAAAAATATTGCTGTTCAGAAATACAAGGAACAGGAAGAGGCAAAATTAGGTAGTGCAGAAGAAAAAGCAAGAAACATCATTGATGAAGCTTTGAAAACTGCAGAATCTAAGAAGCGTGAAGCATTGCTTGAAGCGAAAGAGGAAGCGCTCAAGAACAAAAATGAGATTGAGCGTGAATCAAAAGAAAGACGAGCTGAGATTCAACGATATGAGAAGAGAGTGTTATCGAAAGAAGAAGCTCTGGATAAGAAGTCGGAAGTATTAGAACGGAAAGAAGCTAAGTTAAATGCAAAAGATGCTGAGTTAGACAAGCAGAAAAAAGAATTGGCTGAGATTAAAAACAGTCATTTGCAGGAGTTAGAAAAGATTTCCGGACTGACTACTGAACAAGCTAAGGAATATCTGTTAAAATCTGTTGAAGAAGATGTGAAACATGAAACAGCAGTTCTTGTTAAAGAACTGGAACGTAAAGCAAAAGAAGAAGCCGATAAGAAGGCAAAGGATTATGTTGTAACTGCAATTCAGCGTTGTGCTGCAGATCATGTAGCGGAAACAACGATTTCTGTTGTGCAGTTGCCAAATGATGAAATGAAGGGAAGAATTATTGGACGAGAAGGAAGAAATATTCGTACCCTTGAAACTTTAACGGGTGTTAATTTGATTATTGATGACACACCGGAAGCAGTCGTTTTATCAGGATTTGATGGAGTTCGTAGAGAGGTTGCAAGAATTGCTCTTGAAAAACTCATCGTAGACGGAAGAATTCATCCGGCGAGAATTGAGGAGATGGTCGAAAAGGCTCAGAAGGAAGTTGAGTCTATGATTCGTGAAGAGGGAGAAGCTGCCACACTGGAAGTTGGTGTTCACGGTATTAACCCAGAACTTATTCGTTTGTTAGGAAGAATGAAATTTAGAACCAGTTACGGTCAGAATGCTTTGAAGCATTCTATCGAGGTAGCACATTTGTCGGGCTTGCTTGCCGGCGAGATTGGCGTAGATGTGCGTACGGCAAAGCGTGCTGGTCTATTGCATGATATTGGTAAATCCGTCGATCAGGAGATGGAAGGTACCCATGTCCAGATTGGTGCAGATCTTTGTAGAAAGTACAAGGAGTCCGAAACTGTTATTAATGCAGTTGAAGCACATCACGGTGATGTAGAACCGGAAAGTCTGATCGCTTGTATTGTTCAGGCGGCAGATACGATTTCTGCTGCGCGCCCTGGTGCACGTAGAGAAACATTAGAAACATATACAAACAGATTAAAACAGTTAGAAGATATTTCAAATAGCTTTAAAGGTGTTGAAAAGTCATTTGCTATTCAGGCAGGTCGTGAAGTACGAGTAATGGTTGTGCCTGATAAGGTTAGTGATGATGAGATGGTTCTTCTTGCAAGAGACATTTCAAAACAGATAGAAGACGAGTTAAAATACCCAGGTCAGATTAAGGTAAATGTAATTCGTGAATCCAGAGTAACTGATTATGCGAAATAATCACAATGTTTAATAACAAGACAAGGGGAGTCGCTCAAAACGACTTCCCTTTTTAAAATAATAGGAAATTGCCCGTACAGTAGTGAGGTATCAACAAGTGCTGGCGGTGCCTTTTATAAATTGAGAGTTGGGAGAAGCAATGGTTATTTTTCGGGAAGAAAAGAAGAATGCAAAAGAGATAGAAGAAATTTCATGGGATGGATATGAACATACTGTTTACGATATAGGATTTGCTGTAGATATTGGGACAACGACAATTGCAATCGCTGCACTGGATCTGAAAAGAAAAGAGGTTATAGGAAAGGTTTCTTATACCAATCAGCAGACTACACTTGGGGCAGATGTTATGATGCGAATCATGCACTGTCAGCAGGGAAGAGGTGAACGCTTACACAATCTCGTAGTGGAACAGATTGAGCAGATGGCACAGGAACTGCTTTTGTCGTATAGTGAAGAAACCAGCTTAAAAAAATGTCTTTTTTTTGTCGTAGGGAATACGACCATGTGTCACCTTTTTTTAGGAAAAGATGTGACAGGTCTTGCCGGATATCCTTTCCGACCGGCATATGAAGGAAATTATCGCTGCTTAGGCAGAAATATTGGAATGAAGGAGTTTTTGGAGGCACAGATTATAGTGCTATCCGGTATTGCGGCGCATGTGGGAAGCGATGCACTGGCAGTTGTCGGAGCGGAAAAGCTTTATCAGAAAGACCACATTCAGCTTGCGGTAGATTTAGGAACTAACGCAGAGATTATATTAAACGACAGAGGAAAGATATATGCATGCTCTACAGCAGCCGGGCCGGCATTTGAGGGAAAGGGGATTGCCTGTGGAATGTCAGCGAAAGAAGGGGCTGTGAGTGGAGTGAATATTTCGATGGGAAATGGAAACCTGATCCTGCAGGTGATAGAAGGGGCGCGTGCAAGAGGAATTTGCAGCTCCGGTCTGGTAGATGCATTGGCACAATTTCGAAAGTGCAGGCTCATGCAGGAGGACGGTTATTTGTTATCCGAAGAAGAGGCAAGAACAAGAGGGATTTCTGATGCTTTATGCAGACGCTTAGTTATGCGGGAGAAGGAACATGCATTTTTACTCTGTAAGAAAGAGGAGGCAGGTAGAGAAATCTATTTAAAGCAGAGTGATATTCGAAATCTGCAGCTTGCAAAAGGAGCGATTCAGGCAGGCATGATCAGTTTGTTAGAGGCAACCGGTTTATCGCTGGAATCCTTAGATGAATTCGTAGTGGCAGGCGTACTGGGAAGCTGCGTTCGAACATCAAGTTCGATAGCTATCGGACTCTTTCCGGCAATGATAGCTGATAAGTTATCATTCGCAGGAAATGCTGCGGGAAAAGGTGCAATCGATGGGATACTACGAAAAAACTTCCCAGAAGATATGGAAAAACTGGCACATCAGATCATCCATATAGAACTGGCACAGCAGGCAGAATTTCAAGAGCAGCTCATGCGGGCAATGGACTTCAAATCATGGTTATGATATAATGTTCGCGAAGGCAAAAGTGAATGTGTATTCTACAAAGTTACAGATACTTGTATCAAGTAACTTTGTAGAATACATATGAGCGCGCCCGCGAGCGAGAAAAACCGAAGGTTTTGCGAGCTTTTGCCTGAGCGAAAAACAAGCTTGTGAAGCAAGCGGATGAGCTCTGCAAGAGCGAGTTTGCGAGTCTGACCAAAGAGCCCGCGAGCGAGAAAAACCGAAGGTTTTGCGAGCTTTTGCCTGAGCGAAAAACGAGCTTGCGAAGCAAGCGGGTAAGCTCTGCAAGAGCGGGTTTGCGAGTCTGACCAAAGAGCCCGCGAGCAAGAAACACACAGAATAGAAATGAGGGATACGATGATACTTGGATTTATTGGTGCCGGCAACATGGCTAAGGCAATGATTGGCGGAGTATTACAGTCAGGATTATTAACAAAGGAAGAGATTATAGCATCTGCGGCAACGCAGAATACAATAGATAAAGTAAAAGAAGACTTTGGAATCAACACAACATTAGACAATAAAGAAGTTGCAAAGGCAGATATCATCTTTTTGGCGGTAAAACCGATATACTGTGCACAGGTCATAGATGAAATCAAAGCAGGAATCACTGAAAAACAGATTATTGTATCCATTGCAGCCGGAAAAGATATGGCATGGTTAGAAAACGCCTTTGGTGGAAAGAAAAAGATTATAAGAACGATGCCAAATACACCCGCTTTGGTTGGTGAGGGAATTACAGCTGTATGTCCAAACGGAGAAGTGACAGAGGCAGAATTGCAGAAGGTATGTGAAATCTTAGAAAGCTTTGGAAAGGCAGAAGTGATCAAAGAATCTATGATGGATGCCGTTATAGCAGTCAGTGGAAGTTCACCGGCATATGTGTTCATGTTTATTGAGGCAATGGCGGACGCTGCTGTTGCAGAAGGCATGCCAAGAGCGCAGGCATATCAGTTTGCAGCACAATCGGTGTTAGGAAGCGCCAAGATGGTATTGGAAACCGGAAAGCATCCGGGTGAGTTAAAGGACATGGTATGTTCACCGGCAGGAACCACAATAGAGGCAGTACATGTTTTGGAACAGGAGGGCTTCCGTGGAAGCGTCATGGACTGCATGAGAGCCTGTGCGGAAAAATCCAGAAATATGTAATAATCTGCCAAATTATTATCGGTAATTATTGTTAGCAATTACTATCAGAAATTTATGTTGGTAATTCATGTTAGTGATTTATATCAGTAGTTACAGATGATTGGTGCATAGTTTTACCGAAAGCCTTCATAAAATGAAAAAAAGGCTGGAAAGTGTTCCAATCATGCAGATTCTTAATCGATTTTTACAAAGGACTATGCGACAAAAGAAAAAGACAACATGCAAAACCGCATGGGGAGTCAGAATTTTTGTGGCAGTGGTGGTGTTTGGATGCATCAGTGGTCAGATTTACGTTCTATCGGATCAGCAGAAAAGAATGGAGCTCTATGAGCAGATGAAAAAAGAAGTAACTTTTCAGGAGATTCCGATACTTATGAAAGAGATGGAATATTTTCCGGTGCGAAAGGATCCCAACAGGAAGATAGAATATTATTATGAAAACGGATATGGCGGAGAACGGACTTACGGTGGCAGGCGAAAGCATGAGGGGATTGATATCATGTCTTCAAAGGATCAGGCAGGCTGCCTTACAATACAGTCTGTCAGTGATGGAGTCATAGAACAGATGGGCTGGCTTCCGCTTGGCGGTTATCGGATCGGAATCCGCAGCAACTCCGGATTTTATTACTATTATGCGCATCTGGAAGCGTATGCAGTGCATCTGAAGAAGGGAATGCGGGTGTCAGCCGGTGATGTGCTGGGAAAGATGGGCAATACAGGATATGGAAAAGAAGGCACTAGAGGAAAATTCGCCGTTCATTTACATTTTGGTATTTATCATCCGGTTGCTGGAAAAGAAAAAAGTTTGAATCCGTATTATTTATTGCAGTATTGTTCGCAGGAAACGAAAGAAAGATGACAAAGATCGTATCAGAAAAATGATAAAAATTCTGATCGAAACAGATAAATAAAATGGTCTGCTGTGGAGCGAAGGCAGTTCATTAGAAAGAAAAGGCAGTAAAATTGCAGACTGTCTTTATTCGAAAAATCGCTCGGAAATGAGGTATCATATGGAAATACAGCTTTGGCGTGAAATATTAGCGCCGTATCAGCTTGCAGTGGATGAACTGGTCGTTAAATTTAATCATATCAAGCAACAGTATCAGAATGCAAAAATGTATTCGCCGATTGAAAATGTGAGTGGGCGTGTAAAACGCGTATCCAGTATTTTGGAGAAAACACAGCGAAAGCATGTTTCTCTGGAAGAACTGGAAGAAAAAATAGAAGATATTGCGGGCATACGATTGATCTGTCAGTTTGTGGAAGATATCAATGCAGTTGTAGAGATCATCCGCAACCGCAAGGACTTGGAGATTAAGCAGGAAAAGGACTATATTACGCAGAGTAAGCCAAGCGGTTATCGAAGCTATCATATTATTGCATATTATACGGTGCATACGATTAATGGGCCAAAACGTTTGGAGGTAGAGATTCAGATCCGCACGATGGCAATGAATTTCTGGTCTACGATAGAGCATTCACTACAGTATAAGTACAAAGAGCACATGCCGGATGAATTGCGGATGCGTCTGCTGCGCGTTGCGGATGCCGTAGATGCGTTGGACAATGAAATGGCATCGGTTCGTGACGAAATCATGGATGCACAGAACTCGAACCGTCAGAAAGCAACAATCATATCGGATATTTTAAATAACATTGATAATCTGTACTATGTAGCCAATGAGCGTGAGGTTACAAAGATACAGAATGAGTTCTTTAAGATTTATCAGAAGGATGATATGGAAATGCTGATGCGGTTTAACAAGCAGTTAGATATTATCGCAGAAACATACCGTGCGCAGTCTGTGGCAGGGAACATTTTGTAAAGATGCGGAAATGAGGTTAGTAATGAACAGTTTGCCGGAGAGCTATTGCAACAACATGCGTATTCTGTTGGGAGAAGAATATGAAGAATATATCAAAAGCTTTTCACAAGAGTCTTATACAGCATTTCGGGTAAATACAGCTAAGATTTCATTGGACAAATGGGAGAAGCAAAATCCGTTCTGTACAGAGCCGGTTTCGTGGACAGAGAAGGGGTTTTACTATCAGGCAGATAAAGAAAAACCGTCGAAGCACCCGTATTATTATGCAGGGTTATATTATATTCAGGAGCCGAGCGCGATGATCCCTGCATCGATTCTTCCAGTTTTGCCGGGAGATCGTGTGTTAGATCTGTGTGCGGCACCGGGCGGTAAAGCTACAGAACTTGGGGCAAAGCTTGACGGAACCGGTCTGCTGGTTGCAAATGATATCAGCGTATCCAGAGCAATGGCACTGGCGAAAAATATACAATTTGCAGGGATTACAAATGCAGTTGTGACAGCCGAAACACCGCAGAAGCTGGCCAGGCATTTTGGAAGTTATTTTGATAAGATTTTAATCGATGCACCGTGTTCCGGTGAAGGAATGTTTCGTCGGGAGCCACGCATGGTAAAGGACTGGCTGGAAAAGGGGCCGGATTATTATAGCACGATACAGAAGGAAATTCTGACTGAGGCATATCGCATGCTAAAGCCGGGGGGAAAGCTTGTTTACTCTACCTGTACCTTTGCGGTAAAAGAGGACGAAGCTGTGATACAATGGCTGTTAGATCAATATTCCGACATGCAGATTTGTCCGGTAGAGCGAAAAGAAGGCTTCTCAAAAGGACGTCCGGATCTGGTGGAAAATGGCTCTGATGCATTGCGTGACTGTATTCGGATCTTTCCGCATAGAGCAAAAGGAGAGGGACATTTTGCGGTGCTTCTTCAAAAAACTACAGAAGACAATAAGCAGAATGTATCTTTAGATGACGGAAAGTTTTCTACGCGGGTAGAACAAAGTACAGGGATGACAGCATTGCAGCCAGAGGAAAAGCAGGTAAGAGAATCCGATAGAAAAAGGGACAAAAAACAAAAGGGCAAGGGGAAAAAAGGACGTTCCTTTTCAAAGCAGCAGGAGAGCGGAATTGACGAGAGTGCAGTACAGCAGATGTATGATTTTGTACATCAGCTCAGGGCGCAAAGGGAGCAGAAATGGTGTGATCGGATAGAGCGCACCGCAGAAGCTTTGGCAAGTCTTCCGGTCAGCCGTGATACAACGGAGGGGATTCGCGTGGTATATCAGGGTATACCTGTCTGTGAATGGAAACACAGGCTGCTGCCCTCCAGTCAGCTTGCGCTTACTTTGCGGGCTGGGGATGCAAAACAGGTCTGGAATCTGAACGCAGAAGATGAACAGGTGATTCGTTATCTCAAAGGAGAAACACTTACAGCGCCAGAACCATATCAGGGTATGGTGCTAGTCTGTGTGGATGGCTATGGACTTGGCTGGGCACAGGGAAATGGCAAGGGAATGCTAAAAAACAAATACTATCCGGGCTGGCGCTATCAGTAACGCTGTAACAGTCTGCGAAATGGAGGATAACATGAAAATAGAACGTGGTGATTTTGGTTATATACAGGCAAGAAAGAGAAAAGCCCTGCTTGGAACCATATTAATGGCAGTAATTGGTGTGGCAATTTTTGTGACAGGCTTATTGTTAAACAAAATGTCAAACCGAAATGTGTTTACTATTATTGCGGTACTGTTTGTACTGCCGGGAGCAAAGTTTTTGGTGGCATACATCGTCACTTTTCCTTACCAGACTGTTAGCAGGGAACGCTACGACAAAGTAAAAAGCGCATTAACGGAAAATATGACATTATATACTGACCTTGTGATCACTTCCTCTGAAAAGGTAATGCACTTAGATTTTATCGCTGTCGGAAATGGTCAGGTGATTGGTCTTGTAGGCCCGAAAAAGCAGGATATAGCGTATATCCGTAAATATCTGACCGGTGGAGTGCAAAACTGGGGAACCGGTTATAAGGTAAAGATCGTAGACAATGAAAAGACCTTTTTGGGAGAACTGGCAAGAGTAGAAGCCTGCGAGGTAGATCCAAAGGAAGAAAAGGAAGTGAAATCCTTTGTCACTTCGTTAGTTGTATGATCGCAGTATAAGAAATATACAGAAATGATTTTGAAAAGTGAGGAAAAACATGCAGTGTATACAGATAACATCGCAGGAAGCAGGTCAGCGCCTAGACAAGTTTTTATGCAAATATATGACATTGGCACCCAAAAGCTTTTTTTATAAGATGTTGCGAAAGAAAAATATCACCTTGAATGGAAAAAAAGCAGAGGGGATGGAAAAGCTTAAAACAGGCGATGAGATCAGATTTTTTCTGGCAGATGAAACGATTGCAAAATTTCAGGAAAAGCAGGCTTCAAAGACGGTACAGAAGGACAAAGTAGTGTTAGATATTGTCTATGAAGATGAGGATGTTTTAGTTATCAACAAGCCGCAGGGAATGTTATCACAGAAAGCAGATAAAAATGATGTTACACTTGTAGAATATATCGGAAGTTATCTTCAGGAAGAAAACACAGCGCATACAACATTTCATCCGGGAATCTGTAACCGTCTGGATCGAAACACAACCGGACTTGTCGTTGCCGGAAAGTCGATAAAAGGTCTGCAATGGTTCAATCAGCTTTTTCGTGACAGAACTTTGGAAAAGTATTATCTTTGTCTGGTGAAAGGAAAGCTTGAAAAGCGGGCAGATATTGATGGATATTTAAGTAAAGATACAAAACATAACCGTGTGACCGTTCATCAGACGAAAGAACCGGATTCAGTTCGTATCGTTACGGCATATGAACCACTTGAAGCAGTGTCTTGGCATGATGAATACTATACGCTGTTAAAGGTTCATCTGATCACGGGAAAATCGCATCAGATCCGCGCGCATCTGCAAAGCATTGGTCATCCAATCGTAGGTGATACAAAGTATGGCGAGAAAAGTCTGTATCATTTGTTTAAAAAAGAATTTGGGATCCGTTATCAGATGCTTCATGCGTGGAAATTGCATTTACAGGCGACAGACGACTTACCACAAAAATATCATGATGTAGAGTGGACTGCACCGCTTCCGAAGCAATTTCAGAATGTGCTTTGGAAGCTGGGAATGAAAGAGGTATAGGTTAAAGGTCGAGGGAGGAAGAAAAATGCCGTCTTGGAATTCAAGAGGTTTGCGTGGGTCGGTACTGGAAGAGGCACTCAATATAACAAATGAGAAGTATCGGCAGGAAAAGCTGGCACTGGTGCAGAAAATACCGACGCCGATCACACCGATGGAGATTGACAAGGAGCATCATCATATTACATTGGCATATTTTGAACAGAAAAGTACCGTGGATTATATTGGAAATGTACAGGGAGTGCCAATTTGTTTTGATGCAAAGGAATGTGCAACGGACACCTTTCCGATTCATAACATACATGAGCATCAGTTAACATATATGCGGGAATTTGAACAGCAAAACGGCATTGCTTTTTTGATCATTTATTTTTCTACTGTGCAGGAATATTATTATGTGCCGTTCCGGGATGTGGTATATTTCTGGGAACGCGCGCAGAGCGGGGGAAGAAAGAGCTTTCGTCGTGAGGAGCTGGATGCAGCGTACCGGATAAAATTTAGCAATCAGATTTATATTCATTATCTGGAAATGCTGTCAAAGGATCTGGAAACAAGGGATACGTAAAATGGTATTTGCGTAAAAACGAAATGTGTATATATTGGTGTTGTAGCTGAAAAAACAATTTGCGGATGTAGAAAGGAACGTAGGATTCGTATGATTTTAGGGCTGTCAATCTATTTTATTTTAATGGATTTTTATATATTTGCTTTTGCAGGCTGGATTTATGAAAGTATCTTTGTGTCAGTACGAACAGGGAAGGTAGTGAATCGCGGCTTTTTGGTAGGACCAATCTTGCCACTTTACGGTTTTGGTGCGGTTACGGTATATGTGTTACTGCGTCCTTTTTCCGGTTGTGCCAGCCTGTTATATGTGATGGGAATGTTGATCGCAACCGTGCTTGAGTATATCACGTCATGGCTGTTAGAGGTGTTATTTCACGCAAAATGGTGGGATTATTCGGAGGCACCATATAACCTCAATGGCAGGATCGCACTGATTCCATCAATGTTTTGGGGGATTTTATCTCTCTTTATGTTTGATGTGCTGCAGCCGGCAGCAAGCTTTGTAATCAAACAGATTCCACAACGTTATGGAGAGGTGCTTTTGGTTATATTGATGGTAATTACTGCCATTGATCTGGCATCTACTGTGATCACAACCATTAACTTCCGTAAGCAGTTAGAAAATCTGTATGAGTTTAAAAGAGATCTGGAAAATGCACTGGAGGAGATTGAGCTTCCTTCTTTGCGGGAACTTTTTGGAAATATGACCAAAGAACTGTCGGAGCGCATGGCACAGGGCAGTCTTGGAACATTAAAGGAGGCCTTGTCACAGCGCTTTGAGAATTGGAAGGGAAGCGAAGAAGAGAGCGATTCAAAGCTTGCTATGGTCGAGGAACGCTTTCGTCACTATTTAGAAAATCGCAGCAGCTTTTTGAAAAAAAGACCTTTCACCGGAAACAGGCGTATTGTTGATGCGTTTCCAACGATGAAGATCTTACCGAAAAATCATGCGGCGATTGATGTAAAGGAACTTTTGATGAATGTAAAGCAGAAGTGGGAAGAAAGAGAAGAAAATAAATAAAAAAGCAAAAAAAGAAAAAAAGAGTATAGTTCAAAACGTTTAGATGCTTATCTTTCAGGTGTCTGCTGACTTTTGCAAAGTAATATCACACAACTATATTTAGTGCGGGTATTGAAATTAAATACAATATATGGTATGATTATACTCGTTCAACACGAAAACGGCATAACCACTAAGGGGATGCCGTTTTGAAACGTTTTGGAGCAGATATTAGAAAAATATAGTTTGTCTGCTGCAAAAGGCATTAAACCTCTCGTGAGTGGGGGAAGGATATAAAGTGGGCTTGCTCACTTTTTTCCGGAATAGGAAACTGCTCGTACAGTTTTTTACGGAAAATATTTATTACAAAGAGAAAGCTGGTATGGAAAATGAAAATTATCAAGCGCAGCGGTTCGGAAGTGAATTTTAATTCAGAGAAGATTACGGCGGCGATCACAAAAGCAAATTCGGAGGTGCCGTTTAAAGAACGGTTATCGAAGGAACAGATTGCTGATATTACGGCAACGGTAGAGAATATCTGCATCGATTCCAATCGTTCTATGGGTGTAGAAGAAATTCAGGATCTGGTAGAAGAGCAGATTATGGATAAGCGGGCGTTTCAGGTGGCGCGAAAGTATATCACCTATCGTTATAACCGTGCTTTGGTGAGAAAATCGAACTCGACAGATAAGCAGATTCTTAGCCTGTTAGAGTGCAACAATGAAGAGGTAAAGCAGGAAAATTCCAACAAAAATCCTACAGTGAACAGCGTACAGCGTGATTATATGGCAGGGGAAGTCAGCAAAGACATTACAAAGCGCTTTTTGCTTCCAAGTGAGGTGATCCGTGCGCATGAACAGGGAATCATTCATTTTCATGATTCTGATTATTTTGCACAGCATATGCACAACTGCTGTCTGGTGAATCTGGAGGACATGTTGCAGAACGGAACTGTGATCAGCGAAACAATGATCGAAAAACCGAAGAGCTTTTCGACTGCATGTAATATTGCGACACAGAGCATTGCGCAGATTGCAAGCTCCCAGTATGGTGGTCAGAGCATCAGCCTGACACATCTGGCACCGTTTGTAGATGTCAGCCGCCAAAAGTATAAAAAACAAGTAGAAGAAGAGTTTATCAGTGCCCATGTAGAGTATACGCAGGAGCAGATTGATGCGGTAGCAGAGATCAGGGTAAAAGATGAGATTAAGCGTGGCGTCCAGATGATACAGTATCAGGTGATTACGCTGATGACAACAAATGGACAGGCACCTTTTGTCAGTGTATTTATGTATTTGAATGAAGCACCGGAGGGAAGACTGCGCGATGATCTGGCATTGATCATGGAGGAAATTCTTCGTCAGCGTATGCAGGGTGTCAAAAATGAGAAAGGTGTTTATATTACACCGGCATTTCCAAAGCTTCTATACGTTCTGGAGGAAAATAATATTCATGAGGACAGCAAATATTGGTATCTGACAGAGCTTGCTGCAAAGTGTACGGCAAAGCGTATGGTGCCGGATTACATTTCAGAAAAGATCATGAAAGAGTTAAAGCAGGGGTACTGCTATCCGTGTATGGGATGCCGTTCCTTCCTGACGGTGTATCATGATGAAGATGGTCAGCCGAAGTTTTATGGAAGATTCAATCAGGGCGTTGTCACATTGAATCTGGTAGATGTTGCCTGCTCTTCCGATGGTGATGAAGATCTGTTCTGGAAGATTATGGACAAGCGTCTGGCGCTTTGCAAGGAAGCTTTGATGTGCCGCCATAACCGTTTGAAGGGAACACCGTCCGATGTTGCTCCAATCTTATGGCAGTATGGAGCACTGGCAAGGTTAAAGAAGGGAGAAACAATCGACAAGCTGTTATACAATGGGTATTCAACTATTTCTCTCGGATATGCGGGACTATGCGAATGTACACGCTATATGACCGGAAAATCTCACACGGATCCGAAAGCAACACCATTTGCCTTAAAGGTCATGAAGCGTTTAAATGATGCCTGCGAACAATGGCGCAAAGAAGAAAACATTGATTTTAGTCTATACGGAACACCGCTAGAGTCTACCACATATAAGTTTGCCAAATGCCTGCAAAAGCGTTTTGGCATCATAGAAGGTGTTACAGATAAAAACTACATTACAAACAGCTATCATGTACATGTGACAGAGGAAATCAATGCTTTCGATAAATTAAAGTTTGAAGCACAATTTCAGAAGCTTTCTCCGGGTGGAGCTGTTAGTTATGTAGAGGTTCCGAATATGGAAAATAATATTGAAGCTGTCTTAGAGGTCATGAAGTTCATCTATGACAATATTATGTATGCAGAGTTGAACACAAAGAGTGACTATTGTCAGGTATGTGATTACAGTGGACAGATTCAGATTGTAACGGATGAACACGGAAAATTAATCTGGAAATGCCCAAATTGCGGCAACACAAATCAGGATAAGATGAATGTAGCGCGAAGAACCTGTGGTTATATCGGTACGCAGTTCTGGAATCAGGGACGCACGCAGGAGATTAAAGAGAGGGTGCTGCATCTGTAATTTTTTTGAAAAAGGGGTTTTCAAACAGAAGAAAATGTGTTATAGTCTCTGATAGACGATAAAAAGCAAGGAAGAGGAGTAGTAGCTGTAAAACAGATTGCAGAAAGCTGCTGGTTGATGCGAAGCAGTAGAAGTGATATGGTGAACTCGCCTCGGAGCTTCCGGCTGAATGAAGTAGGCTTGGACGGATTCCCACCGTTAGCGGGGAAAGGTATTGACTTAGTGATGTACCTGTGAGAGCATGATTTTTCATGAAATAGAGTGGTAACGCGTGAGTATATTCTCCGTCTCTACATTATGTAGAGGCGGTTTTCTTTTTTGTTCAATAGGAAATTGCTCGTACAGTAGTGGGATACTAACGCTGGCGGGGCTCGTTTTCATTGGAAGCATGAGAAGAAGCAGGTTGACTTGTGGCAGTGTGCTGCCTGCCACAGGAAAAAACAAGCGAAAGGCTGTACATGACAGTAATGCATGGTTGCAGCAGATAGTGCGCTGTAAAGGAAAGCAGTACAGAAAAGAGGTTAAACATGAAAGGATTTGACAAGTATCAGAAAAGTTATTTTATGCCGCCAGTCCCATGCTATGACTGGGTAAAGAAGGATGCGATAGAAACACCGCCGGTATGGTGCAGTGTCGATTTGCGTGATGGTAATCAGGCATTGATCGAGCCAATGAGCTTAGAGGAAAAAGTAGAATATTTTAAGATGCTTGTAAAGATTGGATTTAAGGAAATAGAAGTTGGTTTTCCGGCAGCATCGGAAACAGAATATAATTTTCTTCGTACATTGATTGAGAGAAAGCTGATTCCGGATGATGTGACGGTACAGGTTCTGACACAGGCGAGAGAACATATTATCCGCAAGACATTTGAAGCGGTAGACGGTGCACCGAACGCAATTGTTCATGTATACAATTCTACATCCGTAGCACAGCGTGAGCAGGTATTCCGCAAATCAAAAGAAGAGATTAAACAGATTGCTGTGGATGGAGCGCAGTTATTAAAGACACTGGCAGAACAGGTAAAGGGGAATATCCGTTTTGAGTATAGTCCGGAAAGCTTTCATGGAACAGAAGTGGATTATGCAGTAGAGGTGTGCAATGCAGTGTTGGATGTATGGCAGCCAAAGGCAGACGCAAAGGCAATCATCAATATTCCGTCTACAGTAGAAAATGCGATGCCACACGTCTTTGCAAGTCAGGTAGAATATGTCAGCAAGAATCTGAAATATCGTGACAATGTTGTGTTATCTTTGCATCCGCATAATGACCGTGGCTGCGGAGTGGCGGCAGCAGAGCTTGGTGTACTGGCAGGCGCTGACCGTCTGGAGGGTACACTCTTTGGAAATGGTGAGCGTACCGGTAACTTAGATATCGTAACAGTTGCCATGAACCTTCATTCACATGGTGTGGATTCTAAGCTTGATTTTGAAAATATGCAGGAAATCAAAGAAACATATGAGCGATTGACGGATATGCAGGTATCTATGCGTGAACCTTATGCGGGTGAGTTAGTATTTACCGCATTTTCCGGTTCTCATCAGGATGCAATCTCTAAGGGGATGACACATCGTGAGGAAACAGGCGAATATAAGTGGACAGTGCCATATCTGCCAATTGATCCGAAAGATGTTGGAAGAACTTATGATTCAGATGTAATCCGTATCAACAGCCAGTCGGGAAAAGGCGGCGTAGCATATGTCTTAAAGCAGAACTTCGGTCTGATCCTGCCGGATAAGATGCGTGAAGAGGTTGGTTATCTGATGAAAGGTGTATCTGATCATGAGCATGCGGAGCTTAGTCCACAGGAAATGTTAGATGTATTTAAGGATCATTACTGCAATCCAAAGAAATTCTTTGCAATTGTAGAATGCCACTTTAAGCAGGAAGAGGGTGGAATCACAGCAAGTGTTACCATCGAAGAGGATGGCTCGAAGGAAGTCGTTGTGGCAAAAGGAAATGGTCGTCTTAATGCAGTAAATAATGCGGTCAAGAAATACTTTGATATCAGCTATACATTAGATGTTTATGAGGAGCATGCATTAGCTAAAAATTCTTCTGCGAAGGCTGTGGCTTATGTGGGAATTACACAGGATGAGAAGAAGAATTACTGGGGTGTTGGAAGCAACGAGGATATTATCAAGGCTTCTGTAGAGGCATTGGAGCATGCTGTCAATCACATGCTTGAGGTGAAAGGCGACAAGGTTCGTTAATATTGTTAATATTTGAATAAATAAAAGGCATCGTTTGTGATGCCTTTTTCGTTATATAATATGAAAGCTTGCTAAGGGATAGGGAAGGATTTCGTGGGAGTAAAGAACGATAGATAGAGAAAGAGGAGATCATCATGAAAAAATATAAATGGGTTATTATTACGCTGGTAGTTTTATGTTTTGTTGGGATAGGAGTCTATCAGTTCCTGCGTACACCAACGTATACAATCAACACGATTAAAGGGAGTTATGCTTTTGATCATGATGATTATTTGTATTATTTGCGTGAGGTTGACTATGTTTTTGTTGGAAAAATTGAAAAAAATATGGGAACAGAGTATGTGGAAGAAGAAACAATGGAAACAAACAAAACAGGAACACCATATACTAAGTATCAGGTATCAGTTTCAAAAGTGTTAAAAGGTGATGTGACAAGCGGAGAAACACTATATGTTAAAAAGTTAGGTGGTATCTCGGCTAATCAAAAGGAATATTATCTTTGTGAAGAAGACAATATTCCTGAAGAGGAAAAATATTATATATTTATGGCATATGCTCAGAAAAATGGAGAATTATTAGTTGCCGGAAAAAATTCAACGATTCCTGCAAATATGAAAAATACAACAAAATTAGGCGAAAAAATTGAAAAAATTTGGAAGAAAGCAAAGCAGTTAGGTGATACACCTAGAGAACACTATAAAATAGAAAGGCAAGGAAGAGGAATAAAATAATAAAAGTATGTGTTATTTTTGAAAATATGAGTGAGGGATGAAAGATGAAAAAGATATATGGATATGTAGTGCTCACTGTATTGTTGCTAGGGATAGCGACTGCTTTGGAAACAAAAGCTACGGACGGAAAGGTGAAGATTTTTCCGATAGAAGCATGTTATGCGATGGATGTGTATAATCCGGTGGAAGTGGTGAAAGAGGCTGACTATGTATTTGCAGGACATGTGGAGTCAGTAGATGGTTCACTCATCGTGTCAGGAGCAAATTCTAACATTGAAATCAATGAAAGCAATTTAAAGTCTGTTGCAGCCATTAAATCTGCAAAGGAATATAAGATATATGAAAAAGCAGTAAAACAGCAGACAGCAGATACAGAGTCTTTAAAAAATGATATGCAAAATAAATAAGTCTTAATGCAACTGGAAGTCTGCGGACTGCTAAAAATGGAGATTGAGATGGAATATACAATAGATTACAATTTATGGATAATTATTTTAGGTCTGACATTGCTTTTTGGAGGGCGATATGTTGTGTGCAAAGTCAGACGAATAGAAAACAAAGTGTCGGGAAACTGGTATTTTCTTTTGATTTATATCTTTTGTGTCATAAAGTATGAATTTTTACCGATACGTTGTTTGAGTAGGGAAAAGTTAGTATGGTTGTATGGGACAAAGGCTCATGCTGTTTTTGGGGATTATGTGCAGTGGCTTCCGTTTGAAAGAATTCCTCCAGCTTCTGATTTGTCTGTTGACAGGATATGCCGGGAAGTATAGTGTGTCGCTAGATGAAAGTTTTTTAAACATTCTTGGAGGTGGTCTTGTTCTTATGCTATTTGGTGTAGTTCATCGGATGCGCTGCACTAGTGTACGGAATCATTGATAATGCAGCAAATGTTAGTGATCATAAAAGGCAAGTCACTCATCGAGTGGCCTGCCTTTTTGCAACTTTATAAGAAATTTCTTAGTAAAAAGAGAGATTTCTTTCAAGTGAAAAGATGAGAATTAATTGCTGCAGGAAGCTTTGTATTTCTGCTGTGTTTCCATTACCTTTTTCTCTTCGGCAGCCGGAGTTGGGTAGTATCCTTTGGATGAGGTCATATGGAAGACATCGTCCTGAATGTCGTGCTCGTCTTTTAAGATATTGAGCATGGAATTGCGTACATTTTCGTGCGTGCATTCGTTGGAGAATGTGTTGTAGTTATTGGTAGCAAATTTTGCTGTTGTTAAAGCATCCTGTAATACTTCTTTTTCAGAATATGGTGTGTTCATGGGATTTCCTCCTTACCCTAATAATGAATAAATGTCGTTGAAGTGTTTCTGGTGTCTTTGTGAAATCTCTTCCATTTTGGCAGAAACCTCATTGTCAGAAGAATGCTTGGCAAGCATCTGATATTTTTTGACCAGAAGTTCTTCTTCGGCTAATGCTTCGTTGATACAGGAAAGTTCTTTTTCAGAAAGTTGTGACATAATAATCCTCATTTCTGCGCACTATGCGTAAGAGAAAAAATTCTCATAATAGAAATGAATCTAGTGCGCACAGATTCATTCGCGCGTGTGGCATGATGCTCAGGATCACGCAAGGTTGACAGTTTCTAGCTATGATTGGCGATGTGTTTCATAGCTGCTGCTTCCAATCAGAACGGTAGGCTGAAAGGAATCAATACAGTTTTAATATGTCCAAATTCTCCCGTTTTACACCTGTTTTCATCAAAGTTCCATAAAGTTGCGGATTACGGTTGTTTTTAGAAAATAAATGTGTTATCGTTACACTTCGGTAAGAACGTAAGTAAAGCGAAAGATGAGGTAATGGATGCGATATATTGATATAGAGCAGGTTAATACAGGCATGAAAGTTGCAAAAGCAATTTTGAATGAAAGTGGTGGTATTCTTGTCAATAAAGATGTCATATTGAAAGAGCCTTTGATTACAAAAATGCGGGATCGTGGATATGCTGGGATTTATATTGAAGATGCACTTTCGGAAGATATCAGTATGGATCAGTTGATCAGCGATGAAACGACACAGCAGGCAGTGGGAGCATTGAAAAATCTGAATGTTGACAATGCGTTGGAGTCGGCGGAAAAGATAGCGGATGAGATTTTTGCCATGCCGGATATATCGCTTGATATGGTTAGTCTGCGTTCTAAATCGGATTCAACCTATCTGCATTCTGTGAATGTTGCTATTTACTCGGTTGTCATCGGAATCGGGATGGGATTAAAGAAGGGAATTTTAAAGGAACTGTCGGCATCGGCACTGTTACACGATATAGGCAAGATTCAGATTCCAACGAGAATTTTGGAAAAACCCGGAAAGCTTACGATAGAAGAGTATGAAATGATCAAAAAGCATTCGGAATATGGCTATGAGCTTTTAAAGGATCATGTTCTTTTGACTTCAAAAATTAAAATGGGTGTTTATATGCATCATGAAAATGTGGATGGCAGTGGATACCCTTTGGGACTTCGGGAGCATCAGATCTATCAGTTTGCAAAGATTATTCATATTGCAGATGTTTATGATGCCTTAAGTTCTGAGAGAAGTTATAAAAAAGCAATCTTACCGGGAGAATGCAGCCAATATCTGATGAATCAGGCGGGAAAGATGTTTCAGCCGGAAATTGTGCGTATCTTTTTGGATTGTGTGCCGGTATACCCGAAGGGAAGGACGGTTCGGTTAAATACCGGGGAGAAAGCTGTTGTGGTGGAGAATAAACAGTATCATACGCTGTATCCGGTGATTCGGCTGTTTGATGGCACGACGATTGATCTATCGGAAGAGAATGAGGAGGAATTGGAAATCGTGGAGATATTGTTATAATATGGGGCAAAGGAAAATAGGAATAGTGAGCTATGCCAGTTCCCATGTGCCATTTCCCTAATTCCTAAGCCTTTTCGCAAAGAGCATGCGAAAAGCGCAGCAAAAGACATGCTGCTAAAAGCTTAGTCATTGCGGAAATGTCAGGTTGCATTAGCCTTAAAAGGAAAATAGGAATAGTGAGCTATGCCAGTTCCCATGTGCCATTTCCTTAATTCCTAAGCCTTTTCGCAAAGAGCATGCGAAAAGCGCAGCAAAAGACATGCTGCTAAAAGCTTAGTCATTGCGGAAATGTCAGGTTGCATTAGCCTTAAAAGGAAAATAGGAATAGTGAGCTATGCCAGTTCCCATGTGCCATTTCCTTAATTCCTAAGCCTTTTCGCAAAGAGCATGCGAAAAGCGCAGCAAAAGACATGCTGCTAAAAGCTTAGTCATTACGGAAATGTCAGGCTGTTCCAGCCTTAAATAAGAAAAGAAATCTTCCATTATACAAGCAAGCTTGCAAATGGAAGATTTCTTTTCTTATTTACATGGGAACTGTGGCAAAATATCAAAATTGTGTTAAAAAATGATGGTATTGTTGTTGCACTGTTTTGGGGAGTATCGTATAATTGAAATGATGTGTTACGAAAGAATATAGAACAATATATAAAAGCAGGGAGGAACAAATACTATGAATTATGGTTATTTTGATGAAGAGAACAGAGAGTACGTCATCACAAAACCAAATACACCGGCTCCGTGGTGTAACTATTTAGGTTCACCGGAATATGGTGCGATTATTTCAAACAATGCAGGTGGTTACAGTTTTGTAAAGAGTGGAGCGAACGGAAGAATCCTTCGTTATCATTTTAACAGCGATGATACACCGGGACGTTATATTTATCTGAGAGATGATGAAACTGGTGACTACTGGTCAGCATCATGGCAGCCGGTTGGCAAAGATCTCAATGAATATAAGAGTGAAGTACATCATGGTACAGCCTATACAAAGATGTTTGCAGAGTATGCAGGTATCAAGTCTGAGGCAATGTACTATGTTCCTTTAAATAAGGTATATGAGGTTTGGTGCTGCAAGGTTACAAACAATTCTGATAAGCCTAGAAAGATTTCTGTTTTTGGTTATGCAGAGCTTTCCAACGATGATAACTACAATCAGGATCAGGTAAATCTGCAGTATACACTTTGCACAACAAATACAAGCTTCCGCAAGAATAAGATCTATCAGCAGATCAACTTAAACTGGTATAAGGGACCGGACGGAAGCAATGGCAAGGAGCGTTTCTTTGGTTTAGCAGGCCAGCCCGTTACTTCTTACAACGGTGACAAGGAAGCATTTATTGGTTTATATCATGATTATGGCAATCCGGTTGCGGTTGAGCGTGGAAAATGTGATGGTGTCTGCAACTACAATGAAAACAGCTGTGGTGCGTTACATACTGCTTTGGAGCTTGCTCCGGGTGAAACAAAGACAATGGCATTCCTTTTAGGAAGATATAAAGAATCTGATGCAGATAAGATTATTGCAGCATATGAGGATGTTTCCGTATGTGATAAGGAAATCGACGAGCTGAAGAATTACTGGCATGCAAAGTTAGATAATTTCAAGATTCACACACCAAGTGATTCCTTTAACAGCATGGTAAACACATGGAATGCATATCAGTGTTTCCTGACATTTACATGGTCAAGAGCAGCTTCTTTTGTATATTGTGGTGAGCGTAACGGATATGGTTATCGTGATACGGTTCAGGATATTCAGGGTGTTATCCACACAGATCCGGAAGCAGCATTAGACAAGATTCGTTTTATGTTATCTGCCCAGGTAGATAATGGTGGCGGTCTTCCACTGGTTCGCTTTGACCATGATCAGCGTGCCGGTCATGAAGGAACTCCTGATGATCCGGACTATGTACGCGAAACAGGTCATCCGGCATATCGTGCTGATGATGCGCTCTGGCTGTTCCCAACAGTTTATAAGTATATTTCTGAAACAGGAAATCTTGCATTTATGGATGAAGAAATCACATGGTCTAACAAACCGGAGTTAGCTACAGTTTATGAGCACCTGAAACGTGCGATCAACTTCTCTATGGAGCATTTAGGACCACACGGTCTTCCGGCTGGTCTTCATGCTGACTGGAATGATTGTCTTCGTCTTGGCAAGGATGGTGAGTCATCATTCGTAGCATTACAGCTTTACTATGCATTCTCTATTATGCGTAAATTTGCTGAGAAGAAGAATGATACAGAATATATTGCATATCTTGATAAGACACAGAAGGAAATTGGCGAAAAGATCAACAAGTTCTGGTGGGAAGATGATCGTTTCAATCGTGGTTTTAAGGATACAGGAGAATTGATTGGTTCTAAGAAGGATCCGGAAGCAAACATGTGGTTAAACCCACAGTCATGGGCTGTTATTTCTGGTCTTGCAACACCGGAACAGGCAAAGCTTGCTATGGAATCTGTTGAGAGAGAGTTAAATACAGCATATGGTGCAAAGATTATGGCTCCATCTTATGTAGATCATTACTTTGACGGTGCACTGGCAGGATTATTCCCACCATCAACAAAGGAAAATGGTGGTATCTTCTCTCAGACACAGGGATGGCTGATTCTTGCAGAAGCATTGCTTGGTCATGGTAACAAAGCATTTATGTACTTTGAAGAAAGCTCACCGGCATCTCAGAATGATAAGGCTGAGGTTCGTAAGCTGGAGCCATACGTACATGGTCAGTATACAGAAGGTGATGAAAGCCCATTCCATGGCCGCTCTCATGTACATTGGCTGACAGGTACGGCATCTACGTGTATGGTAGGTTGTGTAGAAGGTATCTGCGGTATCCGTCCGGATCTGGATGGTCTTCGTGTTGCTCCGGCTATTCCAAGTGATTGGAAAGAGTTTACAATGGAGAAGAACTTCCGCGGTAAGAAAGTAAAGATTACAGTAGAAAATCCTAACGGGGCACAGACTGGCTTCAAGGAGTTTTACATCAATGGTGAGAAGCAGGATGACAACTATATCCCTGCAAGCAAACTGACAGATGTAACAGAAGTTCGTATGGTCATGTAGAAAATACGTTTTTTGCAACAAAATAGATGTAAGAAGATATATTTGTCCCGTAGGGAAAGGTTCGTCCTGACTCGAAGGCAAGAACAGAACAAGATGAATCGGATGCTGCATAGCAGTGGCTGTACAGCAATGCGATTTTGAAAATAAGTGGTACAAGGAGGTGTTTTTAAGCACCTTTTTGTGCTGTTTCCAGTGCGTTCTATGCCTTTTGGCAGGAACGCATTTTCTTTTGGAATATAGAAACTGCCTGCACAGTAGTGATGTACAGAGAGAATACGCTGCTATTTTCTCTTTTTCAGAAAGGGGGGGACAGTGTGGAAAAACGGATTGCCATATTGGGGATCATTATAGAAGATGCAGAACAGGCGATGCCTGTAAATGATCTGTTACATGAATATCGGGATTGTATCATCGGGCGGATGGGAATGCCGTATCGCGAAAAAAATATATCAGTGATCAGTGTGGTGCTGGATGCACCAAATGAAGTGATCAGTGCATTATCCGGAAAGCTTGGGATGCTATCCGGAGTTAGTTCTAAGGCGGTATACTCTAAAAAGTAAGCTGATTACAGGGGAGCTTATCTGGAGTTGATATATAAAGATAGGACAAAATGAAATATAAAAACGAAATATGCAACAGAAAGGAAGGAAAAATATTATGGCAAAATATGATCCAAAATCGTTGAAAGCGGAGGAGTTTATCAATCATCAGGAAATCTTGGATTCTCTTGCTTATGCAGAAGAAAATAAGAATAATCGTGAACTGGTATTTGAAATTCTGGAGAAGGCAAAAAAGGCAAAAGGAATTTCACATAAGGAGGCAGCAGTGCTGATGGAATGTCAGATTCCGGAGGCAAATGAAGCTATCAGACAGCTTGCCATTGAGATTAAGGAAAAATTCTACGGCAGACGTATTGTTATGTTTGCACCATTGTATCTGTCAAACTATTGTGTGAATGGATGTACATATTGTCCGTATCATCACAAAAACAAGCATATTGTTCGCAAGAAACTGACACAGGATGAAATCCGTCAGGAGGTTATTGCTTTGCAGGATATCGGACACAAGCGTCTGGCTATCGAGGCAGGAGAGGATCCGGTCAACAATCCGTTAGAGTATATATTGGAAAGTATTGATACAATTTACAGCATCAAGCACAAAAATGGTGCTATCCGCCGTGTCAATGTCAATATTGCTGCTACAACTGTAGAAAATTATACGAAGCTGAAGAATGCAGGAATTGGAACATATATTTTATTTCAGGAAACGTATAATAAAGAATCGTATGAGAAGCTTCATCCAACCGGACCAAAGCATGATTATGCTTATCATACAGAAGCGATGGACCGTGCTATGCAGGGCGGCATTGATGATGTTGGACTTGGTGTATTGTTTGGTCTGGAAGGCTACCGCTATGAATTGGTTGGTATTCTGATGCATGCAGAACATCTGGAGGCAGCACAGGGAGTTGGTCCTCATACGATCAGTGTTCCTAGAATCTGTCCGGCAGATGATATTGATACAGCAGATTTTTCGAATGCCGTGCCGGATGAGATTTTCGAAAAGATTGTGTCGGTAATCCGCATTGCTGTACCATATACCGGCATGATTGTTTCTACAAGAGAGTCACAGAGAACGCGTGAGGCTGTTTTGAAGCTTGGAATTTCACAGATCAGTGGTGGTTCCAGAACCAGTGTTGGCGGCTATACCGTACCGGAAAGAGATGACAGCTCAGCGCAGTTTGATGTCAGTGATACACGTTCTTTAGATGAGGTGGTCAACTGGCTGATGCGTCTTGGCTACATTCCAAGCTTTTGCACTGCCTGTTATCGTGCCGGAAGAACCGGTGACCGTTTCATGTCGCTTTTGAAGTCCGGTCAGATTGTGAATTGCTGTCAGCCAAATGCCCTGATGACATTGAAGGAGTATCTGGAGGATTATGCGTCAGAGGATACAAAGCGAATCGGAGAAGAGCTGATTGCGAAAGAGATTCTGAATGTGCCAAATGAAAATGTTCGGAATAAGGCAATGGAATATCTGAAAGAATTAAAGGATGGAAAGAGAGATTTCCGTTTCTAAAGCAGCGAAAATGAAATTTTTACTTAAATATAATAGTGATATCAGTTATTAACTATATGCGCTATATCGGTATAGTGATACGATCCGGAAACTTCTATTGGGTTCTATCGAGGGTTTATCGGGAGTGACCGGATAGCTGCTATCAGAGAGTGAAAAATGCTTTGTTATACAAAAAAGAATGCACAATGTATATTATGATGTGCATTCTTTTTTTCTTTGCTATTTATTTCGGTTTGCTTTATCTTTGTATTGCCTATATCGGATATATTTTATCTCATTTTAATCCATAGAAATTCTTGTCGAGGCACCAAAGATGGCGGTGTACTTTTTTATTCTTCGTTAAACAAAGCAGATAACTTTTCGATGGAATCCGTTACTTCGATGACAGACTTCTCGATATCGCTGTAAATCGTCGCAGACTGAGAAGAAAGATCTCCCATACTCTTTGCTACGACAGCGAAACCAACACCGGCTTCTCCGCTTCTTGCAGCTTCGATTGATGCGTTCAGAGAAAGCATCTTCTGCTTGTTGGCAATGGATTTTAAGGAACGGGTATTGTTGTTGATCGTATCAATGATCTCTGTAGCATGCTTGATCTCTTCACTTAAATCATTTGATTTGCTGTTGCTGTAATGGTGAGAATGCTTGCAGTTTACAAGCTGGTTGACTGTCAGACCAAAAAGCTCAGCAAAAACATCTAATTTATCCTTTAACTCGGCAGATAAATCTCCACCGGAAGGAAGGCAGGCAATCACAGAACCGGTCTTTTCACCGGCAACTACGATATCGACAGAAAAACTGTCAGAGTTGATGTAGCATTTGTAAGAGCCTGTAAAGTCGTCCTCACAAGTGATGCTGTTTTGTTTATCAAGGGTGACACTGCGCATGGTTTTGCGGCAGGAGTCAGAAACATTGCTGCTGGCAGCAAGCTCATCCCCTTTATTATCCACTGCTGTAACTGCAAGACCGGTAGCAGCAGAAAATTTCTCTAAAATCTGTTCTAATTTGTCTACTTCCATAAATTCTTTAATATCCATAACTCTACTCTCCTCCTCTTTGTAGCACGGTTCCGACAAGAGATGTATGTAAACAGACTGGTCGGATCAAATAAATACATTATAAATACATAATAATTGCTAACCTTATGCTTTATTATACAATACCACAGATAGAAATGCAATGGCGGGAAATGAAGCAGATACTTGTCCGAATGCTTGTAATCAAGGGCTGGTTATGGTATACTCGATTCATTATGGTTGTTAGTTACTAAAAAGCGAATGCAGGTGTTGAATATGACAAAAAAAACAGATGTACTAATCGTAGGAACGGGAGCTGCCGGATTGTTTTGTGCGCTTCATTTTCCGAAAGAAACAAATGTATTAATGATTACTAAAAATGATGTAGACAAGAGTGATTCTTTTTTGGCACAGGGTGGAATGTGCATGCTGCCAAATGAAGAGGATTATGACGCCTATTTTGAGGATACCATGCGTGCCGGTCACTATGAAAATGATAAAGATTCCGTAGAGGTGATGATACGGTCTTCGCAGGATATTGCAAAAGAGTTGATCGAGTATGGCGTTGACTTTAACCGGAATGACAGTGGAGAGCTCGCATTTACAAGAGAAGGCGGTCACAGCAGACCGCGTATCCTTTTTCACGAGGATGTGACAGGAAAAGAGATTACCAGTACGCTGTTGGAGAATGCACGACAGAGAGATAATATAACGATAGTAGAACATACGGCAATGTTAGATATTATTGCGGATAACAACAGATGTTATGGTATCGTGGTACAAAATACAGATGGAACGGTGGAACTGATTCAGGCAAAATATACGGTGCTTGCCTGTGGAGGTCTGGGAGGCTTATATCAGCACTCGACAAATTTCCGTCATATTACCGGAGATGCGATCGCGATTGCAAAGTGCCATGATATTGTGTTAGAGCATGTGGACTATGTACAGATTCATCCAACGACACTGTATTCGGAGAAGCCGGGACGCCGTTTCCTGATATCAGAATCGGTGCGAGGGGAAGGTGCGATTCTTTTAAATAAGGATAAAGAACGTTTTTGCAATGAATTGTTACCGCGTGATGTAGTAACGGCAGAGATTAAAAAGCAGATGGAAAAGGATCAGACACCGTATGTGTGGCTGTCAATGGAAAAAATTCCGAAAGAGGAGATCAAGTCGCATTTTCCAAATATCTTAAAGCAATGCTTAGAAGAAGGATATGATCCAACAAAAGAGTGCATTCCGGTTGTGCCGGCACAGCACTATTTTATGGGAGGAATTAAGGTTAATCTTTCCGGCAAAACGTCGATGGATGCACTGTATGCTGTGGGTGAAACGGCATGTAACGGTGTTCATGGCAGAAACCGTCTGGCAAGTAATTCTCTGTTAGAGTCTATGGTTTTTGCAAAGCGGGCGGCAGCAGAGATTACACCGGAACTATCTGCCACAGATTTTACGGATGTGGATGCGATGGTTTCTATGGATACTTATCAGGATGTTGCAAAACTTCAGGAAAAGTATAAAACGATTGTTTTAGATGAAATTGAAAGGGAGAGAAAAAGTCATGAATGATCCGATCACATTGAAGATAAATGTAGACAAGCTTTTGATGCAGGCACTGGAAGAGGATATTACGAGTGAGGATGTATCGACAAACGCTGTTATGCCGGAATACCAGAAAGGTCAGGTTGAGTTAATCTGCAAACAGGATGGCGTGATTGCAGGACTTAAAGTGTTTTGCAGAGTGTTTGAACTGTTAGATGATACGGTTACTTTTGAGATGCATGCAAAGGATGGAGATCTGGTAAAAGCAGGTGACCTGATGGCGGTTATTAAAGGTGATATCCGTGCACTTCTTTCCGGAGAGCGCACTGCACTCAATTATCTGCAGCGCATGAGCGGTATTGCTACTTATACACATTCTATCGTGGAGCTTTTAAAGGGCAGTAAGACAACTCTTTTGGATACGAGAAAGACAACACCAAATATGCGCATTTTTGAAAAATATGCTGTTAAGGTGGGTGGTGCGATGAATCATCGTTATAATCTGTCGGATGCAGTTATGTTAAAGGATAACCACATTGGAGCCGCAGGCAGCATTACAAAGGCTGTAAAGATGGCAAGAGAGTATACTTCTTTTGTACATAAGATCGAGGTTGAGGTAGAAAACCTTGAGATGGTTAAAGAGGCGGTAGAAGCAGGCGCGGATATTATTATGTTAGATAATATGTCGCATGAAGAGATGAAAGAAGCCGTGAAGCTGATTGACGGAAGAGCCTTAACGGAGTGTTCCGGTAATGTGACAAAGGAAAATATTCCAAACATTTTAGATGTTGGTGTGGATTACGTTTCAAGTGGAGCGTTGACACATTCAGCTCCGATCATGGATATTTCTATGAAGAATTTACATGCAATTTAGAGATTAGGGATTAGAGATAAGACAGAATGCAGTGTACCGACCCAAAAAGTTAGACTTAAAAATCTAACGATTGGAGGTCGGTACACTGCATTTTCTTTTTGATATTTAGGTATTAGTAGTGCTTGAAGAGCCATTTACCGGCTTTGGTCAGATCAGAGTCCTTCCATCCACTCACTTTGCTGCAGGATGCTTTGATCAGAGCACTTGTTTCGTTCTTATTTGAAAGACTCCAGCACACTCTGCCGATTTTGTAATGATTAAGCAGATTTATCCATTTTGCCGCCTGCTTGAGATTGACTTTTCCACTACCGGAAGCCTCACTCAGACCAAACTCAGATACGATTACCGGAAGCTTGCGCTTCATGGCTGCTTTCAGGGTATTTCGCATGTTATCGGTATGAGTGGAAGCGTAGAAGTGGAAAGCATAGACAATATTATTTCCCTTTAAAGGCTTATCTGCAGCCTGCAGGATTTCCTGACTCCATGTTGGCGTACCTACGATAATGATTGCCTTTTTGTTGACGCTTCGAATGGTTTTGATGATGCTGTTTGCATAGCTGCGGATATTTTTCCAGCTTCCATCATAACCATTTGGCTCATTACAGATTTCAAAAATAACATTATTGTGATTAGAATATTTTTTGGCGGTTTTCTTAAAAAATGTCTTGGCTTCACTTTTATGCTTCAAAGGATTTCCGTCACTTAGAACATGCCAGTCAATAATCGCATACATTCCGAGGTCAGTTGCATAGCTGACCCCCTTATCGATCAGAGCCTCCAGTTTTTTTCGATTGGCGGCATCACCGGTGCAGTATCCGTTGTATTCTTCCGTGTACATGGCAAGACGGATTGTGTTTACGCCACGCTTTTTTAAGGATTGAAATGCTTTTTTATTGACATATTGTGGATACCAGGACAAACCATGTGTTGAGATTCCCTTGATTACGAATGGTTTTCCACTCTTGTTTACAATTTTTCCGCCTTTTACCTGTAACTGTCCGTTTTTAGATACACTGGAAGCGCTGACTGTTTTGGTATAGCCAAAGCAGCAAAGGGAAAACAGTAGCAGGAAAAGCAGGCTTCGAAATGTTGTGCTGTATTTTTTCATAAGTTTTCTCCTCAATCTGAAAACAGCCGTAACAATAGGCTATTACTTGGGTTTATTGTTACGGCTGTCTGTTACTTTACATTGTGTGAACTATTATAGTTCGGCAAGTTCTTTATACTCATCCTTTAAGCAGGTATAAAGCTTTTTGTAAATCTGATGGTATTTGTCGTATTCTTTTGTATTTGCAGCATTTGGTTTGCATTCCTTTGCAGGATCTTTGTGGATCATCTTGCGGCATGCTGACTCAACGCTGTCGTAAAGTCCGGCACCGACACCGGCAAGAATAGCGACTCCGAGTGCAGGGCCTTCTGTAGCAGTTACGGTGTTGACATCACAGCCAAACATATCTGCCATCATCTGACGCTGTACGGCGTTTTTAGCTCCACCACCACATGCCATCATATCGTTTACAGTAACACCCATCTCTGTAAGGATATCCTTGCAGTCTGTCAGTGAGTAACTGATACCTTCCATAACGGCGCGGACAATATCTTTCTTTGTGTGCATGCTGGATAGACCAAACAGAACACCACGGCAGTTTGCATCCAGATGTGGAGTACGTTCTCCGTTCAGGTAAGGAAGATAGATCAATTTGTTTGCACCGATTGGAGTTTCTTCCACTGCTTTGTTGATCAGTTCAAATTCACTACAGCCCTGTTCTTCTGCTTCGCGTCTAAATTCTGTTCCCATGTTGTCAAGATACCATGCCAGAGAATATCCGGCAGCCTGTGTTACACCCATGACATGCCATGCGCCCGGAACTGCACAGCAGAAAGTGTGGACACGACCCTTTGGATCAATGGAAATGTCACTGGAGTGAGCAAATACGACACCGCTGGTTCCGATTGTTGTAAATGCCTTACCATCCTCGACTACACCAGTACCGACAGCAGCAGCGGCATTATCGCCGGCACCACCGACTACTACAGTAGAAGTAGAGAGACCGGTTTTTTCTGCGATTTCAGGAAGGATTGTTCCTGTAACTTCCGGTGATTCATATACCTTAGCAAGAAGACTCTTGTCGATATCAAGCTTTTCTAAGACTTCATCAGACCACTGACGCTTTGGCACATCTAAAAGCTGCATACCGGAAGCATCAGAAACCTCGGTAGCAAACTCTCCAGTTAAAATGTAGCGTACATAATCCTTTGGAAGAAGGATATGTTTACACTTTGCATAATTTTCAGGTTCGTGGTTGCGTACCCATAAGATTTTAGAAGCAGTGAAGCCTGTCAGGGCAGGATTTGCCGTAATCTCGATCAGGCGCTTTGCACCGACCTTTTCTGTGATCTCTTCACATTCTTTTTCTGTACGCTGATCACACCAGATGATGGAAGGACGGATCACGTCACCTTTTTCGTCGAGCATAACCAGTCCATGCATCTGTCCGGAGATACCAAGTCCTTTGATATCATCTCCGCTGACATTAGCTTCTTTTACTACCTTTGCGATAGTTTCCAATGCAGCATCACGCCAGTCCTCAGGCTTTTGCTCAGCCCAGCCGTTGTGTGGTGTGTAGAGTGGATAATCTTTGCTGGCAGAAGCGATTACTTCGCCGTTTTCGTCAAAAAGAACTGTCTTTGTTGATGATGTACCTAAATCAATACCAATTAAATAATTCATTTCATGCCTCATTTCTGCACACATTTTTTACAAATAAGGTTTATGCGGGTGTGCACCAGCCATAAATCTTTTCTACATAAAAAATTATGTAATGATATCCTGTATTTCTTTTCTGTCAAAAAGAGGGACAATGGCGGTAACGCCATCGCCCCTCGGCAAATATCCCATATATGGTTTTTCTTAAAGTGAGATCACTTTCTTCTGTGAAAAATCCACGCTTAAGCGAATGGGTTCTCTGTCTTGTAAAGCATTCCCTTAGGCTGGTTAAAGCCGATTTCGTCTACATCTACTCCGATGTATTTGAATACTTCGTATAAAGTCTTACCAAAGTGACCAAATGCAACAGCACCATGATGAGGGTAGTTACCTTCGATCAATACATGGCGGTAGAAACGTCCCATCTCAGGAATCGCAAAAATTCCGATAGAACCGAATGAACGTGTTGCAACAGGAAGAACTTCACCCTGTGCGATGTAAGCACGAAGCTTTGCGTCGGCTGTGCTCTGAAGACGGAAGAATGTAATGTCACCAGGTACGATGTCACCCTCTAATGTTCCGTTTGTAACTTCAACAGGAAGAGAACGGGCCATGATCATCTGATTCTTCATCTCGCAGAATGCAAGCTTGTTAGAAGCTGTATTTCCACAATGGAATCCCATAAATGTATCTTTCAATGTGTAATCGAACTTGCCCTTGATGTCTTCTTCGTAAATATCAGGAGTAACTGTATTGTTGATATCAAGAAGTGTAACAGCATCTTCGCTGACAACAGTTCCGATAAACTCACTTAATGCACCGTAGATATCAACCTCGCAGGAAACAGGAATACCACGCTTTGTAAGGCGGCTGTTTACATAACAAGGTACGAAACCAAACTGTGTCTGGAATGCAGGCCAGCACTTTCCGGCGATTGCAACATATTTGCGATAACCCTTATGATCCTTGATCCAGTCGAGAAGAGTAAGCTCATACTGTGCTAACTTTTCAAGAATCTCAGGCTTTTTGTTACCTGCACCAAGTTCTGCTTCCATATCCTTTACAACATCAGCGATACGGGCATCTCCTGCATGGTTGTTATATGCTTCGAAAAGATCAAGCTCAGAGTTTTCTTCAATCTCAACACCGAGGTTGTAAAGCTGCTTGATAGGAGCGTTACAAGCTAAGAAGTTCAATGGACGAGGACCGAAGCTGATGATCTTTAAGTCATTTAATGCAACCACCGCACGTGCGATCGGTACAAAGTCATGAATCATATCAGCACATTCCTCAGCGCTTCCTACAGGATACTCTGGGATGTAAGCCTTTGTGTTGCGAAGCTTTAAGTTGTAGCTGGCATTGAGCATACCACAGTATGCATCACCACGTCCCTGGATCAGACCGCCGTCCTTTGAAGTTTCTTCAGCAGCAGCAACGAACATCTTTGGTCCGTCAAAGTGCTTAGCAAGGAGTGTTTCGGAAATCTCAGGTCCGAAGTTTCCTAAGTATACACAGAGTGCATTACAGCCGGCTTTCTTGATGTCCTCAAGAGCCTGTACCATATGGATCTCGCTTTCAACGATACATACAGGACATTCGTAGATATCCTCTGTGTTGTATTTGTCAGTATATGCTTTTACTAAATTTTTTCTACGGTCTACAGAAAGTGATTCTGGGAAACAGTCTCTACTTACTGCTACGATACCGATTTTGATCTTTGGCATGTTTTCCATGATTTCGACCATCCTTTCTTTTATAAATGTTCTCATTCTTTAAATAAAAATATTAGCGATTATGACAGCTTAAAATGTGGGTGAAGCTGTCGGACACGCTCTACTTTTATTCTATTATATTTATGGTGATTTTGCAATAAAAAAGCAAAAAATAAATGGAAAAAAAGTGTTTTTGTCGTGCAATTTTCACAAAGCTGTAGTATAATCATCTTAGCATTTGAAAAAAGTGCATAAAAAATGACTAAAATCCGTTTGTAGCTCTTTTCAAAAAGAAAAGAGGGCATGGATGAGATGGAACAATAATATTTTGGAAAAGGCAGGGAGAAGCCTGCCATGATGGGAAAGGATGGAGAACAACAGATGGCAGAAAGCAGATTGATAGGAGATTACCCGGTTATCGGAATTCGTCCGACGATTGATGGACGAAGGGGCCCTTTAAAGGTTCGCGAATCTTTGGAGGAGCAGACAATGAATATGGCAAAAAGTGCAGCGGAGCTTTTTCGTACGAATCTGAAGTATTCCAATGGAGAGCCGGTTAAGGTTATCATTGCGGATACAACGATTGGACGTGTGGCAGAAGCAGCAGCGTGTGCGGATAAGTTCAGAAAAGAAGGAGTAGACATTACGCTGACAGTTACTCCGTGCTGGTGCTATGGCTCTGAAACAATGGATATGGATAAAAATACGATCAAAGGTGTCTGGGGATTCAATGGAACAGAAAGACCCGGTGCCGTATATCTGGCAGCTGTTTTGGCAGCACATGCCCAGAAAGGTCTTCCTGCGTTTGGTATCTATGGAAAAGATGTGCAGGAGGCAGATGCGACCGAGATTCCTGAGGATGTACAGGTGAAGCTGCTTCGCTTTGGCCGTGCGGCTGTTGCTGCCGCAACGATGCGTGGCAAGTCATATCTGCAGATCGGTTCGGTTACGATGGGAATTGCAGGATCTATTATCGATCCGTCCTTTATAGAGGAATATTTAGGTATGCGTGTAGAGTCTGTTGATGAGGTTGAGATCATTCGACGCATGACAGAAGGCATCTATGATGAAGAAGAGTTTGATAAAGCTCTTTCATGGACAAAGTCACACTGCCGCGAAGGCTGGGATAAGAATCCGGAGTTTGTAAAGCGTTCGGATGAACAGAAGGATCGTGACTGGGAGTTCGTTGTAAAGATGATGTGCATTATGAAGGATCTGATGAATGGTAATGCAAATCTTCCGGAGGGCAGGGAAGAAGAGGCAGTTGGTCACAATGCTCTGGCTGCCGGTTTCCAGGGACAAAGACAGTGGACAGACTTCTATCCAAACGGTGATTTTGCAGAAGCTTTGATGAATTCTTCCTTTGACTGGAATGGAGCAAGAGAACCTTATATTCTTGCAACAGAAAATGATACTTTAAACGGTCTTGGCATGCTTTTCATGAAACTGCTGACAGGCCGTGCGCAGATTTTTGCAGATGTCCGTACATATTGGAGTCCGGATGCGGTAAAGAAGGCAACGGGATATGAGTTAGAGGGTGTTGCAAAAGAGGCAGGTGGCTTCCTGCATCTGATCAACTCCGGCGCAGCGTGTCTGGATGCCTGCGGCGAGGTAAAGGATGAAAACGGAGAAGGTATTATGAAGCCTTTCTGGGAGATGACAGAGGAAGATCAGAAGGCGTGTCTGGATGCTACGGAATGGTGTGCAGCAGATAATGGATACTTCCGTGGTGGCGGATTCTCATCCCGCTATCTGACAAGAGCAACGATGCCTGCAACCATGATCCGTCTAAATCTTGTCAAGGGACTTGGCCCGGTTTTACAGATCTGTGAGGGATATACCGTAGAGCTTCCGGATGAAGTTTCTGATAAGCTTTGGAAGCGTACGGATTATACATGGCCTTGTACATGGTTTGCACCACGTACAACAGGTGAAGGTGCTTTTAAGACGGCATATGATGTTATGAATAACTGGGGTGCAAACCACGGTGCGATCAGTTATGGACATATCGGTGCTGATCTGATCACACTGGCATCTATTCTTCGTATTCCGGTGTGCATGCACAATGTACCGGAGGAGGATATTTTCCGTCCGGCTGCATGGAACGCTTTTGGCATGGATAAGGAAGGACAGGATTTCCGTGCATGCGCAGCATATGGTCCAATGTATAAATAATACATAGATTAAAAAATAGTATATATTTTAACAGCGAAAAAGGATATCTGACAATGTCCCGATGTTACCATAATAACATTGGGAAGTCAGGTATTCTTTTTTTATGTTATATGCTATAATCGAATGAACATAAGAGAAGGATACATGTATTGCCTGAAAAAGAGTAAAGGTGTGAGAAAAATGAGGACGGATATTGTTGTTGGAATTGCGGACATGAAGGTGATCAAAGGGGAAGGGACCATCGTGACGTATGCGCTGGGTTCCTGCGTTGGAATCTGTATGTATGAAGAGGGGAGCGGACTGGGCGGTATGGTGCATGCGATGCTGCCGGATTCTGCGCACGCTCTGGCTTTGACGAGTCTGGAAAAATATGTAGATACAGGAATTGATAAATTATACCGTACACTTTGTCATATGGGGGCGGATAGAACACGCCTGCGGGCGAAGCTGATTGGCGGGGCAAAGATGTTTGAATACAGAACAGTGGCAGATGAAGTCGATATTGGTACGGCGAATGTACTGCAGGCAAAAAAGCTTTTGCGAAAACTGGGAGTGGCGCTGGTCTGTGAGGTGACAGGCGGTATGGTGGGCAGAACGATACGGTTCCAACCGACAACAGGTAAAGTTATGATACAATCAACAGACCAGAAGGTTCAGGTGATTTAATATACAAAATTGAGGGATATATGGAGGGAAACATGGACGAAAAAAATCAAATGTGGTATGAGCAGGCGGCTCAGGTAATGGCACAGGTAAAGCGTGCTGTGATCGGAAAGGACGAATGTGTCAGAAAGACAATGGCGGCAATCTTAGCCGGAGGACATATTTTGATCGATGATATACCGGGAGTAGGAAAAACGACATTAGCATTGGCTTTTTCAAAGGTGATGGCATTAGAATGTAATAGAGTACAGTTTACGCCGGATGTGCTGCCGTCGGATATTTTAGGCTTTTCGATGTATCAGCAGCAAAGTGGAAGCTTTGCGTATCAGCCGGGAGCAGTAATGTGTAATCTTTTTTTGGGAGATGAGATCAATCGTACTTCTCCTAAGACGCAGTCAGCACTTTTAGAGGTGATGGAAGAGGGGAAGGTTACCGTAGATGGCGTTACAAGGCAGGTGCCGGAGCCGTTTGTTGTAATCGCAACGGAAAATCCGACAGGAAGTGTTGGAACGCAGATGCTTCCTGAGTCGCAGATGGATCGTTTTATGCTGTGCATGACGATGGGATATCCTGATCTGGAAGATGAGATTGCGATTGCAAAGGGAAAAAGCGGTGGCGCCGACATTGATACATTGGAAAATGTGTTGAATGCCGGAAAACTTCTTACGATGCAAAAAGTAGTTGAGGAAGTTTATGTGGATGATAAGATTTATGAATATATCTGTCAGCTTGTGAAAAAAACAAGAGAAAATCCGTATATTGAACTGGGAATCAGTCCGCGTGGAACGATTGCGCTGGTAAAAATGGCAAAGGCAAATGCTTTTTTGTCGGAGAGAGATTATGTTGTACCGGAGGATGTGGAAGAGATTTTCTTAGATGTGACAGCACACAGAATATTACTCAACGCAAAGGCAAGAGTGGGGCATGTAACGGCTCGTGATGTGTTGTGGCAGATTCTCGAGAAGGAAAAGAAACCGGCAGTTTATCGTTAGACAAGAGAAAATGGGTTGAGGGACATATGAAAAAAGCAATTACATTTATTGTGACGATTGTGTTCACATTTTATATGGCTGTTATTTATAACAGTAATACAGTTCTTTTTCTTGCATTTGTGGAAATTTTTCTGGGAAGTGTGTTACTTTTGTGGAATCTTTGGAGTGTTTTTCATCTGGAAGTGGAAATGAAGGTACCAATTGGGATTGCAGAGAAGAAAAAGAAAATACCGGTCTGCATTGCGGTAATAAATAGAAGCATATTGCCGGCAGGGGAAGTAAAGCTCTGTCTTCGGGAGCAATATGCACTGACAGGACAGCGTGGAAAAAGCAGGGTGACGGTATCTGTAGAAGGGCGAAAGCGCGGTGAAAAAAGTGGAAAGACGGAATTGCATATGATGTGGGAGCCGGAACATGTCGGAATGGTTACGTTAGCTATTAGACGGGGTTTTTGTTGTGATCCTTTGAAGATATTCAGGCTGCCGATAGGGAAAAAGCGGTGCCGTACAGAAGAGATTATTACGATTCTGCCAAAGCGCTATGCCGTGCCGCTGGAGATTGTGGCGAAGGAACGGCAAGAGGGATATATGGAACCGGATGTTTTGTCAAATGGTCGTTATAACGATGGCAGAGATAGTTTTCAGATACGAGAATACCGTGCGGGAGATCCTATGCGTGATATACACTGGAAATTATCGGCAAAGGAAAATACGTGGATGATTAGAGAGTATGAACCGCGGTTAGAAGATGTTGTGACTTTTATGATTGATCTGTCTGATACAGATATAGCACAGGCGGGAGAAAAAAACAGGAGAAGACTGCGAAAGAAAATGGCGTGGAATCAGGAGGCGGTACTTAGTGTAGTTTTATCTATTGTAGAGAGTCTGTATCATGCCAAGTGTGAATGCTGTGTGGTCTGGTATAACCATCAGGAAAACAGAGTCAGACAATGCTATATCACACAGGAAGAGGATATTTATGCGCTTCCGGAAAAGCTTGGCTGTCTGAGTTATCTGACCGGGGAGTATGATCTGCAGATAGAATATGAACAGGTCAATTGTGGCAGACAGGCAGGCAGACGGCTTATATTAGACCGTGTTTTACAGCTTCGGAGTGATGATGGACAGAATATCGTATATTCGGCTGATAATCTGGAAGAAACGCTGACATCACAGATACTTTGGCTGTAATGGAAACGGGCTGTGTGCTGTAACAGACAAAATATGGCTTATACAGTAGGAGATGAGGGGACGATGAAGAGAAGGGAAATTTTGATACCGTGGCTTGGGATTGTTTTTCTTTTGCTTGGTATGCTGCAAAGCTTTTCTACGGTGTTTGATTATCCGGTTGCGATAAAGTGGAGTATTGCACCGGTTTGTATCATGGTAGCTGCTATGCTTTTTATCAGCAGCTTTTTTCGGGTGAAAAACACGATACTTGGCATTCTTTTGACAATGGGACTGTTGTGCTTCTGGTGTGTCTGGAACTGGCAGAAGTTGCAGGCAGAGGGAGAAACTTTTCTTTATTATATTAATCAGAAAAAGCTTGCTTATGATGGCAGTCAGTTTACGGCATTTACAGCAAAGGCGGTAAGTACAGACCTTTTTAGTCTTTTATGTGTGTGTGGTATCGTATGCAGTTTGTTTATGGGAGTGTTTGCAGTAAGACTTTTGAAGGGCTTTTATGGGCTGCTTCCTCTTTATCTGTTACTTATTTTAGAATTAAGTGTGGGAAAGACGCCGGATCTTTTTGCTATGATTTTGTTGATACTTGGCGTACTTCTGTGCTGTGGATGGAAAAACTGTCAGGACATGGCAAGCGGAAGAAACTTTTTTATAGAGAAGCTCAAAAGAAGAAAACCCTATGCGAGATATGGAATATTAGTCAGTGCCGGAATTATCAGTATGACGCTGGCACTACTCTGTAGTGCAGGCACACAGGACTTTTTTCTGAAAGGGCATAAAAAGTACCTGCAGTGGCAGCACCGGATGGAGCACATGGCAAAAGAAGAAGTGGAAAAAACAGCGTGGAAGTTACGCAAATGGTTTTATATGGATGATGATGGAAGTCTTAGCAATACAGAACCAAAATATAATGACAGAACAGTTCTAAAAGTTACTTTTGGTATGAAACCTACAGCAGATGTTTACCTGAAAGGATTTACCGGAGGGGAATATCAGAATGGAAAATGGAGTTATCCGAAGGAGAATGAATTTAAAAAAATCTTTTCGACTAAGGAGATGCAAGAGGAATATTGGAATATCAATTATGATTATGCTCAAAATGGATTTGAAGGAACTATAGATGAAGAACATCCGTGGGACTCGCAAAAAAGAGTCGGTCAGGTACAGATTGACTATGTGGGATCCGGCAAAAGCAGCAATCATACATATCTGCCGTATTTTTGCGATGTGCCGGGTACAACAGACCAGAATGGAGAGCAGGCATTATCCTGGGATGGAGCAGACACGATAAAGCGTAGTGCAAATACTATTTATACCAAAAGTATTTTGCCGGGAAATGCAACATTAAAAGAACTGATTGCTTTTGCAGATACAAACATGGCAACGTTAGCTGACTATGGCAATGTGTATCAGTTACAATACTATTCGGTACAATGGGACATGTTGTCGCCTTCCGTAGCAAACGAGTATATTCAATATGTGAAGCAGAAGTATTGCCGATTGCCAAAGAATGGGCTTACCCGCTTTCGGAAGCTGTCGCAGGTTGATCCGGTACTCTTGGAATACAGACAAAACGGATGGTGTGACCGGGACATGACCAGTTGTTTATCAATAGCATCAACCATTCGAAAATATTTAGCTGATCAGGCGGTATACAGTCTGGACTTAGATACAGTGCCGGACGGACAGGACTATGTAGAATATTTTTTGTTTCATCAGAAAAAAGGTTTTTGTGAACATTTTGCAACAGCGGGAACATTGCTTTTACGCGAGATAGGGGTACCGGCAAGATACGCTTCCGGTTACAAAATAGAAGTGGATGCATTTAAAGAAAATGGGGATGGTACATATACAGCGGAGATATTAGACTCTGACGCGCATGCATGGACAGAGGTGTTTAGTGAGTGGGGTGGCTGGATACCGGCAGAAATGACGCCGGATAGCTCGGGAACGCATAGAAGAGAAAAAACACAGACAGAAACACCGCTTCCGACAAAAAAGAATGTATCGCTTCCTGAAAAAACAGAGGGAACGCAGACAGAAGAAACTTTAGAAAGTACACCGACACCCGTGGCAGTGACAAGTACGCCAAAGCCTGCGGCATCCAAGCATTCTACGGCAGGAACTAAGAAAGCAGCAAAGAGGATCGGTCTGCTCGTCTGCCTGCTTGGAATCTTAGCAGGAATGATCGGTTATCCGAGGATAAGATGCTGGCGTTATCTAAAATGCGAACACAAGGCAACTGCTCTGCGCGAAAAGATTGTGGCACACACGGAAGGCATGCTGTATCTTTTACGGCTGGCAGGGATAAGACAGGTTGCAGCATGCCGTGAGCAGGAGTGGATACTGCTTGTGGTGGAAAAAAGTTTGAAACGGCAGGATGCAGAGGTGGACATAGACGATAAAAGACTGTCTGAGATTATAGAAAAAGCAGTGTTTGCACAGAGTGAGATCAGTGACAGGGAATACCGGTTTTATCAAAAGGAATGTGCTAAGCTGCTAAGAAAATTTTACTATAGCCGCATCTTTATCAAAAGGCTGTATCTGAAAATAGTATGTCCGATGAAAATGTTCATATGAAAATGTTTCTGTAGTATCTGCTGTTTTTTGTAAGGAATTATGCTATAATGTAATGAGCGCAAAAGAAAAGGAAGCGGCTGCGAAGCAGACATTTACTTTTCTTGCGCTCATTAATGAGCAAAACGTCCTGCGAAGCAGGATGGAAAGTGCGAAGCACGGGTTTTGCGAGTCAGTAAAAAAAGATATGCAGAAATTTCAAAAGAAAAGGAAGCGGCTGCGAAGCAGACATTTACTTTTCTTGCGCTCATTAACGAGCAAAACGTCCTGCGAAGCAGGATGGGAAGTGCGAAGCACGGGTTTTACGAGTCAGTAAAAAAGATATGCAGAAATTTCAAAAGAAAAGGAAGCGGCTGCGAAGCACGGGGGTTTGCGAGTCAGTAAAAAGGTATGCAGAGATTTCAAAAGAGATTTATAAAAGTGTTTTGCAATGATTTATATATAAATAAAGAGTCAAAGGAGAGAAAACATGTACGAGAACGAAATTGAAAGTATTGCATCGAAGTCAAGCAATGAAGAAATCTATCACAGTCTTTTGCATTTAACAAAAGATATCATGCAGAATAAGGGAAAGCTTCAGGGAAAGAAAAAGGTATATTATATTTCCGCAGAGTTTTTGATCGGTAAATTATTATCCAACAATCTGATCAATCTTGGTATTTATGATCAGGTGGCAGAAGCACTGAAACGTCACGGGAAGAATATGGCAGAGATTGAGGAAATTGAGTTAGAACCATCTCTTGGTAATGGTGGCTTGGGACGTCTGGCAGCCTGCTTTTTGGATTCCATCGCAACGTTAGGACTTCCGGGAGATGGTATCGGATTAAACTATCATCTGGGACTGTTTCAGCAGAAATTTGACCACAATCTTCAGAAGGAAGTGCCAAATCCCTGGATTACAGATCAGAGCTGGCTTCGTCGTACAGATGTAAGTTATCCGGTGCTGCTTGGAGGCAAAAAAGTACAGTCTGTTATGTATGAGATTGATGTGACAGGTTATGATAATCAGTGTAATACATTGAAGTTATTTGACCTTGATACGGTAGACGATTCTATTGTGCAGGGAGATAGCATCTATTTTGATAAAGAAAATATTGCAAAGAATCTGACATTGTTTTTGTATCCGGATGACAGTGATTATCAGGGACAGCTTCTTCGTATTTATCAGCAGTATTTCATGGTGAGCAACGCAGCACAGCTTATTATTGATGAAGCACTTGCAAAGGGAAGCAATTTGTATGATCTTCCGGATTATGCAGTGATCCAGATCAATGATACCCATCCAACAATGGTGATTCCGGAAATGATTCGTCTTTTGGTAAACCGCGGTATCGAGATGGATGATGCAATCCGTATCGTTTCCAGTATGTGTGCATATACCAATCATACGATTCTTGCAGAGGCTTTGGAAAAATGGCCATTGTGGTTCCTTGACAGAGTTGTACCACAGCTGATACCGATCATAAAGATGTTAGATGTTAAGGTTCGGGAAAAATATCAGGATGAGAGAGTTTACATTATTGATAAGGAAGAGCGTGTTCATATGGCTCATATTGATATCCACTATGGATTTAGTGTCAATGGTGTTGCCGCTCTTCATACAAAGATATTGGAAGAAAGTGAGTTAAAGCCATTTAAGGATATTTATCCAAACAAATTTAATAATAAAACAAATGGTATTACATTCCGCCGCTGGCTGTTGCATTGCAATCACGAATTAGCTGATTTTATCAGTGAAAAGATTGGCGATGGATATAAGAAGGACGCTGCTGAGCTGGAAAAATTATATACGGCAGCTAATCAGGCAGCAGATCTGAAACGTCTGCTTGAGATTAAAAACGAAAAGAAAGTACAGTTCAAAGAATATCTGAAGAAAAAAGAGGGCATTGAGATCAATGAGAACTCTATTTTCGATGTTCAGGTTAAAAGACTGCATGAATACAAGAGACAGCAGATGAATGCATTATACATCATCTATAAATATATGCAGATCAAGGCAGGAAATAAGCCAAAGACACCGATTACCATGATTTTTGGAGCAAAGGCGGCGCCGGCTTATACGATTGCCAAAGATATTATTCATTTGATCCTTTGCTTATCAGAGGTTATCAAAAATGATCCGGATGTCAGCCCATATCTGAGTGTTGTGATGCTGGAAAACTACAATGTAACCTATGCTGAAAAGATTATTCCGGCAGCAGATATTTCAGAGCAGATTTCGCTAGCTTCTAAGGAGGCAAGTGGTACCGGTAATATGAAGTTTATGTTAAATGGTGCGATCACACTTGGAACAGAGGACGGTGCCAATGTTGAGATTCATCAGTTTGTTGGAGAGGATAATATTTATATCTTTGGTGAGTCAAGCAATGAAGTAATCGAACACTATGCTAAGGCAGATTATTCGGCAGAAAAATATTATGATACTGATCCGGAAATTGCAAAGCTTGTTGATTTTATCATCAGCAAAGAAATGTTTGCCGTTGGCAATAAGAAGAGCCTGATCCGTTTGTACATGGAACTGGTTACGAAGGACTGGTTTATGACATTGTTAGATATCAAGGACTATATCCGTGTAAAAGAGCAGGCACTGAATGACTATGAAGACAGAGAAGAATGGGCAGAGAAAATGCTTGTAAATATCAGCAAGGCAGGATTCTTCTCTTCTGACAGAACAATTGCACAGTACAATGAGGATATTTGGAAATTAAAATAAAGGGAAAAATGGTGTTTTTGACAGGAAAAGTAATTATTTCACCAAAGATTTTGCTGGTTTTGATATTATTGGTGGCAGCAGGATATGTGGTGGTATATGTGATAGCAAACCGCAGGTGGGGATATACCAAAGAGCGGGAAAAAGAGTTGGATAACAACGGAGGAGAAAGGAAGGTCGATCGATGAAAAGAATTGGTTTCTTAACAAGTGGCGGTGACTGCCAGAGTTTAAATGCAACAATGCGTGGAGTGGCAAAAACATTGTATCAGAAGTATGCGGATGATGTGGAAATCTATGGTATCTTAGAAGGATATAAAGGATTGATCTATGGTAATTATCGTTTGCTGAAGCCACAGGATTTTTCTGGAATCCTGACAGAGGGTGGCACGATCATTGGGACATCAAGACAGCCGTTTAAGTATATGCGTGATCCGGATGAAAATGGTCTGGATAAGGTAAAGGCAATGAAAGACAACTATAAAAAGTGGAAGTTAGACTGTCTTGTAATCCTCGGTGGAAATGGAACACATAAGACAGCAAATCTTTTAAGAGAAGAAGGCTGTAATGTAGTAACGCTTCCTAAGACAATTGACAATGATATCTGGGGAACTGATATTACATTTGGTTTCCAGAGCGCAGTTAATATTGCAACAAATGCAATCGATTGTATTCATACGACGGCTGCATCACATGGACGCGTATTTATCGTAGAAGTAATGGGACATAAGGTCGGATGGCTGACACTGCATGCAGGTATTGCCGGTGGAGCAGACATCATTCTTCTTCCAGAGATTCCTTATGACATTGATTCTGTGATCAAAGCATTAGAAAAGAGAACGAAAGAAGGAAAACGTTTCTCTATCCTTGCAGTAGCAGAAGGTGCTATTTCAAAGGAAGATGCGGCATTGTCAAAGAAAGAATTAAAGGCAAAAAGAAAAGCAAATCCATATCCATCCATTTCTTATCAGGTTGGAAAGGAAATCGAGGAAAGAACCGGTCAGGAAGTACGTATTACCGTTCCGGGACATATGCAGAGAGGTGGAGAACCTTGTCCTTATGACAGAGTAATATCAAGCAGACTGGGTGCTGCAGCAGCAAATCTTATTATCGAAGAAAAATATGGATATATGGTAGGTTTATGTAACGGTGAAACGGTTCCGGTTCCTTTGGAGGAAGTGGCAGGAAAGTTAAAGATGGTAGATCCAAATTCTTCTATTATTAAAGAAGTAAAAGGAATGGGTATCTGTTTTGGTGATTGACCGATCAGCGCGTAAAGCAGATAGAATATTGTAATCGCAGGAGGAAGTAAGCATGTCTTATACGGCATTATATCGAAAATTTCGACCGGGAGAGTTTGATGAAGTCAAAGGGCAGGATCATATTGTAACGACGCTGCGAAATCAGATTGAAACGGATCGTATTGGGCATGCCTATCTTTTTTGCGGAACCAGAGGAACCGGAAAGACAACAGTGGCTAAGATTTTAGCGAAGGCGGTCAACTGTGAGCATCCGGTCAATGGAAATCCGTGTAATGAGTGTGAAATCTGTAAAAAGATCAACCGTCAGGCGTCAATGAATGTGATTGAAATTGATGCTGCGTCTAATAATGGTGTAGGCAATGTGCGTGATATTATAGAAGAAGTGCAGTATTCTCCGGCAGAGGGAAAATACAAAGTCTATATTATCGATGAGGTACATATGTTGTCTACGGGAGCGTTTAATGCACTGCTTAAAACGTTAGAAGAGCCGCCTTCGTATGTTATTTTTATTTTGGCAACGACGGAGCCGCATAAGATTCCGATTACGATTCATTCCAGATGTCAGAGATATGATTTCCATAGGATATCGATTGATACGATCGCACAAAGATTGCGGGAGTTAGTCGATCGTGAGCAGGTGGAAGCAGAAGACAAGGCATTGCGCTATGTGGCAAAGATGGCAGATGGTTCTATGCGTGATGGGTTAAGCTTGTTAGATCAGTGCATTGCTTTTTATCTGGGACAGAAGCTGACCTACGAAAATGTGTTAGAGGTTCTCGGTGCGGTAGATACGATCGTATATAGCAGGATGTTCCGAAATATTGTGGAACAGGATGTGATCAGCTGCATTTCTCTGATCGATGAAATGATGATGACCGGACGTGATTTAAGTCAGTTTGTCAGTGAGTTTATCTGGTATCTGCGCGGGCTTATGTTGGTGGATGCTTCGGAAAAGGGAAGTGAGCTTTTGGATGTGTCGGAGGAACAGCGTATACAGATGGCAGAGGAAGCAAAAATGGTTGACGTAAATCTTTTAATACGATATATTCGTATATTATCAGATTTATCAAATCAAATTCGTTACGCATCACAAAAGCGGGTGTTGGTAGAAGTGACACTTATCAAGCTTTGTAAGCCGCAGATGGATCAGGAACAGGACGTTACAACATTAGCAGCGCGTCTGTCTGCCCTTGAAAAGAAGCTGGAGGAGGGTGCTTTTGTGGCACAGCCGTCTGAGAGCATGGCAGTACATGCGAATGCAGAGCAGATTCAGGAACTGCAAAAGCCAAAGATTATACCAAAAGCACTTCCGGAGGATGTAAAGGAAGTAATCTCGCGCTGGAATGAAATTCTGGTGGCGTATGGGCAGCCGGGAGAAAATATGCTATCGCAGGCTAAAAATATACTTTCTGATCAGGGTGGACTGCTTTTGCAGTTTACCAACAAATTAAATGAAGACTTCTTTTTGCAGAATGATGCACATGAGTTGCAGTGCTTAAAGCAGGTGATTCAAAACATTATTGGAAAAGAAGTGGAGATTGAAACGCGTACAGTTGACGAAAAGGTAAATCGGGAATATGAAGATATCTCTCATCTGATTCATTTTGAAGGGATTGAGTATCAATAAAGGAGGATAAGTAAGATGGCAAAACGTGGAGGTTTTCCGGGAGGCGCAATGCCGGGAAATATGAATAATCTGATGAAGCAGGCACAGAGAATGCAGCGTCAGATGGAAGAAAAGACCAAAGAGTTAGAAGAAAAGGAATGGGAAGGAACAGCAGGTGGCGGTGCCGTAAAGGTGCGTGTATCCGGCAAAAAAGAAATCTTGTCTGTAAAGCTTGCAGAAGAAGTTGTTGATCCGGACGATATTGAGATGTTAGAGGATCTGATCGTGGCTGCGACAAACGAAGCACTGCGTCAGATGGAAGAAGAAAACAGCGCAGTGATGACACAGTTGACCGGTGGTCTTGGTGGAGGACTGGGAGGTCTGTTCTAAGATGGATTTTTATAGTGCCCAGATCAGTAATCTGGTAGAACAATTGTCACATTTGCCGGGAATCGGTGCAAAGTCAGCGCAAAGGTTAGCATTTCATATTTTGAATATGCCTGCAGATCAGGTTGAAGGACTTTCCTTGGCGATGACAAATGCTAAGAAAAATGTGCGCTATTGTAAAGAGTGCTGCACATATACGGATGAAGAGCTTTGCCCAATCTGTGCGAATCCTAAGAGGAATCATAGACAGATTATGGTAGTGGAAAATCCGCGTGATCTTGCAGCATATGAAAAAACAGGAAAGTTTGATGGAGTCTATCACGTCCTTCATGGCGCAATCTCTCCAATGGCAGGGATTGGACCACAGGATATCCGTCTAAGTGAGCTGATGGTCCGACTGCAGGGCGATGTGGATGAAGTCATTGTAGCGACGAATAAAAATCTGGAAGGAGATACTACCGCTACTTATATCAGTAAATTGATCAAGCCATTAGGAATCAAAGTCAGCCGCATTGCGAGTGGTGTTCCGGCCGGTGGTGATCTGGAATATATTGATGAAGTGACTTTATATCGGGCTTTGGAAGGCAGAGTAGATATGTAGGAGTGCGAAAGCACTCCTTTTTGCTTTGGTATTTTATTCTTTTTAGGAATATACTTCGATGATGGCATTGGAAACGAAGGAAGCGAGTTCTACAACTGTAGAGAGTCTTGTGGTCTGCAGGGTGGTGTGACTGTTTTGACCGGCAAGATTGACGATTCCTGTGATAGCAGAGTTTCCGATGTAAGGAAGATCTTTTTGAACACCGATACCGGGAAGGAGTGGTCCGGCACCAAAGGTGACATAGCCAATGTGTTGTCGGATGCCGAGCGAGGCATCAATGGCGATGATATACGGATTGTCAAAGGTAGTGTGGATCTGTTCGATTGTGGAAGCAAGATTGACAGCGTGTACAGGAGATGACAGTGTGCCGTAAATGATCGGGAGCGAAGACAGTTTACGGCTTTTGGCAAAGGCATGCAGAAGCTTGTTGCCTACAATGGGACCAAAGCAGTCACCGGTAGCACGGTCAGAACCGATGCAGAGAAAGATTGGCATCTGATGTGCAGACTGAATCTTTTCTTTGAGAAGGGTCAGCTGGAGAACAAAATCATGAAATGCTTTTGACTGATGGATGTTATAGTAACATACCGGATTAGGGGCAAGGGATGCTTTTGGGGAAACCGGTTCTTTTTTCTTCTTTAAAAGCTGCATAAAATTCCTCATTTCTGCGCACGTTTTTGCGTATAACGGTTTGGTGTCAGGTGCGCAAAGACACGAAACCTACGTGTAATATCAACTGAAAATGTATCTATAGCATTTCCATAAAAAGAAACAGGTAAACCTACGGGGAATATATTTTTTCAAAAAATACCATACCGTCGAATTTTTTCGAGAAAATCTAAGAAAAAGTACTGTTTTTTCGACAAAATTTGAAGAGGCATCGTGTTACAATCCTAGACATCCTCACAGCAGGATGGAAAAGAGAGGTGTCAGAAAGTATGGAGAGTCAGAAAACAGAAAATAAAAAAGGATATTGTTTTGAAAGATTTCCGGAAAATATCCGTCAGGTAGGAGAACCCGGACAAAGCAGCCGCATTTATATAGAAGATTATGTGATTACATATATGCATCAGATCTTTCAAAAAAAGCAGGAGAAAGCGTTTGTTATCCTGCTGGGTGCTATGGGAGAGAAAGAGGTGCAGGGGATTCCTTTTGTATATGGTGCTGTTGCGGTGGAAGCAGATGTAGGAAATGCAGAGGAAGAACTGACAGAGCAGCAGTGGAAAGACGCCCATAAGCTGATCAGTCAGCATTTTACCGGAGCACAGATTCTTGGCTGGGGATGTAGTGTGAGTATGCAAAACAGTCGGATGGAACAGATGCAGCGTTACATACAGAATATGTATTTTCAAAAGGAAGGTATGCTGTTTTTTCGGGAAGATTTAAGCGAAAAGGAGGAAAAACTCTTTTGTCTTACATCCGGAGAATGGGCAGAGCAGACCGGATATTTTATCTTTTATCAGAAAAATCCTCTGATGCAGGATTATATGCTGCTTGGGAAAGAAAAGAAAAGCTTTGAGGCTGGATACAGTGATAAAGTGACAGCAAATGTGCGTGCAGCAGTACATAAAAAGGAAGAAGAAAAAAACTCTGTTCATCTGGCAAGATATAGTGCAGCGGTACTGTTAGTGCTTCTTACCGTGTTAGGTGTTAATATGCTTATGCAAAGCAGTAAAAAGATGGATGATCTGGAAAAGACGATCGAAACCTTATCTGATGCTGCAACAATGGTTACGGAATCGCCTGCTGCAAGTGAAAAGGCACAGAAGGAAGGTTCATCAGAAAAGACGGAAAAAGAAGAAAGTGTATCTGAAAAGACAGAGAATGCAGAAAAACAGAAAGAAAAAATAGAGGACAAGCATACAACGAATGTAACAGATGCACCGAAGCAGAAAACAGATGAGAAAAAGACAGAAAAGAAAGAAAAAAAGCAGCAGTCTGATGTCCTATATAAGACAAAAGAAAGTGCAAAAGCAAATACAGATACAGGTTCTGACAGCGAAGAAAAAGCCATTGCAAAATCTAGTGCACGCGCCAAAAGCCGTGCTGCTGCAAATGCAAAAAATGGTAAAAAAAGCAAAACCCATGTGACAACAAATGCTGTTACAGACAGTAAGAAAAAAACAAAGGCAGTAGTATCTGTGAAACAGAAAAATGCAAGCTATGTGGTGCGCAGCGGTGATACATTAAGTCAGATCGTGTGGCGGCAATATCATACAATGGCATGTATGAAGATGGTAAAAAAGGCAAACGGAATTAAAAACGGTGATAAAATAAAGGAGGGGCAGAGATTGATCCTGCCGGCGTATAAAGGGTAAAAGAATTTAGGCAAAAAGAAACATTTTACTCTGGAATATTCTCTGAAGTATGGAACGGGTGTCTTGTGGTCTTGCGAAGAAGGAGTTGATACGTTATAATTTTCTCTGTATGCAGTCTGAAAAGAAATAAAAGCTGCAGTATAAGTAATGTATAGACTAAGAGGAAATAGAATGGAAAGTTTAATCGGACGCTCGTTTGATGTCATAGCACTAAACGAACAGAAAAAGAAAAAACGAAAGTTTATCCTGATCACAATAGCGGTGATATTTGTATGTGCAGCTATTTTTTATCTGGGATTTCACTGGTTTGTCAATCGTAAGTATTCTTCTTATAAGGTAGAATATTCTACCTATGTAAAAGATGGAAATTCCATGAAATATATTGCATATGATGACGGGATCATCCGCTATGGAAGAGATGGTGTGACAGCAGTAGACCGAAAAGGACAGTCAGTTTGGAGTGGCAGCTACGATATGGCAGAACCAAAGGCAGATGCCTGCGGCTCCAGTGTGGTAGTAGCGGATATTGGCGGAAAAGATCTTTTTGCATATAAAGGCGAAGATACCGGAGTGTCCTTTTCTGTAGATTATCCGATCGTGCAGGCTTGTATCTCTGAACAGGGAGTGGTCGCGGTTGTGATGGAAGAAAATTCTTCTAACACGATTGCGCTGTATGATCCGTTTCAGAAGTCAGAACAGCTCCTGGCAGAGATTCCTACTAATGTAGAAGATGGATATCCGGTGGATGTCGATCTGTCGCCGGATGGGAGCAGTGTCGTTGCAGCCTATCTTTGTGTAACCGCAGGAACGGCGCAGAGCCGTGTTGCATTTTACAATTTCACGGATGTAGGCAAAAATGCAAATTGTCTGGTAGGTGCGCATAATTATAATGATACGCTGATTTCAAAGGTAAACTTTATGGGCAATTTTGATGTCTGCCTTTTTGGAGAAAGCGGATTCTACCTTTGGACAAACATGAAGCAGCCTAAGCAGGCAGGAAAAAAAGAATTCAAAGAAGAAATACAGAGTGCCTTTTTAGATGATGCCCATGTGGGAGTGATCTTACAGAAAAATAGTGATGCCGGTCTGATGAAGGTATATACGGCAGATGGTGCAGAAGTATTAAATACATCGGTGGCATCAGATTATACCAATGTTCAGATCGCGGGAGGTGAGATACTGCTTTGTTCTACGACGCATTGTGCCGTTTATAGGCTGAATGGAGTCAAAAAGTTTGACAAGACATTGAAGAGCCAGATCAGTTACTTTTTTCCGGCAAACAAAACGAATCGATACTTTTTTATACAGAATTCGCGGGTTAAGATAATCCGTTTAAAATAACAGTTGACAAGTACGCACCGGGGTGTTACACTAACCTAGTGCGTATTTTTACTTAGTATGCACAGCTTAAAACTTGTTTATTATAATCATAGGAGGTGAAATTAATGCCAACATTTAACCAGTTAGTAAGAAAGGGAAGAAAGGTTTCTACAAAGAAGTCTAATTCTCCTGCACTTCAGTACACATACAACTCTCTTAACAAGAAGGTTGTAGCACAGAGCTCTCCACAGAAGAGAGGTGTTTGTACTGCAGTTCGTACAGCTACACCTAAGAAGCCTAACTCAGCTCTTAGAAAAACAGCCAGAGTTCGTCTCTCTAACGGTATCGAAGTAACAAGCTACATCCCAGGTGAGGGTCATAACTTACAGGAGCATAGCGTTGTTCTTATCCGTGGTGGTAGAGTAAAGGACTTACCAGGTACAAGATATCATATCGTACGTGGTACACTCGATACAGCAGGTGTTGCAAATAGAAAGCAGGGCCGTTCTAAGTATGGAGCAAAGAGACCTAAGAAATAGGAAACCATGAACATTCACTAATTTGGGGAAGTGCCGGATTAATTTTACCAATTAACCTGGTGCGGACACAGAGTATCGTGAGTACCGATGAATTAATGAAAATAGTGATACGTTAGAAGCAGTGTCGGCTGTTAGTATTGCTAAATAATGTTAAGGAGGGAAGTAACGTGCCACGTAAAGGACATATTCAGAAAAGAGATGTATTAGCAGATCCTGTTTACCAGAACAAGGTTGTTACTAAGTTGATCAACAATATTATGTTAGATGGTAAGAAGGGTGTTGCTCAGAAAATCGTTTATGGCGCTTTCGAACAGGTAGCAGAGAAGTCCGGTAAGGACGCTTTGGAAGTATTCGAAGAAGCTATGAATAACATTATGCCTCAGCTCGAAGTTAAGGCTAGACGTATTGGTGGAGCAACTTATCAGGTACCAATCGAGGTAAGACCTGATAGAAGACAGGCTTTGGCTCTTCGTTGGCTTACTCTTTTCTCTCGTAAGAGAGGCGAGAAGACCATGAAGGAAAGACTTGCTAATGAAATTTTGGATGCTGCAAACAATACAGGAGCAGCAGTTAAGAGAAAAGAAGATATGCACAAGATGGCAGAGGCAAACAAGGCTTTTGCACATTATCGTTGGTAATCAGCGGTGTCATATGCTGCACAGGCTTGTGCAGCAGGGCATATCAGGTAACATTCCGTTATGGAATATTGTACTAAATTAGGAGGTAAGGGTCTTGGCTGGAAGAGAATATCCACTTGATAGAACTAGAAATATCGGTATCATGGCACATATTGATGCCGGTAAGACTACATTAACAGAGCGTATCTTATATTACACTGGTGTAAACTATAAGATCGGTGAGACACATGATGGAGCCTCAACAATGGACTGGATGGAGCAGGAAAAGGAAAGAGGTATCACAATTACTTCTGCTGCTACAACATGTCACTGGACACTTGAGGATCATCATAAGAAGAAACCGGGTGCTTTAGAGCATCGTATCAACATCATTGATACACCGGGCCACGTAGACTTCACAGTTGAGGTTGAGCGTTCCCTTCGTGTACTTGATGGTGCAGTAGGTGTGTTTGATGCCAAAGCCGGTGTTGAACCACAGTCAGAGAACGTATGGCGTCAGGCTGACACATACAATGTACCTCGTATGGCATTCATCAACAAGATGGATAAAATGGGTGCAGATTTCTTCATGTCAGTACAGACGATCATTGACCGTCTTGGAAAAAATGCAATCCCTGTTCAGATTCCAATTGGTAAGGAAGATGATTTTATCGGACTGATCGATCTGTTCGAGATGGATGCATACTACTATAAAAATGATGAGGGAACGGACATCGAGATTACAGATGTACCTGATGACCTCAAAGATCTTGCTGATGAATGGCATAACAACCTGATTGAGAAAGTCTGCGAGTTAGATGATGACTTGTTAGAGAAGTATCTTGAAGGTGAAGAACCAAGCATCGACGAGTTAAAGAAAGCTCTTCGTAAAGGAACAATCGCTTGTGAAGCAGTACCTGTATATTGTGGTTCTGCATATAAGAACAAGGGTGTTCAGAAGCTGCTTGATGGTGTTGTAGAGTTCATGCCTGCACCAACAGATATCCCTGATATCACAGGTACAGATGAAGAAGGTAACGAAGTTGTTCGTAAGTCTTCTGATGATGAGCCATTTGCAGCACTTGCATTTAAGATCATGACTGACCCATTCGTAGGTAAGCTCGCATTCTTCCGTGTATATTCCGGTACATTGAACTCAGGTTCTTATGTCCTGAATGCTACAAAGCAGAAGAAAGAGCGTGTTGGTCGTATCGTACAGATGCATGCTAACAGCCGTAGCGAAATTGATAAGGTATACTCTGGAGATATCGCTGCAGCCGTTGGATTTAAGCTTACAACAACAGGTGATACAATCTGTGACGAACAGCATCCTGTTATTTTGGAATCTATGGAATTCCCAGAGCCTGTTATCGAGCTCGCTATCGAGCCTAAGACAAAGAATGACCAGGGTAAGATGGGTGAAGCTTTAGCAAAGCTTGCTGAAGAAGATCCTACATTCCGTGCTCATACAGATCAGGAAACTGGTCAGACGATCATCGCAGGTATGGGTGAGCTTCACTTGGAAGTTATCGTAGACAGACTTCTCCGTGAGTTCAATGTAGAAGCTAACGTAGGTGCTCCTCAGGTTGCTTATAAAGAAACATTTACAACTCCAGTTGACATCGACAGCAAGTATGCTAAGCAGTCTGGTGGTCGTGGTCAGTATGGTCATTGTAAAGTTAAGTTTGAGCCAATGGATCCTAATGGTGAGGAACCATTCAAGTTTGAGTCAACAGTAGTCGGTGGTGCAATTCCTAAGGAATACATCCCAGCTGTTGGTGAAGGTATTGAGGAAGCTGCTCAGGCAGGTATCCTCGGTGGATTCCCTGTACTTGGTGTACATGCTACTGTATGGGATGGTTCATACCATGAAGTCGATTCTAGTGAAATGGCATTCCACATTGCAGGTTCTATGGCATTCAAGGATGCTATGAAGAAGGGCAACGCAGTTCTTCTTGAGCCTATCATGAAGGTTGAAGTTACTATGCCAGAGGAATACATGGGTGACGTTATCGGAAGTCTGAACGCTAAGCGTGGTCAGATCGAAGGTATGGATGACATCGGTGGTGGAAAGATTGTTAGAGCGTTTGTTCCACTTGCTGAGATGTTCGGTTACTCAACAGAACTTCGTTCTACAACTCAGGGACGTGGTAACTACTCTATGTTCTTTGAGAGATATGACAAGTGCCCTAAGAATGTACAGGACAAGGTACTTGCAGCAAAAAATGCTGAATAAAAAATCAGATATTTGTTATCATTTATAAAGAAAATATTCTTTGTAAGAGGTTTTTGTTCGAATGATAACAATCTACTATATGAAAATCATCACGTTTATGGGAAAAACACTTGAAAAATCGCCAGATTTGCAATATAATAGTGCCCATAGCGTGATTTAAAGCGAAAAGTGTATTAGGCGCATTGCCTATGTATTAAAGGAGGATAATTTAAAATGGCTAAAGAAAAGTTTGAAAGAACCAAACCCCATTGTAACATTGGTACCATCGGTCACGTCGATCATGGTAAAACAACATTAACAGCTGCTATCACAAAGGTACTTGCTGCAAGAGTAGCAGGTAACGAAGCTGAGAACTTTGAAGATATTGATAAGGCTCCAGAAGAGAGAGAGCGTGGTATCACAATCTCTACTGCTCACGTTGAGTATCAGACAGAGAAGAGACATTACGCACACGTTGACTGCCCAGGCCATGCCGATTATGTAAAGAACATGATCACTGGTGCTGCTCAGATGGATGGTGCTATCCTTGTAGTAGCTGCTACGGATGGTGTTATGGCTCAGACAAAAGAGCATATCTTACTTTCTCGTCAGGTTAACGTTCCTTACATCGTTGTATTCCTTAACAAGTGTGATATGGTTGACGATGAAGAACTTATCGAATTAGTAGAGATGGAAGTAACAGAAGCTCTTGAAGAGTATGGTTTCGAAGGTTGCCCAATCATCAAGGGTTCTGCTCTTAAGGCTCTTGAAGATCCTAACGGAGAGTGGGGAGATAAGATCATGGAACTTATGGATGCTGTTGACAGCTTCATTCCAGATCCACAGCGTGCAACAGATCAGCCATTCCTTATGCCTATCGAGGATATCTTCACAATCACAGGTCGTGGTACTGTAGCAACTGGTAGAGTAGAGCGTGGTGTTCTTCATGTAAATGAGGAAGTTGAAATCGTTGGTATCAAGGACGAGATCACAAAGACTACTGTAACAGGTATCGAGATGTTCCGTAAGCTTCTTGATGAGGCTCAGGCTGGTGATAACATTGGTGCTCTTCTTCGTGGTATTAAGAGAGAAGATGTTGAAAGAGGACAGGTTCTTGTTGCTCCAGGTAGCACAACTTGCCATAAGAAATTCACAGCTCAGGTTTACGTTTTAACAAAAGATGAAGGTGGACGTCATACTCCATTCTTCAACAACTACCGTCCACAGTTCTACTTCAGAACAACTGACGTAACTGGTGTTTGTAACTTACCAGATGGTGTTGAAATGTGCATGCCTGGTGATAACGTAGAGATGACAATCGAATTGATTCATCCAATCGCTATGGAGCAGGGTCTTAACTTCGCTATCCGTGAGGGTGGACGTACAGTAGGATCAGGTAAGGTTGCTACAATCATCGAGTAATCACTGATTAGCAGATAGATTATATATAGTGTTATCGAAAGATAACTTTGTGTCCAAGCGTAAGATGCCCCGGAATCGTGAGATTTCCGGGGTTTTTCTGTTGCCTAGAAAAGTTAAATCAATCGGAAAAGAATAACGAATGATAAAGAAAAACGGTTGACGGGAGATTATCCTGACAACCGTTTGTGATAACAGAATGATAACAAAATATATAATTTTGGCTTTTAATACCAAGCAGACATTCCTTCTTTTAAAATTTCCCCGGAATTATAACTTTCTATGATTTTACTGATAGCATGATCTGCAAAAAAAGTTTTTTTAAACGCAGTTGATGCTGAAGGCCATTCTTCTTCGGTTAAAAGTGGAAGTCCTTCTTCTTTTCTCGTGTCATTAACAGAATTTCGGAGTTCATTTTGCTCATCTACAGTAACAATATGAGAAAAATCATCATGTGCCATTTTCTGAATTTCTACAGTCTCATTTAATTTGTCAATTAGTATAATTCCATGCATTTCATCTTCATTACCATTTGGAAAATACCAATAAATAAGATATTGATCAGTTTCTTCAATTAATCTAAAAGTAACCATTTCGACACACTTTCTATAAATGCTAAAATTAAGTCAAATCATAAACCCTGACAGTATTGTCCTCGCTGCCTTTTTTGACGATAGTATGACAACCTATCGTAGTTCCCATAGCACGTAGTTTCCATTCTTCCTGGGTAGCGTTTAGCTTATCCAGTTCTTTCTGTCTTTTATCTTCATCTTCGATAGCTAATATCTCAGCTTTTTCCTTTTCATAGACATTTTTAAATTGACACCATTTCCTGAAAAAGTCCTGCATTGTAGGATTATCAAAAGTCAGCGAAATCTTCTGATTGGGTGTCTCAGCAAGTGAAAGATTCACTGAATCATCAATAGAAAATAACAGAGAGAGTACATCTCCGACTGTTTCAATATTAAAATCCAGAAAAACACTTACATTTAATCCCAGTGCGGTTGCTATCTTTTCTAACTGATCCGGTTTTGGATTCCGGATTCCAAGTTCATATTTTCTTATCGTACCAACATTAATGCCGGACAGCTCGGCTAACTGTATCTGACTGTATCCTCTGAATTCCCGGTATGCCCGGATTTTTTTACCTACCATGATGTGCTGCCTCCTTAATAATATTTGTGATTCTATTCTAGCACAAAAGTGAATGATGCGAAAGAGGTTGTTTTTTCAGAGCGGATTATAAAACACTTTGGAATAGAAAAATTAAATTCGCAAATGTTTATTGACAAATTCACAAAAGTGAATTATTATAAGAGGACAACGAAAGAGTCACAAAAGTGACTGGAAAGGAGGACGCTATGAGAACTAATTATATGATGACCGTTGATGATGTCATGGAAGAATTAGATGTGAAACGCAGTAAAGCATATTCGATTCTGAAACAGCTCAATGATGAACTGGTAAAGGAAGGGTATGTGGCAGTTCGTGGAAAGATTCCACGTCCCTACTGGGAAACAAAATTTTATGGATGCTCTCAGAGAGCAGTATGAAGGAGGGTTTAAGATGTCAGCTTACAAAGACAAAACACAGGGAACCTGGTATGTGAGCTTCCGTTATATTGACTGGACAGGAAAGAAGACGCAGAAGCTGAAAAGAGGGTTTAAGACAAAGAAAGAAGCATTGAATTATGAAAAGGAGTTCATAAGAAAGACTGCGGCGGATATGAAGATGGAGATGAACAGTTTTATTCAAGTCTATTTTGAAGATAAAAAGAATGAACTGAAAGAAAATTCAATCCGTAACAAGCAGCATATGATGAACAAGCACATTGTTCCGTATTTTGGAACAAGAAAAATGAATGAGATCACACCGGCAGATGTAATCCAGTGGCAGAATACCATTCAAGAAAAAGGTTACAGCAAGACTTATGAACGCATGATTCAGAACCAGTTGAATGCATTGTTTAATCATGCACAGAAAATTTATAATCTGAAGGAAAATCCATGTAAGAAAGTAAAAAAGATGGGGAAATCGGATGCAAATAAGTTGGAATTCTGGACAAAAGCAGAATATGACAGATTTATTGCCGGGATTGAGCCGGGGAGTGAAGATTATTTGATATTTGAAATTCTGTTCTGGACAGGAATCAGGGAAGGAGAACTTCTGGCATTGAGTCTTTCGGAGTTTGATATGAGCGGAAATCTCCTGCATATCAATAAAACTTATAATCGGATCAGGAAAAGAGATGTGATTGATACTCCAAAAACAGAAAATTCTGTACGTACCATTGATATTCCCAATTTTCTTAAGGAAGAGGTGCAGGAGTATGCGAAGAAACATTATGGATTTCCGGAAGATCATAGGTTGTTTCCGATTGTAGCGAGAACACTGCAGAAACGTCTTAAGAAATATGAAGCACTGACCGGTGTAAAACCAATCAGAGTGCATGATATCCGGCATAGCCATGTGGCATATTTGATTTATCAGGGCGTAGAGCCATTGATTATCAAGGAGAGACTGGGACACAAAGATATTCAGATGACATTGAACACTTATGGGCATCTGTACCCGTCACAACAGAAAAAAGTAGCTGAGATGCT
>CAKREB010000007.1 GCA_934317005.1 uncultured Lachnospiraceae bacterium
AAATGTTTTTGCAATCTGTATTTTCTGCTCATTATTAGGGTATATTCTGTATTTATATGCCTTTAACATCCACTGTCGCCCTCTTTCTCAACCTTGATTTTCTATATATCTTTTCAGCATTTCTTTCGATACATTTCCTACACTACAGGCAAAATATCCATCTGTCCAAAAGGTATGTTCTTTCCAGAATTGTTTTCGTAAATATTGAGGATATCTTTTCCATATATGGTATGTTGTATAGCTCTTCATCAGGTTTACAATCTTACTAATAGACATTGTTGGTTCTGTCTCTATCATGTAGTGAATGTGATCTTTATCTGTTTCCATATATCTTATTATCACACTGTGTCTCTGACATATCTCATACGAAAACTGTTTTATATCATCTGATATCTGTCTTGAAACCAGTAATTTCTTTCTATATTTGCAGACAAAAATAATGTGATATTGTAATAGGTATTTGTGTCTGTTTTTAGATTTCCATGTTTCCATGCCATGAGTATACAATAATTTCTGATTTTTGGCTACCTTAACCCACCGTCTAAAGCCAGTCCTAAAGCCAGTGGGATTGCGGTAGCCCTATTTCAATCAGGAAGAGTAATTTTCCAAAATACTGTAAAGCTCCTCTTCATCCTTTACTTCTACACCCTTTTTCAGCATCGTCTTTTCTTCTTTGGATAAACCATCCGTTTCGATGCCGGTATATTCATACACTGTTTTCTTATCTCCATAATATACAACAACTTCCCCATCTACTGCAATCATATAATAGCGAAATTTTACTTTTGAACTGTCATATATTTTCCTGATCACCAGACGCTCTGACGAAAAAGTAACAACACCAATGCTTTGCAGACCATCCAGATATTCTTCTGCCGTCAGACGGTTCATATAATTTTTGCAGTATTCATCCACCTGACTGCGTGTTTTTCCCACCAGATCCTGCGGAAGCGTTTCATATTCAGACACAGTTGTGTCCTTTGTGGCATTGTACTTTTGTACCTGAAAAACTGTATTCACTCCAAGCTTTTCTTTTGAAGCATTAGCAGAAACACTTTCCGTCTGATTTCTGACGATACGTTTCACAACCTTTTCTGCCTTATTTTCAAGCTGTGTCGTAACATCTACCTCCACAAGTTCAGACACCCGCTTTTCATAGTCTGACTGCATCTGCTCCATCTGAGTAATCACCACCCGATAGCAGATATAATCTCCAAGCACAATCACTACGATGATTCCAATTGCAAGCCACGCATATTTCATTTTTTGATTCATCTTTTCACCAAGCCTTTCCTGCCTGTCCTTACCGACATCTAATAGTATTGCCTGGTTTTTTCGATTTATTCCTGCGAAGCAACGAGCCAAGCGCGAGCCTGCTCGCATTCGGCGACTGCCGCGCTACAAGAGTCAAACTAAATATACGTTCTCTCATTGGCGGATAGCCTACTTATTCGTATCTTCTATTGCCAGTTTCCATTTTTCAAAAAATATTCCACCCGCTCCTGTGCCTTTTGAATCAGTTCATCTTCAAAGCCAATCATGGAAAGCAGACGGATCGCATTGCGTGAATCTGCCCTCCCCTGCTTCAGACAATAATCAAACAGAATATCTCCCTCTTTAAACTGCTCTTCAAAATGATAGTTAGAAAATTTATCCTCTAGCAGATAAGTAAGCTCTATATCATGTGTCGCCGCAAAGCACATAACAGGTTTCTCAGACAGTGCCTCTAATAACTCCGAAGAAGCAGCTACACGCTCTACCGTGTTGGTTCCCCGTAAGATTTCATCCACGAAGCACAGCACCGGTGCCCCATTTCTGTCAATCGCCGAAAAAATACGCTTTAGCGACTTGATCTCCACAATAAAATAGCTTTCCTGCGCCAAAATGTCATCTCGCAGCGCCATAGAGGAATACAGCCTGAAAAAGCATGCTTCATACTGCTCTGCCAAAACAGTGTGAATCGTCTGTGCCAGCAAAACATTAATAGCCACTGCTTTTAAAAATGTAGATTTTCCGGAAGCATTAGACCCCGTTAGGAGAACACACTTTTTAGCTGCGATATCATTTTTTACCGGATCATGTACTAACGGATGATAGACCTGCACAAGCTTTAGCTGTTGTATCTTCTCTTTTGGCATATCCATCCGCTTTGTGTCCTGTCCGTTTTTTGGTACATCACCAGAGTGTAATCCTGCCCCTGTATCATGAAAAACCGGCGTCGTATATATCTCCACATTCTCACGGTAAGAAGCGACCGCAAGCATACTGTCAAGATATCCGATCATATCATACATTTCAAGCAGTTCCTTCTGATACTTCTGTACCTCATGAATCATCGTCGCAAGCTTGATCAGATCTACATGGAACAAAATACGGACATAGTCAAATAGCGCATCAAATATATTGCCCGACATACTGCTACCACCAGACACCAAAAAGTGAAAACGGCAAAACCGTTCAAACCTGCCTGCAGTTTCTTTCAAGTGCTTCAAATACTCTTCACACTCTGTCAGTTCAAGTGATGCGATCACATCACACTGACGAACCGTTCCTATAATAAACTCAAACAGCGCAAGAGCCTTGACAACCTTTGCCTTCTCCTGATAATAAAAATATACATTTCCTAGCATAACAACAAACAAAATAGCAAGTGAAGACACCGGTGCTAAAAGTAAAGACAAAACTGCCCCTGTCATAAGAGCACACGCTAACACATGATGCCACCGTTTGATTGGCACAAGCTTATCTGTATCACTTAAAAACTCATAGACCGATATATGATCCGTCTTTCCAATCTCATGAAGTGCCAGATCCAGAGCAAGGCGCACATCCGGATTCTTCTGATAGCACTGTATCACACGCTCTCTTTCCAAAAGGATATCTTCTGTAAACTCCGGTGTCCGCAAAATATGATACAGATATTCTTCTCCGGCAGAGGTTCTTGTATGATTCATCTGTCGAAATACCTGTTCTAACTCCAGATCATTCCAGGTAATCTCATCAATCGTATCCTCCGTCTTTTTCTGCTCATGATAATACCGTATATTCCGCATAATCTGATCCGAATACTCATCGCGGGTAGCAAATCCCCATTCCTGCTCAAACAAGGCTTTCATTCTTTCCCGATAACGTATGCGGTCGTAATAAGATTTAAGTACAAACGCAATCCCCAGTCCGCATATGATCAACACTATTTTAAATACCATCTTTCCCCTCCTGCATTTTTTGATTCTTTCATCATATTTTGTACACTTTGATGAAGTCTGTCTATATCCTCCCCTTTGATACCTTAATCCTATCACACAAAAAAGAGAATGCCAAACAACAAACGCATTCCCTTTTTTGTGTGTTTTTTCATATGCTTTTCAGACATTTTTATTCCTTACATCACACGGCCAATCTTTAAAGGCTGACGATAATATGCACTGGAAATCTTAATGCCATCCCTCGCATTGCTTGCATGAATAATCTGTCCATTTCCAATATACATAGCTACATGACTGACTGATCCGCTTCCATAAAAGAACAGATCACCCACCTGTACATTCCCACTGCTTACAGAACGGGTTGCTGCCGCCTGTGCTGCAGATGTTCTTGGCAGAGAATAGCCAAAGTGTGCATATATTCCCATCGTAAATCCGGAACAATCTGTACCATTGGTAAGACTTGTACCTCCCCAGACATAACGGTTTCCTAAAAACTGCATCGCATAATCTACTAAAGAGCCTGCCTTAGAAGAGGATGACGATGAAGACGAAGAGGAAGCTTTCTTCTGCTTCTTTACTGATTTAATCGTCACAGCACGATTTAACTTATATTTTAATCCGATGAAATCCTTGCTGACAAATACTTTCTCATCATCAATGGAAAGCATTACCCAGTTTTTAAGATCATCATACATTGCATCCTTGTCAACACCTTTCACTGCCTTTTTGCTGCAGTGCTTTTCGATGTAACGCTTCACAAATGCTTTGGAAAGATTTTCCTTCTCCACAGTATAGTACTCATCTTCAGAAATCTGATCATAAATCTGAGAATCCGTAGATGGCAGATAACGTACATTCAAAGTTTCTGTCTTAACGATTGCTTTTAATGTAGCTACCTTCAAAGCTTTCTTCTCTGCTGCATCTCCCTTTAACAGATATTTTGCTTTGACATAACCTTTTACCTTGCCGGACTCAATCTTTGCCCAGCCCTTTTTAATAGAAACAATATTGCAGCCGGTGTTCTTAGTCATCTTTCCGACAATCTTAGAACCTTCGCTTCTTCCCTTTCTGACATTTAAGTAAGAATCTACATCTGCCACTCCAAGCTTATCGTATTTCAGATTCAGCTTGATTTGCTTCTCCTTTTTCTTCTCTGTCTTCTCAGAAGTCTTTGTAGTGCTTTCTGAAGAAGCTTCTGTCTTGGAAAGTGTTTCCGTTTCCTGTGCTTTTTCCTCTGCTTCTGCCTTCTTCTCGTCCTCTGCTGCACTCTCCATCACATTTTCGCAGTAACGGTCAAAGGATACCGTGATTCCTGCCAGTGGCTTCTCCTGCATAGCAGTGATTGCTTCACCGGATAGTGGAAGTGCCGTACATGCTACCGTAAAGGTAGTTGCCGCAAACAAAAGCTTCGCAATATTCTTTCTCATGATAAACCTCATTTCCTTCTCTTACTAAACGTAACATTTTTGCGTCTAAAATGTTACAAATTTATTACATAAACAATAAAATTATAACATATCCTTTCTATTTGTCAACTATATGAGGTTTTCTTGCTCCTTACAGCTCCTATCAAGGCAAATGATCTACCGGTAATATATTTCTTATTCTTTATATATTACTTTCCGTTTTTATCCTCATTTCCGACCTTAATTCCACGGATTATCTGTCGGGATCTTTGAAATTTTCTTTCCGCTTCTGTACTTCTACATTATTCCTAATTATTTCTTCTTTCTTACGACAACGACTGCCACTACTGCTACTACCACTACAGCCACTACTACAATCGGTACTACCGGAACACTGCCTGATGAATCCTTGGCTGCTGAGTCGCTGGAAGTATCTGCTGCCGGCGCCTTAGTTGGTGCCTCTGTCGGCTCTGCTGCAACGGCATCCGGATTGTCATAAGCAAATCCTTCTACCGTAAATGTAATCTCTACATTTTCTTTACCTGTTCCCTGTAACAATGTATAACCATTTTCTGCATCCTCAGATTTGCCCATACCGGCTACCTGCTTGATCAGTGCTTCACGCCAGTGGTTCAAAAGCAGAATTACCATACCACCCTCTAAGTAAGGCTCTTCATTTTCTAGTACACCTTCATCAAAGCTTAATACCTGATTGCCATTGATCGTTGCTTTTACATCCTTAAACTTAATCGTATCATTTACCGGAATATCTGTGGCAATATGAAGCTGTGAGATTGTTGTTTCTCCAAGAAAATCTGCATCCTTTAATGAAACCGTATACGTACCGTTTCCGGCAATCTCTACTTCTTCAAATGTTCCCTCTGTTGATGTTTCTTCTCCGGTATCACTGTCAGAATACATCAGCTTGTCTGCATTCTCTGTACCAAAATACTTATTCTGTACATTCTCATAATATCCCAGATTCATAATCCACTTTTCCGTAGCAGTCTGGATTCCAAGCCTTGCATGATATTTTCCATTCAGATCAACCTCTGCCTTTTTCTTTTTGGCAGCCTCTGCTGTTGTTCCGCTTGCCAAAGATAATGTCATGGCACCTGCCAGTGTAAGCGCAACTATTTTTCTGATATTTTTTGATACTTTCATATTTATCCTCTTTCTGCACTGCATTTTTCTATGTATGGCAGACAGTGCACTGCCTTTAAATTTGTTCCATCTTATTTTTTCATTTCTATCCTTGCATCCCGCCGGTTTACTCTACCGTAACTTTTTTACCTTTTCCGGAAAAAAGCTTCTTATAGGCTGCCTTTTTGCTCTTTGGCGCTTTTACAACACACTTTGCAGCAACCCCTTTGATCGCGCTCTTTCCTACACTCTTTAAGGAAGTATTCTTGCTAAGGTCGATCGTGTCCAGCTTTGCACAGCTGCTAAATGCTTTTGCCCCGATGCTTGTTACGTTCTTTCCAATCTTTACGCTGGTAAGCTTCTTATTTCCTGCAAATGCTGATGGCTCGATTGCCGTCACCTTAAAAGTATATCCTTTGATCTTAATGCTTGCAGGCACAGAAGCCTTTTTAACATTTTTCTTACCTGTCACCAATGTAACGGTTCCATTCTTCTTGGCAGATTTTGTAACCTTGTATGTATAACCCGCAGCCTTTTTGATCGCGCCAAGCTTCGGTGCCGGATTCAGATCAACAATATCATCTCCACCTTCCGGTGTTTCCCCTTTGTTATAATTAAAGCCTGAAACCGTAAAAGTAACAGAAACAGATTCTTTTCCCTTACCCTTTAACAATTTGTAACCATTTTCTGCGTCCTCTTTGATTCCCTTCTTATTTAAGATAGAAACCAGATCCTGACGCCAGTGATTGAACATAACGAGCACCATACCGTCTGCGTTATACTGCTCCGGCTCTAAATATGGTGTATCAAACGAAACAACCTCTTTGTCATTGATCGTTACCTTAACATCAGAGAAAGAAATCTTTGAGTTGCTGTCTTTTCCCGGAATATCTGTAGCGACATGAAGCTGAGAAATTGTTGTTTCTCCGTTGAAATTTGCACCTGACAAAGATACTGTATAAGTACCATTTCCGGCAATCTCTACATCCGTAAACTTACCTGCTGTCTTTTCCTTGCCCGCCATCAAAACATTTGCCTTGTCCGTTCCATAGTTCTTGTTGTTCTTCTTTCCGTAGTATGCTAAACGCTCATACCACTTTACCGTTGCCGTCTGAATACCAAGTGCAGCATGATACTTTCCATTCAGATTCAGCATAGAATTGTCTGCTGCCTGCGCAGTCTTTGGTGTGCTTCCTGCCGTCAGACCGGAAATAACCATCGCACCTGCCAAAACGCCTGTCATTACCTTTTTCAATAACTTGTTTTTCATCATTGCTTCTCCTCTTCCTTAAAATATAAATAAACCTTTCCTATTCATCATAAATTAGTTGACACATTTTCGCTACCCTAAAAACGCGAAGCTATTTGCATATACTTTTAGACAATTTTTCCAATTTTAAAGCTTTCTTTTTGTATAAAATACACAAAAAAGAAAATATATACCTATCGACAAACTCTCCGTCATGCTATAGTATTAAGTAAGATGGCGATTATATTAAGAGGAGAAACAAATATGAAAAACTACGTTGCAGCTTTATTAGAAGAGGACGAGATGTATCAAGAATTTCAGTCAGACCGATGCATCGAAACCCCTTCCAAACTAGTCCGTGACAACTTTCTTTATGTTCAGGAAACCGGTTATATCGAATGTACTAAGCCGTATGCCAGCCAGCGTGGAGAAATGAATTCTTTTTTGATTATTTATGTCTTATCCGGCAGCGGCTACATCACTTGCCAGGGACAGACAACGGCTGTTTCCGCAGGGGCATGCTTTTTCCATAACGGTGCGATCCCGTACTCCCATGAGTGCAAGGAAAAAAATTCATGGGATCTGATCTGGGTTCACTTTAACGGAAACACTGCAAGTACATATTACAATCAGTTTATTCATCATTCCAAATCAATCCTGTATCCGGTTGACGGCATGAAGATTGCAGAGCTTCTAAAGCTGATTCTGCAAAACACACAGAAAAAGCCACGCTTTTTTGAATTGAGAAACAATGCCTATCTGACCAGTCTGCTCACAGAGCTGATCACAACACCTAAGATTGAGCGAAAAACGAACCATCACCGTGTTTCCATTGATGAAAAACTGGAAGAGATTCATCTGTATCTTGAAAAAAATTATATGCACGACTGTTCACTGGATAAGCTTTCCGAGCAGTTTTATATCAGCAAATATTATCTGAGCCGGGAATTTACGGCAAAATACGGAGAAAATATTTCTTCCTATATTACCAACCTTCGTATCACCCGCGCAAAAGAGCTGTTGCGCTTCTCTCCGAAAAAAATGAATGAGATTGCGACACTCTGTGGAATCAATGACAGCAATCACTTTTTAAAAACCTTTAAGAAAAGAGAAGGAATCACCCCTACCGAATACCGCAATGAATGGCGCGAATCGCACTTTTCTAATCTATAGCTGATATGTAAAAAAGGTGTATGTCAGGTTTTACAAAGCCTGCACATGCACCTTTTTTCTGATCTTGCAGTTTTTATCATATGATAATACATACCAGACCACCATTGCTGTCATTGATCACCTTTTGAATGGTTTCCTGCAATTTTACCTGACTCTCATCCGTCAGACGGCTTACCTTTGTTTCCATCCCCTCTTCCACTAGCTGCTGTACTGTTTTTCCAAAGATGTTTGTATCCCAGATGGACTCCTGCTTTTCTGTATTTTTTCCGGAAATGTACTGGATCAGATCCTCTGCCTGCTGCTGTGTTCCAACAATCGGTGCGATTTCTGTTTCGATGTTTGCCTGAATCAGATGAACGGACGGACTGACTGCCTTGATCTTTACACCATACTTATTTCCATGATGAATCAGCTCCGGCTCATCAATCATAATTTCATCAATTCCCGGTGTAATCACACCATATCCCTTCCGATGCACGTCGTTCCATGCTTCTCCTATTTTCGCAATGCTTGTTTTCTTTTCTACATATTCTTTTAGCAGATGGATCAGCTGATATTCTCCCGTGATCTCCATCCCTACTAACTCACTTAATATCTGATAATATCTGCTGTCATCAAAAATGGTATCAATAGAAACTACTCCATCCTCCATACCGATATGATCGATCTTAAACTGCCTGATCATGTCACTATCCGTCATAAAGTTTTCTTTTGTCACATCGCAGATACGCGAGATCTTCCCTAAGATTTCCCGCACACAGTTGATAAGCTCTGCCTTAAGCCAATGCTCCTTTGGCAGCATTTCTACCCATTTGGGCAGTCGGAAAGCAATCTTTTTAATCGGAAAGGAAGATAATATTTTTTCCATAATTCCCTGAATATCTTCACTTCGCAGCTGATTACAGTTGACTGCCATCGCCGAAACGTCATATTCCGCCTGAAACTTCTTTACCAGTGCAAGCGTTTCCTCGCTATACGGTTTTGCGGAATTTAGCAGAACCACAAAAGGTTTGCCGATGTTTTTTAACTCCTGAATCGTTCTTGCCTCTGCTTCCTTATACGCTTCTCTTGGAATCTCGCCAAAGCTTCCGTCCGTTGTCACAACAATTCCGATTGTAGAGTGGTCATGAATCACCTTGCGCGTTCCAAACTCCGCCGCCTGTGCAAAGGGCATCGCCTCATCCGACCACGGTGTCATGACCATCCTCTCACTTTCCTCTTCTACCAATCCTGCTGCTTCTTTTACTATGTAACCGACACAGTCGATCAGACGTACCTTTACCTGATTGTCCCCAAACAGATTCACAGATACTGCATCCTTCGGGATAAACTTTGGTTCTGTTGTCATGATTGTCTTACCATCCGCAGACTGTGGCAGTTCATCTGTGGCACGCTCTCTGTCGTGCTCATCTGCAATGCCGGGAAGCACCAAAAGTTCCATAAACCGCTTGATAAAGGTTGACTTCCCCGTTCGAACCGGGCCACATACACCTATATAAAATTCTCCATTGGTTCTTTCTGCTAAATCTTGATACACCTGAAAGCTATTCATAATCCCTCCTATCTGACTGGTACATTGTTTCTAAATAACGATACCCATCGTACACTACATTTTCCAGATATACATCATGCAAAGTATAAGTATAACGGGCTATGTCAAGGATTTTGCTGATCTGCAAACGGGAAAACAAGCAAGTTACTTTGTATCGTTATTTAAAAATCTATGTACTAATACAACGACAATTCCATAATTTCTGTACGCTATCATAACATTGTCTATCTAACTGTATGCTGATTGGAGTGAAAATATGAAAAAAACAGCCCGAACATTCCTGTTCAGGCTGAATTTTTTTCATATGTACCTATTTGTTCTATCCATTACTGTACGTCATCGGCAGCTTCCTGCATCTGTTGCAGAATGTACTCCCAATCTGATGTAGAAACCGACGAACCAACAATAAGCAGGATCACTAACATAACGATTGAAATAGAAGAACAGATAATACCTGCAATCGCCATGCCTTTGCCCGGACGCTTCTGGATCAATGCAATCAGAGACAATACAAAGCCTACGATACCAGCTACCAAAGCAATATATCCTGTGCAGCAGCATACCAGAGATAAGATACCAAGTACCATACCTGCAATCGCAAATCCCTGACTTCCTCCCTGCGTTTCCTGTCCAACCGGATCATTGTATGCATTCTGCTGGTTGTACATTGCACCATTTGGCTGTCCATATGCATTCTGTGATGGCTGCCCGTATGCGTTTTGCTGTGGCTGCCCGTAAGGATCCTGTGGCGCACTGTTATAGCCATTCTGCTGTGGCTGTCCTTCTGTCTGATTCACTTCCGGTGCTTTTGTAAAACCATCTTCTGTGTTGGATGATGGGCTTTTGTCAAATTCATTTTCATTATTTTCCAATGTGATATACCTCCTATGTGATTTTTTTCATTCTAACATAAGGACAATGGGAATGCAAATCACAGACACTTACCTTTATCTTAACAATTTTCAGTTGCCATGCATGGAGCAGTTATGGATAACCGTTATTTCCACCTCTTTCCACATTGTGTACATATTGCTGATACTAAAGCCATGTTTCATCCCTCCAATTTGATTTTTTATTATTTTTCTTTTGTCATCTCATACGAACCATATGACCAGGATCCATAGATTCTTTTTGCTACACTAACTTCATCACTCGTAAATCTTACCCAATAATCATTTCCTATTGGAAAAGAATATTCTATACCTAATGTAAGATCGATTGGTTTATCCTCATCGTCTTCATAACCTCTATACTCTGACTCGTCAATTTGTTCTTCATCCTCATCTGTGATTTTCGTTGGATTCTCTATTGTATCATTTAATTTATAATGATAAGATTCATCGTCTTCATATAAGGTATAATCCGCTTTCCAGATAATTCCTTCTTCTCCATCCGATTTCACAATAACCTTAAAGTAAGCATCATCCCCCACATAGCGATAGGTTCCGTCCAGCTTCCATTGAAGAGTTGTCCCAAGCGTTGCCGGCACTTTTTCTATATTGTAATTTCCTGTTACATTCTTAATATCCTCAAACTCCTCATCGTCTTGTCCTTTTAAACGCTCCCAAAGACCAAACTGACCGGAGTAGTTTAAATAGTTATATTTATTTTTGAAATCACAAACATATGTTTTTGCATAATTTCCTGTATTTTTTTCTACATAGAAATTCTTTATTCTCTCCAATTGATACCTTTTCTTAATGTACGAAACGACCGTCTTTTTCTTTTTCGCTCTTAATGTAACCTTCTCATTTTTATATTCCTTCCAATCCTGTACTTTCCAGCCAAGTGAATCATACCTTTTGGAAGTGATATTGATAAATTTTGTTTTTTCCAGAAACTTATCTGACAAGATTACCTTGCATTTTGTATGATCTACTCCATCCTTTGTTGTTCTGCTTTGTATCTGAAGCGATTGGAATTTTAACTTCTGTTCCTCTCCATCCAAAGTGTAATATAAGATATCCTCCGGTAGATTTTCCTGCACCCAGTTCTCATCCGGCGGTGTATTGTTTTTATAATACTGGACTCCAAAATAGCCGGCTACCACTCCCACCACAGCAACAACAATCAGCACTCGTAATATCTTGGAACTGTTCTGCTGTGTCTTTTGATGTTTTGCATAATTCTTCTCCAATTCCGGATCGATCTGCTGTACATTGCCTCCATTCAGATTTCCGCCATTCGAAACCCCACCATTTATTGGAAAACGATTCTGGTCTGTCATATTAGCTGTCCCTAAACTGCTATGACATTTACTGCATACAGACGCATTGTCCATATTCATCATTCCACATACACGACATATTTTTGACATAGTATTCCTACATTCCTTTCTCAGCCCACAAGCTTTTGCTGCAGGCACAATATTGGCAAAGCGAATGAAATCCGCCCGGCGAAACATTTATTTTTACTCTAATCCCCCGTATGATCTGCTCCTAATAACTCTGTCACATTTTTACTAATCTTTTTTCTGATACTCCGCCCTTTGTTTGTTTCCTGCAGTTCCATATATTTTTGTTCCAGATTATCTTTCAATTCGTTCTCTTTTTCTGCCTTTTTTACTTCTTCTAATATTTCTAACAACATGCTTCCCGGCACATTTCCAGCCATTATCTGAATCGCCGTACCTGATACCGGTTCTGTTGTCGGATACACACGATCTGTTATGACACCTGTCTGTATCGCTGTCTCTGTTCCTGTCTCTTTCTCCTGACCATCCGGTTGCTGCGTCATTTCCGGCGATCTGTTGTTTATCTGTCCCAAAAATAGGACATCCAGCTGATTTTCTTTGAATAGTTGACGTAATGCTTCTGCTTTTTCCTCTGATAGTTTAGCCGGCTTTAACCGTTGTAAGAGCCATATAACATTTTCTGCTTTTTCTTCTATGTCCATTTCTGTCTCTGCCACCGGAGTCGGCAACGGTGTACTGGTACTTTTTACCGCTGCCTGCTGTTGACTTTCCTCCAGATTAGTGTTTGCTCTTCTCAAACGTACCGTCTGTACTCCCAATACTGCTGCCAGCACTACAATGATACCCAGCATGATCCTCATATTCATCCTGTACCGGCGCAGTTTTTCTTTCATCTGAGGAGAAACTTTTATTGATGACATCGGTGGAGTATTCTTCTCTGGAAGTTTTGATGTATTTTCGCCCACTTTATGCGTCTCGCCAGGTTCTTTTCCCCTTTGTGTTGGTGGTGTCGTTGGTGTATCTCCTGTACCTCCCCGCATCCAGTTCATATACTTGTCATAAAGCCCTTTCCAGTCTGGTTCCCGATACATCGATGCATTCTTTGGAGCAACTTTTTTCTTCTCATTCATAAGGCAGACAACACTCTTATCATCATCCACTTTTTTGATTGCTGACAAAAGGTAACATGTTTTTTGTATCTCATTACACAAGCGGTCTGTTGCATTTTTTCCAAATAATTTCAGGTAACCTGCATGCATACGATCAATCAATATTTTTTCTTCGCCGGCACTTTCATTGCCCTGTAGAAAATCCTGCATACTCTGATCCGGATCTTTCACCGAACGATTCAGATAGAGCACATCCGGATTCATAAAAAATTCCGTTGCTGTGATATATACATTGTCCTTCTTTAGATTGCCTCGCATAGCTTCTTCTTTGCTTGATGGCAGGTTGATCAAAAAAGGCTGTATGACTGAATCGAGCATGCCATCTGTCACCAGTAGAACAGAAGCAACCGGCTCCTGCACGATCCCGAACTCCCACGAGCTGCTTCCGGCTCTCAACGGACGAACAGAAATTCCGTCCACTCCCTTTTGCCGGCGTGTGACTGGCTTTGTCACTCCATTTAGATAACGTGCAATAATTCCCCCGTCTCCGGCATGTCCATAAACTACCGTATCACCATCATATATTACCGAGGATAATGTTGTATCGTATTCTTCCAGTCTCCCCTGCTCCTTTGCGACATAGTTTTCAATCTGCAGCATCGCCTCCTGATAACCCTTTTTCAAAATTGCTTTTATCTCTTCTTCTGATTGTGTTTTCCTTATATTACTGTCACAATAGCAGTATAACTGCTCTACTGCCATTTTAGAGCCGATATCCGCATGACGCGCACTTCCTACTCCATCTGCTACGATTCCCATATACAAGCCGCACTTTAACCGCACTGCCAGACTAGAGTCCTGACAAACGGTATTTCGTACAATATGTGACTTTCCCTGGATTGAAAAACCATATGTTTTCATTCACATCCCTCCAAATGTCTGTCTTTACTGTTCGTATCTCCTACACCCTTCTGGCATTTTCCGGTAATTTGTCCTGCTCTACCACGGTTCCGACACGGCTGTTTGCAATCTGTGTCATACTGGTGCTCAGCCAGTCAAAGATGGTACAGAAGTCAACATTCTCTAACTCAACAACCATGTCTGTCAAACGATATAATTCTGTCGAATCGTATCCGCCAACACCGATTGCCCAAAAAGTAAGTCTTCCATTTCCTCTGTTTTCTGCCTCTGTCACTCTTGCAACGGCAGTCTGCATCATTGCTTCATCTGACATAGAGGCACCATCTGTGATCATGAAGACCCATGGATTGTGATATGGTGTTCCCATGCCCTGATATAATCTCGTCCTTGTCTGTACCAGTTCCAGTGCCTTTAATACTCCCTCTGCCATCATAGTCTGTCCTCCCGGAGTCAGCATCGGTGTATCCATCCTTGTCACCGGTACAAAATCCTGAAGCACCTGTACCGTAGAATTAAAGGTCACAAGTGCAACATCGACCCTGTCACGTGCCATAGGATCTTTGGATACATTTTCCTTGAAAAGACGAAGTCCTTCATTCAGCTTTTGAATCGGTGCTCCTGCCATTGATCCCGATGTATCTAACAATAACGCACATGCCAGATGCCCCTGCGAAATCGCCGCAATTTTATCTCCCAGTCCTCTTTCATACTCTCCCTTTGTAATCTGTTCACTCATACATTTTTCCTCCTGTTATCCTGCATTTTTATTCGAATCCTGTAATTTTCTCTCTTCCAGAATACTTTAAGACATTCTTATTCCTCAGATGACTGCTCACTCGATATTTCATTGTCATATCGACTGCGTGCAGACTGCATTCCTTGATCCACTGCCATCAAAACAATCGATACAATAGCAACAAAAACCACAACACAAGTTACAATCTCTGCAATGCTCCAAGATTTATCTTCCTTCTTTGTCTCACTTCCACCGCCGGATACTGTCGTTGAGCCTTTCCCGTAACCAACTTGTCTTGGATTTGTTGAGCCTACTGGTTTAGACTCTACTTTTTTCGGCATATCACTTCTATCCACCATTCCTGCCAAGAAGTTTTGTGCTCTTTCTTCTATGGCACAGATTGGGCACACAGCATTATGCGCAAAATATTCATGTCCCTTTTCGCAGCGTACAAATTGATTCCGATATGCCCAAAGTTCATTTTTCCAAGTCTCAGCAGGTATTCTTCGGGATGGTTCCCGATTTCCTTCTACAAATACCTGGATAAAAAGCTGCCGGATCCGTTCAGGCAGTGATTCAAATGCCGGTGCATAGATTGGGTGTGTAATGCCGGGCCTTTTTTCATAAAATGGAAAAAAACCATTCTTAATATTGTCAATCGGCTGTGGTGCCACAATAGAATCCTGACTGGTTGACTCTGTTGTCCGTGCAATATCACTCTGATATACAGCAGTGTCCTTTGCACAGGCAAACGGATGACAACCATTCATCAACAGTTCGAAAATATGTACTGCCAAAGCAAAGAGGTCTGTCTCCTGTGTATACGTCGGCAGGGAAGCATTTTTCAGGTCGATATCTGCTGTCAGTTTTCTTTGGATCTCCGGTGCCAGATATTCTGCCAGTCCCACTTCACAGCGATATATTTTTCCCGGAGTCACAAAATGATAGGAATCTGCATCTACTAACATGATCTGCAGTCCATTTTGCCGATCTTCTGTATCTACATTGATACAAATATTTTGCGGATTCAGATCGCCACACACCTGTCCCATTTCATGTACCGTATCCATCACAGCACATAAATTGATTGCTGCTAACAAACGATCCCGAAGCTGATAGTGACTGTCACTATATAACGATACCAATGGCTCTGTATTTTCTACCTTTGGCATGATATACCCCACAAATCCTGTCTGATCATATAGAACATCCTGTGGCCATGCAATCTGTCTTAACTGCATCTCTGTCAAAGGCTTTTGTACCATCACGCGAAGCTTTTCTTCCCGTTCCCTGCTCCGCCGTTCCGGTTTAAATATCTTTGCCACCTGCCTGTCATTGCCTGTGATCTCATATATCGTCCCCTCACCACCACTTGCCAGCTTTTCTTCATGGAGTGAATATATCATTCCACTAATTCCCTGATACTGCATTTGTAGTCTCCTTTTGTCTGGTATAACGAATCGTTCCTGATTGGTCGATTGACCAAAGATTGTCTTTTCCTTGTACTAGCGATTCAAATTGTAATAACACTGCTTTGCGTATTCATTTCCGCAGTCCATCGCTTCCTTGTAATAAACAGCTGCCTTATCTGCACCGATGCCAAGCATACTGCCATAACCCGCTATAATCAGATCTGCTATCATCGCACAAATGTCCCCTTTATCTGCTATAGGAAGCTGCTCCCTGTTGATCTGAAGCAGATTCTGCAAATCTGTCTGTAATGCCGCCTGGGGAGCCTGTGTCATCTGATGCGCCGCTGCAACAAGATATCTTCCCCACGGATGCTGTTCAAACACATCCTTCTGTCCCAGATACTGCTCCATCTCTTTGTAGTTTTGCTCATTAAAGCAGATATATCCCAACAGAAAATATGCTTCGCTGATCCACCACTCTGCTTTCTTCGCACCACAATAAGAACTCGTCCCCTGACAAACACTGTCTGCCAGACGAAGCACTTCCTGACACTTTTGCCGTGCCATCGCATAATTTTGCTGATCACGCAGACTACCCGCCTGCTGCAGCGTATCCTGAAATGTCTGTTCCAGGACAACAGCTCCTCCCTTCCCCGATGGTGGTAGTACAGGAGGCAGCAATTCCATCATCTGATCCGATAATACCGGATTTACTGATGGCGGTGGTGTCTGCTCTTCTCCCTGTAACAGCGTAGGACTATTCCAATCTACCCCCGCTGCCCGATAATATTTTTCTGCCAGTTCTCTTTTAGGTGCAAAAAAGATGCCATAGCGATACATATCTCCCAATGCCTGATATGCTTTCTGCACCTCCATCTTTTCTGCCTTATGAAGCAGTCGGTAACCTCTTGTCTGATTGGCTATGATGCCATGTGTTCCGTTCAGATAACGCAACCCCAATTCACACATTGCATCTCCGTTTTTTTGTTGTACCTCATGCTCTAACTCTTCATTGGATATCGTTGTATAATCCATGCGCAACTCTCCTACTATAAATCTTTTTTCTTTTAATGTCTGACCGTCCCAAGTATATAATTATTAAAATATAACCTATATCGTGATGACCATCATATTGTGTATCCCTCCGTCTTATCTTAATTCAAACTCTTCTGTTCCTGCGATAATCAGATGCGTACCGGGCTGCACCTGCACACTTTGTTGTGCCATAAGATTTCCATAGCCCGATATTTGTATGCCCGCATTAGAATAGCAGGTAACCAAATACATATTCCTTTGATAATCATACGAAATCGTACCATGCTTCGGATCGACTCCCGGATTCGCTATTACGATCTGGCACAGATTTGCCTCTCTGCCGATGGAAATCTGTTCATTTGGTCCACATGGAATCGTCGCTCCACAAAACATTCCTCTGACTGCATAAATACATTTTGGGGACTGAGGTTGGATCGGCGGTTGTGGTGGAATCGGTGGATGTGGTGTAATCGGCGGTTGTGGTGGGATTTCTCCTCTATCGTCTAAAGTACGCATATCTCCTGATGCCGTCTGCATATTTTGTCCTTCTGCACTGCCAATATATTTGTTCACATCAATCACCTTAGCAAGTGCGTCTTTTAATCCGGTCAATTTCCCCATGCTCATATACCGCCACAGAAGCCAGAACGCTAAAAGAACAGTGGCTATCATAGATACCGTAAAACCGGAACCATGAAGGCTCCATAGCACTCTTCTTGCAAATTTTACAGACATTGCCGTTCCATCGCCAGACATCCTTTCAAGTTTACCTGCAACTATAAACTGAACAGCCAATACATAAAATACATTCAGTCCAGCCACTCCCCATGCAAACAATGTAACCTGACGGACATACTCTTTTTTTCTCTGCTCTGCTACTGCTGCAACAAGAAGACCTATTGCTGCTGCAATCAATAACCATATATATATTCGTACTATATTCCAATATCCCAGATATGTAGATATTCCTTCATCATCTGTCCCTAACTTTTCCAAAATTCCCATAGGTGAGCTCACTGCTACACTAAAGCCACTGTATTTCGTAGGAATTCCTTCTTGTTCGAACTTAGAAATCATTTGCTGTACCATTTGTCGATAAGAATCTGCATCACTAGCCAGAGCACTCCCTAAGATGCCACCCTGGGTGCCTGCGTACTCTTTGGTGCATTGCACCAGAGCATCTCCCAGCTTCGAAGTAATCGCATACCGTGGCATAAACATCGCACAGATCAGTACGATTCCTAAAACACAACCTACCTTTGACTGATAAGATAAGACTTTCTTTCCCATATTTTTCCTCACTTTCATAAGAATGTCCCCTCATTCCCACAAAAATCTCTGCTATTTTAACGAACCCAGCAATAGGTTGATTTGCTCCATGCGCTATAAAGCTTTTTGCCGTTCACTTTCTTGTATGCCCTTACCCGGACATAATATCTTTTCTTAGAAGTTAATTTACTAATTTTTACAGATGTATTGTTCTGACCAGAAAGACTGATTGTCTTAGCTTTTGAAAATGCTTTATTCCTTGCATATTGTATCTGATAACCATCACACCAATTATCATCTGCAAAGTCTCTTTTCACACCGACTGACATCATCTTTTTGTGAAAAGAATATACATAGCCAATGGAAACTGCATTCGGCTTTGTAACCTGTGATGCCTGCGTTGGTGTTACAACCGGTGCCTGCGTTGGTGTTACAACCGGTGCCTGCGTTGGTGTTGCCACCGGTTCCGGTGTTGGCGTTGCTGCCGGTTGCGGTTCCGGCACAATAATATTATTTTCTGTCGCTATTGCGCTATAGTTTCCTGCTTTATCATAAGCATAAATATGGGTACGATAACTGCCTCTTTCATTATTATGATCTGAGATCTTTACCTGGTAGGTAAATGTATTTCCATTTCTTGTTCCTGATGCAGCCGAATTGCTTGCCCAGTCACTCTGGATATCATCCTGATCTCCAGCAGATGTCCATGTCGGAAACTGCACACGGTCTACCGCAAAATTATCGGTCACCACGCAAGACACCGTGTATCCTTCGGATGTAATGTTATATACCTGTACATCACTGATCACAGGTCTTTCCTCATCCTTGACCGTAAAACTGCCTGTACCACTTTTATAAGTAGCTCCATCTGCTACCGCATACATCTGATAGGTATATGTTTCACCGGAACGCAGTCCATCTGCCTTTGCTTCACTGACAACATTCAGATTCTGATCCACGTAAGAAGTACTTAAACCACAGTTTTCTTTGTGATCTACTACAAGATTTCCTGCCGAATCCCAGATCCAGACACCAACCTGAGATATCGTTGCACGGTTTGGATTCTCAATTCTTCCGTGTAACCCTGCATTCCATGTATCCACAAACGTTATATTAAGCTGTGAATAGGACACCGATGCTGATGGAGCAGATGCAGAGCCTGTAAGATAAATATATCCGTAAAATCCTGAGCATCCACCTAATGTTGCCATTTTGCTTTTTGATACTGTTCTATGGATCACTCCGGTATTTCCTGCATAGCTGTATCCACTGCAGCCACCTTCCGTTACCGTTACATTGTTCCCGGAAACATCCTCTACAAAAGCAACATGTCCGTATTTTCCATAGTTGCTGTTTGCACCTGCATTATTATATTTCCATACTGCCAGAGAATATTTTGCCGGCTCACTGCCCTTGTTATAATTTAATGTGCGCCAGTAATTGTTAGCTCCATATAACCCAAATTCATTCATGCCTGTCGGTGGAAGCATAATCCCCAATACACTTGCCGTTCTGTCCTTTACCCATTGAACACAACCGCCATTTGTGTAGTCTTTTGCATGACTGATGCTTCCTGACATCGGGATTCCTCCCAAAACAGAAAAACACATTACCACTGCTAAAATAACAGCCTGCACTCTCCATATCTTCTTTTTTCCCATATTTGCCTCCTTTTCTGTCGAATCCTCGACACAATCTGTGCAAAAAATTGTTTTTTCGTCACTAACAACATAACACACGGGATGTTTTGCTTTCTTTCCGTTTTTTTCAGTTTTGGGCATAGAAAAGGAGCAGTGCCAGCACACTGCCCCAATATCCCACGATTATATGGGCATTTTTACGACCCGCCAAACACCGACAAGTAGCAGATTTGCTTGCAAATATGCGGAATTGGAGGTGTTTGTAGGATTGCGAAAATTGCACAGCAATGAAGCAATCCGTGGCATTAGTTGGGGGCAAAATATCTTTTGACCCCAACATCATATTATTTAATACTGCGTGATAAATATTTGGAACCCTTTTTAATTTTGAGAACCGGTCGAATTCCTTTTCCCCATGTTTGATACCATATATATATTTCTCCATTATCCCCAACATACGCATTATGAGTGATTCCATATTCATAATAATACTTTCCTAACAGCCACCAATCTGATTTTCTCTCTTTCCAATCCACATACCTTGTAGCTCTCGCCAACCGGCTTGCTGCATTACCATATCCGTATTCTGATGTGAGCTGTTCATTGGATAACAAATAGATCTTATCCTGCAGATTACGATATTCCGTTGTCACCATACTTCCCGTTCCATTTTGATGTGCCGGATCCCAATGCAGATCCTTTACCATTAACGATGTTGTTAAAATGTCAGCCTGTTCCTCCTTCGAAAAGGCTTCATTTATAAATTCTGTGTTTAGCCACTTTCGAATATCAGAATCTCCATAGCAGGCACACATCCATTCATGATATGCCCTGTTTGCCAATATCTTTTCGGACTGTAAGATATAGCCATCTCCATCCACTTTCAATATCCGCCATTTGATCGGAACACTCTTAAAATATCCGTCTCTTGTCTTGGCATACATTGTCCCCTTATAATACAATTTTCCGTCTGTAAACTCCTGTTCCGATAATTCCTTACGTTCTTTTTTATTCACAACCAGATCCTGAATGTAGTTTCCAAAGTAAACAAAGCCTTTCGCCGATCCTGCCGTCTGCGTATCGTCTTCTTCGTCCAAAGCATCATATGTACATTTCTCTACCACTACTCCATTTTCGATATGAATGTTTCTTTTAAACGGAGTATTTTTTTCTGTGTAAATGCTCCAGTCCTTTTTCAGACTAAATAAATCGCCCAGAAGACTTCCCTTTCCTGCCGACACATTTGCGTATAAATAGCAGCCGAGTGACACACACTCTAAATCTTTATACTGTGTAATGGAATCGTTTCTCAACTGTACAGTCGCATCCCCATGAATTCCCCACTTTGTCTTAATGTTATAAACTGGTTTACTGTCATCGCTTTGAAGCAGTTCTACGATTTCGTTCATCCAATAGAGCTTGACCTGAACGGATACCCCGAGATCCGCATCCGCATCCACTACTACATTTAAGCTTGGATCACAGCTTTTTGTTACATAAAATCTATTGTTGTAATATTGCACTCCAACATCATTTGCAAGCTTTAAATTGATCGTAAGTTTGCCATTGATCCCTGCTTCCAGATACACTTCAATATTTGCCGAAAAACCCGCTGGCAATTCAACCGGAATTTCTCCTATTTTCTTAGAATATTCCTTGCTTCCTTTCCGCTCTGTGTCTACCTGCAATACATTCGGAAGTCCTATGTACAATTCCTTGACTCCATTCTGATCAAAATTTATTTTGTACTTCAATTCAGAAATATAAAAAGAAACCGTGGTATCCAGCTCGTCTATTTTATACGATACCTTCGTCATATCCTCCGTATCCATAGAACCATCAACAGATACTTTTTTCAGTTCCTTTGCATAGGATTTTCTATCTGCTTTCTGCACGACAGAAACCCCATCTACTGCTTTGACATTTTTAGCATCAATTTTATTTTTTCCCTCTAAATCTGCTGTCTGCACAAAATCTGTTATTTTTTTCGGTATTGTTCCGGTTATGATCCTTTCGGAACGATCCTCAGAGATATCATTTGTCTCTACCACCAGCGCCATTCCCTGACTGTACTGACTGGTTGCCGGCAAAACAATTTTTTCTCCCCTGACTGCTTTGTCTAAGCTTGTTCCTGCCGGAACACGTACCGTATAAACCGAATTCTGTTCACTGACGGTATAGTTTGTAATCTTTTTTTCTTCGATAACCCCATCCTGATAAGAAACGGTATCCTTATGATTTGCAGCAATCTTTCTATTTGCTACAATATCCGATAAGATTTTAAGTGCATGATCTCCTTCCTGTTTTGTGACTGCCTGATGAGGACAAAATTTGCGATCGGAGATTTTCACCAGTTCCAGTTCTACAGCCACTGCATCCTCTGTGTCATACTCCAACTCACTGCTGTCCTGATAATTTGCAGACCGCTCTTCCGTTGAAAAGCCAATGGAACGTACAGCCGTTACTGCTAAAAATTCCCGGTCAACGGCTGCATCCGGCAAAAAATTTCCTCCTGCATCCGGAATAATCCCATATTGGACAGCAGTTTCAATTATATCTGCATTGGCATCGGATGCAATATCATCGAAGCTGTATTTCACTTTTTGATTGCTGTCCATATTAAATAACTCTTTTTGCACCTCATATCCTGCCGTTTTCATGACATCTGCAACCCATGCAGACCGGCTTACTGTCTTTTGATCCTGCTCCGTTGTATGATCTTTTGCCGGAGCATTCGAATCCGAATTCGATTTGGACTGGATGACAACACTGCATCTGTACTTTTTCTTTCCCACCGCTGCCTGTACTGTCGCATTTCCTTTTTTTATGGCAACAATTTTTACACTGCTTTTTTTCTTATTTTTCAACTGTACATATTTTTTGCCGGAAACAATGGACCATTTTACTTTTTTCTGATTATTTTTTAATGATAGAATTTTACTTTTGCCAACGGTAAGCGTAATTTTCTGATTGCTTAGCACTGCCTTTTTTTTCGCTGCAGATACCGGATGATCACATACTCCCGTGACCATTAATACCATCGCCAAAAATAAGGCAAACCCTCTTTTTATCTTTTTTTCCACTTTATCGTGCCTCCATAATATTTTTATACAAATTTATTTTTGCTTCTGTAACCTTTCTTTACAAATAGTGCACCAGCCTTCCTTGCTGATGCACTATCTTTGATCTCTTTGCAGACACTGCATTAAAATTCATGTCAAAACGATGCTTGTTTATTCCTGTTCTGCCTCAAACACAGTCATAAATTGATCTACACTTTTAAATGTATGACCATGCCAAATGATTTTCTTTAACTTCGGACAATTATAAAATGCCCCATCACATATGTACTCCACACTTTTTGGTATTTTAATACTTCTCAAACTTCTGCATTCTTCAAAAGCATACACACCAATCGTTTCTGTCTTGTTAGAAATATTGATTGAGGTCATCTGATAACATCCTGCAAATGCAAAATTATCAATGATTCTTACACTATTTGCCATCGTTACTTTCTTTAAATGAACGCAGCTTTCAAATGCACTGGAGCCAATTTCCTTAACTCCCTTTGGAATCTTAACACTTGTTACCTTACTGCAATCCAAGAAAGACATTGCTCCTATTCTCCGGACCTTCTTCGGGATCACGATATCTCCTTTTCTTTTCACTCCAAAGTAACTGCAATTTTCTTTTGTAAGAGTTCCTTCTTTTGCATACCGGTCTGCTTTCATCTTTCCGGCTATTACATCCCCGATACTCTTTGTCCTGCCAGCTGCAGAAGCAGATTCTGCGTGAAATGCCTGTGACATTACTATACCGGCAAGCAAAACCATTGTTACGATATGTTTTAATCTATGTCTTTTCATGGTCAGCCTTCCTTCCTGAGCAATTGATTATGATTGCGTTCTGTTATCTTACCCTGCAGTATCTCACATTGCTCCATGAACTATATACTTTTCCTCTGGAAGAATTTCTATATACCCGAACCCGGACATAATATGTTTTCTTAGACGTTAATTTCTTTATTTTTATCTCTGTCTTTGATATGGAAACATTTTTGGTCACTGCTTTCGTAAATTTCTTATTTTTTGCATACTGCACCTGATAACCATCGTCATATGCCCCATAGTTGTGAGTCCAGTACGCAACCATTGTCTTTTTGCTAATGGAAAGTAATCCCTGCAATGTAACTTTCTTTGGTGCTGTCACTTCAACCTCAGCAGGTGTAGAATCTGTGTCATCATCCTCTCCATCATCCGTTGATACCGTCGTGTCTTTTGTCGGCTGTGGTGTTACTACTGGTTCTATTGTCGGCTGCGGTGTCACTATCGGTACAGGTACTGCTGTCGGCTGTGGTGTTACTACTGGTTCTACTGTTGGCTGCGGTGTTACTACCGGTACAGGTGCTGTTGTTGGCTGTGGTGTCACTGCCGGTGTCGGTGTTGCTACGGATACCACTTCCGGCACGATAATATTATCTCCTGCCGCTATCATGCTATAGTTTCCTGCTTTATCATAAGCATAAATATGGGTATGATAACTGCCTCTTTCATTATTATGATCTGAGATCTTTACCTGGTAGGTAAATGTATTTCCATTTCTTGTTCCCGATGCAGCCGAATTACTTCCCCAGTCACTCTGGATATCATCCTGATCTCCCGCAGATGTCCATGTCGGGAACTGCACACGGTCTACCGCAAAATTATCAGTTACCACACAAGACACCGTATATCCTTCGGATGTAATGTTATATACCTGTACATCACTGATCACAGGCTTTTCCTCATCCCTGACCGTAAAACTGCCTGTACCACTCTTATAAGTAGCTCCATCCGCTACCGCATACATCTGATAGGTATATGTTTCACCGGAACGTAATCCATCTGCCTTTGCTTCACTGACAACATTCAGATTCTGATCGACATAAGAAGTACTTAAACCACAGTTTTCTTTGTGATCTACTACAAGATTTCCAGCAGAATCCCAGATCCAGACACCAACCTGAGATATCGTTGCACGGTTTGGATTCTCAATTCTTCCATGTAAACCGGCATTCCATGTATCTACAAAGGTCGTGTCAAGCTGTGAATATGATACAGATGCTGCTGGAGCCGGTGCTGAACTTCCGGTAAAAGCCGGTCTGATCGCACAAGCAAGTGCAGACACATAGAACCAGTTCTTCGTACATGTATCGTGGCCTCCAGTATTCTGGCTGACTGCATTAAATCCCACACTGTCTGCGGAAAGAATAATCCCTACATGTCCATATTGTCCTGTTGTACAAGTGCTGCAGCTGTGATTCGCTTTCCATACTGCAATATCTCCCGGCTGATAATTTCCATAGACTCTTGTCCATCCCGCCGGTAAATTGTTGGTAATATAGGCATTTGCATTTCCTCTTGCATAATTCGCCACTCCAAAATATGCATAATAATATTTGATCAGATCAACACATTGGTTTCCATATACCCCATCGTAATCTAATCCCTTTCCAATCTGTGCCATTGCCCAGTTTACAGCATCCTGCTGTGTAGCTGCCTCTGCGTGCTTTGTTCCAGTGATTCCCATGCTGGAAAGTAGCATTGCAGCTACTAATATCATTGTTTCTATGCGTCTCCTTATTTGTTTTTTCATAATTGCCTCCCTTTCTGTCGATTTCTCGACGCTCTTTGTATAAAAGCTGCTTTTTGCTACTAACAACATATCACATGTGATGTTTCATTTTCTTTCCGCTTTTTACAGTTAGTCTTCTCTTTTAACAAAGATACTTCCTGCGCCAGTGACCTGCATTTTGCTATGATACGAACCATTTTTCTCCAAAAACAAAAATAAAGCAGTAAATCTGATGCATTTCATTTTTCCCTCCAAATAACAAGAAACACTTTAACCCTCCGGCTAAAGTGTTTCTCTTTTTTATGGAATAGCAAATTTGCTTGTATCGTAATGGTACATCAACAAGAATTGCAAAGCAGTTCTTGCAGAGAGAATGCGCAGGCATTCTCTTTTTTTACTTTATAGGAAATTGCTTGTATCGTAGTGGTGCGCCAACAAGAATTTCGAAGAAATTCTTGCAGAGAGAATGCGCTGGCATTCTCTCTTTTTATTCTATCGCTCTTTCTCTTTTTCCCTGTTTAATTTGTTACGTTTGATCATACTGTCAATCAATAAAACTTCACTTTTTTCGAAAGTCCTTTTGACTGAAGCAATGTGCGGTACAGCTTTTTCTTTCCCTTTGGCACCTGAATCTTCAACTTCGTACTCAGCTTTTTAAAAGCATTAGAAGCAATCGTCTTACTACTCAGCTTTGATGTTTTAATGACGATCTTTTTTACGTTCTTACAACCATAAAATGCCTGTTTCCCAATCGAACATATATTCCCATTAATTACAATGACCGTTATCTTTTTATTGTTCTTAAATGCTTTATCAGCTATCGAAGTTACCTGATAAGTAATTCCCTGAAGCTTGACTGTAGAAGGAACTGTTACCTTTCCTTTGCATCCTTTGCCTGCCTGATAATAACTTACTGTTCCATTTTTTTTACCTGATTTTGTAATCTTATACACCGTTCCATCTTTGACTTTGATTTCCGTTCCCTTTTTTGGAGCCGGTGTTTTTTCAGAATTTACACTCGGTGTTGAAGTTACCGGTGCTGCTGTTTCCGATGGTATTTCAGACGGTGCTGGTGTCGGCTGAACCGTCGGTGCTATACTTGGTGTCACCGTAGGAACCGGTGTCACGGTTGGTTTCGGTGTGCTACTTGGTGTCACAGTTGGAGCCGGTGCCACAGTTGGAGCCGGTACCACAGTTGGAACCGGTGTACTACTGCTGCCACCAGAACTGCCTCCCGATGAACCACCGGAACTTCCTCCTGATGTGCTGCCAGAGTTTCCTCCTGATGAACTACCGGAGCTTCCCCCTGATGAGCCACTGGAATTCCCTCCTGATGAACTGCCGGAATTTCCTCCTGATGAACTGCCGGAGTTTCCTCCTGATATACTACCGGAGCTTCCCCCTGATGAGCCACCGGAATTCCCTCCTGATGAACTGCCGGAATTTCCTCCTGATGAACTGCCGGAATCTCCATCGGGTGCTTTTTCTTCAATTTTCCATGTTGTTGTCAGTTTACCCGATACTAAATTAGTTCCTACAATTTCATAATTTTTTGCATCATAACCACTCTTTAATATAAATTCTGCCGTTGCTGTGTAACTTCCTGCATCAACCGCTTTATTTCCCGTCAGGACAACATCCAGTTCTTCTGGTATCTCACCAGTCAATATAATACTCTTTTCTTTGCCATCATAGGTATACTTTGTTCCAACATCCCATAATACCTTGGAAACATCGAGTTTCTTTTTTGCAACCGAAATGCCCGTAACCACACATTTCTCTGTCAGACCATCTTCCGTATAGGATAATGTAACCGATGTATCTCCTACCTGTAGTTTATCCACCACCACCTTATCTGTTACAATCTCTTGCCTTCCACCGGTGTACATTGCAAGAATTTCCAATCCGGCAACATCAAACGGCTCCCCATAAATATATGCTGTCTTCTGTGGCTTGCTGTCACCTGCCGAGATCATTTTCAAACTTTCCTTTTCTACTGAAAGATTAACATTCCCTCTCACAGTTGTATAATTATCGTCATCATCCGGAATAAACTCATACCCATATAAATTCTGCCCCTCTTGCAAAACCACATTCTTCTGAAACTGTAGCGTTCCGCTCACAGCAGTATTTGTCCGCTGTAAATAAATGAAGTCCAACGGAGTAGTCGGATATATTACCCCACCCAGCCAAGTTAAGTCAACTGTAACCGTCCCAATATCCGGTGTTGCCTTGTCTATCGTAAATTTAAAGCGAACGTTTCGACTGCTGCCACCTGCCACCGGAACCGTAATCTGTACATAATATACACCTGCATCTGCCGGTGCTCCACCTAAAACAAGAGAATGACCATCCGTCTGATTCGTTTTCTGCTTACATTCTTCATCCAGATAATATGTATAAGTTTCCCCTGCATCAGTTACAACCTGATCATCCTTATATATTGTTACCTTCAATTCCTTCTGCGTTCCATCATATACTTCACCAGTATCATTCTGCAGTTCAAAAACATAAGTTGTATCTACATTGTCCGGAAGATATCCTGTTTCTTTCAATGACAATACAGAACTTCCATACAAATCCCAGATATCATCATCATAGACATATGTCACTGCATTCAGATCATTGATCGTGAACTTATACTGTTTATCCCCTTGCTTATCCGGTGTTCCTGCCAAAAATAGTCCTCCGTTCTGACCAACTGTACCGTCATCAGAATTCGTAACATCCACCAGATAATTTTCTGCCGGCTGATTATCCTTAAATTGAATGATATTCCACATATGTGCTCCTGCACCGGTTCCACCATCCAATGTACCCGTCACGGTATAGCATTGGATGTCCGTAAATCCGGACAGATCACATAAATACTGAAATGCCTTAGAATATCCTTCACATACAACATTTGTATCAGGATCATCATCAAATACCCAGATCAGCTGCCATGGATCCCCATAGCCTCCTGTATAGGAATCACTTGCAGCCTCCTCATTATAAGAGACCAGATCACAGATTGCGAACCGATATGCCTGCAGTCTCTCATAGTCACTTGCTCCCTTGTTTTCATCTACGATCGCCTGTGCCTTCGCCTTGGCTTTCGCTGCTACACTGGCCTTATCTGCAGAAACCGTATTGTCTGTGTCTCCTGCATAATGAGACGATGGTCTGAAGGTAAATGTCACATTCTTGATCGATACACTCTCTGATGTTCCATCATAGCTGTATCCTATCTGACAGCCTTTTGCTTTATCATACCAGTATAACTCATACGGACAATCCGCTAACAAACAATCAATGATCTTAGAATGATCGACCGCTGCCTGAAAATGCTTCGTAGCCTCTTCTTTTAATGTTGCTGCATCTGTACTACTCGGCTTCCAACTGACCCCTAAGTCTGATGTGATTGTAAACTTTGTAGAACCACCATTTGCCGCCACCTGATCAATATCCTTTTTTAACTCCTCATAAATGGTCAGATTGATCCCACTCAGCTTCTCCTTAGCTGCCTTGCGTCTGTTGAACCGCTTCTGATTAGAAACCGGCTGATTTCCCAAAAATCGTTCCTTCGCATCCTCAGCCGCTTTCGCATCTATATAATTTGTATCATATAGAGTATTTGCGACATATTCTGCGAAAAGCGCATCATTTTCATCTGCCTGACTCACACGATCTTCGGAAACCTTCTGTCTGATCGTTCCCGCAACAGATGGCTGCACGGACTTTGCAAAAGCGTCTTGCGGGATTGAGATCCCTGTGCCTGTCATTGCTACAGACAACAAGACAGCAAATGCGCGCCGTGCTAAGCTCTTATTCCTGTTTCTCATAATATTTTCCTCCTCTGTACACTGTCATAGGCTCATGATAGTGCAAAATATAGGTGTCACAAGCTACTGCCTCAAACCTACTTATTCCACTCATACCTCTGTTATCAACTATACATTACCATATGTAATTGCAAAAATTCTTTCCGTTTTTTTCAGTTTATCCTGTTGTCCAAAACTTTCTTCACAATACTAATTAAAGAGAGAATGCCAGCACATTCTCTCTGCAAGAATCGCTTCGCAATTCTTGTTAAAATACCACTACATTACAGCAATTTCCTATTCCATAACAAAGAGTCGCTTGAGCGGAATGCGCAACATTTATTTCTTTTCCGCGAAATGCGCATCCTCACGGAGTGTTTATTATGTTATAGGAAACGAAAAGTTTCCTATAACATAATAAAACACCAGTTGTACATCTTCCTCCATTTTCAAACATTAGGCTTTTCCTCTAATCTTCAAAAATCGATGCATGCAACTGGTGTTTTTATCTTTCCTTTGCTTTATAAAAAACTGATCAATAAATCTTTAGCATCCTTCCATATATCATCCGGACATTTTTCCTGAAATCTGGCATTACGCGCTCTCACATCAAGCATTTTTGCCTGATCGCACAATATAACTCCTGTTGTTTCCGTTCTTCTATCCAATTCAATATGAAATGGATGCTTTTTGTTTGTATTCGTGATCGGACATACCAGAACCAATGCGCTATGCTGATTCAAAATATTGTTACTTAAGACAATCGCAGGTCTCCTTCCTCTCTGCTCATGTCCCTGCTGTGGATTAAAATCCATCACAATAATATCTCCCTGTTCAAAAGCTACCATACTTCTTTTCCCACAGGAGCATCTACATCAACCTCTTGTGTACTCTCTACATAAATGTCGTCAATTGGTCTATGATAGAATGCTTCAAGCCTTTCTTGTAAATTAAGGTATTTTGGTCGACTCATTTTTTCAATGATCATTTTTCCATTGTCTACACTTATTTCAACCTGATCATTTTCTTTCAAATCCATTCTTCTGATAATTTCTTTTGATAATCTGATTCCCTGACTGTTTCCCCATCTTTTTACTGCTGTTTGTACTGTAAATATACTTTTTTGTTCTTCCATATTCATGTTCACCATTTTTTTCCTCCAAAAAGTATATACAATGGATATACCTTTAACAATAGTATATCCATTGTATATACATCTGTCAATATCTTTTTTGCTTTTTATCCTGTCACTCTCACCTTTACTACATTAGAGTATCTGCTATAGTACCGCCTGCCATTCCGCTTCGTTATCGTTTTCACCCTCAGATAATAGGTTTTCCTGCGATTACTACATCGGATGCGGAAAATGCCATGATACTTTTGGATCGAACTGGACAACAGCTTTAAGCGCTGGTAGCTCTTCCCGTTTTTCAAGTAAATCGCTACCTGTGAACCACTATATCGTTTCAAGGCAATCTGAATGTAGCTTACCCTGTCTACGGTTTTTCCTGCCATTGCCCGGATGACCGGAGTCTTTAGCGGCAGTGTACTGACTGCCCCTGTTTTGCTGAATGCGCCATAATATCTCGTCTTTTTTTCGATACAAAATGCCCGGATACGGTAATAATAACGTTTTCCTGATACCGTTTTTCTGTCCGTAAAACGGATCACCTTTTTATTCTTAACAGTATACACCGGAAGATACCCCTGATTTCTTTTTAAAGAACGGTAAATGATATACCCGGATGCTTTTCCATTTTTCTTCCATGACAGCACCGGTTCATTATTACGATTTAATTGTATCGTCAATACCTTCATCTGCAGATTCTGATAATACTTATGATTGTCTGTATTGGCAGAATCCGTCGGCTTTGGCGTATTTACCGGCTGTACATCCGCCGAAGGTGTAACAGTTGGTGTAACGATTGGCATCTCGGTTGGTTCAACAGCAGGTGTCGGCTGCACTGTTGGGCGTGGTGTTGCAGTAATCGCTGGAGTTTCTGTCGGTGTGGTTGTACCTCCTCCACCACCGCCGCCGGCTCCTCCGCCTCCGCCACCAGAGCTTCCGCCGGAACCACCAGAACCGCCTCCCGATCCGCCACTGGAAGAACTGCTATCTGTTGGTTTTGGTGTTGCGGTTACCGTTGGTGATGCAGTCGACGATGCTGTTGCAGAAGGGGCAGGCGTAGCTGTTACAGAAGGAACCGGTGTAATAGTCGGTGTTGCTGTCGGTGCCGGCGTAGGTGTCGCAATCGGCTCTTTGGTTGCCAGATGCTTTGCTTCTGATACAAAATGGCACTCTGCACAGTAGGTTACTTCTATTCCCTGTATCATCTCCGTTGACTCTCGTGCCGTCTCTGTCACCATTGTATGCGTATGCCCTGTCAGATCCGCAAACTGCAGATTCTCACCTGTTATATACTTTTCCTGTTCCGGCAGACCGTATGCCGTTATATGATTATATCCCCACTTAAAACTTTTTTCTTCATATTCCGCATAATTGGACGGTAGATAAATTTTTTCCAGTTTTGGACACTCATTCAACATAGCATCTGCTAATTTTGTCGGAACATCACTCAACTGTACCACCTTTAACTGCTCATCCTGAATAAATATCCCAGTTCCATACTGGGTATGGGATGCCCCCAAAAAATACTGCAGCCCACTGCAGGATGCAAAGGCATTTTTCCCCAGAATTTCCACAGAATCCGGCAGCAATACAGCTGTCAATGCCTTACACTTTCCAAATGCACCTTCCCCAATGGTCTTTAGTTGATCTCCTAAATCAATATTTTCTAGTGATGTGCAGGAATAAAACGCATAGTCTCCTATTTTCTGTAATTTTTTTCCGGAAAAAGAAGTAAAATAAGAAACAGCAAATGTATCATCTGTCTGAAACGCATGCTCCCCTATCTCTGTTACCGAATCTGCACTCACAGAATATAAACCGTTATATGCAAAAGCTCCCCCCGTAATCGTTGTTACGGTTTCCGGCACAGTATAGTTCTGTTTGTAATACCGTTCTGCATTTGGATAACGAATTAATGTATGCAGATCTGCATCAAAAAGCACACCATTCTGTGTTCTGAAATATGGATTCTTTTTATCAACCTGAATACTATATAACTGCTCATTATATAATGCCATTTCTCCCAGTTCCTTTACCCCGGAACCAATCTTTAATTCTTGCAGGGGTGAATTATAAAAGGCTTTTGCACCAATACTCTTCACCGTATCTGCTATCACACATCTCATTACACCACACGTTCTAAAACTATTTTGACCTATACGGGTAACAATGTATTCTTTTCCGTTTTTCTTTACCTTTGATGGAATCGTAACATCAGATGCATTGCAAAAAGAATTTCCTTCATAGTCATTATCCAGTCCTACCGTTGCCTGTCCGGTATCATCATATAACGTATAATAAATTCCCTGATCATCCTTTGATTCCTCATTGAGAGTATTACACAATTCCTCTGACTCTGCTGTATCCTCTATCGGTTCCAGCCAGACATTCCCCTCTGCATCCTTTGTCATAGAAACAGAGTTGTTATAATCGTAGTTAAAAGTGCACTTATGTTCAGTATTTTCGATAGAATACTCCTTTGGAAGCCGAAGAGTCGAAATCTCATTGCGCACACGTTTTACCATTTCCTTATCTTGAAAGCCATAGTTGTAAGCCATTGAAAAATCATTTCCCTCTTTAATCCAGCAATGAAAATAATTATCTCCTATTTTATCAGCAGTAGTATTATAACTTATATATATCCCTGAGTTTGTCCCAGGATATTGTTCATACGCATTAAGCTTATTAATTATTACATGAGGAACTCCATATAAATCAATGTGTAAATCCGAATACATATCCACTATTCCGATCGAATATTCTATCGGAAGATTACTTTTCACATGATAAGATATTTCATTCCATGATGTCCCATAAACAGTCCGCATATATGCAATTTCTGCCGTCTCCGAATAAATTGCTAACTCTGCCCTTCCTTTCCATATGACACTGCCTACATAAATATTGCCCAATATCTCGATACTGACATTTTCCAAAGTTATAGAAGAACCGGTATCTCCTTTTATTGTAAAAAGATATTCTCCTCTTTCTGAAGAACCAGCCTTGATCTTACTATATTCCCCATTGATGCTTAAGTCATACTGCTGTAAATTCAGATATGTGATCTTCTCTGCATTTTTCTGATACAGACTGCAATTTTTAAATACAATATCAGACTGCATCGTCAATGTATCATCTATATAAATAGTACTTGTGCTACTTGCCCCATACTGACCGACATACGGTGTTCCTACAAATGTGATTCGATGCACCTTGGGCAGGACAATTTCTCCGGTTAATACAAAATCTCTCTGACTATTTCCCAGGATGATCTTATAATCTCCATCTGAGTCTGTCATTACTTTCCAAATATCCTGCAAAGAAGAATAGGTTCCAATCAGGTTTCCCGTCTCATACAGTTCAATAACTCCCTCTGCAGAGCTTTCGGCATATCCCTTGTTTTGACTCATTGGAAGAACGATCTGCAGCATTAACGCAAATAATACTACATATACAAGACTTTGAAACCTTTTTTTCTTTTGCATACAAGTCACCCTGCCTTTCCCTAAAACAGCATCTTTTGCGATATGATCTGCTTTATGTTGTTACACGCACTATATTAGAATATTTGCTATAATATTCTCTTTTTCCGTGCTTCAAAATAGTACGTACCTTTAAAAAATATGTCCTCTTCCGGTCACTGCATCGTATTCGAAATGTCCCCTTATATCTCGCGATCGAATGAGACAAAAGCTTTAACCGCTTATATCTGCCATTTTCCTGTTTCAGATAAATGATAATTTTAGAACCGCTATATCTCTTTAGCTTCAACTGTATATAAGCAATCCCTTTTTCTGTTTTCCCTTTAGACGCACGAATACGCGGTGTAACAATCTGAAGTGTCCGTACTCCCCTCTCCCTGCTAAAAGCTCCCTCATACCTTTTCCCATTTATAGTATGAAATGCCCGGATACGATAATAATATCGAACACCGGCTACAGTCTTTTTATCGGTATATGTACACCTTTCTCGTGATGCTGTTCTGCCAATCCGAAGGTATCCGGTATTTTTCTTTATTGACCGATAGATAGAATACCCATCCGCTGCTGCATTTTTTCGCCACCGCAGCTTAGGCTGGTTTTGTTTGGTCAGGCCTGCCGAAACAGATACTATCTGTAGCTTTCCACGATCAAACGATTCCGGTGTTTTAGTCGGCATCGGTACTGCTGTAGGAATTGGTGTCGCAGTAATCTCCGGAGTCTTTGTCACCTCCGGCGACGGTGTCGGCATCTCTGTTGGTTCTACCGTCGGACTCGGCGTCAATGTCGGCAATGGTGTCGGCGTCGTAACCGTACCACCTCCACCACCACCGGAAGAACCTCCACCACCGAAGGAACCTCCTCCTGATGAACTGCCCCCACCAGAGGAACTTCCTCCTCCTGATGTGCTTCCCGTCGGTATCGGAGTAACTGCCGGAGTCGGAGTTGGAGTGACTGCCGGAGCGGTTGATGGACGTACCTCCGGTATTTCGTCCTCTTCCGTATCATCTGCTTCCTTTTTCGAAAGATAGTTCACACTAAGCTGTTGATGGCATTCTTCGCAATATGTAAGTTCTATCCCACGCACCACCTCATCCGCTTCCTGCACCGTTTCCGTAATATACGAATGTGTATGCTTCTCTTTATTTTCATAGATCATTCCGCTGTCCGTGATCATATCACGCTGTGCAGAATCCGCATAAATCGTAATCTGCTTCGATGGAATACCTTCTAAGGCATCACTATTCAAATCTTTATAAGAATCTGGCAAATACATTTTTTGTAATGATGTACATCCTTGTAAAAATCTCGTCGATACATGTTTTACTCCATCACTCATATTGATCATAGAAAGCGAACTGCAATTTTCATAAGAAGCCTCTCCTAGCTTTTCTGCATGAGATGCCCCCAAAGCATATTGTAGATTTTTACAATCCGCAAAAGCTCTTTCTCCTATTGTTTGTATACTATCAGGCAAATAAATTAATCGCAATTTATGACACAGAGCAAAGCTTTCTTTTCCTATTTCTATCAATTTATTTCCCAAACAGATTTTTTTCAAACTGCTACAATTAAAAAAACCTATTTCGTCTATTTTTTCTACATTTTCTACTGACACCTCTTGAAGATCATTTCCTGTAAATGCTTCTTTTCCTATCTGCGTAACAGAATCAGCTTGTATTTTTCTTAATCCTGTACACATAAACGCTCCATCTGTTACAGTAGTAACTGTAGATGGTATAATATAAGTTTTTCGTTGGCTATAACTTACTGGCAAACAATGTATCAGTGTTTTCATATCTGCATCAAATAGCACTCCTTTTTCCATCCTAAAAAATTTATTATTGGGATTCAAAATAAGAAACATATAAATGCTGTTAAATGCCATAGAACCAATTTCTGATACTCCTGCTCCAATTTCTATATAACCAAATCCTCCTGCAAAAGCATATGCTCCTATACTTTTTACTGTATCGGGTATGATTATTTTCCAACTACCACTGGAGCCTTCAAATGCATGCTGCCCTACTCTGGTCACCATATATATTTTTCCATTTTTTTTAACCTTGTCCGGAAGATTGATCGTTCTATCATATTCGCTCTGCTGGGGTGTATACTGTGCATTATTTTTTAGTTCACTGTCATCCCCTATCATTGCCTCCATTGTGTCATTATTCAAAGTATAATAAATCCCATTGCAGTCTTTTGATTCTTCATCCAACTCATAGCATAATTCTTTTTTCTCTGGTTCCGTAACAGCCTCCAGCCATGCATTTCCATTGTCATCTATACTATGTTTAATAGACTCTACAGTGCCACCTTTTTTCTGAAGCCAAAAATGTATATCGGATGATGAAAATTCCTTAGGTACCTTTAACAGGGATATTGTATTCCTTAATAGTGCTAGTTGCTCTACAGATAATCTGCTAATTTCAATATGATAATTAATCCTGAAACCCGTTCCCTCTTTAATCACACAATGACAAACCATATCCTTTGCCGCATAATCCTGAGATCCCTCAAACAACAATGCAGAATTATTTTGTGACACAATTTTCTGTATCGTTAAATGTACATTTCCGTTTAAATATATCGTCCCACTATTATAAAGCTGTAATTTTCCTACTCTAGGCATACTAGACATACCTGTCATTCCTACAAGATAGGCTAGAATTGTTCCTAAATCACACACCTTTACCTCATTAATCACAGAATCAGTTCCATATATAAATAATTTTCCTTTTTCATTTAAGATAACCATGTCCACTGAAAAATAAGAATAACTCTCAAAAGAACAATCTGTTATCACAAAACACGACCCAGTTTTTCCTAAAATAGCAAACTCAAAAGCTTCATCTATAAATCCAATATTAGGACTTTTGCCTATTTGAGTATGTTCACCCTGTACCGTCAAACAATATGTCCCCAGAGAAAATACCGTATCCTTTTCTATATTTTCCTGCCAGACATACATTGTGTCAAGCACGACATCCGACTGCATATGGACATCATCATTGACAATAATCGTAGAATATTTATACGCTCCATTTTTCTCCCATTCGTTTCCCTTAAAGGTAATCTTTTTTACCTTTGGCAGCCACACTTCTCCATCCAGACGGTACTCCTGCTGTGCATCACCAAACACTACTTGATACGTTCCATCCTCTTTTGTCATTGCAGCCAATGCATCCGCTAAAGACGTATAGCTTCCAATCTGTGTTCCTCCCTCATATAACAGCAATGCCGCCTGTTCATCTGCTTTCACGATTCCCTGTAAATGAGGAAACACCATCATAAACAAAAGGGATACGATCAATACAAATGCCGTTTTGGAATAATACCGTTTCTTCTTCATCCTTGCCCTCCTTTTACATGCCAGATAATATTTCCATAATCTCTGTATAGGAATACATTTCATCCTTCTGATAAGCCGCCAGAAGCAGAGCATCCAGCTTAAATGCTGTATTTAATGCTGTCATGCCGCATGCTGACAACGTTGCATTGGCAAGCTCTACAAAATTCTCCTTTGCCGGTTCATATTGATACTCCGACATTTCCTCCTGTTCCTGATAGCGGCGCTGTGCCACAAACAGGATCATCGGCAGTATATCCTTTCGCTGTACCATATGACATCTTCTGTGGTGCTCTGCCTTAAAGCGCTCCAGCCACTTGACCGCTTCGGAAACCTTTGACACAGCTAGCTGCCTTTTCGTACAAGACTGCATAAAGTTCTGTATCCACTCCGGACATTCTTCTGCTTCAGACATCTCATGCAGTTCCTTTAGTGCAATGTCTGCACGCATGGAACGTTCCACCTGCAGTGGCAGATTCAGAAGATCTGACAAATGCTTTGGTGTCAGATTTCCCAAAGAAGTGTCCTGCACCGATACCATAAATAGTTCCGAAAGAAGATTTTGTTTTGAATTTTCCTCTGCATTGGCAATCCGGTTTAATTCACGGATATTATAGAACAGATCTTCCGATATGCTTCTGTCCTTTTTTCTTCCCAGATAATAGATATATTTCGAAACTGCCTCTTCCTGACTCCACACATCCTTCTGCGTTCTGCTGCGAAGCCACACAGAAAAGTCCGTCTCTGCTAAAAGATTTTTCAGCTGCTTTCCGGCATCCTGACAAATATACTGCGTAATGATCCTTTTATAGATGTTCAGATAATCAAGTGTTGTCTGGCTATACCCCTTGAAAGAAGAAGCATTGGAATACATCCACTGCATAAACTCTTCCTCGGACGCATTTTTATGAACGCCAAACTGTTCCATGAGTTGGTTTGTGGTATGTGTTCTGACAAAGACTGTTTCTGACTCCAAGGTATTTTCATAGGAATGTACCAGCTTCTCTGCCTCTTTCCAGTTCTTCTGCTTTAACAGTGCATACAGCCAGATCACCTCGTGATAATCATTAAATTGTACACCCGGCTCTCCCAATCCGATCGTCAGCCATTCATAAAGCTCTTCTTCTGACAAATGCAGAAAAAAGCTTACCGCAAAAATCTGCTCTCGATGCGGTACAGCATATCCATTGATTCCAAACCATCTCTTCATCGTCGGAAGAGATGCAAAATCATATTTTCCAGTCCGGTCACGGAAAATATGATACGCTTCCCGTCTTGTATCCTCTTTCGGTTCTCTTCTGTCCAGCTTTCCTGTCATCTGTGCAATCACAAAACGGTCAAACCTTAAAAAATCCTGTTTTTGGGCAATCCGCTGTACTACCTGCGCAAATGTTTCATCTGTATTTCCCTGCTTCTTCATCTTTTTATCCTCACTCAACTCTACCGTTATTTTTTATGGGATCGTAGCAATAAAATCATCATCCTGCTGTTTTTTCGTATTATTCTGTGAGGAAGAGTGCTGCTGCGGTCTTGTCGTCGGACGTACTGTCACAACCGGCTCTGGCGTCACTGCTGTCACCTTCTGTCCGCTGCTTACCGTCAATGTGATCTTCGTTCCCTTTCTCCTCCTCTTTCCTGCCTGTGGAGTCTGTAAAAATACCACACCGCTTTTTCTGGCATTTTCTCTCCACCTGATTCTGTAATGAAATCCCTTTTGTTTCAGCAGAGCCAAAGCATCATCATAATCTTTTCCAATACATTTGGGAATCCGGTATAACTTCGGTCCTCTGCTAATCGTCAATGTGATCGTTTTTTTCTCTCCCTGTCTGTACTGTGTATTCTGTGGAATGCTCTGTTCTATGATCTTTCCCTTCTTCACCGTATCACTGTATTTCCTGTTCCATTGAATCGTCAATGCCGTTTCATCTGACTTTTTCACCGTATCCTCTGCCTGTTTCCGTGTCATTCCGACAAAAGAAAACATATGATAGATTTTGATTGGTTCTGTTGTGACAACCGCCCTCTTCTCTGTCTGTGTTTTTGATGCTGTCACCTTCTGCTCCTGCTGCCGTCCTGCAAATGCAAAGCCTGCCACACCGATTGCTAACAATGCACAGACACAGATGCCACCCACAACTCTTTTGGGATACAAAAAGAGTTTCCGGAATAGATCTGTCTTGTTCTCCACTGCTTCTTGCTTTGGATACAATACATCATATAATTGTGCCATGCTTTGTATTCTTTTTTCAGGATCAACGATAATTCCGTTCATAATCGCTTCCTTTTGCTCTGGCTCCAGATCAATCTCTGGCATTTTTACCAGAGACGGTAAAATATCCTGCAACATCCGTTCAATTGCTTCATTTGGCTCTGTCTCTGTAAGCATATAGTACATGGTTGCACATAACGAATATACATCCGACCATGCTCCCTGTTTTCCCCTTCTGAGATATTGTTCTTCCGGTGTGTATCCCCGCTTAAACGTTACTGTAATACTCTGGTTAAAATCTCTGCTCTCTGCCTTTGCTGAACCAAAATCCACCAACACAAGCCGGTTACGTTTATTTAGCAGGAGATTGTCCGGGCTGATATCACGATGCAGGACACCATTTTGATGGATTTCCTCTAAGGACCGGATAACTGGGCGCATCAGTGCGAGCATGTCTTTTCCTGAAAATGCCCCATGCTTTTTCACATATTCCTTGACTGTAATCCCATTTACATAATCCATAACGATATATGCAGTATTATTGCAATAAAAGAAATCCCGGACAGACACAATTCCATCTAACATATGAAAATGTGACAGAGTGGTTGCTTCACTATAAAATCGTTTTAATCCCTTCTGATAGAGCAAATCTGCTTTTCCATGATAGATGTAAACAGAATAATCATCTCTTCCCCGCACATCGCGGCTTCCATAGCTTAATGGGAAATATTCTTTTACCGCAATGACAATATCAAGCAGAAGATCCCTTCCGATATATGTAATTCCAAAGCTTCCTTCTCCAATGACCTTACCGATCAGATAACGTTCCGTCAGCATTGTTCCCAATGGCAAACAGCGCGGTGTAGACTCATAGGTATCTATTGAAAATCCACAATATTCGCATGTTGTATCTTCCGTAAGAGGATTCATACATCCCATACAATACTTTATCTGATGTCTTCTTTCCATTTCCCTATATATCTCCTAAACGTTTCCTAATTAGTGCAGCGAAGCATTCCTAATAGACACATTAACCATAGATTTGATTTTCGCCACACTAGAATAATCGCATTAATAACGTAGTTATTTATTATTATAACACATTTGTGACAAAATTAATTTCCGTTTTTTTCACTTTTACAAGAAAATACCAATTTTCTAATCAAAAAAGGCAGCGTCAACACGCTGCCTTTTGCCCCTACACTCCCTCAACTCATCCACACCATATGAAACCCAATCAGACAAATATTTTTAATCAGAAACTGAAGAATCGTGATCACAATCCCGGCATAAACATACCCCAGCCGGAACTTCATAAACGAAAGCCTTCCCCGACTTACATAATGTAAAATCCCTTTTCCGAGAAATAAAACATACACAATTCCCATATAAGGGACTACCGGATGGTAATAGGCTGACAACAAAAACTTTCCCCGTAATATAGAAAAAAATGCTCTGGTGCCACCGCACCCCGGACAATACAGACCGCTCCGCGAATGGATCCAGCAGGCATACGACAAATTCTTCCAGGAAAAGGACAACATCTTTGCCCCAAACAGAACCAGAACAGCAAACACTCCCAAAATGCACGCTGCCACCCATACGCAAAAGTCTATATTCTGTTCCTTTGTTCTCTGTGTTCCCTCTTGCATCTGCTTTTTCTCCATTCCTGTTTGTCCGTACTAATCCTCCAATAAATACTCTTGAAATCCCTCCGAATACCATACTTTTTCATCTTTTGTAATAAACATCGCATATACATCATCTAATGAGTTGATAAATTCCAATCCCTTTTTCTTGCCATACGCAAAACATGTTGTGGAAAGCCCATCTCCATCTACTGATTTTTTCGACAATATCGTCACACCGAGCAGATCATTGTCATACGAATATCCTGTTTTCGGATCAATGATATGATGATAGAACTTGCCATCCTTTGTCTGGATATAACGCTCATAGATACCGGAAGAAACGACTGACATATCCTTTACTGCGACTGCTGCCACCGTTTTGTCCCGTTCGGCAAAAGGCTGCTGTACACCAATCTGAAAAGGTGTATTTCCCTCTTTGCTGCCAACACAGAGCACATTGCCCCCTAAATTAATAACAGCCGCTTTTACACCATTTTTTTTCAGATATGCTTTGAGGTCATCTGCGATAAATCCCTTTGCAATACCTCCCAAATCTAATCCCATGCCCGGCATCTGAAAGCTTAACTTCTGCCCCTCTAGTGAAACCTTCTGATAGTCGATATAAGGCAATGCCTTCTGAATATCTTCTGCATCCGGCACCTTTGGATCATCTGCCTGAAAGTTCCACAAAGACGTAACTGGTTCAATACAGATATCAAATCTGCCCTGTGATTTTTCTGCATACTCCAGGCCTTTCTGAATAATCTGCGCCAACAGCTCTGAAACCGAAAATGTAATCGTACCATCCTCTTTGATCTCATAGGAAATCGTATTCTTTTTGGATTTCTGCTGATTCATCTTTTCTGTCATACTCTTGCGCTGTGCCTCTGTATACGCATGCGTTGTCTGAACGGAAGCATTTTCTGTGGCTGTTTTCTCTAAAGCAGCCTTTTCATAGCATGTTTCAATCTCATTGATCTGATACAGTTCACTAGCCTCTAAGGTTCTGCTAAAGATCTTCTCATATGCACTGCACTTTTCCACGCAGGAATCTAATAACTTCTGATTTCCACCCTGATATAATGTAATTGTATAGGTCGTATCAAATGCAAAGCCGTTAATCGACAGATTTTCCTTCTGCTCTGCTGTGCATCCGGACAGCATTCCTATGATGAATGCCATACATAGGAATACGCTAAAAAGACGCACCGACACTCTTTGAGGAAACCGTAGACGGTTCCTGCTGCGGTAATGCATTTTCATTGCCTTTGTATGCCTTTGTGTACGCTTTTTCTGTTGACTCTGCATATATTTCTGTCCTTTCTGCACGATTTCACGGGCACCCCCTGATCAGATATCACTTAAAAGCTTTTCTACAAGCTCCTTTTCTTTCTCCGAAAGCTCTGCCTTTTCTAACAGATCCGGTCTGTTCTTTGCCGTGCGGATTACCGACTGCTCGCGATACCATTCTGCCTGAAGCTTGTGATTGCCGGAAAGCAGCACGGGCGGTACCTTCTTTCCGTTCCATTCTTCCGGTCTGGTATACTGCGGATACTCTAACAGATTCTCCGAAAAAGACTCTGTCTGCGCTGAAATATCATTGTTTAAAACCCCCGGCACCAGCCGCGAGATCGTATCCATCATAACCAGTGCCGGCAGCTCTCCTCCCGTCAGCACATAATCACCGATTGATACATAGTCTGTTACGATTTCTTCCAGAACGCGCTCATCAATTCCTTCATAATGTCCACATAAAAAGATCAGATCCTCTTCCTTCGCATACTCCTGCGCCATACTCTGATCAAAGACTTTTCCCTGTGGAGAGAGATAAATCACCCGTGGCTTCTTTTCGCTGCAGCCACTCTCTATCCTGCTTATCACATCCTGATAGCACAGATACACAGGCTCTGCCTGCATCACCATGCCTGCTCCACCGCCATACGGGTAATCATCTACCCTGTTATGCTTATTCTGTGCAAAATCTCTGATATTGACTGCGTCTAGCGAAATATGTCCTGCTTTTATCGCCCGTCCTGTAATACTGACTGCCATAGCATTTTCAATCATTTCAGGGAACAATGTCATCACATGAAAATTCATTACTTATCTTCCTCCAACAGTCCCTTCATCAGATGAATCACTACCTTTTTCTCTTCCACGGAAATCTCCTTAACACAATCAGGAATCACCGGAAGCAATACTTCCTTTCCTTCATGCGTAACCACATAGACAAGATTTGCCCCGGTTTCTAAAATATCTTTTAACCTGCCAAACTCTTTTCCATCTTCTGTATAGACATCTGCGCCTAAAATGTCGGCAAGATAGTATTCATCTTCTTTAAGAGGGATAGCATTTTCTCTGGTAACATACAGATCTTTTCCCTTATATTTTTCTATATCATTGATATTATCAATTCCTTTAAACTTCACGATCACAAGATTCTTAAAAAAACGGACGCTACTAATCTCCAGTGGCAGCTTTTCTTTTCCGGTATCCAGCAGAACCTCTTTTAGCTTTTTGAATCGGTTCGGATCTTCTGTAGTAGGAAATACTTTCACTTCACCGCGAATCCCATGTGTATTTGCAATTACTCCTACGCGAAATAAATCTTCCATTCTAAACTCCATTCCTGCGCTGTCTATGCGCATTGTTAGAAAAAAACGCCTATACCAAATGGCACAGGCGTCCCGACAATCTATGCATACACCATAGATATTAATGTCCAATTTCTACAACGACTTTCTTATCTGTTCTGGAGGCAGCGGCCTTCACCATAGTACGGATTGCCTTAGCAATGCGACCCTGCTTGCCAATGACCTTACCCATATCTTCCGGATCAACCTTTAACTCCAAAATAATCTCGTTGTCCTTTTCAGTCTCAATTACAGTAACCGCTTCCGGATGATCCACAAGCGACTGTGCAAGAACTTCAACTAATTCTTTCATTAACTGAAACCTCCCTGCAAGCACATAACACTATTTTGTGATACCTGCTTCCTTTAACAGTTTGCCTACAGTCTCTGTTGGCTTTGCACCATTCTCTAACCATTTCTTAGCCTTTTCCTCGTCAAACTTGAAAACGCTTGGGTCCTGGTTTGGATCGTAAGTACCGATTTCCTCGATAAATCTACCATCTCTAGGTGCTCTAGCATCAGCTACAACTACTCTATAGAAAGGAGCTTTTTTCTTACCCATTCTTCTTAAACGAATCTTTACTGCCATCTTCTCTTTCACCTCCTTAGCATATTCTATCCTAGGTATATATTAAAGTTCTGAATAACTCAGAAACCACCTCGGTCACATCAACTAAAAACCAAACGGCATCTTCGGCATGGAAAATCTGCCTTTCTTCTTTCCTTTGCCACCCATCATTCCTGACATCTGTTTCATCATTTTCTTTGACTGCTCATACTGCTTCATCAGCTTATTGACTTCTGAAATGTCAACTCCTGCGCCCTTAGCAATTCTTCGCTTACGAGAAGGATTGATCAGTGCCGGATTTCCTCTCTCTTCCAATGTCATAGAATAAATGATTGCCTCAATGTTTTTAAAGATACTGTCATCTATCTCCAGATCAGCCGGAAGCCCCATTCCCGGAAGCATACTTAAAATACTTTGAATACCGCCCATCTTCTTCATCTGAGCCATCTGATCTAAGAAATCATTAAAATCAAATTCTGCCTTGCGAAACTTCTTTTCCATCTCGCGTGCTTTGTCTTCATCAATCTCAGCTTCTGCCTTCTCGATCAATGTCAGAACATCACCCATGCCAAGAATACGTGATGCCATGCGGTCCGGATGAAACTGCTCTAAATCTGAAAGCTTCTCGCCCATGCCGACATATAATATCGGGCATCCTGTAACTGCCTTAATGGAAAGTGCCGCACCACCACGGGTATCACCATCAAGCTTTGTTAAGATCACACCGTCAATTCCTATCTTCTCATTAAATGTAGAAGCTACATTTACGGCATCCTGACCTGTCATCGCATCTACAACCAAAATGCTCTGATCGATCGTAACATTCGCCTTGATTTCCTCCAGCTCTTCCATCATGCCCTCATCAATATGAAGACGTCCCGCCGTATCCAGAATCACGACATTATTCTTGTTTTTCGCTGCATGCTCTAACGCTGCCTTAGCGATATCAACCGGCTTGTGGTTGGTACCCATCGCAAAGACCTCTACACCCTGCTTCTCACCATTGATCTGAAGCTGTTCGACCGCTGCCGGACGATACACATCACATGCAACTAACAAAGGAACTCTTCCCTTCTGCTTCAGCTTTCCGGCAATCTTAGCAGTTGTTGTCGTTTTACCGGCACCCTGCAGACCACACATCAGGATTACGGAAATTTCATTGGAAGGTTTCAACGCAATCTCTGTCGTTTCACTCCCCATCAGGTTGACTAACTCTTCATTAACTAACTTAATCACCATCTGTCCCGGCGTCAGACTGTTCAAAACATCCTGACCAACGGCCCGCTCCTGCACTGTCTTTACAAAGTTCTTAACCACCTTGAAGTTGACATCAGCTTCCAAAAGAGCCATCTTAACTTCTTTCAGTGCAACCTTGACATCTTCCTCTGTCAGCCTTCCCTTGCTTCGGAGGTTCTTAAAAACATTTTGCAATTTTTCTGTTAAATTATCGAATGCCATAAACTCCTCCTCTTATCCAAAACTGACAGTGTGTATCTTTTGTCCCACTGTCTTTCTGCCTATATAAGAAAGCCTTGCAAAAGGCACTGTTTACCTAAGCACAAGGCATAGTATAACGGATGTAAAAACTTTTGTCAAGTTTTTTTCTTGACATTTTTATTTTTTATAAAGATTAAACAATTAAAACTCTGTGATGTATCGGATTTTTTTGCCTTTCCATATGTATTACCCTAATATTTCTATATCAGTGCATTGACTTTTTTACTATTTTCACTCATAATTATCCGGGTAACCGTTTATATCATTCGGTGATATCATCATTTTGCCGAACACCAATGAAAAATTTGAGGAGGATATATTAATGAAACACTCAATCAAAACAAAAGTAGCTGCCCTGCTTTTGACATTAACCTTATGTCTTGGAAGCGTAGCTATTACACCAAATTCTGCACAGGCAGTTAGTAACTATGATATTTTCTTAAACGAATCTGCAACTGCAACTCCGGAAGAAACCGCAACATACGCTTTCACGCTGAATAAGAGGGATTATACTTATATTGATATTTTAGTTGCGCAGCCAGTCGCTTTTACCTGCACGGTAAAATCTGCTTCCGGCATTCTTTTTGATAAAGACATTACTGTCAATGACAGCAACTGGGTATATTCTGATGCTTTAAAAGCATATGACTATCCATTGAGCGGCACTATAAATAATGGTGATTACACCATTTCATTGACATTCCACGCAGATGTTAATTATATCATCTCTGCTGCACAGAAAAAACCCAGCTTTTCCATCAATAACAAAAGCATTATCGTGACAAAGGGCTTTTCCCAGAAGCTTTCTACCGTCAATGCTTCCGGAAAAGTAAAATGGTCTTCCAGCAACAAAAAAGTAGCTGTTGTAGATAAAAACGGTAAAGTAACCGGTAAAAAAGCCGGTTCTGCCACGATCACGGCAACTCTTTCTAATGGCTCTAAGGCTACCTGCAAGGTATCTGTAAAGAATAACGAGTTCAAGGCTCCTAAACTGACAATCAGTGAGGCAAACTTTGGAAATGCCTATATCAGCATCTATAAAGCAGCCTATAGCAAGAAGGGCGACCTTACCATCAGTGCTTCCTTCTTAAACAACAGAGGCTACAAAATGACAAGGATCAACACCCTAAAGATTACCGTAAAAAACAAAGCTGGTAAGACAATTGGTACTTATAAGTTAGCCGGAAAGAAAAAGGTAAGTATCCTTCATGGAGGTCAGAAATCTTATACTTTTACGATCAAGAAATCTCAGTTAAAGCTTAAATCAAAACAGGATTTAAGAATTGCTACCTTTAAGCCAAACTGGACATATACCTATACATACTCCCACTAATTTTCTTTGAGAGAATAATATAGTATATACAAAAAACTTGACAACTGTCTGATGAATAAGATAATTGTCAAGTTTTTTTGTTGGCTTATTTTTGTAAGCCCATTTATTTCTACTGTTACATTTTTCCATTTTTATTCTTCCAAAACCCGATTCAGTATTTGTGAAATCTTTTTCCAGCTTCCCTCATCGAGTGGCATCTTCTTCTGTAGCTCTATTTTCAATTCTTTGATCAGATTCTTTTGTTCCTCAAATCTTGCAACCAGTCCAAGCTTTTCCTCGTAGCTTCTTAGCTGCTTTGATGCACGCTTGATCGCGTCATATGCGCCTTGTCTGGTTATCCCTTCTTCTTCTGCTATCTCCGCGTAGTTGTAGTCCTCTAATACGCTTGCCTCAAACATCCTCTGCTGATTTTCTTTTAGTAAAGCACCATAGAAATCATATAGCATAGAAAGTTCTACTCTCTCTTCTAACTCTTCCTCTGCCTTTGTCGGTTCCATTCTGCTCCTCATTTCCAAAGCTTTTGTTAGCGTAAGTCAACTTTTTATTTCTATTTTTTAGGATTAATCTTAAATGAAAAATCCGGATCATTGATATTGACACGTATTTCTTTTCCGGTATCGGAAATGATCCTTGTAAAATCATTCTCAATCTGACTACACTTATAGACTTTTCCCTTTGTAAAACAGCCTGCCTCATCAATATGACTTAATGCATAATTAATAAATGTGTTCGCTGCGATCAATGTACCGGTTGCCTTGTTGAAACGAGAATCTCCGCTCTCTTTTTTCGGACCGTCCTCAGCGATAAACGCATCTGCCAGTTCATGAATCAAGCTGTCCTTTTTGCTTGTATCATCCATTCTCTTATTCTCCTCTCGAACTTCTTATTTCCATCTACAAAACAATACGTCATACAGATACATATGTTATGGGATGCTTGGCATTATTAAAAATGCTACCGAAGTCACTATACAACTCCGATAGCATTATTTTAATTGTTTTTATCCAAACGTGCAATACTCATTTTCACTGCATAACCGTATATTATCAGAATGTTTTTCTTATACCGGATATGCCTTGTTCTCTGTATCTGCTGCAGCCGCATCTACCTTGTTCTGCTGTGCCTCACGATACTTAAAGAACTCTGTTGCAACCTGTGGGAACAATGCATAAGATAATACATCTTCATCCTGCTGCTTGTACTGAGCCATTTCCTTCTCAATATCTGCAAGCTGTGGCTTGATCAGATCTGCAGGACGGCATGTGATCGGCTTTGTATCACCAATACACTTCTTCTGTACTTCCGGATTAAATGGCTTAACTGTCTGTCCAAACTCTCCGGAAAGAAGCTTCTTAGATTCCTTTGTTACCATCTTATATCTTTCGCCTGTAACTACATTCAATACCGCCTGTGTTCCGACAATCTGTGAAGAAGGTGTAACAAGAGGTGGCTCACCAAAGTCTTTACGAACCTTTGGCACTTCCTCAAGTACCTGCTCATACTTATCTTCCTGTCCCATCTCTTTTAACTGGGATACAAGGTTACTAAGCATACCACCAGGAACCTGATACATCAATGTCTTGATATTAACACCAAGAACCTTTGTATTCATCAAGCCTGACTTTAATGCTTCCTCACGCATTGGGCGGAAGTATTCAGCGATTTCTGCAAGCTTTGCCTGATCTAAGCCTGTGTCATACGGTGTACCCTTAAATGCCTCTACCATAACCTCTGTAGCCGGCTGACTGGTACCCATAGAGAATGGTGACATTGCTGTATCAATAATATCACAGCCTGCTTCCACAGCCTTCATATATGTCATAGAAGCTACACCGGATGTATAATGTGTATGCAGGTCAATTGGAATAGAAACAGATTCTTTTAATGCTGTTACTAATTCTGTTGCCTTTGCAGGAACTAAAAGACCAGCCATATCCTTGATACAAAGTGACTTAGCACCCATATCTTCAATCTTCTTAGCCATGTCTTTCCAATAATCAAGTGTATATGCATCACCTAATGTATAAGAAAGCGCAATCTGTGCATGTCCGCCTTCTTTGTTTGCAGCGTTTACTGCTGTCTTTAAGTTACGAAGATCGTTCAAGCAGTCAAAAATACGGATGATATCAATACCATTTGCAATAGACTTCTGTACAAAGTACTCTACTACATCATCTGCATAATGATTATAACCTAAGATATTCTGTCCACGGAACAGCATCTGTAATTTTGTATTCTTAAAACCATCTCTTAACTTACGAAGTCTTTCCCACGGATCTTCCTTCAAGAAACGAAGAGAAGCATCAAATGTTGCACCACCCCAGCACTCTACGGAATGGTAGCCAATTTTATCCATTTTATCAACAATCGGAAGCATCTGCTCTGTTGTCATTCTTGTAGCAATCAGAGACTGATGCGCATCACGGAGTACAGTTTCCGTAATCTTTAAAGGTTTCTTTTCTATCTCTGCCATGTTTCCTCCATTCTGCCCTGTTATTGCCGACGAAAAATCTCCGCCGGCAAAACATGGCACATCATTTTTCAAAATGTCATATAAGTTCTCAGGCAACTATCTATCCTGACTTTAGCAAAATGCGCGTCTGCTAAAATCCAAATCGCCTATACACCAAAGATTGCCATAAATACACCGGCTGCAACCGCTGTACCAATAACACCGGCAACGTTTGGTCCCATCGCATGCATCAAGAGGAAGTTTGTTGGATCTGCCTCAGCACCAACCTTCTGCGATACACGTGCTGCCATAGGTACCGCAGATACACCTGCAGAACCGATCAAAGGATTTACCTTTCCCTTTGTTACCTTGCACATTAACTTACCAAACAATACACCGGCAGATGTACCGACTGCAAATGCGATCAGACCAAGTGCAACAATCTTTAAGGTTGTAAGCTTTAAGAAAGCTTCTGCACTTGTTGTAGCACCTACAGAAGTACCAAGCAGGATAACAACGATGTACATCAAAGCATTGGATGCTGTTTCTGCTAACTGCTTTACAACACCTGACTCTTTGAACAAGTTACCAAGCATCAGCATACCAACCAATGGAGCTGTTGTAGGTAATAATAAACATACTACGATCGTAACAATGATCGGGAATAAGATCTTTTCCAATTTGGAAACCGGACGAAGCTGTCCCATCTTAATCTCACGCTCTTCCTTTGTAGTAAAGAGCTTCATGATCGGTGGCTGGATAATTGGCACCAATGACATATAAGAATATGCCGCCACGGCGATCGGTCCCATGTATTCTGTCTGCTTCAGTTTGCCACAGAGGAAAATAGAAGTAGGACCATCGGCACCACCGATGATTGAAATAGCTGCTGCTGCCTTATCATTGAATCCCATCAGGATTGCAATCAGATAAGCCGTAAAAATACCAAACTGTGCGGCAGCTCCCAAAAGGAAACTTGCCGGATTGGCGATCAGCGGACCAAAGTCTGTCATCGCACCTACACCCAGGAAAATGAGTGATGGCAGGATACTCCATTCATCCAGCTGAAAGAAATAATACAATAAACCACCATTTGCAGATTCCGTAGGCTCTGCCATGATATCCGGATAAATATTAACCAGAATCATACCAAAAGCGATTGGAATCAAGAGCAATGGTTCATAACCTTTTTTAATCGCTAAGTAGAGAAAAATACAGCCGACAACAATCATCAGATAATTACCTAATGTAAGGTTGGCAAATGCTGTCTGACCTGCTAAATTCCCTAACGTTGTAATAACGTAATCCAAAGTCAGTCCCTCCTAATTAGTTCAATGTTGCCAAAACTGCTCCTACATCTACAGAATCACCTGCTGCTACATCAATGCTTGCAACTGTACCATCTTCCGGTGCAACAACTTCGTTTTCCATCTTCATAGCTTCCAGGATCATTAATACGTCACCCTTCTTTACAGCCTGTCCTACGCTTGCGCTGACAGATAAGATCTTACCCTGCATTGGAGAGTTTACTTTAACAGAACCCTGTGCACCGGAAGCCTTTGGTGCTGCTTTAGGTGCTGCCTTTGGTGCTGCTTTAGGTGCTGCGGCAGGAGCTGCTCCTGTGCCTGCGCCTTCTTCTACAGTTACGTCATATACAGTACCGTTTACGGTAATTGTGTAATTCTTCATTCTTATTTCCTCCATATCTTTTCTATTTTTGAAAAACCATTTTTCTTATCAGGAACGACGCACGATGGAACGAACAACCAGACCATCTGTACATTCACTCTCACTGGCAGCTGCAATCGCTGCTGTAATAACTGCTACTAATTCTAAGTCGTCTGTAAGGTTTTCTTCTACAACCGGTGCTGCCTTTGTTTCTACTACAGCAGGCTCTGTCTTTGTATCAGCTTTAGCCTGTGCTTTTGAAATGAACTTAAAGCAGCTGATCAACAATGAAATAAAGATCAATACACAGAATACGATAGCCATACTCATAACCGTGTTCAGTGCTGCCTTACCCATGATCTGACCGACTGTCTGATGCTCTTCTACCTTCCAGTCACTGATCTCACCGTTCTCATCATATGTTACTGTGATATCCAGTTCACCGGCTTTTTCTGTCTTTACTGTCTTAACAACCGTTGCACTGTCAGAAGCAGTAGAATACTGTGTCTTTACGATTTTCTTCATGGCACCATGCTTCTTCTGCATCTTGATATAATCTTTATAGGACTTAATCTGATCACTTGTCAACTGATCCTTATATTGGTCTATAGTAGACTGAAAATCATAACTGAACCACTGTGATACAAAGTCTTCCGCATTTTTAGAAAGCTTTGTTTCATTCAGGTTTTTATTTTCCTTTGTCAGGCTACAGCCCGTCACCAGCATCAGGCAAGAAATCACACAAAGCAATAATACTAATTTCTTCTTCATATGCCTCTCCTCACTTAGATTGTTCCATGTTTCTTACCAATTGGATATTCGCTCTTTGAAAACAGCATTTCAAACGCATATAAGAGCTGCTTTCTTGCTGATTCCGGAGCGATAACAGAATCTACATATCCACGTGCTGCCGCTGCATCTGTTCCGGACTGTGCTGCAAATTCAGAAGCCTTCTGTGCAAGATCTGCACCTTCTTCTCCTGCATACATGATCTTTGCTGCAACCTTTGCATCCATCATACCGATTTCTGCATCTGGAAGTGCAAATACCATATCAGCACCAATATGTTTTGAATTCATTGTGATGTAAGCACTGCCGTATGCCTTACCTGTGATAAGGTTTACCTTTGGAACGTCAGCCTCTGCAAATGCTGCTGTTAATCTTGCTGCTGCCTTTGCGATTGTCTTTTCCTCTTCTACAGATGTTGCATAGCCCTCTACATTTGTCAATGTCAGAACCGGAATATTAAACGCATCACACTTCTTAACGAAGGCTGCTGCCTTTTCACAACCCTGTGTAGTAAGACGTCCGTCATACTTCTCAACTTCTTTTCCGTTTTCATCGAAAACTGCTGTACGGTTTGCAACCGCACCAACTGTCATGCCGTCAAAGCAGATAAAACCTGTTACCATCTCTTTTGCAAAGCCGGCCTGAAGCTCTAAGAAGAAATTGTTATCACTTAAATCTTCCAGTGCCAAAGCCGGATCTGCAACCTCTGCTGCAAAATCAGGTACGGCACGATTCAGATCATCCATACATTCATCTGAGAATGCTGTATCATTATTGTTCTCCGGAAGGATAGACACAAGCTCTCTCACACGATTTAATAACTCAACTTCACCCTCCACTACAAAATCAACATTTGAAGCTGTCTTCTGGAAATCAGCAGATGCTGTATCTAACTTATCTGTATAGTTTCCATCCAATGTGTTTGGAGAATTTACGAAAAGCTTTGCATTTTCTGCCTCCATAAATGTGAAATCGCTCATTGCTGTAAGAACAGCAACACCACCACCACAGTTACCAAAAACAGCACTGATCTGCGGTACGATTCCGGAAGCCTTTGCTTTCATCTTATAAATCTGTCCAAAACCTGCAAGTGCATCTGTAGACTCCTGCAGACGCATACCGGCACAGTCCATCAGTCCGATAACAGGTACTCCCGTTTTCATTGCCAACTCATAAACATGTGCAATCTTCTTTGCGTGCATCTCTCCAACGGTTCCGTTCATAGCAGATGCATCCTGGCTATAGATATAGACAGGAGTGTTCTGAACCAGACCATATCCGGTAATAACTCCGTCCGCTGGTACTGATTTTTCCTGCATGTTAAAATCCGTGCTTCTCTTTGTAATGTTCGCACCGATCTCAACAAAACTGTTCTCATCAACTAAAGTCGCGATGCGGTCTTTTGCTGATAAAGCATTTGTGTTACTCATGTTCAGCCCTCCAATATAGTATAATTTATTTTCACACATCCGCTCTAAGACAGAGTAATCTGCCCTTTCCTGAATATGTGAACCAAATTCCCATGAAATTTAGGAATCTGACACGGCAAAATTGTAATATCCGTACTCTCTTCTACTGCTTTATCACAGCTTTTAAAAAGAGGTACACTGCTTGCTGTCTGTCTAATGGCAGATAACAGCAAAATAATTGATAAATCAAATTTACACCAATTGTAATTTTAGCTCTTTTACTCAAAAAAGGCAACACCTTTTTCCTTTAAAAACTTCAAAAAAAGCAGATTTTCTTCACCTTTTAAAATGTTTACATGTATACCGGAAAACACCATTTCAAAAGCATACCTTTTTCATTTTGTGCATAACATAGCAAAAAAAGAGCGCACATTCTTTCTGTCGGAATTGCCAGACGATTCCTGCTAAGATATCACTACTTTATGCGCACTTTCCCGCTATTAAAGAAGCTGCCTGTCCGCTCTTACTATGAAATGAGGTTTCCTATGCAAAAATTGATCAGCGCATTTGTGCTAGGCATCAGCCTTTTTCTGTTGTTTCTTCCACTTACCGGACATCTTGAGTCTGTCATTTGCCAAAAAGCCCCTTATCACTCTGTTTCTCAGATTCCCTCTCCTGCTGCAAAAACCTATACCGGAAAAGATTTTTCTATCATATCCCCACAAAAAGTTCCTGCTTCCATGCACGCAAAAGCCTATTGCCTTTTTGATGCCGACAGCAGACGGACGCTGCTTGGTTCTAATGAAGATAAGACAATGCCGATGGCAAGCACTACAAAGATCATGACCTGTCTGCTTGCAATCGAAAAAGGAAACCTAAACAGTAAAGTAAAGGTATCCTCCTACGCTGCTTCCATGCCCGATGTCCAGCTAAACATGCAAACCGGTGACTCATTTTATCTAAAGGATCTTCTCTATTCCCTTATGCTAGAGTCCCACAATGATACCGCTGTTGCAATCGCAGAGCATATCGGCGGTTCCGTGGAAGGCTTTGCACGACTTATGAACCAAAGGGCGCAGGAGCTTGGCTGCAGCCACACCCACTTTGTCACGCCAAACGGACTGGATGCGAAGGAGCACTACACGACTGCAAGAGAGCTTTGTCTGATCGCAAGCTATGCCATACAGAACAAAACCTTTTGTAAGATCATAAGCACTCCATCTTACTCCTTTCAGGACTGTTCCGGCAAAAAAAGCTACTCCGTACATAATCACGATGCCTTTCTGACAAGTTATCCCGGTGCTCTTGGCATCAAAACAGGATTTACCGGCAATGCCGGATATTGCTTCTGTGGCGCTGCCAGACGAAACGGGCATACTTTGATCAGTGCTGTTCTCGCCTGCGGATGGCCCCCTCACAAAAGCTATAAATGGACAGATACCAAAACCCTGATGGATTATGGCTTTGCAAATTTTCAGACAGTGTCTGTCGATACCCTTGCCATCCCCAAAAAACTTCCTGTCCTGTCAGGCACGAAATACCTTATATCTGTCAAAAGAACGAAGCACAAAAAGGTTTCCTTACCGCTAAGCGAAACAGATTTCCTTACAGTATCCCTGCGTCTGCAGACCCCTCTCAAAGCTCCGATCCGCCAGGGGGACATTATCGCGCAGGAGGAATACTCTCTAAACGGAAAGGTTCTTTACCGCTTTCCTGTAACAGCAAAAGAGAGCGTTCCAAAACGAACGCTCTCTTATTATCAGAGGATCATCAAACAGCTCTTTTTGCTGCATTGTCTGACAGATTAGTCTTCCTTTGCTGAAATACTATCTGTATTTTCTTCCTGTTCCTGCTCTTTTTTTGCCCGCAGAAACATTCTGGTTGCATATACGACAATTCCAATGGCTGCTGCTCCCATAACCACACAGATTCCTACTGCCACCGGCATGGTGAATGTGTTGTCACCCATATATTTGTTTTTTGCAATGCCATATACCATATATAAGATGTACGCAGCAACGGCATAATAAATAATTGATTTTTGTTTCTTATTCATAAAAATCTCCATTTCTTTTCAGCCTGCAAGCTATGGGTGCAGGCACAATATTTGTACCTTTTCTTTACGGGATTTGCATTTTTACGCTTTTTAATACGTTTTTGTCCGTATTATGCTTTTGCTGTGTCCTTGTTGTTTACCTTGATATCAAAGATAACGGCAAGCAATAATACGGCACCTTTTACAACATACTGCCAGTTACTGTTCAATCCATAGATAGACATTCCCTGATTGATAATACCCATCAGGATAGCACCAATCACAGCACCACCGACTGTACCGGAACCACCGTATGCAGATGCACCACCAATGAAGCAGGAACCGATCGCATCCATTTCGAATGAGTTACCGGTATCACCATTTACAGAACCGATACGAGCTGCACAAAGCAAACCACAAAGACCTGCTAAGAAGGAAACACTTGTGTATGCGAAGAAGTAAATCTTCTTTGTATCAATACCGGAAAGTCTTGCTGCCTTTTCATTACCACCAACTGCGTAGAAATAACGACCAAATGCTGTCTTGCTTGTAAGATATGCATAGATGGCAACGACTAAGATAACCCAGAGAAGCATAACCGGAATACCCTTGTAGCATGCTAACTTATAGCAGTATGCCAAAATACATAGAGCGATAACTGCTGATTTTACATAAGCTCCGACCGGAGAACCCGTAGAGTAGCCAAGCTTTGCTTTCTTTCTTGTCTTAATCACTGTATAGATCATTAATACAACAGCGATCACAATACCGGCGATCAATGCAGAAACCTTTAAGCTTCCATCATCTAAGCCCGGAATCGCAATATAAGATGTAAAGATGTCTAAGAATGTCTGATTCTTAATAGAAACTGTCTTACTGTCAAGAACGACACGACCAATTCCACGGAATACAAACATACCGGCAAGTGTTGTTACAAATGGAGGAATCTTTGCATATCCAACCCAGTAGCCCTGCCATACACCTACTAATAAACCAACTAACAGACCAATAATGATAACCGGGATTGCACCCAGGCTTGTTTTTGCAAAAAGCTGTGCTGCGATCGCACCAACTAAACATACAACAGAACCTACTGCCAAGTCGATGTTACCACCGGTCAGGATACATAATAACATACCACAGGCAAGGATAACAACGTATGCATTCTGCAATAACAGGTTTGACAGGTTCTGAGCATATGTCATTCTTCCTCCTGTCAGATAATTAAAGAACAAGAATACAATTACCATGATGATGATCATCGTATACTTTACAAGAAAATCTTTTCCTTTTGATTTTGTATTATTCATTGTCATCAAACTCCTTTCTAATGAGTGCCATTTTTCAAAATAGCTGTCATAATCTTTTCCTGAGTTACTTCTTCTGACGAGAATTCACCCACGATGCGACCTTCATTCATAACATAAATGCGGTCACACATACCTAACAGTTCCGGCATTTCAGAAGAAATCATGATGACACTCTTTCCTTCAGATACCATCTGATTCATGATGCCATAAATCTCATACTTGGCTCCGACATCAATACCTCTTGTCGGTTCATCCAAAATCAGAATATCCGGATCTGCAAACATCCATTTTGCCAAAAGTACCTTCTGCTGATTACCACCAGAAAGATTTCCTACGTTCTGCTCAATAGAGTCGCACTTTGTTTTAAACTTCTTACAATATTCATCTGCAACTGTCTTTTCCTTGTCAAAGTCGATCACTCCATGACGGCTGCAGATTTTTTCCATACGTGCCATTGTCGTATTCTCACGGATTGGTTTTCCTAATACCAGACCGTTTCCTTTACGATCCTCCGTCACATACGCAAGACCGGACTCAATTGCCTGATGAACAGTCTTTAATACGGTCTTTTTACCATTCAGATACAGATCGCCGGATATCTTTTGTCCATAGCTGTGACCAAAGATACTCATGCAGAGCTCTGTACGACCGGCACCCTGCAGTCCTGCGAAACCAACGATCTCACCTTTATGTACCTTAAAGGAAACATCTGTATCCACCTGACGTTCTGAATACGTTGGATGGAACACGTTCCAGTTTTTCACTTCCAGACATACATCTTTGCTGACATTGTGCTCTCTTGCCGGATAACGGTCAGTCAGCTCACGACCTACCATTCCCTGAATAATACGATTTTCATCGATATCGTGGTTTTCATTTACCATAGTTTCAATCGAATGTCCATCACGGATAACCGTAATACGGTCAGCAACATAAGCTACCTCGTTTAACTTATGTGTAATAATGATAGATGTCATTCCCTGCTTCTTAAATTCCAAAAGCAGATCCAACAGCATCTTTGTATCTTCTTCATTTAAAGAAGATGTCGGTTCATCTAAGATTAACAGCTTAACATTTTTTGATAATGCCTTTGCAATCTCTACAAGCTGCTGCTTACCGGTACCAATATCCTTGATCAGTGTTGTTGCCGGCTCTGTAAGACCTACCTGACGCAGATGCTTTTCTGCTTCAGAATATGTAGCATCCCAATCTATTCCGAATTTTCCTTTTCTTTCATTTCCTAAAAACATATTCTCGCCGATACTTAACAGCGGAATCAGAGCAAGCTCCTGATGTATGATAACAATTCCCTTGCTCTCACTATCTTTCAGTTTTGAAAACTGACAAACCTCTCCATTATAAATAATGTCGCCCTCATAGCTTCCATATGGATATACGCCGCTTAGGATATTCATCAGGGTCGATTTACCGGCACCGTTTTCTCCAACCAGTGCATGAATCTCGCCACGTTCCACCTGCAGGTTTACATTGTGCAACACACGCACGCCCGGAAACTCTTTTACAATATCCTTCATATTCAAAATTAAATCTGCCATGCGTAATCCTCCTTCCTTCTATTTTGAAAGGGCAGCCTTTTGCTGCCCCCTCTTTTGCTGTGTCAAATAATCATTTCATTATTCTGCAGCCTTTAAATATCCGTTACTATCTTCTGTGTAGTATCCTGTATCTACTAACAATTCTTTGTAGTTATCCTTTGTAACTGTTTCCGGTGTCAACAAATAAGAAGGAACCTTTAATGTACCATTGTCATAAGACTCTGTATCATATTTTGTTTCACAGTCAACCTTTGAAGTAAGCTCTTCTGCCGGCTTCTTATCCTGAAGAATTTCCTTAGAAAGTTCCAGTGTAACGACTGCTTCATTTGCAACAGCTTTGTATACTGTCATTGACTGCTTGCCATCAATGATGTTCTTTAAGTTCTCTTCATCACCATCCTGGCCAGTAATGATTGGTTTGTTCTTACCCTTGTAATCAGACTGGATAGCCTGTGTTACACCAAGTGCTGTAGAGTCATTTGAGCAAAGGCATACATCAAGCTGTGTCTTACCATCTGCGTAGTAAGAAGCTAAGATGTTCTGCATACGGTCAAGTGCTGTAGAAGTATCCCACTGTGCTGTACCAACTTCTTCAAACTTCTTCTGTCCTGAAGGAATCTTAAGTGTTCCGGCATCAATGTATTTCTTTAATGTATCCATTGCACCATTGTAGAAGAATGTTGCATTGTTATCGGCAGGATCACCTGCTGTAACTTCGAGGTTGTATGTCTTGTCACCTGCATTGTCAAGATCCAGAGTATCAATAATGTACTGTCCCTGTAACTGACCTACCTTGTAGTTATCAAATGATACATAGTAAGAAATTGCATCTGTGTTACGAATCAGACGGTCATAAGAAACAACCGGAATATCTGCTCCTTTAGCATCTGCTAAAACAGTAGAAAGTGATTCACCATCAATTGCTGCAACGATAAGAAGATCTACATTTTCTGAGATCAGGTTCTGAATATCATTTACCTGCTGATCTGTATCATTATCAGAGTATGTAATCTCTACCTTGTAACCAGCCTTTTCAAACTCTTTCTTCAGATAAGAACCATCTCTGTTCCAACGCTCCAAAGATTTTGTTGGCATTGAGATACCGACTGTCTTTTTCGTGTCATCTCCTGATTTCTTCTCTGAACCAGGCTGCTCACAACCTGTAAACATTGTTGCTACCATTGCCGTACATAATAATCCTGCTAATAATTTTTTTCTCATATTTTCTCCTTTCCGGAAGTCCGCTGACTTCCAACCTCATCACAATTCACCCACTAAGTTGTGATCAGGTTCTCGTTTTTTTAACTGTGCTTATCATATCAGAAAACTACTAGCAATGATTTACGACCTTCATCACTTTTTTGTGCATTTCGCCAACTATAGCATCACTTTTTTGCCAAAACTAGCACATTTTTGCAAAAAGCACAATTTTTGTATGATTTTCCCATTAAAATTGTGCACTTTTTCTATTTTCTTCTGTAAAAAAGGGAAAGGAACACTTCCTTGTGACGCATAATATGCTACCAATATTTCTTCTCCTTGAAAATAATCAGACTGATCAACACAATAAAAAGGCATATGCCTATTACGATCGGATACGCATATTTGTACTGCAGCTCCGGCATATACGAAAAGTTCATGCCATACCAGCCGGCTATCAGCGAAAGCGGCAGAAAGATAGTGGTTACGATCGTAAGTATTTTCATGACGTCATTTTGGCGGATGCCGATCTCTGACTGATAAACCTCCTGTACCTGCATCGCATATTCCCGCAAAAGCTGCGTTTCACCTGCCAGTCTGTTTACCCGGTCTGCATATCTGCCATAAAACTGCATCTCCTCTTCACCAAAGAAGCCTTCCTGATTTTCTAACAGTTCATCGCCGATATCTGCCAGTTGACTATAATAATGATAAAATCGTGCTATCACCTTCTTGATCTGCAGCATCCGATAACTGAAATGCTCTACCTTGCCCTGCAGCACATCCTCTTCAATATTTGCGATTTCTACCTCAATCGCTTCTAAGAAAATCAGATCATTACTGATAAAGGATTGTAAAAAGTCATATAAAAAACGTTCGAGGGAATATTCCTTCCGGATAATCTCTCTGGAAAGCTTTTCAATCTGACTGACGATACTTCCATCCTGATCTAACACCAGTACAAAATCCTTCAAAATGTATAAAGCAAACTCAATTGGTTTTTCCTTTTCTCCCTTTGCCGGTACACGAATTGTACCAAACAGGAAATCACGGTAGCTTTCCATCTTACAATAATGTACATTGTCAACATTATGCCATATGGAAAATTTTTCCTTCCATCTGGAATCCTTCTGCCATTCCTCTAACGGAAGAACACATACTCCATTTTTATTTTCAAAGAAGCGTTGTTCATCTACTTTCCGAATACCATCTTCTACGACACTATAATACACTGTTTTCCCCTTTCTGCTGCAAAAGTAACAAAGTGCCAAAAGTCAAATCCAGACCTTTAGCACTTTATCCTTTTTATAAAAGAGAGAATGTGCTGTCATTCTCTCTGCAAGAATCATAAAGTGATTCTTAACTTATGCTTCTGTTTGCTGTGTTGTATCTGCTGCTTCCATATTCTTTGGAAGAACAAGATTTAAGATTAACGCTACAATGAATACTACCGCTACACAGTTCTCTGCAAATACAGTTTCTACAATCCTAGGGAAAATGCTGAAAATCTCAGGAACCTGTGTAAAGCCAATTCCCATACTGATAGACAGTGCGGCAATAGTGATATTTCTCTGAGAAAATCCGCAGTTTCCAATCATCTGCAGACCACTTACTACAATCGTACCAAACATCATGATCGTGCACCCACCTAAAACAGCATCCGGCAATGTAGCAAGAAGTGCTCCAAAGATTGGGAAAATTCCTGCTAATATCATGATAATTGCTCCGGTTGCGATAGTAAAGCGGTTGACAACCTTTGTCATAGCAACCAGTCCTACATTCTGACTAAAGGATGTGATTGGAAGACATCCAAATACAGTAGAAAGTGCACTGATATAACCATCACAGGCGATGGAACCTGCTGTTTCTTTTTCTGTTACCTGACGTCCCAGACCGGATGAAGCTAACGCTGAAGTATCACCAATCGTTTCTGTGGCAGATACTAAGAAGATCAATACAACAGAAATGATCGCGTTCAGATGAAATTCCGGTTTAAATGGAAGCAATGACGGCATAGCGATGATAGAAGTATCTTTTAATGCTGAAAAATCAACTACGCCCATAATGATTGCCACGATATAACCAACCACCAGACCGAAAAGAACAGATAACTGCTTCCAGTATGATTTTGCCAAAATATTAAATACAAGGCAGCAAAGCAATGTAATACTTCCTAAAATCCAGTTTGTAGCAGAGCCAAAGTTTTCACTTCCACTGCCACCACCAAAGGATGAAGCACCAACTGACAAAAGAGAAAATCCGATTGCCGTAACAACACTTGCCGCTACGATCGGAGAAATAAGCTTTGTCCAATACTTAGCAAACAAACCAAGTGTTCCCTCTACAAGACCACCGACTAAAACAGCACCTACGATCGCATTGTACCCATATACCGGTCCCAAATAGCAAAATACTGATACAAAGGTAAAACTGATTCCCATAACGATAGGAAGTCCTGAACCGATTCTCCATAATGGGAACAACTGGATCAATGTTCCAATTCCGGCAATGATCATCGCACTCTGGATCAACATGGCACTCTGCTTTGAAGAAAGACCACATGCACTTGCTACAATAAAGATTGGCGCAATATTTGCGACAAACATGGCAAGAATGTGCTGTAAACCAAATGGAATTGCTTTGGCAACCGGAACCCTTCCTTCCAGCTGGTAAATATTATTAATATCTGATGTTTTATTCATTTTTATCCTCATTTCTGTATATAATCTACATTTTTCTTTTCCATTCTCAAAACCCCTGCTGCCAATTTACTGCTCACGAAAATGAATCTCTCCGGTCTTAGCATCCATGCCATCCACAATAGCAAGAGATTCTAACTGGAAACCAAGATTACGGATCAGTCTTCCTCCAACCTGAAATCCTTTTTCAATCGCAATTCCGATTCCCTCAACACTGGCACCGGACTCCTGTACAATCGAGATCAGCCCCTGCAATGCACATCCGTTTGCCAAAAAATCATCAATGATCAGGACTTTATCGTCCGGTGTTAAGAATTTTTTAGAAACGATGACCTGATTTTTACACTTGTGTGTAAAGGACTCTACCTCTGCCACATACATCTCGCCCTCGATATTGATGCTTTTGGACTTTTTGGCAAAAACAACCGGCACATGAAAATGTCTTGCAACCACACAGGCGATTCCGATTCCTGATGCTTCGATTGTTAATATCTTATTAATCTCTTTGTCGGCAAAGCGTCGTTTAAATTCCTCTCCCATCTGCTCAAAAAGTTCAATATCCATCTGATGGTTCAAAAAACTGTCCACCTTTAAGACATTTCCCTCTTTTACAATGCCATCCTTCATAATTCTTTCTTCTAAAAAATTCATAATTGTTTTCCTCCGTTCTGATTCGATTATCCTTCCTCACCCTTTTCATTTTTTAGATAGAAATACAGCGTTTCATACAGCACCTTTGTATCGATCGGTTTTGCCAGATGATCATCCATACCGGCTTCGCTCGATTTCTGCCTGTCTTCATCGTAGGCATTCGCTGTCATCGCTATAATCGGAACTGTTTTTGCATCCTGACGCTCCATGTTGCGGATCATCCTTGTCGCCTGCAGTCCATCCATCACAGGCATGCGGACGTCCATCAGAATCGCATCAATCTCATCCGGTTCTGATTTCTGAAAACGTTCCACTGCAATCTTTCCGTTATTAGCAATCATAACATCTGCGTTCTTTTTTCTCAACAACTTTGTGATAATCATTTGATTTAAATCATGATCTTCTACAACTAAAATCTCTTTCCCCGTAAAGTCGATCGTCTGAACTACATCCTCTGCTTCCGGTGATATTTCGTATTCGGCAGCAATTGGAGCCGTAATCTGGATTACAAATTCCGTTCCCTTTCCTATCTCACTTTCTACACTTAGTGTTCCATTCATTTTGTCAACAATACCTTTTGCGATCGACAAACCAAGGCCGGTTCCCTGCGTAGATGCTACAACCTGATTATTTTCCTGCGTAAACGGTTTAAACATATGCTCCTGAAATTCCCGGCTCATGCCGATACCACTGTCTTTGACCCGAAACTCAAGCAAGAGATTTTTTCCCTGCTTTTTAGCTTTGCAAAACAACCGGATTTTTCCGCCGATATCCGTATATTTCACTGCATTTGTCAAAAGATTAAAGATTACCTGATTTAAGCGCATCTTATCAATATAGATTGCAGAATAAGATACCTCATCTACAATCTTAAACTGTATCTGCTTCTGACTGCACAGCGGAATAAACAGTGTTTCCACACTCTTCTTAAATTCTTCAAAGGAGTAACGCTGTGGATGCAGTGAAAACTCACCGCTTTCAATCTTAGACATATCCAGTACATTGTTGACCAGATTCAGAAGATGTTTGCTGGACAAACCAATTTCATCAATATATTCTAAGACTACCTTCGGGTTATTCTTTTCCTCCTTTGCAAGCTGCGTCATTCCAATGATAACATTCATTGGGGTTCTGATCTCATGACTTACCGTCGCTAAAAACTCTGACTTTGCGTTGTTCGCTTTTTCTGCCATATTAAGGGCATCCTCAAGCTGTCTTTGCTTTTTCCGCTCGCTTTCTATCACATCATTGATGTCACTTCTGGTCACAAGGATCAACTGTAAGCCCTGATCAATATAAATAAAACGAAGCTGCTTTCTACGGATCATCCCATCCTCTTTCATATCAAACTCTACCGTAAACATCTTCTTTTCCTGCAAAGTCTGATACAATTTATCAAACGAAATCTGATCTAACAGCCAGTCTGCATCCTTTTGTCCCATGACATGATAATAGTTTTTTAATTCCGTGTCATAGTCAATCGTCAACTGTATATTGCTCTTTAACGCCCTCTTTCCATACAACACGCGAAACTGTTTTGTCGTCGTAAAGATAATACCTGTCATCTCATAATCGCGCTTTAACAGCGCATTCATCGTCAGATTACTGGTATAATTTGATGTATCATTTCTACTATAGAAAAACGCAATGATATCACCGCTTTCCGGCCGCTCTAACATTTTGCAGCTTAACTTGATACATAAATGCTGTGGACTGCCTTTCCTGCGTGCAATAAAATACCGCTCTACCTCCTGCACACCTGCCTTATACTTATTAAACAGCCGGTCTACGGACAGAGCATAATTATCTTCATCAGATATCTGTACATCATCAAAGTAGTTGGACACCCTTTCCCGAAAATCCATCATGTCAGAAACTTCCTGCAGCGAAAACTTCTTTTCTTTGGTTCCCATGCTCTCTACCTTATGACGCGACAGATTCACACGGCTGGATGCCATAAGGCTTTCATCCCTGCCAAGCAAAATCTTCTGTTCTTCATAATATAGCTGTTCCATTCTTTTTTGTGCAGAAATATCTCTGCTGGTTCCGATCGCACGAACCGGCTTTTGATTTTCCCACTCTATAATAGAAAAGCTGTATTCATACCATACATAATCCTTCACCTTGCTGGACCAGGTTCTGCACTGTACTTTCACTCTTTCCTGACCGGCATAGAGCCTTTCTAACATGTCCCTGCACTTTTCCCAGTCCTCTTCATATATGATATGCTGCTCCCACAGACCATCCGGTATGTTGTAGATGATCTGTCCCTTTATGCCAAACATATTTTCCTCGCCAAAGTTATGAATACATTCGAGCGTATTCTCTGCTATGTTCAGTTCCCACGACCACAGTCCATTCTGGCTCATCACCTGACTCATATACTCCTCTAACCGCTTATATGCCACTGCATTTTCTGCTGTTGCCACCGCATAGGACGGATTTCCCTCTGCATCCATAAAAGTCGTAAATTTAATGTTTTTCCATTCATAATGCTTCGTCCTGACATTTAATATCCTTGCCTGAAACCTTACATGTCTGGCACCGGACTGTACCTTGCGAATCTGCTCCTTAAATAAAGCAATGTCATCTGCATGAACCATTTTCCGCGCAAACCAGGATTCCGGATAATTGTTTAATCTCTGATCCATTCTAAGTTCCTGACTAGTATTTTCGTTCATATAAATACAGTGATTTGTCAGATCATAATTCCAATAATGAATCTTGGAATGTGCAATCGCAACATTTAAATTCTGTTGGCTTTCGATCATCTTCTGTTCAATGCGCTTCTGACGGCTGACATCAGTTGCACTGACTACGACCTGCAGCGAACCATCCTCCTGATGGATCGTGTTTGCCTGAAATAACAGCCACTGCTGCCACTGGTTTTCTCTGTTCACACAGCGAAGAATCCATTCTATCCTTTTTTCTCCCTGCATCAACTGTGCCCATGCACTGACAAGAATTCCCCAGTCTTCACGAACAACGGATTCTTTTAACAGACCTTTATCTAACCGGCTTCCATCACACAGTGAACCGCCAAGCATCTCATGTACTTTTTCATTTTCCATCAAGACATAAATCTTGTCCCTCTGACACTCTAAAATAAGAACTCCTACTTCAATCCGGTCAATGAGCGATGCGATTCTTTCTCCCTCTTCTTTTTTCTCTTCCAGCTTCTGCTCTGCTTTCCTTTTATCTGTCATTACCTTTTCCGTAATATCAGTAAGCATACAGACGATCAGCTCATCCTGCAGATAGCCTTCCATGTCAATATAGCGTTGTTTCTTTTCATCGTAGTAGCTGCGATGTACACTTTTTCCCTGCTCCTGACAGATTCTCTCTGTAAACTCCTCACGTTCCCACAAAATCTGCCTGTCCTCTGTATCCGCAAACAGATCACTGTCCTCAGAAATATACTGCCCGACAGAACGATTCCGGTAAACCGCACTCCACATTCCATCTTCTCTTTTCCCTAATACGATCACAGCAAACGGACTCTTATCAAATACCATCCGAAAGTGCTCCAATCTGGGACTTACATCGTTTTCTGCTGTCGGATAACCAGACTTCTGTTCCATTTTATCACCTTCCTTTCCCTATATTCGCTCTATTCTCTATTTTTATAATATATATTTATGTCGTGTTTCTCCTGACATGATCTGACAAAATATGTAACCTTTTCTATCATAACACTGAACGAGATATTTTCCTATTCTTTTTTTCTTCTTTACAAATAAATATGCGTTCTTTATAATATAGCATATTGACCTTATTAAAAAGTCACTTTTTAGCAAAATAACTATATCCACTTTTTTCTTATTATTTATGCTGCTGCGCTATGATACAGGCAATTTCCTATCACACCAAAAGGTAAAACGCCAGCACATTTTATCTGGTGTTTTACTACGTTTTATCGCACAAAAGAGCAGCGGAACGGAGTTTTTATGCTTACATATTCTTTTACTGATATGGGTTCAGATTCCCTTTATATGTACTTATATAAATGTATTAAAAAAGATATTTTATCTGGAAAGCTTTCCGCTGACACAAAGCTTCCTTCCAAGCGGAGTTTTGCAAAAAATCTCGGAATCAGCACGATCACCGTTGAAAACGCCTATGCACAGCTGCAATCGGAGGGTTATATATATTCTCTTCCAAAGAAGGGTTTTTTTGTCACAAAAATCGTGACTCCCGTTGCCAGAACAGTACCATCGCCGGTAATCTCAGACAGCACTTTTCCGGTGATTCCTGCCAAACATACCTATCCGATCGACTTTGTAAGCAACAAAACACGCCCCGATAATTTTCCTTTTTCCATCTGGGCAAAGCTGATCCGTGAAACCATTTCCGAAAAAAGTGACGAGCTTATGACAACCCCTCCCTGTGGAGGTATTATGGAGCTGCGTATTGCCATCTGTCAGCAGCTAAAAGCATTCCGAAACATGGATATTGTACCGGAGCAGATTATTATCGGTGCCGGAACAGAATATCTCTATGGACTTTTAATTCAGCTTCTGGGTTTTGACAAAATTTATGCGATCGAAAATCCGGGTTATCAGAAGCTTGCACATATTTATCAAAGCAACCATGTTCCTTTCCGTGCAATCCCTCTGGATAGTGACGGTATTGATATCGCTGCCTTAAAGCAGTCACATTCCCACATTGCCCACATCACACCGTCCCATCATTATCCTACCGGTATCATTACAACCATCAGCCGCCGCTATGAGCTTCTGGCATGGGCATCTGAACGGGCAGACCGCTATATTATTGAAGATGACTATGATTCTGAATTTCGTCTTTCGGGTAAGCCGATTCCGACACTGCAAAGTATCGACCGCTCCGAAAAGGTCATCTACATCAATACATTTACCAAAAGCCTTTCTTCTACGGTACGCTTAAGTTATATGATCCTGCCAAAGCATTTGTTAGAAATCTTCTACCGTGACTTTAACTTTTATTCCTGTACGGTATCTAACTTTGAACAATACACGCTGGCACGTTTTCTTTCGGATGGTTATTTCGAAAAGCATATCAACCGTATGCGTACACATTATAAAAGTATCCGCAATGCCCTTCTTGACGCACTCAAAAAAAGCCCGTTCTCTTCCTGCATTCATATTTCCGAGGAAGATTCCGGACTTCACTTTCTGATGCATATTCACACAGAGCTTTCCGACAGGGAATTGTATGAAAAAGCTCTTGAGCGTGGGATTCATCTTGCCTTTTTGTCACAGTACTATTTTCAGGAGGCAAGTCAAAACATTCCACAGCATATTCTGGTACTAAACTACTCTGCACTGACCTTAGAGCAGATTCCTGATGCCATACGATTATTGGCAGAACTGATCTAAATCGTAAAAGGTTCAACGCTAAAGCAGGCTTCTCCTAATCCAAGTGCCTGCTTTGCCAGGGCATCTGCCATATCATTATATTTATCATTGGAATGACCTTTGACCTTTACAAAAGAAACCGATACCTCATGACAGATACTTTCAAAGAAGGAACGATATGCCTTTGTTCCTTCTTTGTTTGCTTTCCATGCTCCGGTACACCATTTGGCAATTCCTTCATAATCATGATAGATCACCAGCTTTTTGATACCGTTTTGCACGGCATACTGCATCGCTGCCTCTGCTCCCTTAATCTCACCTGCCACATTGTGCATACTTGCCAGTTCACTATCTTCAAAGCTTTGACAAAACTTTAGTTCTTGTCCCTGCATCAGTAAAACCATGCCATAGGAAAAACGGTTTGACAGCTTATCAAAGCTTCCATCAACATAAGCAGTTACACAATCACTGTTATCATCAGTAAAAGGGACTTCCTGCGCGTCTGCACGTTCTCCTCTCACAAAGCGTTCGGCTTCCTCTCTCGATACAAAGCTTTGAAACTCTGCTCCCGAAAAACCGGTTACCTGCTTCTGACATTCTGCCCATGTTTCAAAAATACCTGTTTTTCGTCCTTTTCGGACAGCATATACTTTTTTTGCCATATCTTCTTATCCTTTTCTATCCTTTTTTATAGTCCGTGGTTTTCTCTGCTTCAAAATCTTTTTTCATGCCGATTCACATTTTTTTCTTAGGACATTTTCTAATCCCTGTCCTGTAATTCGGACAAAAGCTTTCTTCTTCGCGTTCCGATAAGCAGCTTTTGATTATACTTTTGGTAACGCTCACATTCATATTCTGACAAAAAGCTTGCACTTTCCGTTGTCATAGTAAGCTCTGTCACAAAAATCACCATCTCTTCTGCCTCTCCAAAGGCATCCTCCATAAAGCCAAACGCATGTTCTAAAGCCTGTCCTGCCCTATCCTCTAATTCTTCTAACAGTTTTATCTGATCTGCAAAACCCTTCTTTGCTGTTTCAAAGGCTTCTTTTGCATTCTGTCCATCAGACGGTACAAATAACTGTAAATCTGTTAAAAGCTTTCTTTGATGCCTCTTTTGCTGTACCGTATAAAAATCAGCCTGCTCTTTTAATCTGATTTCTTTTTCCTTTTCCTCTAACAGCTTTCTGTAATAAGCTGCCGGATGCTCTGTACTCTCCACACCGGCACGGTATGTCTGCAAAAATGCATACCAAAGATCTATATATACTTTCTTCTCATAAAAATGCTCCATATATCGGTTCAAGCCATCTAACAGCAGATTTACCACACTAAGTCTTTCATCAAAAGCTGCCTGAACCAGCCGCTTATACACATCTGTCCTGACCTTTCCGTGCAAAATCTGTTCTATACCATAATCATCCTGATATTTACGATACAGCTCCAGATACGCTGCCACATCCTCTGCTACATCTTCATGGCGCAAAAATTCATATATGACCTGCTGTGTGATTGGAATATCCAAAGCTTCATATACTTTCATCAATTCACTAAGATCTTCCCAGCCTCTTGCCGTCACAAACTGCAGCCCGTCGACATCTGCCTCCACTCTGTAAAAATTCTTTGGGCGAAGCTCCAGATAACTAAGCAGTGCCGTATGAAGCTTTTTCTCACGCGCATACTCCTTCCATACCTCGTAATCTGCTTCGATACTGATATAACGAACCCTATCTAACGTAACCATGTCAAACTCACGAACTGACTTATTATATTCCGGCGGATTTCCCGCTGCAATAATAATCCAGCCCTCCGGTATCGCCTGATTGCCAAATGTCTTGCACTGTAAAAACTGTAACATCGTCGGTGCCAACGTTTCCGATACACAATTAATCTCGTCAATAAAAAGAATCCCTTCTTTTACACCGGTTGCTTTGATTTTCTGATAAATACTGGCTATGATCTCACTCATCGTATACTCTGTCACCGAATACGTGTTTCCCTCATACTGTTCTTCTCTGATAAACGGCAGACCAACCGCACTCTGTCTGGTATGATGCGTGATCGTATATGCAACCAGTGCAACACGGCACTCCCTTGCGATCTGTTCCATAATCTGTGTTTTTCCAATTCCCGGAGGCCCCATCAGAAGAATCGGACGCTGTCTGATGGAAGGAATGCAGTAACTCCCATCATCTTCCTTTTGCAGATATGCCCTCACGGTATCTTTTATTTCCTGCTTTGCTTCCTTAATATTCATAATATTCTCCATTCTTGCGCTGCCTTTAAGCGAAGCACAAACCTTGCGTGTAAAAAATATATTGTTCACACGATTCCTCAGTTTTTCTCATATTTTAAAAATTCCGATGTTTCCAATCGCATACGGATTGCCCAGACCGGTACCTTTTCTTCCTCATAATCATCTAAGAATAAAAATGCAGTCCGGTACGACGGCTTCTTTTCCGGATAAATGCCTTTTCCATCTGTAAAATACAAAAGGCCGCACAAATGCGTAAACTTTTTCTGCTCTAACAACTCATTGACATAACGAAATGCCGGACGAAAGTCTGTACTTCCTCCCCCCTGTATCTGAAAGTCTGCAAAAAGCTTTTCAATATCCTCCCTGTCTGTAATGACCGTATCGCTTCTGACCTCATCGTCACACTGCAAAACGTGCAACCGGCAATGTCGAAAAAAGTTTTCTTCCTCACGCAAGATTTCAAATGTTTCCTGTAAAAAATTCTGTACCAGTTCCCCGCTTGTCGAGTAGCTGGTATCTACTACGACTACAAAATCACGGATTTTTTTTATTTCTCTTGTTTCAAGTGGTTCGATCAACGGCATATTCTCATACAGCTTTAAACCATATGTATAAAAGTTCAGGTCAAACTCATCCATGTCACAATGCAGTTCTTCCTGTAAGACCATAAATTTGTGCAGAAACTCACGATAGGTATGCTTTGCCTTTCTCGCCTTCATCTGAAAGGAAAGGGCTTTTTGCCCTTCACCCGATTCGCTTCCCCGCTTTTTCTGTTCCATCTGCGTCTGACGTGCAATCTTTTCCCACTGCTTTCTGGCAGCCTCCGACTGTGCTGTCTGTTTTTCCTGCTTTGGCCAAAATACATGATCATCTGCAAAAAATTCCCGATAAAGCTCCTGACATTCCTCCGGTTCCTTTTTTTGTAAAAAACGATAGATCTGAGCAGCCGAAATTCCTACCTTTTCTTCCAAAAGTGCTGTATATACTCTTTGTCTTGTCCAGCCGATAATACGCTTGGTACACTTTTTTTCCATATGATCGATCGTATATTCCACAGCGATATCACATGCAATCCCCCACAAAAAACGGTCACGTCCACCACCGATCCACAAATGGGAAAAAATGCAATGTAACACAGTATGAAGATAGAGCCGGTTCAGATAAAAGGGGTTACTTTTAAAAAGACGGATTGACTGCTCCGATGAAAAAAATAACATCGTTCCATCTGTTGCAAACGTTGTAAGCCTCTTATCCGCTTTCGGAGTCAGAGCAGTAAGTGCGATTCCCATAAACCGTAACTCCATATATAGCTCATCCTGTGTAAAGCGCAGAATCTTTCGTGACATCTCTTCTTCCCACTCTGTCTGCGTCTGTGGCAAAGATGTTTTTTTCATATTTTCCCTCATTTCCTTTTCTACACTATCTGCCCAAGCTCACCAGATACCGGCTTGCGTCTGACTCTTTCCTTTTACAAAAGCTAAAACGCGTCAAAATCATACTTCTTTTTCTTTTGATCACCAAACCAAAGACTCTGATACTGCAAAAGCATTCCTGCTCCTTCTGTCCAGCCGGATGCGGATGCCATGCCAACGCCCTGCTTTACATCCTCTCTTGTAAAATATCCTGCTTCTCCAAACATCTGAAGCCATACTGTATTTTGTTCCTCTATCAAAAGCCTTAACATGATCACAGCATGGTCGCGAACATATTTTTCATAGTTTTCCCTATGCTCCTGCAACAGATCAACCGGATACGCAAGACGCATCCCTGCCATATAGCACAGTGTCTTTTCGCTCTCCTTTGCACATGCCTGCAAAAAGACTGTGTCATACTGCATAAAGTCAACCTTTCCATCCTGAAAGCACTGACGTGCCCGAAAGCCTTCTCCATCAATATTAAGTGTAAAGATATGCGCCGGTCCGATCTCGTCATATGTTTCGCTATATTCCGGATATAAAAGCTTTGCCTGTATCTTATTACCATCCATAAACACTACTGTCATTTCTAACGGACGCTGTGCCAAAATCTGTTTTAATCCGCTGCTTTTTTGCAGACCGTCACGCAAAATAATTGTTTGCAGCTTCTGACAATTCATAAATGCATCACTGCCGATCTGTGTCAGGCTGCTGCCAACAGACAAGTTCCTTAGACTGCTGCATTGATAAAAACAATAATTTCCAATGGATCGTATACTTTTCGGAAGCGTAACACCCTCTATATATCCGCCACAAAGCTCACAAAGTTCTTTCCGCTGTAACTTTTCCTGAAACTGTTCTAGCGATATCTTCTCCTCATTGGATGATATTATCCGGCAGGATGTTATTTTGCATGTCACAGAAAAGCAGTAATCTGCAATCTCTGTGACAACCTTTCCTGCAATTTCTGCAGGTACCATAACCTCCGGTGATGTTCCAAACATCCGAAGCAGGCGAACGGTGTCTTCCCCATTCTGTTCATACCAATACCAATCCTGTGTCATGTTACTCCTCACTAATTTCCAGCATATTTTAAAATCTCATCAACAAAATCAAGTCCGATCCGATACAGCACATACAATATGGTAAGTGCCAATACCAGAACCAGAATCCGATACAAAATATATGCGATTGCAAAAGACTTTCTCTGAGGAGGGGTCTTTTTTCTGATTGCCAATACGACCATATACCAAAAACCAAAGATTGGAATATTCATCAGACAGATTGTTTGAAACCAACGCCCGATTGTTCCATATTTTCGTATATTTTCTCTGCGTTTTATATCCTGTGGCATCTGATCTTTTAAAACACTGTCAGCCTTTTTGGCTTCTTTTTCCTGTATCTCCATTCCTTTCTCCATTCCGGTCTGACCATTTGTAACGCTGTGTCTGACCTATTCTGATCTTCTGCTGTCATTTTTTAATGCTTAATTTTCCCAATTATCCTGTGGGAACTCCGTTGGCAACGGAGTCTGGGTTGCCTGTGGTGCCGGACTTTCTGTTGCTGCCGGTTTCTTTGACTGATTAGACTTTGGAAGCTTGCGGATATATGCCGTGTTTGCAGTAAGCTTTGCCTTAAGAGCATTGTACTCTGCATAATTTTTGCATGCTTCCACTGCTTCCTCTGCCGCTGCGATCAGTTCTTCTGCATTGTCGGGCTTATACTTATAAAGCTTTAACTTCTTAATCCGCACCTGTGCTAACTTGATTCTGCTTTCCTTTAGTTGCTTCTTTCTCGCGTTCTTTGACTTTTCTTCCTGTTTCTTTGCTAAAAATTCATCCTCTTCCTTCTTTGCGTTCTCATATGCCTTTGCCGCCTTCTTCCAGTCAATACTGTCATCTTTCATGGAATCATATTTGTCCTTCGCACGGGTAGCATAGCTGTTGCGCACATCATCGTCTTCAATGCCGGAGATCAAGTCACGAAGCTCTTCGTAGGTTTCGCGGAACTCATAATAATCTGCTAACTTTGACAATGTCATTTTTTCAAATGCCTTTAATTTTTTCAAAACCTTCTTTTCATACTGCTTATCCTTTAACTGCGCTGCATATTCTGACTTTTCAGCAAGGATTCTGGTAGAAAAGTAATCTTTTCCACTGACTCTTTTTTTCGAGCCATCCTCCTCTGTTCCACTAATAATCTTTCCGGATGCATCGTATTTTGCCAGACAGATTGTTTCCGGTGCCGAAAAGTCTATTGGCTCACGGTTTTTATGAACCTTATCCATATAGTCTTTCCAGATTTTTCCGGTGATCGATGCTCCACTTGCCCCGGGCATGGCTCTCGGTGTATCATATCCTGCCCATACTACAGTTGTGTAATATTTCGTATATCCACAGAACCACACATCCTTACCGGAGTTTGTCGTACCTGTCTTTCCTGCGGCAATCTGCTTTCCGTCTAATTTCACGGAATGTCCTGTACCATACGGCTGGTTTAACACACCCTTTAAAACATCTGTCATCATCCATGCTGCATCTTCTGAATATACCTGTTTTTTATCATCTGCGTTTTTATAGACAACACCATCCGATACATGCTCTATTTTTTTGATACAGGTTCTGTCACTATAGCTTCCACCATTTGCCAGTGTAGCATATCCTTTTGCCATATCCACAACCCGGACACCCTCTGTAAATCCTCCCAAAGCCAGAGAAAGATTGTCATTGTCCACATAGCTTAGATTATGAAACTGCATCTTATCCAAAAAGGACATACCATATTTTGGCGTGATTGTTTCCAACACCTGCCAGGCAATGGTATTGATTGAACGCTCTACTGCCTCACGTATCCGAATATTACCGCGGTATCCGCCACCTGCATTTTTCGGTCCATTTTCAATCGCATGGTCATTGACTAAGGTAGACGGCGAATATACACCCGATTCAAAGCCCGGTGTATAATCAATTAAAGGTTTGATCGAGCTTCCGGACTGTCTTGCTGAAAGATATGCTCTGTTGTAAGCATCCTTCGTGCCTCTGCCTCCTACGATCGCTACTACATAGTTCGTATCGTTATCCACGCAGACAGCGGCTCCCTGCAGAGCATATTTTCCACTCTCCTTATTGCGCTCTTTGCTGTAAGCAAGTCCCTGATCTACAGACTTTTGCAGTTTTTTCTGCTTTGTCATGTCAATCGAGGTATATAGTTTGTATCCGCCGGAACGGATCTCACTGCATTTTTTACTATATTCTTCACTATATTTTTCATGATATGTTTCATAATCCTTCTTGTTATCAAAGGTGTATTGGAACGCAAAATCTTCTTTTTCCATCAAAGCAAGTGCTGCACAGTGGATCGCATAGCTTGTAACATAACTCTCATTCGTTCCATCTTCAGCGATCTGCAGTGCCTTTAATTTCTTCTTTACGGCTACACGGTACTCCTTCTGATCGATCACACCTTCTTTTTGCATGGTGGCAAGGATCTGATTTCTCTTTTTTAAGGCATTTTCCGGATTTGCTACCGGATCATACCGTGAAGGACTGTTTGATAGTCCGATTAACATAGCTGCTTCCTGTGGCTCTAAATCTGCACACTTTTTACCAAAATAATACTGGCTGGCAGCCTCCACACCATAACAGCGATTTCCGTAATAGTTACTGTTACAGTAAAACTCCATGATCTTATCTTTACTAAACTTTTCCTCTACAGCGGGTGCTAATAGGATTTCTGTTATTTTTCGGGTAAATTTCTGATCCTGTGTCAGAAGATTATTTTTGATGACCTGCTGGGTGATTGTGCTTCCACCCTGCGTGATCTCCATATTATGTTTTAGAAGAGAAACCCCGGCGCGCAGGGTTGCCAGAACGTCGACACCGCCATGTGTTTTAAAACGCTTGTCCTCCACAGCGATATAACCATTATAGATATAAGGGGAAATATCTTTAATCTCAACATACTGATATCTGCCGGTATTGACAGAACCCACTTTATTTCCCTTCGCATCATATACAACCGTATCCTCTGTCATGATAAAGTCATCTTCGCTCATATTGACAAGCTTATCAAAAGCCTGCTCTCTAGCCTCTGTAAACATCGGCAATACTTTGACATATACGCAGATTCCAACAATTGCGCATACTACTAAAACAGAAGCAAGCACGCCAAGCATCGTTCCTAAAACGTTTGATACCACACCGACATAGCTTCCGATTGTTCCTATAATGACACGAAATCCATCTGCAATTTTTCTACATATTCCTTTCTTGCCCATATATATCCTCCATATTATCTCAAAGTACAAACCATTTTATTATACTTCGCCATCTCCCTTTTTTCAAGTTGACACTCAAAGCGTCTTTCTAGTAAAATGTAGTGTATATGGCTATTTTTCTGCGATAGCCAGCATTTATAAAATTTTTAGAATCAAATTATAAAATGGACATAGTAATGTGCAGCAGAGACAAAGCATCTGTGCTGTATGATTTCATTTGCCCAGAACGGAGAAATCATGATGAATCAAACAGAACGTTCCCATTTCGGTTTTATCGGCTTTGGACTGATCGGCGGATCGATTGCCCGCGCCCTGCGCGAGATCTATCCTGCCAGCACGATCATTGCCTATAATTATTATGAAACAAAACCACACCAAAAACTGGAGCTTGCCAAAAAAGAAGGTACATTAAGCAAGATCAGCACTTCCTTAACTGACTTTGCTTCCTGCGATGTTATATTTTTATGTGCACCTGTTATTACCAACGTTGCATATTTAAAACGCCTGCAGCCATACCTTTCTTCTGACTGCATCTTAACGGATGTCGGAAGCGTAAAGGGAAACATTCACGAAGCGATTCGGGAGCTTGGTCTGAACCGACAGTTTGTCGGCGGACACCCGATGACCGGTTCCGAACATACAGGCTATGAATACTCTTCTTCTTCCTTTCTGCACAATGCATACTATCTGCTGACGCCTACCGCCGAAACAGATCCTGCTTATACTGCCTGGATGAAGAATTTTGTGGATGCCTGCGGCTCTATCTGCATGGTGCTTGATGAAAAGACACATGACCAGATCACAGCCGGCATCAGTCATGGGCCTCATGTCATTTCAGCATGCCTTGTCAATACCGTAGCTGCACGGGATATTGACGGTTCTTATGGCAAACTTGCTGCCGGTGGTTTCCGCGATATCACCCGGATTTCCTCTTCTTCACCGGAAATGTGGGAAAACATCTGCCTGACCAATCAAAATGGCATTTTGGAGTTTTTAGATGAGTTTAGCGCACGGATCGAACAGGCAAAAAAAGATATTAAAGCAGGTGACAGTTCTGCTCTTACAAAGCTTTTTTCCGATGCCAAAACATACCGTGACAGCATTTTATAGAAGGAGGGATTACGATGCAGATCTTAGAAGGATTAAACCCGGAACAGGAAAAAGCGGTCAGACACTTTAAGGGACCACTGCTGATCCTTGCCGGTGCCGGTTCCGGTAAAACACGCGTACTGACACACCGCATTGCTTATCTTATCAGTGAACATCATGTAAATCCCTGGAATATACTGGCACTGACTTTTACAAACAAGGCTGCCGGTGAGATGCGGGAACGTGTCGATCACATTGTCGGAGAGCATGCTGATGAAATCTGGGTAAGCACCTTTCACTCTACCTGTGTACGCATTTTGCGAAGACATATCGAAGCGCTGGGATACGAACGCAGCTTTACAATCTACGATGGGGATGACCAAAGAACCCTGATGCGTGATATTTTAAAATATCTGCAGCTTGACCCCAAAAAGTTCAAGGAACGGGCTGTTCTTAGTGCTATCTCCTCTGCAAAGGATGAACTGATCACACCTGAGCAGTACGAAATCCGTGCACAGGGCGATTACACAAAGGAAATCTACTCACGCTGCTACCGCGAATACGAAAAGCGTCTGCGTGATTCCAACGCACTGGACTTCGATGATCTGATCTGTAAAACGATTCAGCTTTTTGAAGAAAATGAGGATGTGCTTTCCTACTACCAAAACCGCTTCCGCTATATCATGGTCGATGAGTATCAGGATACGAATACAGCCCAGTTTAAGCTGATCAGTCTTTTGGCAAATACACGTGATGATGATGGTTCTATCTTACATAATCTTTGCGTAGTCGGTGACGATGATCAGTCTATCTACAAGTTCCGCGGGGCAAATATCTATAATATACTAAATTTTGAAAGCCAGTATCCGGAAGCCAAAGTAATCAAGTTAGAAGAAAACTACCGTTCTACCCAGAACATCCTGGATGCTGCCAACGCTGTCATCCGTCACAACAGTGTCCGGAAAGACAAAGCACTTTGGACGGAAAAGCCAAAAGGAGATGCCATTTATTTCACGCAATATCAAAACGAATATGAAGAAGCCGGCTGTATCGCAGATGCGATCGCCAATGTTGTGTCTGCCGGTCTTGCCTCATACAAAGACTTTGCAATCCTATACCGTACAAATGCACAGTCCCGTGTATTCGAAGAAAAGCTGATCCTTCACAATATACCATACCGCATCGTTGGAGCCGTAAACTTCTACCAGCGCCGTGAGATCAAGGATCTGCTTGCTTACCTTCGTACCATCGACAACGGACTGGATGATATCAGCGTAAAACGTATTATTAATGTACCAAAGCGCGGAATCGGACTGACTACGATCGACCGCCTGACCAATTATGCACTGGAGCACGAAACCAGCTTCTACGGTGCACTCGAAAACTATGAATATATCGACGGATTAAGCCGCAGCAGTGCAAAGCTTGGTTCCTTTGTCAGTCTGATCGAGTCCTTCAAACGTCATCTTGCCGATCCTGCATACAGCTTAGAAGATCTGATGCGCGAGATCATCGAAGAAACAGGTTATGTCCGTCTGTTACAGGAAGAAGATTCCGAGGAAGCCAATGGTCGTATTGAAAATATCGAAGAACTGATCAATAAGATCGTAGCATACGAAGAAAACTGTGAGGAAGAACCGACACTTAGCGGCTTTTTGGAAGAGGTTGCGCTTGTCGCCGATATTGATAATGTCGATGAAAGTAACGATCTTGTCCTTTTAATGACACTGCATAGTGCAAAGGGACTGGAGTTTCCATATGTATATCTGGTTGGCATGGAGGATGGTATCTTTCCGGGATATGCAGCCATTGCCGAGGATGATACAGAGGAAATGGAAGAAGAACGCCGTCTTTGTTATGTCGGTATTACCCGTGCGATGGAAAAGCTGTCATTAAGCTGTGCACGCTCCCGCTTCCGAAACGGCGAGCAGCAGTTTAACCGTCCGTCACAGTTTTTAAACGAAATCCCTCGCTATCTCTTAAAGCAAAGCAACACGACACAAAGCACCAATACGCCTTTAAAAACCTATCGTGCTTCCGATTTTACCGCTCCAAATATGAGTAACAGAAGCGTAACAGACTACCGTCAAAACGGCTCAAAGCAATATAGTGCCGCTGCTTTTTTAGAAAGCCAGAGCAATATTTTTGATAAACCGGAAAGAAAGCGTTCTTCCATTGCAACAAACTACAGCTCTTCCTCTCAAAAGAGTAACCAAAGCACCGGAAGCTGGAACCCAATGGCAGAAAGAAAGGCAAAACAGCAAAAGCATCAAAGCAGTTCTCTTTTTGCCGGAAATTCCATGATCACAAAGGGATTCCAAAAGCCTGCTTCCACCACGCAGACGATAAATTACTCAGTTGGCGACCGCGTTTCCCATATGCGCTTTGGGGAAGGAATTGTCAGGGAAATGAAGGAAATGAATGGTGACTATCAGGTGACTGTTACCTTTGATGGTGACATCAACCGAAAGATGATGGCATCCTTTGCGAAACTCAAAAAACTATAGATATTATATGGCAAATATGGTATACTATTTATATCTTTACAGTTTGAGGGTTCTTTGCCTGCATGGCAGGATAGTCTGCATGAAAGTCTTTGATGCAGCATATTGTGATGTGTAGGTATCGGAATCGTTCGAAAGATTTTATTTTTTATTTTATTTTTCAATAGAAAGGATGGGTTATATTATGTCAAACAAAGTAGAAGAATTATTAAACACTGCACGTATCAATGAACTGTTACACAAAAAAGAATTAGAAGAGAAAAACAAGAACACGATCGTGATCATTCTTGCTGTGATCGGTGCGATTGCTGCTGTTGTCGGTATCGCTGTTGCTGTTTACAAGTATCTTACACCGGATTATCTTGATGATTTTGATTCAGATGATATGTATGATAACTTTGATGATGATTTTATCGAGTTTTCTGACGAAAAGCCGGAAGCAGAGGACTAATTCAGGCGATTGTCAGAACGTATATCTTAACACATAGTAAAACAGATTGTTATACCGGAATGGAGTTTCCATTTCGGTATTTCCATGTCTGTCTGTATTCCTAACCTTAACATAAAGAAAAACAGGATATAGTGTGAAATATATTTTTACACGCGGGATTTGTGTCTGCGCGCACTTGACACAGACTCGTTACACACCAAAAACGTGCGCAGAAATGAGGATTATTATGAAACTTTGGGGCGGACGCTTTACAAAAGAAACGAATCAGCTTGTTCACAACTTTAACGCTTCCCTCTCCTTCGATCAGAAATTTTTCGAGGAAGATATCAACGGAAGTATCGCACATGTTACTATGCTCGCTAAGCAGGGTATCTTATCTAAAGAGGATAAGGATGCGATCATCGAAGGCTTAAAGGGCATCTGCGCAGATATTAAATCCGGTGCTCTGATCATCGATGAAGAACACGAAGATATTCACAGCTTTGTCGAGGCACACCTGATCGAACGCATCGGTGATGCCGGAAAGCGTTTACATACCGGACGCAGCCGCAATGATCAGGTTGCTCTTGACATGAAGCTCTATACACGAAAAGAAATTTTGGAAATGGATGGTCTTTTAAAAAATCTTCTTTCCAGTCTGTTAAAGATCATGAAAGAAAATCTGGACACGATCATGCCCGGATTTACGCATCTTCAAAAAGCACAGCCAATCACATTGGCACATCATATGGGTGCTTATTTTGAAATGTTTAAAAGAGACCGCTCCCGTCTGCACGACATTCATGAACGCATGAACTACTGTCCTCTCGGCTCAGGAGCTCTTGCAGGTACTACTTACCCCCTCGACAGAGAATACACTGCCTCTTTACTGGACTTTTATGGCCCGACATTAAACAGTATGGATTCTGTATCCGACCGCGATTATCTGATTGAATTTTGCAATGCCATGTCCATTATCATGATGCATTTAAGCCGTTTTTGTGAAGAAATCATTATCTGGAATACAAATGAATACCAGTTTATCGAAATTGACGATTCCTACTCTACCGGCAGCAGTATCATGCCGCAGAAGAAAAATCCGGATATCGCTGAACTTGTCAGAGGTAAGACAGGTCGTGTCTACGGTGCCATGATCTCACTTCTGACCACGATGAAGGGTCTTTCCCTTGCCTACAACAAGGATATGCAGGAGGACAAAGAGCTTGTCTTTGATGCTATTGATACAACGAAGGGATGTATCGTGCTTTTCAATGGAATGTTAGATACACTTACCTTCCGTAAGGATAAAATGCGTGCCAGCGCAGAAGGCGGCTTTACTAACGCAACAGATGCCGCAGACTATCTTGTAAATCACGGCGTCCCATTCCGTGATGCACATGGTATCATTGGTCAGCTTGTTTTATACTGCATTGATAAAGGAATCTCATTAAAAGAAATGTCTTTAGAAGAATATAAGGCAATCAGCCCGGTATTTGAAGAAGATATCTATGATGCGATCAGCATGGAAACCTGTGTCGATAAGCGCAACACAATCGGCGCACCGGGACCGGAAGCCATGAAAAAAGTAATCGCCGTTTACGAGGATTATTTATCAGAATAATAGAACAGGGGCAGCGCACTGATTGATCATATCAGATTAACGCTGCCCCTTATTTTTAAGTAAAGCCACCCATACGATAGCCGTGTGCAAATGTACTGCTTTGTAGTATCCTTATTTCTTTCCAAAGTGAAAAAATCCCTTTTTCTCATATGGTTCACTATCACTTGAAAGTAGCTCATAGCCGATATCTGCAACCTCTTTTTTAGCTTTCGCAATATCTAATGGTTCTTCACTGATTACAATAGTTTCTCCTTTTTTCGCGGAAGAAGTCACTTTTTTAACAGGAAACTTGTTGCGAAACAGCTCATTCATATGCGATTCGCACATTCCACACATCATGCCATCAATCTTTAATACTGTTTTGATCATTATAATAACCCTGCCTTTCCAAACACCTGCCGCTCTAAATAACAGGCCCAAATAATAAGCTTCTACGCGTTTTTTAGGAAAGCTACATAACACTTCTGTGCTTCATAGACATCTGCCTTACTTGTTACCTCCCACGGTGCATGCATGCTTAAGACAGCAACACCACAATCAATTACCTCCATGCCATACAATGATAAGATATATGCGATTGTTCCACCACCGCCAATATCTACCTTACCAAGCTCCGCTGTCTGATAATGTACCCCATTATCATCCATGATCTTACGAAGAACTGCCAGATATTCTGCATTGGCATCATTGGAACCGGATTTTCCACGGCTTCCGGTAAATTTGCTAAATACAACACCATAACCGCAAAAAGATGCATTTTTCTTTTCAAAAGAAGATGCATACAAAGGATCATATCCTGCATTCACATCAGAAGAAAGCATACGGCTGTTTTTTAAGCATCTGCGAAGCTTTAACTCACTATATTCTCCCATGCGGTCTAAAATCTCTGCAACTGCATTTTCAAAAAAGCGTGACTGCATACCGGTTGCACCCACACTACCGATTTCTTCTTTGTCAACTAAAAGACAGCATGAGGTTTTTTCCGGATCTGTCACTTCTAACATAGCATCTAACGATGTATAAGCACATACCCTGTCATCCTGTCCATAAGAAAGAATCATACTACGGTCAAAACCAAGCTCTCTTGCTGCACCTGCAGGCACTACTTCTAACTCAGCAGATATAAAATCTTCCTCTTCCATTCCATACTGCTCACTTAACAGTTTTAAGATATTTTTTTGGACAGCATCCTTTTCTTCTCCCTTTAACGGATAACTGCCAATCAGAATATCGAGATTTTCTCCCTCTACCACCTTAGCAGCTTTCTTTTCCATCTGTTCCCCGGCCAGATGAATCAAAAGATCAGATACGCAGAATACCGGATCTTCTGGCTTTTCACCAATGCACACCTTCTGCGTGGTTCCATCTTTTTTGACAACAACACCATGAATAGCAAGTGGAATCGTAACCCACTGATATTTCTTAATTCCGCCATAGTAGTGCGTATCCAGATATGCCATGTCACCATCCTCATATAACGGATTCTGCTTTACATCTAAACGTGGCGAATCAATATGTGCTCCCAAAATATTCATGCCTTCCTCTAAAGGCTTCTTACCAATACAGAACATAACGACCGCTTTATTCATGCATACGGAATAGATCTTATCTCCAGACTTTACACTTTCCCTGTTTTGAATGATCTGTTCCAGACTTTTATAGCCTGCTTCTTCTGCCTGTGCGACAATCTGCTCTACACATTCTCTTTCTGTCTTACCATTGGACAAAAAATGCAGATACTTTTGACAGATATGCTCTAATTTTTCCATATCCTTCTGCTCATACTTTTCCCAAACACTTTTTCTTTCCATGATTGTTCCTCTTTTCTGCACACATTATATTACGTTAAAACAATTAGCTGTTTCTACATTGTATCAGGTGTGCCAAACACAATGTAACAAATTACCAGTCACTGCCACATATCGAAAGCGGCAGTCCTGTTTCATACGAAAGATTTCCTAACTCCATCGCCGCATGATAAATCCTATGGCGAAGCTCTTTTCTTTCTGATTTCTCTCCCATTATAGCAAAAAAACGGCCAGGATACAAAGGAATGACTTCCTCTATGATTGTACAATACTGATCATATTTTTCAACTGCTTTATCATAAATTTCCCACACAGAATCAGATGATGTCTTATTCCAGTTCCAGGGATTGTGCCAGATTTCATTCTGTGTGTTCATCACCTTGCGCTTTCTGATCAGCTTGTCCGTCACCATAAAATTCGTTAAGCCATAATCCTCCTGAAATGGAAATTCAATTCTTTGCAGATATTCTCTCTGCCCATCCGATGCGACAAAAAATCCATTTGTGATTATTTTCATCATCTGAAAGGCTGCTAAAACATTTTCCTTTTTCAAATGAATCCGATAGCAGCAGCTGACCGCCTTTTCCAATATCGCAGCTAACGTTTTCTCTTCTTTTTTTGTCATGATCTGATACGCTGACGCTGCAAAGCCAGAGGGCAGAATCCCCTTTTTCACTGCAATCATCTTGGCATCGATTGCCGACTCCAGACGATGATGCATTCCTGCTGTTGCTTTCTTAGCATAAGCAGACGAAGGATCATATCCAATCCTTGCATATACATACGGGTGAATCATGCTGTCCAATGTATAATGCGCCAAAGCACCATACAGATAACTGATTCCTATTTCCATCGTCCATGCATCCTCTGCCTCCCATACTACCTGCATCAGATTTGCAAAATAGCGGCTGCTTTTCTCATGATGCATCCGGATTCCAAGATTTTTTTCCCTGCAGCTTAAAAGCATCGGAATATTGTATAAAAAAAGATCCGGTCCCTGACACCCTGCACCAAATACACCCTGATGCCTTTTTATCATAGAAACCGGCATTCTGTCTGTTCCTTCCTTTAAAAGCTCCTCGCCGTAAATTGCATGTGTTGCAAAGCCTGCCATAAATCCTGCCTCCTTCCTCAAATCCTGCCTTATTAAAAATAATAAAACACAAAAAATGCTATCAAAAAAGCGATCCCAGCCTGTATGATCTTTGCAGACAGATATCTGTAAACAGACAGATCTGTTTCTCCGATCACACTCGCTGTCTGTGCCACACTTGAAAGTCCGCCAAATGCACATAATGCTATAAGAATACTGTTTTGCAGATTCTGTGCCATTCCTGCCTGATGTAATTTTTCTCCACCAATTGTTATCTCCAAAATTCCCATTCCTATGTATTTGATCCTGTCAGGCAACGGCAAAAGTTCTTCACTTAATTCAGCTAAGATAGAAAACAGCATGATATAACCGCCTACTTTTGTAATCGTCACAAAAGCATCCAAAATGCTTTCATCTAGCGACAAAATCACCGGACACCTGTCCTGCACACAACGGTTGTTCTGATGAGCTTTTGCTTGAAATGTTTTTCCTCTCCAAAGAAAGCTTCCCAAAAATGCTGATAGCACGATCAAAGCTAATACGAACACCGGGTATCTAAGCCCCATACAGTGAAGTCCGATATATTCCAGTAAAAACATCGGACTTGCATTGTTACAAAAAGTAAGCAGATATTGCGCTTCTTCCCGCGATATCATATTTTCCTGATATAACTGCGCTGCCGCCTTTGCTCCAATCGGATATCCTGACAAAAATCCGATCACGGCCGGATAACATCCTGCCTTTGATAGCCCAAACACCTTTGTAAAAACCGGTGACATAATATAGCTGATACTTTCCGTAATATTCTGCCTGATCAAAAAGTTCGATAGGATCATAAAAGGAAGCAGTGCCGGAAGTACCGTGTCAAACCACAAAAGAAGCCCTCTTTTCGCTCCTTCACAGACAATTTCCGGAAACAAAATAAAAAAGAGGATCATCACCCCAAGTAATCCTGTCAGCACTCTTCGATTCATAAGCCACCTGCATATGACATACTCTTTTCTTCATCCTATGCATTTTTGCTGGATATTATACGCTGCATAAGCGTCTATGCTGCCTTTGTTTTACTGCTCTCTGCACCACAGATAGCAATATGCCTGCGTTCTGGCAGCAAACGGATAATCTTCAAGCAGCTTTTTTACTTCTTCTTTCGTATACCAGCCCGGCTCTATCTCTTCTACTACAGATGTGCTTTTTTGAAATTCTCCTGCAGCCGTTCCTACGATACAGATGTTGGTTTCATTCGAAAAACCAATTGCACTGTAGCTGCGCGGAATGCGATCCTCAATCGATACTAAAGACAGCCCTGTTTCCTCCCAAAGCTCTCTCTTGGCACTCTGATCCGGTGTTTCTCCCTCATCGATCAGTCCTGCCGGAAAATTATACACCCACATTCCTGTTGCCAGCCGGAACTCTTTGCTCAATAAAATCTTTTCCCTGCTCTCATCATGCATGATCAAAACGACAGAATCTGCCTCTTTCCCAATCAGTTCCTCGTGCGTTTTAATATCCGGATTACGGCTGATCATCTCATATACCTTTGTTCCACCATCTTCTGTCTGATACGTAATGTCATAACGATGGATAAACTTGCCACCTATTATTTTTTTAATCGATTGAAACTTCATAGCGAATCTCCTCTTTCCTGCACCACACGCCTTTCACCCGATTGCCTGATGCTGATATATATAACTGACACAAAAGGGCAATCTCTACGCACTTACACTTAGAAATTGCCCTTTCCATACTATAATTATAAAACATCCAATGCCTGCTTTAAGTCTGCAATAATATCCTCTGCATTTTCCAGACCAACAGATAAACGGATCAGATCCGGTGCAACACCGGCTTCTATTAACTGTTCATCTGACATCTGACGATGGGTATGGCTTGCCGGATGCAGGATGCAGGTTTGACTATCTGCCACATGCGTTACAATAGCTACAACCTTTAAAGCATCCATAAATTTAATCGACTGCTCTCTTCCACCCTTGATGCCAAAGGACATAACACCGCAGGTTCCATTTGGCAGATATTTTTTAGCCAGATCATGATATTCATCCTTCTCCAGATCTGCATAGTGAACCCATGCAACACGTTCATCTGCTTCCAAAAATTTTGCAATTGTCAAAGCACTTTCACAATGCTGTTTCATACGAAGCGGAAGTGTCTCCAAACCAAGATTTAAATAAAACGCATTTTGTGGGGACTGTATCGGTCCCAGATCACGCATCAGCTGTGCCGTTGCCTTTTCGATATATGCCAGACCATTTCCAAACTTCGTCGCATATGTGATACCATGATACGATTCATCCGGTGTCGTTAATCCCGGATACTTTTCAGCATGTGCCATCCAGTCAAACTTTCCACTGTCTACGATACAACCGCCTACACCAACTGCATGACCATCCATATACTTTGTGGTAGAGTGTGTCACAATATCCGCTCCCCACTCAAACGGACGGCAATTAATCGGCGTTGCAAAGGTGTTATCAATGATTAACGGAACCCCATGCTTATGTGCAATCTTTGCAAATTTTTCAATATCAAATACCGAAACGGTAGGATTTGTAATCGTTTCTCCAAAGACAGCCTTTGTGTTCGGTCGAAAACATGCTTCCAGTTCTTCCTCCGAAATATTCTGATCCACAAAGGTGCATTCAATTCCCATCTTTTTCATCGTAGTACCAAATAAATTATAGGTACCACCGTAAATTGCAGACGAAGCAATAAAGTGATCTCCTGCCTCACAAATATTAAACACGGCAAAAAAGTTTGCTGCCTGCCCGGATGCCGTTAACATAGCTGCTGTTCCACCTTCTAATGCACAGATCTTCGCTGCTACTGCATCATTGGTAGGATTCTGCAATCTTGTATAAAAATAACCACTATCCTCCAGGTCAAACAGCCTTCCCATCGCATCACTGGTGTCGTATTGAAAGGTTGTGCTCTGATAGATTGGCAGCTGTCTTGGCTCTCCCTGTTTCGGCTGCCATCCTTCTTTTATACATTTTGTTTCTAATCTTGTGTCCATTATCTATTTCCCTTCTTTTTACTAATAATTTTCATTTATTCTATTGTCGCACAACTGTTCCATTCTTACAAGCTATAAATTGCTTTTCTTCGCTCATAAAGATCTGTTTTCTTTTTGCATGATCTCATCAACAACCTTTTTAGCCGCTTCTACTGCTCCCTGATCAATACAGCATGACAGCCGGTACACCGGAACCTGATTGACAAGCTGCATCGCAAAATCCACTGCATCCAAATAAAAGGATGAGTTCCACAAATTTAAGGTCAGCTCAGAAAAAACCGCTTCAAATGCCTTTTCATCAGCCAGACGTGTCACCCTGTTTTCCGTTGCCTTATGTACCACAAAAATAGCGCACAACGGACAACTCCGGTTTGTAAATACGCCAGAGGAACCTGCAATCGGAAGACCATGACAGATATATCCCTTTTCTGTCTTTTCTAAAGCTGCGCGGTCTCCGTTGATCATCTTGGCATCAGCATATTTTTCCCACAAAGTTCCCTGTGTCGTCTTTCCACCACCTGACGGTGCAGAAAAAAGCACAGCCTGTCCATGATAGTCAACATAAGAACAATGAAACAGATACTTACCAAACCGATGCAAAATACGTTCTATGCCCGCAGCATTAAAGCATCCTGTTGAATACGAAAAATAATCTTGTGTACCGGGTAAAAAGTGCAGAATTGTTTCATTCCCTGTATTAAGATAGTCCCATGCTGCAATCCCCCTGCTAAACGGAATATGAAACAAGTGCAGACACTTTTCTCCCTCCTGATATACGCGATTCATTTCATTTTCAAACACAAGCGCACCCTTTTCCTTTGGAACACTCTGCACCGGCACCATACGAATCCGGTAATCCTCTGCCTCCTGCTTATCATACCGATATATACAAAATGCTTCATTATCCTGAATTTCAATCGGCGCATCCACTGAAATTAAAACCCCGGCTATCCGATACTGATATTTCAACTCCACTTCCCTCCTTTTTCAAAATATTTTCCAGATGATCAGTATATCTGCACAAATATTCCGGTGCCGCTTTAAAATTTCCTGTTTCCTGAAAAATAGCAGCCTTACATGCCGGACAAATATCCTGCTTCCGGCAATTCATGCACTTTGCAGGAACAGATATTTCCTGCACACTAGACACCAACTGCTGCCACGCCTCCCCAAATGTATGCTCTGCCAAAGATACCTCTAAAGCCTGAAACATAACACACGGGCGCAGCATACCTTTCCAGTCTATAGCAAAAGAGCACTGTCCAGCCCTGCATTGATGAAAAGAAGGCTGCCATTCTGTCTGCTTTTCTAACTGTTCCAAACGATACGCACTCTGAGCTGCAGACTGTTTAAACTCTTCCCTTCCATACATCACAATCCGGTCAAAACAGGCACTCTCAGCTGCCTTCTCAGGCTGCAATCTGTTAAACTGCTCCGGTGCATGTTTCTGACATCCCCTTGGAAGGAACAGATAGCTGCTTGTGTTAAGGTGTAGTCCTCTCTTTGCCGCAAATTCATGCATCTTTGGCAGCTCCTGAATGTTTTCCGGCACCAGTACTGCATTTAGATAAACATTTAGTCCTGCTTCCTGCAATCTCTCAATCGCATCCGACACTTTCTGAAAACCATGTTCTGCCTTAGTAATTTTCTGATACGTTTCATCTGTCGCACCATATAGTGATATATTAATCTTAGTCGGCGGATATTTTAAGAACCACTTTACACGCTCTTCATCAATCAATGTTCCATTTGTATTAAAAGACAGTAACAATCCCATATTTGTCAACTGCTGCATCAATTCATCTATCTCCGGATATAAAAGCGTTTCTCCACCGGTCAGTGACAACACAAGCATCCCGGCATCCTTCGCCCTCTGCGCCTGTTTTATCCAAAAAGAAGCCGGAAGAAGCTTCTGTCTACTGATCTTGTCTTCCTCCGGCTTATGAATATAACACATATGACATTGCAGATTACAAACAGGTGTCAGCTCAAACTGTCCCGACATCGGAATCTTTTCTCTGGCTGCCTGCTGATATAATTCTGTTAAAAAAGATAATTCCATATGCTCTCCCATACATTTTGCAACAATTAGCTGTTCATGACAGCTCCACCGCCAGCACCGCTTCCGGTCATACCACTTGGAAGATTTCCCTGCTGGTTATTTACATTATCACCACTGTCATACACACCATTGTTATTCCAGTCTTCCCAATATACGGAACGTGTTTCCGTCCAATACTCATGCTTGATGGTTTCCTCTACACGATATACAGGACAGATCCGATATGCAGATGCACTCTGTGGATCAGGCTGTGCATCATAAGCCTCCTGATAGCTGGAATAGCATGGATTTGCTCTCTTGTCACTATTCTGATAACCTAAAAGTGTCATGGAACATGCAGCAATTGCCTGATTTGCCTCTACCTTGATTTCCTGAATCTCCGGTTTTTCATATATCTTTTTCATAAATACCTCCTCCCTGAAAAATCTTCTTCCTGCACTTTGAAATGAATGTTTTTCCCAAAAACATCCGCGCATACAAAGCATTCCAAACCGCATGAAATATTTTTCAGCCAATGTATAGTTTTGTTATTATCATAATATGCGATATCGGTACAAATTACAAGGATTCTATCAAAATTGAAAGAATTTAGTAACTTTTTTTATCGTACACCGGCAGGGTAAAATAGAAGCTGCTTCCTTTGTGTAATTCACTCTCACACCATATCTTTCCACCATGCTTTTCTACAATTCCCTTCGCTATGCCCAGTCCAAGTCCGCTGCTTTCCTCTCCGGGTGTTCTTGCGCGGTTTACCCGGTAGGAATATTCAAAAATATGCTTCTGTTCCTCCTTTGCGATCCCGATTCCATAATCTTTTACCCAGATCATAATATCTCTTTGCTCTTTTCTAAGCTCTGCCCCTAAGATGATCTTCGTTCCTTCTTCAGAATAACGAAGCGCATTTCCAAGCAGATTTTCCAATACCCTTACCATCTTTTCCGTGTCCATCCGAACCTGATACGCTAACGGGCCTCTAGCTTCAAAGGAAAGTTTTCGACCGGCGTATTTGGAATCCGCCTCACACAGATAGAAAAACTCCTCTAAAAAAGCTCCTATTTCCACAATTTCAAAGCTTAGTGAAACTGTGGGACTTTCTACCAATGTCAGCAAAAACAGATCATTTAACATCGCCTGCAGGTTTTTTAACCGCTTCTGCATCACAAGATACAGCTTCTGCCGTTCCTCTGTTTTCGTATCCTCCAGTGTCTGCAGATATTCTACGGCACTTGACAGTGCCATGACAGGGGAGCGCAGATCGTGGGAAAGATTTGAAAAAAGCTCCATTCTGGTCTGTTCCTGCATGGCAAGCTTTTGATTTGCCTGCCACAGCTTTTCATTAACCTCAAGCAAAGCCTTCTCTAACTCCTCTTTCGAAATATCCGGTTTGACATACTTCTTTTTTATCATGATCTTTCACCTACAAAACGATATCCCTTTCCCCATGTTGTTTCAATCATATGCTCCAGTCCCACATAACTCTCCATCTTTTTGCGCAAGCGGCTTGTGCTGACCATAATATTTTTTCGGTCTGCTTCCATGTAATTTCCAAAAAGCTTCATACCGATCTGCTCAAAAGTCAAAAGTTCTCCCGGATGCTGTGCAAACAGCAGTAATAGCTGAAATTCCCGTTGTGAAAGCAGAATTTCCGTCATATCATAATATGCCTTCTGCTGCAAAAGATCGATGCGAAGCGGCGGAAATTCCAATATTTCAGAACGTTTCTCTTCCCTATGCCGTCTTCGGATATTAATCTGAATCCGAAGTGACAGTTCTTCCAGACTGCATGGCTTAACTATATAATCATCTGCGCCAAGTGACAGACCGCGTATCCTGTCCTGCTCCTGCGTCTTTGCTGTAAGAAACAAAACCGGAGCATCTGTAAAGCTTCGGATCTGTCTAAAACCGTCAAATCCATCTACGTCAGGCATCATAACATCCATTACCACACACTGTACCGCTTTTTTTTTCAGCACCAGACAGGCATCCTTTACCGACTCTGCCAAAAGCACTTCAAAGCCTTTTTTCTTTAAATATTCCCCATTGATCTGAAGTACCTCTGCATCATCGTCAACCAGTAAAATATGATTCATGATCAATCCTCATCTAACGCTCCATAGCTGCGCACTTTCTCCAAAAATTCCTCTACATCTTTTTTGGCAACATCCCGTTCTACATCATATTCCTCTAAAAATTGTTCTAACAGCTCTTCTTTAGTACACGACTTTTCTATGCATTTCCATAGGAATGCTCCTGTTTCATTTAAAGACATCATTCCCTTAAAATGCAGTGCATTTTGTGCTACCGGAACAACAATATTTGTGTTTGCAACATTCCTTAATAAGAACCCTTTCTTAATTACCATATATCTCTCCCCCAGACATTTTTTACTTTTCAAAAATCCCCAATTGTTTTGCCAAACGATTTCTCTTCTGATTGGACGACAAGATTTCCTTTGTTGAAACCTTCCTTATTGTCTTATTATTATACATAAAAATGACACCTGTCGCAAACCATAGTATCGGCCACAAGATCCGATAATGGCTCTTTTTCGGAAATCTCTTTTTCATCTGCCTGTGAAGTTCATGCAGATTAGTACGAAATCCCGGTTTTTGTGTTGTGATCAACATTCTTGCTTCATCACTTTTTCCAAACTCCCCACCGTCTAAGACATCCAAAAGCAGTTCATCGATCAATTCATCTGACACTTTTTCTTCACGATACCATGTACACCGCTCCCTGCGCAGTCCAAAATATTTTTGACACACACCGGTAACAGCATATAAAAAGCCCTCCAGATGCAGGCTTTTTACAGCCTCTAAAAAGCAACTTTCATCTACATTCTTTTTTTCACGATTCCAAAAGGCAGTCCAGTCACAAAAAAGTTTCACGCCAAATCCTGCTGCCATAAAATGCTGAAACATATGCTGCAACAAATACACTGCATTTAATGTATCCGGAAGTACCGGAACTTTGATTCCCAGTGGGTATACATACGTGATCATCTGTTCCTTCAAGCCATCTGTATAAACCTGTTGTAAGCGTCTGTCAAATTCCGGTTCAAATGCCGTTGCAAGCTTCCAGTGCATTTCCACCTCACACTGTGCACTTCCTCCCCTGTAATCATAACTAACATGATAGTCAGAAAGATCCTCCCTTTTTTGATGCCCGTTTTTTTCTAAAATCTGACATGCTCTTTCAAACTGCTTCCGATCAGGCACATAGATATCAATATCTCCAAAAGAACGAATCTCCTCCTTCGGATACCATACACTAAGACTAGCACCTTTTAACAGATAACATGTAATCTTCTCCTGACCGAACAGTTCAAATAATTCTGCCGTCAATGATACAAACCGATAGTAACACATAGACGTATGAAATGCGCTCTGCTGAAAATAGTGTCCAACCATTTCAGAACAGTCAATCCGGTTGTTCTGCATGCTTTCAAACAGCAAAGGTGCCATCATATGTTTTGCAGAAAGCTTCATAAGATTTTCCCAGTCATGCTTAGATATCTGACTAAAAAGCAGCTTTTTTTCCTGCTCTGTTAGTTTTTGCTGACTCAATTCAGATCTGATCAATGCAAAGAAAATATTCTCCTGCGCTGTCATATATCCTCCCCCCTTTGTCAAAAACTGATTTTTAACCATTGATTCCATCGCAAAAAAAACTTTCGAAATCTACGCAGCCGCATCCATATCTGTACATACAGCCTGTAGCGCAAGGATTGTACCGGTATATTTTTTCCCTTTCTCTCAAACGCTGTCACAACTGCAAGAATCTGTTCTTTTTGTATCCATTCAATCTGTGTCTGTCCATCCCCGTTTAGTCCATATGTCCCATCTTTTTTTCTTTTTACAATACGATGTAGTACATAGTGATCACAATCACGTCGATAAAATACAATATCCCCCTTTTTGAATGATCTGTCCCTTATCGCAGTCAAATACACGCTATCCCTTACCGGTTGTAATGTCGGTGACATGCTATGCCCTGTGACAACTAACTGACAGGTACCTCCTGCATCTATTGTACTTATGACAAATTCTGCCATCTGCTGCATCGTAAGTGTCCGTTTTTCCATGACAGATCCATCCCTCTCCTTTCAAAACCCGAAGCTTTCTTCCAAAGTTTTTCCAAACCTTATTCACTTTAAAATTCCATCATCATTTTTTGAAAATCTTCCGGCTCAAGCTGTATTACCTTTGTGTCCATCACACGATATACCCGCTGGCACATAGTCAGAACGCTTGGTCGGTGTGTTGCCACAATGCAGGTCTTGTTTGGTTTTTTCTGTATAATATTGCGCAATACTCTGCGCTCTGTTGTTACATCTAACGCACTGGTCGCCTCGTCTAACAGAAGAATCGGTGCATCCCGAAGCACTGCTCTAGCGATTGCGATTCTCTGCGCCTGTCCCTCTGAGATTCCCTGTCCCATTTCTCCAAGATTGCTATAGATTCCATCCGGAAGCTTTTCCACAAATTCCCATGCACAGGCAATTTTTAAGGCATCCTCCACTTCCTGATCAGATGCATCTTCTCTTACCATCCGCAGATTGTCTGCAATACTTCCCGAAAACATGGTATTTCCCTGTGGTACATAGGAAAAATACTTTCTCGTATCTGCATTTAAATCTACCTCTTTCCCATAAGCATCTGTCAAAACAGCACTTCCTTCTTTTGGCAGTATCAGACCTAATATCAAACGAAGCATCGTTGTTTTTCCCTCACCGGAAGGGCCGACTAAGGCAACAATCTCATTTGGTTTTGCGATAAAATCTGTATGAGTCAGCACTGTCTTTTCTTCTGTATACTGAAATGCTACCTGCTTCATCCAAACCGTCAGTCCATCCGATGCCGTCTGCCCGATCGCATCAGATTCTGTCTTGTCATGCATCTCACGTGGCAGATTGACAAGCTCCATAACACGCCCTGCCGCTACAGAGCTATTTAAAGCCGTTGGGATAAAAGATACCATTGACTGAAACGCGCTGGAAAGCTTCGTTCCCTGCGACAGAAAAAGCGTCATCTCACCATATGTGATATGCCCGCTCCAAAGCCGGTATACGCCCCATCCAAACGCCGCATATTGCGTTACCATTGCCACGATAGACAGAGCAATATTCGTCTTAATGCTAAACATATTATAGTCCATGTTATAATCTCTGAATTTTTTCTGCCACTCCTTTAATTCTCTTGTATACCTGCCTGTAATGCCAAATGCCTTGATGGTATTCATGTTATAGAATGCTTCCTGCTCAAAGGACATCATATCGCTGTTAAGCTTACGTACCTTTTTGCTGTAACGACGCATTCTTCCCAATAAATACTGTGAAGAAAAAAGCATAACCGGTGCACTGGCAAGCGAGATAAAAGCCATCGTAATATCATAATAAAAGATCACACAAAAAGTAGCGACAAAATTAAATATATTGACAACTAAGGATGGAAGCCATGTGATTGCATTGGTGGCAACTGTATTGACATCATTTCCAAAGCGGTTCAATATATCACCACTATGATATTGCGACAGTGCAAACCAGCTTGCATCCTCTATCTGCTCGAAAATATCTGCCTGAATGTCATTTTGTATCGCGATTGAGATTTTTAAAGATACTCTCCCGATCCAGGAATTAAACAACAGACTAAATAGTGCCATACCAACCATCAAAACAGCGATCAACGCAATCTTATCCACCTGCTTTCCGGTAACAATATCAATCAGCTTCTGACTGGCAACTGCAGAAACCAGACTAAATACGGTTCCGAAGATTCCCAAAAAAATATAAAATGCGATTGCCTTTTTATATTTTATGCTATATTTTAAAATCCATTTCCATTCTGTAATGATTTCTCCAAACGATCCATCCCGCCACTTATTCCAAAATATTTTTAATGTTTCCATATCGTAACACCTGTTTTACCTGCTTTCCTCACTCACGACATATCATCCGGTTTACATTCTTCGAATACACATTTGATCACCTGCTGCCCCAATGCCCGGTCAATTGCTCCACCGCTATATTTTGAAACGCAGCGTCTGAAATTACATTGCTCAATGCTTCCTGTATTTCCATAGATCAACACTCCCGCTCCGCTTTTTGCCCGGCAGTTTACAAATACGCAGCGCTTAATCTCCCCATTTTGTGCGTAAATTGCTCCTTCCTGACAGAAATTAAAAATACACTCACGTATTTCCGGTGAATATGGATTGTAAATAGCTCTTCCACCATACATATTACGAAAAAGAGATTTTGTCACTGTAATCCTGCTTCCCGATGCATTGATTCCACCGGTCTTTCCCATTCCATTAAACTCGCAATGATGGATCCTGCAGTTTCTGGCATGCTCTAATATAAGCATATCCAAGTTTTCAATATGATTGCTGATAAGCTTTACATTCTTCATCTGAATACTTCCTCGGCAGCGAATCGGATAATTTAAATATAAATTGGCACTTTCTATCACAAGGTTTCCCTGTGCCTCTACTAAAACCGGACAATCTATGATGGTAGAAGCTGCGATATGATACTGTCCTGTCACCTGAAAGGTTCCCATCTTTGCCAGATACTGCACAACTTCTACACCCTCCGGCGAACAACTCTGATATTGCAGATGATGTACATTGGCACGGATAAAGCCATGATAAAAAACAGCCGCACCATATTCTGCCACATAGCAATGATCAAACCGGCACTGTATAATCTGATTCCCCTCTACCGCAAAAACAGCACCTCCCCGTTTTGCTTCACATCGACGGAAACGACAATTTTTAACAACCCCCTGCGGTGTCCGGATCATAATCGCACCACCATCTTCCGGTGAATAACAATCGAAAAATTCGGTATCACTTACATGAATGGAATTTCCCCAGAAACGAATCGCTGCGCCACGCGTAGTACGATAGATCAGACTTTTTTCTATCTGCAGATTTCCGGCTTCGGCACGAATAAACATTCCCATGTTTCTGCAGTCAATCTCACTGTTTTTCACATATATGCTGCTCCTGACTGCTTTCATGTTGACGCAGGCGCGATGAGAATCACTCTTTCGTATGACCTTACTTTCCTCAATACAAAGCTCTCCTCCGTCCAGTAAAATATTTCCGTGAATGCGTACCTCTGCATGATCAAAGATCAGCTTCATGCCACTTCTTAATACCAGATCCTCCTTAATCTGACACCGCTCTACAATCCTGACCTCCTGCTCTTTGTCAAGCATTTCCTGCGTACATTCCATCGTTTCCCAAAGGCGCATGATATAATACTTCATATCTACCGGTGTCAGTTCCATATCCTGAATGTGCATTCTATGTAAGATATCACGACATGTTTTCACATCCTCTTTACTTGCACTGATGGCAAACTCTTTCAGTAAAGAAAGAGCTTCCCTTGATACATCAAACATTTTTGCAAACAGTTGAATGGACTCTTCCTCTTTCTTCTGCAGCTTTGCATCCCGTAAGCTGACATTGATAATATCCAGTAATAGTAAATATTTTTCCCGTTCTGACTCAAATGCATTGATCAAAAGGTCGATTGACTCACTTTTGTTCTTGGAATAACGTAAAACCTCTGACATCTGCTCTGTTCCAAGCTCAAAGCCTGCTAAGAGCAGACGTTCCAGTTCAAAGTTATTTAGCGGGCTGACCAGACAATCCAGTTCTGCCTGCATAAATACAACTGCACCATACACCACTTTGTATTTTACAGATTTCATATATAATGGATGCTTTGGAGTCATCCACAATTTCTTTTTTTGATTTAATTTTGTAAGATTATCTACGATCATGATGCCTCCTAGCGAACTTTCAGTTCAAAATCATCCTCATATACATTAAAAACAGCATTTTCCTTTGGATAACACTGTCTGCAGACACACTGTTTCACTACCTGCCCAAGCTTTTGATATTTGAAATAGATTGCAGCCCCCAGATACTTTGCGCTGCAGGAGCGAAAAGAACACTCCTGAATCGTTACATTGTCAATGGAATCGGATAAAAAAGCTGCGCCATAATCTGCATCTGCCTGATAAAAATCACAGCTTACTATCTTCATCTGTGCAGAACCACTGGCGTATAAAAAACCTGCCGCTCCCTCTGAAAAGCTGCTTCTTACAAACTGTGCATATGCACCGGAAAATGTAATCATCCTTTTTCTTTTGGAATGCAAAAACTCTGCTTCCTCCACTAACAAACGTCCCGTATTCTGTTCCAGAAAGCCACACTGATCATTGCAGTCAATCGTAGAGTTTAAAATACGCACCACAGCAGCATCATTTACAACCATCAAAACATCCGCAGATGCCGTTTCCACTTTCAGTCTGGTATCCCGAAAACGAATCCTTCCACCATTGACAACAATCTTTCCTTTGATCTGTACATCGGCCCCATCCATCAAAAGAGAGCCTCCCCGCTCTACTACAATATTTCCATTGATCTTTGTCGGCTTATCCAGATATACCGTCTTTCCGGGAAGCACGATAACATCTCCAAATATGTCTTCATCAGTAAAATCACGAAAGAAATACTGTAAAATGCGATACGAAATTTCAAATCCCTGTTCATGAAAGCGATGATAGCAATCTCTTGCCTTTTCCATATCTGCCTTGATCACAGCGTCATTAAACTCCTGAAAAAATGCAATTTCCGGTTCCGATGTGTGAAATATCTGAATAAAGTTTTCAATCACCTTCGTGCAATATTCCGTTGACCATACTGACAGATTCGACAAAAGATACAAATCTGCCAAAAAACAGTACTGTACTTCCTTCGTCTTTAATATCTTTAAAGCCTCTGACAGGCGAAACTCAAAATGATGGTTGATATCCACTACAATTTTTTCCCGCTGCTCCCTCGGAAGTGCAATACACTCTAAGAAATAATCATACCGCTCCTGCAGCTCTGACATAGACTTCATACTGCCAATTGCTAAAACACCTACTCCATAGGCATACAAATATCGAAAGTTCAAGCTTCTCTTGACAAAGGGATGGTTCACCCTCTCAAGCTCATTCTGCCTCTTTTTTAAATATCCCAAAACATCAAATGTTTCCATCCATCGGCTCCCCTTCTGCGTTTTTTCACTATAATATTCATTTATTATACAACGTTATAACTCCCTCTGTAAATAGGTAACGCAGATTCTAAGCGTCTATTTTTTCTCGTCTTAGACCGATGATATTTTTCCGGATCATCTGACTGGCTCTCTTAGCATAGCGCATCAGATATTCACACTCCCTATCTGATGCTTTATAGTAATTCCGGTTTAAAAACTGTAACAAGTGCCCACTTTTTGCTGCATCCGCCATATCCATATTATATGGCATGATTCCTATTTTTCCTTTTGGAATATAAAATTCTTTACAAATTCTGCTGATGTTCCAAGATGATTCTGGTTTATAGTTTCCGATCAAATAGACTGCCTTTTCCTGCATAGATGTATAATTTTGAAAAAATTCTTTCAGATGTACCGGATCCTGATCTAAATTAACCACAACAAGATCACATTCCGATAAGATAGTCGTAGAACTTAAATTTTGATTCGTTTCCGTGTCGATAAAAACATAATCTGAGATAGCCTCCAGTAACATAAACAGTTCCTTCTGCACCAGATTAAACTCATAATTAAACACTTCCTTGTTTACAATCCTGCCCTGTGGAAGATAGTACATAGAAGAAAATAATAGCGGTATAGAAGCATGACGTAGTAATTTTTCTCCTGCTTCCCCCGAATACAACCTCTTTAACACATACTCTATCCCATAACGATTGTAATATGCCCCATGCTCCCGTAAATACCCTACTTTTTCCGGTATCAGAATAGCATCTCCAATGCTGTTGACATTATAATGATTTTCCAATACCACTGTCTTTCCCATTCCACTGATTGATGTCAATGCTGAAATGCACGCTACATTCGTAGTCACGCCTGCCGTTCCATGCATATGACTCCAAAAGCTAATTTTCATCCTTACTCTCCATCCCACAAAAGTACACTTCTCCCATTTACCCTGCTTTTGTGTCATTATATTAGTTTCTGTTGAAACTTATACACTATAATATATAACTTTCGTTTATTCGTAAAGCATTTTTCGACATAATTCGTCAAATTCTCTATTTTCACCAAATTCATGCCATATTTTTGTCAAAAACAGAAAAATATACCCCAATAGAAGAGTATATCTTTCAATTTTGCCATATTTATTCTTGCCCTAGCATTCTGTCCGTTATTCTTATTGTGACGTATGTTTAAAAAGCAACAGTATGCACACATTTAAAATCACAGTAGAATATAAAACCACAAAAAATCCTGACTAAAAAACGCTTTCCAGATATCCTGCAGTTTTTCAGAAAGCTTTTGCCCATGCGCCGTAAAGCGGTACACCTTGCACAAAACCTCAGACCAGTCTTTCCTTAGCAGACTTCCTGCGTCACTAAAGCGCAAGAAAGCTATCATACGGATCAGAAAAAGTTCCCCTGTCGCCTGTCTGACCGTCCTTGCTACAGATTCCTTTGGATACTCCAGACGCCTTGTCAAAAGCCGGTATGTCATATAGTTTTCTGACAATTTTTTCCATGCAGACTGCGTTTTTAAAACAAATTCCTCTACACAGCCGGACAGATCCTGTTCCATCTTCTCCAAAAACGGTAACAGTACTTTTCCTTCCTGATACGCTGTGACAAGCTCCAGCAACTCATCTGCCATTTTTTCAAAGCCCGGATATAAAAAGTCTATATTACTTTTCTGCGCTGCATACTGCACTGCCAGACTCTGATTTTCTTCATAATACTGCCATACTTCACTTAACAGCTCAATCTGTGACGGAATAATCTTCTTTTCTAACTGCGCTGCTTCCATACAAAACCATTCCACTTTCTGTCCTGTCAGATAATCTGCCACAACTGGACAAGAAGCTGCCATTGACAAATAAGCGTACTCTCCTATCTGATTGGCAAGACGCGGATATTTTCTGCAGGTATTACATAAGGTCTGCTCTGTTGTATTTCTCTGAATCCTGCATAGTCCATCTGAATCTAACATAGCACACCTTTGCCTGTCATCATTTTTAAAATAGTATGCTCCTGCTTCCCGATAGGTGTTTTTCTGAATATCCTTCCGCAGCCAGTGAGGCTCCATATTTTGAAAGCGTTCATAGTCCTCTGTGGCAATCTTAATCTTCCAACCGGCGCAACAAGTAGACGGACATTCCTGCGCAATGCACCGGAATGTCCGATATAAATCTAATATAATCTGTTTCATTAAAACATCAGGTCGGACTTATGCTTTAACAGCTTCGCCCCTTTTGTGATCACAACGGTTCCAAATGCCACACCCGATACGATCATCAGGATTCCAAGCACTACATTGAATGCGCCAACCGATTTCATTGCCTTATATACCTTTTCCATGCACTTCCTCGCTTTCTAAAGATTTTACTATTTTGCACCATACTCTGCATAGTACGCATCAATGGACTGCTTTAATGCATCGTCGATCAGAACCTTACCCATGCATTCTTTATTGTAAAGGCACTCTACAACATCTTCCATCGTCACGATTGCATTCGCACCAAATCCATATTTCTCCTGAATCTCATCCAACGCACTAGCATCTGAATGAAGACCTTTTTCCATGCGGTTCAAAGAAACCATCAGTCCAACGATCTCGACATCCCCCTGCGCTTTCAAAATAGGAAATGTTTCTTCGATTGACTTTCCTGAAGTGGTAACATCTTCAATGATTACAACCTTATCTCCATCCTTAAGCTTGCTTCCAAGCAAAATACCGGTATCTCCGTGATCCTTTACTTCCTTACGGTTTGAGCAGTAACGGATTTCTTTTCCATAGAGTTCGCTAAATGCAATAGTTGTAGCTACACTAAGTGGAATCCCCTTATATGCCGGTCCAAATAAAACATCGAAATCATCTCCGTAATGCTCATGGATTGCTTTTGCATAATACTGACCGAGTCTGCGAAGCTGCGCACCTGTCACATATGCTCCGGCATTCATAAAGAATGGAGATTTTCTTCCACTCTTTAAAGTAAACTCACCAAACTTTAATACGTTACTTTCTACCATAAACTCTATAAATTCTTTTTTGTACTGTTCCATTTTAAATATAAACCTCCTTATTTTGAGCTTTCTAAGCTATTTTCTTTTTTGTATTTTACACCATTTTTACACCATTTTTCAATCACTACCCAACTTCAGACTCCATTTTTGCCATTTCCGAAAACAAAGTATCATCTGTTGTATGGCAATACAAATCCATTGTCATTGCTAATGTGCCATGTCCTAGAATTTTTTGTAATGTCTTTGGCTGCATACCATTCTCTATTGCCCTAGTAGCAAATGTGTGTCTAAAAGCATGTGTAGAAAAGTATCGTAATCCATCAATTTTTGAAAGAATCAGATCTAAACACTGTTGAACAAGAAAATGCTGTGATGGCTTATTGTTCTTTGTTGCAAATACTAATTCTTCAAACCCTTCATCAGCTATCTTTCCGGACAAACATATTGCGTTTTTTGTACCTTTTGTGCCTTTAATGCACTAATTGCTCTTTTTGTTAATGGAATTTTTCTGATACCATTTTTGGTTTTTGTATCATGCAATTCATGAACATATCGACCATTTTTGCTGTAATAAACCATCGTATGCGATACTATCAAATATTTCCGTTGAAAATCTATATCACACCTATTAATAAACCTTGCTTGATATCTTCCATCCTTTCTCTGTGTTATTCCTTTTCCGAGTTCCCTTCCTTTTAAGTCTTTACCCATATTAAATCATCTCCTATAATGCGAAATAGTCTAATATAGTATCTTATATATACCATATTAGACTATATAAATCAATGCGATAGTTCAAACGATCAAATTACCGGAATATATCCACCATGTAAATATACCACTTTTCTTTTTATTTATTTTTTCTTTTTTCTCTCTTCTATTCTAACCTCTACTACACTAACCTAATCTACTCTATACTATTCTTATTATGCACAGAACCTCTAACCAATAAGTAACCATATGGGGACAAAGTAACAACCAACTTGTAACCATAGTAATATTGCACAAAAGATACATCTTAATTTTATAATATTTCAACAAACTTTTCTTTACTGGAACAACCAAAAAAGTTGCCACTATATCTCCATAATGACAACTAGAATTTTATCTTTTGGAATATTATCCCTTCCAAAAACATTATTTATTAAATAAATCGGCATGCGTTCCGGTTCTGGCTAATTCCAGATATTCACCATTATAACGATAAATAAGTAGCCAATCCGACAAAATATGACATTCTCTATATCCTACATAGTTTCCAGTCAAATTGTGATCACGATTTTTTTCTTGTAATGGTTCTGGAATCATTAACGACGCAATAACTTTTTCAAGTAAAGTAAGATTATAGTTTCGCTTCTGGCATATCTTAATATCTTTTTTTCATTTTCGCAGTGTATCTAATGTCGTACATATTTAATTCTCCAACATAGAACTAATAAAATCATGCGCCGAGCCTCTAAATACTTCACCGCCACCATTTTCTAATTCTCTCATGGCTTCAATAGTTTCTGGATTTGGTTCTTCGACCTCTTCCGATCCTGCAATTATCCCTTGCATATAAGCAATAACACATTCTATTTTAATCTCTGGAACTGAATCCAGTAACTGTATTGCTCTCTCTTTGTTACTCATCTAAAAAACCTCCTTTTCTTCTCCAAATTCATAAACTGTATCACTCGGTAAATCAATTCTATCATTCCAAAAAATACACGTCCTGCTTTTATCAAGCTGCACTTGTGCAAATAAACCGCATATGCGGTTTAAGTCTTGAAAATCTTCAATAGTATTTATATCGTCTTTTACATCATAATAAACGGCTTTGCCATCATCAAATACAACATATAATATATAATCTTTTAAGGGTTTTATCGTTTTTATTCTTGGAATCATACGCCACACCTCCAAACACTAAAAGCTACCATCTATCTATAGTGGTGGTAACTTTCTTAAATTTTGACTATCCCACATTTCTAACAGCTCTTTTTGATTTTGCGTTAGCCATTCTGTTACAAGTTCTTGTGCTTTTCTTGGCAGATCGCCCTCTGTCATTTCTAATGTTCTTAAATCAAAAATGCCGACATGCTCACCATATAATGCGTGTATATGGCTTGGTTCATGTTCTTTGGGTTTGAAAAACATCTTGATTACAATTCCGTAAAATCTGCTTATTTCTGGCATTTCATTCTTACGCATTTTTTACTGCTGACTGGCTTATAAAATTCTCTTTAAGTATACATGTACTATTATAATCGCTTTCTTTTAGTATATCAAGAACATCGATTTTATAAATAAGTATCTCCTCCATGTTTTTTCATCTCTATCTTACATAAATAACCATAACGTCAAAAAGAAATAACACCCCCTCATATCATTCAAAATGGGATGCTATTCCTTTTAGTTTACTATTCCATTTGCTGTATCAATTTACTATCAAACCGCACCGGAAGAAATACTCATAACATAGTGTTTCATTAACCCAAAAGCTCTGACAGATCCTGTACAATGCTCTCCTTTGTCAAATGATTCTCCTCTAATACCTTTTGTGCATCATAGCGATCTAAAAATTCCTTCTTCAAGCCATAGTTTAACACTTTTACATCAGAATTGCCGTAATAGCGGGCAATCTTTTCTCCAAATCCACCATCTAAAATGCCATCTTCCAATGTAACGATAATGTCATGATCTTTCTTTAGCTTTTCTAACAGCTCTGTGTCAAGTCCCGTAATATAATATGGATTGATTACTGTTGCCGCCTCTCCTGTCTTTTCCTTCCACAATGCTGCAGTATCCTTTGCCAATGAATAGAATGCACCAAGACCAATGGCTGCTACCTTGCTACCCTGCTCTGTGACTTCATACTGATTTAATTTTCCAAAATCCTTTGTCACTTTCTTTCCATCGGAAATCATTGCACCACCCGGTGTACGGATTGCTACCGGATGATCCATCTGATTGATACTCCACTTTAACATAGCAAGGTATTCTTCCTTCGTTGTCGGTGCCAGATATACAAGATTCGGAATATTTGACATCATTGGAATATCAAAGATTCCTAAATGTGTGACATCATTCATGCCATAGACAGATCCCGCATAAGTTACAATAGTTGCCGGATTACTGTCTATACACAGATCCTGTGATAACTGATCGTATGTTCTCTGGACAAATGTACTATATACACCGTATACCGGTTTTCCACCATTGGCGGCAATTCCGGCTGCCAGTGCTACAGCAGTTTCTTCTGCAATTCCAACATCGACAAACTGTGCCCCCGCTTCTTTTCTCTTATCTTCCGTAAAGCCAAGAACAGTTGGAGTTCCTGATGTAATTGCTACTACACGTTCATCCTCTTTCATCTTCTTTAAAAGATACTCTGCCGTTACAGAAGAATAATCTTCTGCATCATAGGATACGATTGGATTTCCGGTTGCAATGTCAAACGGAGCACAGTAATGCCAGTTTTCCTTGTGTTTTTCTGCCGGCTCATATCCCTTACCTTTTTGCGTATTGATATGCACAACCACTGCCTTTTTCGTGTCTTTTACCTGCTTAAATGCATCAATCAGTGCCTGCACGTCATTTCCCTCTGAAACATAGATGTACTCTAATCCCATTGCACGGAACAGATTGCACTCTGCCTTTCCGTTGGTATCACGCAATTCTTTCAGATTGCGATACAAGCCTCCATGATTTTCTGCAATCGACATATCATTATCGTTTACTACTATAATCAGATTCCCCTGCAATTCAACAGCATAATCAAGTCCTTCTAATGCTTCTCCACCACTCAAAGAACCGTCACCGATCACTGCGATCACATTTCCATCTTCTCCCTTTAAATCTCTTGCCTTTGCCAGACCACAGGCAAGGCTGACAGAAGTAGACGTATGACCTACCGTAAAGTGATCATGCTCACTTTCCTTCGGATTGCTATATCCTGAAATATCATCAAAATGCTCTTCTGACAGATACGCCTCCTTACGACCGGTCAGCATCTTATGCGGATAAGACTGATGTGATACATCAAATACAATCTTGTCCTTTGGAGATTCAAAAACATAGTGCATAGCTATCGTTGCTTCTACCATACCAAAGTTAGGTCCAAAGTGACCACCATGCTTACTTAAACGGTTCAATAAGGCTTTTCGCATCTCTGCAGCCAGCTCATTCATCTGCTCTATTGATAATTTTTTTACATCTTCCGGTCCATTGATCATTTCTAAATACATTTGCGTTCCTCCTATGCTTTTCTTTACATTATCAGTCAAATTTCCCTGCAACAGCTTGTGCTTTGTGCGCTCCTTCGTGGAAATCAAATGCCCAACCGGTGCGCTCGGATGCCGGGGATTTACAGATAGTCTAGCACTTGAAGTCAGCTTTAAGTCAAGTTTTTTCTTTTAGATTTCATGTAAAATATAACACTTTTTTCTATAGCACATGATAATACGGACAAATGTTTTCATATGTTCCATCCTTCATCCGAAATCCTCCCGGAATCACACCCAGCTGCTTAAATCCCAGCCTTTCATACAAATGCCGTGCATGTACGTTACTCTCTACAACCGCATTAAACTGTAACACCTTAAATCCTGTCTGCTTTGCCATAACAAGGCAGTCCTTTACAAGCTTTTCCCCTATATGTCTGCCACGCTCTTTTGAAGATACCGCATAGCTTGCATTGCAGATATGGCTGCATCTTCCCACATTGTTAGGATGCAATATGTATAGTCCGACAATCTTTTCCTCCTCCTGTGCGACTCCTACATAACTCTGACTTGCAAAAAACTCCTTTCCCATGTCCTGATCTAAAAGCTCTTCCTGTGGAAAAGCAACACCTTCCTCTACAATCTCATTCCATATAGTAATCATATCCTTTATATCATTCTCATTATATTTTCTAATGATCATCCTCAAATTCCTCCATATACATTTTATTTATGGCAGACTGCGCCTGCTCCATTTCATGCTTCTTTCGAAAACGTTCACAATCCTCTAAAATAGCCAACATTTCATCCACTACCATTTCTACGCTAGGATCCGTCATACGATATAAATATCCTAACATTCTGGTAGCTCTATATTCTGTAGTCATATATTTATAAGCAATTTCATGACACAGTTCTTCTGCAAATCCTTTTTCCAGTAAAGCCTGATACACTTGCCTGCTTCTGTCTGATCTCATACTCTTTCCTCACGCGTTCTATTGATCCATATATAAAAGATCACATTTAAAATAATACCAAATATCGTTGCTGTCGGTGCGGCAAAACCTATCTTTGTAAGGCTTGCATCCGGCTGTATACTCATATAATATGCCAGTGGCAGACGTACTAATAATGTCTGTACAAGTCCCTGCACCATTACCCAGACTGTCTTATCATGACCATTAAAATAACCGATCATACTAAATAAAACTGCCGTAACAATCGTTTCTAACGCAAAGCCTTTCAGGTAATCATATCCTTTTTGTACCACAATCGCATCAGCTGTAAAAATTGCAGTCAAAAGATTCCCCTTAAACATCACAAAAACAAAGACAACACAGCCGATTGCCAGTCCTACACCCATTCCGGTAAATAATGCCTGTTTGGCACGCTTTTCATTGCCCGCTCCTACATTCTGTGACACAAAGGATGCCATTGACTGCATAATTGAACTAGGGATCAGCATGGCAAAATTAACAATCTTGCAGGCTACACCATATCCTGAGGAAGCTTCCAGACCTAAACGATTTACAAAGGCACAGAGTGCAAGGAAGGAAATCTGTGTCAGACATTCTTGCAATGCAAGTGGCAAACCTATTTTTAAGGCCTTTGTACAATGCATATTAATCTTAAAATCATTTTTTGTAATCTGAAATCCTAACTGTCGTTTGATAAGCAGAAACAAGGCTACCACCACACTAACTGCCTGTGCGGCTACTGTCGCGATTGCTGCTCCTGCTGCATCCAGATGAAGTCCTGCAACTAAAATCAGATCACCGATAATATTGACCACACACGCAACCGCCACAAACAGCAAAGGAGATTTGCTATCTCCTAACCCTCTAAAAATTGCTGCAAGCAGATTATAAGCCACGATAAAAAAGATACCGCCACCACAAATACGCACATAAACTGCAGTCAGGCCAACAGCTTCCTTCGGTGCCTGCATCAACACCGCAATCTGACGTGAAAATACTATCATAACAATAAACAAAACCACCGATATGATTGCATAAATAATCGTAGAACCTCCGATCAGCGAACCAATATACTGCGTCTTTTTTTCTCCAATATACCGTGCGATCAAAACCGTGATTCCCATAGCAAACTGCGTGATCACAAAGGTAACCAGATTCAGCACCTGACTTCCGGTAGATACTGCTGACAGGCCCGATGTCGTTCCAAATCTTCCCACCACCAAAAGATCAACTGCACCATATGCAGCCTGAAGCACCAAAGCCCCCAGAATCGGCACCATAAACGGTAACATTTTTCCAAGTATACTCCCCTTTGTAAAATCTGATTTTGAATCACTCAATGTCAACTCTCCTTTCGTTCATCACTTTATAAAATTTTTCTATTGTATGAATCATACAGTCTGCCTCTTCATCTGTAATGTCATCCAGATATTTTGAAAGCTGGCTGTAATAATTTTTATCATATTTATCTGATAACGCTTCCCCTTTTTCTGTAATAGCAATATATGTGATCCTGCCATCCTCCTCAGATGCATATTTATAAAGGAACCCCTTTTTCTCCATCTCCTTAATGGTTCTGGTCACTCCCGGTCTTGGGAGATTCAATGTGTCACTGATATCTGACACCTTTACCCTTCTATGGTTCTTTTGAAGCTTATGGATCACATCCATATACTGTATATATGCCGGTGTTACCCCCTCCGGCAATTCAGGAAGCAGTTCTCTGGCTCTTTTTGCCAGATAACAGGCATCTAACATTCTTTTAATCTTATCTGCATTCATAATCCTATACCGCCTCTCCTTGCTTTTGACTAGTTACCATTGTTAATTACCTTTGGTAATTATATAACGTCAGCTTTTTTCTGTCAACTATAATTCAAAAAAGGTAAATTCCACTGCCTTGGGCACTGAAATTTACCTTTTTGAGTCAACATTGATTTCCTACAATTATAAAAGCACATCAATCTTTGTATATACTATCTGTTGTGACGTATTTTGTCCGATTTCCAAAGACAGTGTTTCTGTTTTTGTATCCGTATTCGCTGCCACATCTGCGTTCTCTGACGCAGTGTCTGCGGTTTTCTCTGCTTTCTCTGCTTTCTCTGCATTTTCCGCATTAGTCTTCTTTGTCTTAATGTCCTGTGTACTGTTGTCTGCCTTTGCTACTTCTTCCATAGATTTCTTTGCATCCGCAAGAGTTGACATCTGTGCTGCTGTTGCCGACTGTGTCTTCGCCTGCAGATCGGCTAACTCTGCCTCTTTCTTTTCTGTACCGGCACCTCTTCCCTTATCCATCTTTATCTCAGATGCCAAAACTCCCGATTTTCCTTCCAGCTGTGTTGCCACCTTCCCCTGTACTCTTGCCTGCTTCATAGAAGAATCTGCCGAAATCATTGCCTGCATACCTGCCTGTGATAATCCTGCGCCCTTCCCTGCAGATGTATCATTTGTACCAGCCATCATGTCATCCATAGATGATACATTCTTACTCTGTTTCCTACTTCGCTGTTCAATCTGGTGCTGCCTTAACTGCTGATTGAGATTGTTAATCTCCTGCTGTATTTCCTGACGCTTTTTCATCTTATCCTCTAATGACATTTCTTCATTTGATGCTAAATCCTGTAACTTCTGTTGTGCATTTACAATCTGATTCTGTATGTTTCTGCTTACAGAATCATTCGCCTGTACCATGTCCACTGTTCCTGTCTGCGTATTTGCTGCATTAAATCCATTAATTCTCATATACATAATCCTGCCTTTCTCATAACCTGCAAACCTTGTACCATAGGCACAAAGTTGTAAAACAAATGAAATTTGCTTTATCCTCTTTGAACCAATTGTCAAAAATCCATTTTCAGAAAATCTGATATAATTTTCCTTTGTTTTTTCTTTCGGCACATTTTTCTCTGCACTAAACAGTGATGTAGTGAAGTGACCTTTTTTTGTTGTAAACAGATAGAATGCCAACGCATTCTATCTATTTACTGTACGAGCAATTTCCTTAATCCACCTGCAGCATAATGCTTAAGATCACTTCATGAGCCACCTGCTCTAAAGAGATATCTCCCATATACATCTTTGCAACCCTGCGCATATTATTCAGTCCAAATCCATGCTCCTGATTCGATTTTGTTGTTTCCGGCAGATCGCTTTTCCGATATTTTAACTGTCCCTGATAACTGTTCTTTATCGTTATCATAAAAATGCTGTTTTTCCGAAAAGAAGATATACTGATATAAGGATTTTCTCCACCTACATTTTCCATACAGTTATTCAATGCATTGTTCAAAATCACACTTAAGTCAAAAACATTTAACTTTGTATTTTCCGGATAATGAAAATTTGATGTAAAACAGATCTGTTTTTCCTGCGCTTCCCTCAGTTTTTCCATAAGAATCACATCAATGACAGGACTTCCCGTTTTTATCTCAAAAGAAACCTCTTTCCACTCCTTTTGCAAATGCTCCATATATTCCCTGGCATCAGCCATATGCTCATGTGCCACAAGATGTTCCAGTATCTGTATATGATTTCCCATATCATGGCGCAGTGAACGGATATCCCGATACAGCTTTTCCACTTCCCGGATATGTTTTTCCATATCATTCACCTGATTTAGTACAAGCTCCTGTCCTGCCTGCTCTTCCTGTGCTGCTTTCCATTTTTGAAACATCGTGGTCATAACAAGAATTGCCATGATAGAGATCAGGTAATGCAGAAAGCTTAATGCCCCATAAAATCCATAGCTGTCGATCAGATTCTTTCCCGTATCCTTTTCGTAAATGTTCAAATAGTATTGCAAAACTCCATACCCGGTAACCCCTACAAGAGAAGGCATTATAAGCATGGTTAACTCTTTCCCGTTCATTTCATCTTTTTTATATACAAATGCCCGATTGATCATTCTGACAGCGCCTATTATAAAAATAGTACATACAAACAGATTTACCACCCTGCTTCCAGCATAAAGTCCAAATTGCAGCCACTGCCTGTCTGCTACTGTATTCCGAAAAACTACAACCTTTGTGATACAGTCATCCAATCTGTCTGCCATCGCAACCGCCAGCCAACGAACAGAAAAAAATGTAACTACCAGAAATATTTTCTGACAGATATTTCCGGTATCTAGCACATACATCACAATAAACGCTGCCACCACTCCCATCAGGTATGCAGAAAAATTATCAATCTGCGGTGGAATCATATATAACACCAGCATAAACATAATATAAACCATACTGACTAGGAAAGCTTGCTTTTTCCTTTTCATATAGGGACATACAAAAATCCCAAAACAAATTCCTGTAATCACCAAAAGTGCGATAACAGAAGCTTTTGACGTAATCATCCAGCATTCTTCCACCAAACTCATCCGATATTGTATCCTTTCCTCTGATTATATTTTAAATATTGCTTTACAAACTCAGGATAATTCTTTTTGGCAATCATTGCCGTCCCATTTTTCATTGTTACACGATTTGCATCATATTTCTCTATATATTTAAAATGTACCAGATATGCCCTGTGTGTACGAAAAAAATCTTCCCCTGCCATACACTCAAGTTCCTGTAATTTTCCATAATACTCGATATCCGTATCCTGTGTATGGATAATAACCTTCCTGTTGTATACCTCAGCATATACAATATCCCGTAGAAAAACCCTGATATGGCTTCCGGCTGACTGTATCATGATATACTTTTGATCTTCTTTTGCCAGCAAACGATTTTTTACAATATGAACCGCCTTAGTCAAAACTTCTTTCAACTTTTCATCCGAAAACGGCTTGACCAGATAGTGAAATGCCCCAACATCAAAAGCCTGAAAAACATACTCTTCCACCGCTGTTACAAAGATCAATATCATCTCCTTATTGTCCTCACGAAGAATCCTTGCCGTTTCCATACCATCCTTTCCCGGCATCTGAATATCCAGAAAAAGAACATCAGGCTTGCAGCTACTTAAGATCAACTCTTCACCGGATAAATATTTTTCTATTACCGCATCCGGCAGCAGCATTTTGATTTTTTCCTCTAGTATCTCTACCACAGATACTTCATCATCACAGATAGCAATGCGCATTTTGTCACTCCCCAGCTTACATGTATTTATAGATATTATATCGGAAATGTTCATGCAATATCTATCTGTAATGTTGTGAAACGACCTTTTTTTGTTGTGAAAAAATGTGAAAAAAAGAGCCAACATCGCATTAAAACAAATCTTGAAATAGAATCATCCAGATTATGCGCATATATTCTACCTTTATATCTTATGATTATGCGCACATTCCATAAAATCGCAGGACTTTTTATATTTATTTTCTAATCTTAATCGTTTCCGTCGCACATTCATACCAATATACAGAGCCTGATAAAAATTCTTCTCTGGATACAAACTGTTCATTTGCCTCCTGTACCATCTCATAAAGCTCTTCCTCACTTCCGACCGCATGTTCCGGAATAGCCAGAAATTCATGGATGCTGCTTGGCAAAAGATAATAATCTTCCCCAAACACATTGCCTACCGTCTTAAGCGTATCCGGATATAATATTACAGAGGCACCATTGATTCCATTACTGTTTGTGATCACATAAGGATCTGTCACCTGTTTAGACTCCATATCCGCATACAATGTTTCCTCCAATGCTGCCCATTCGCTGTCCTTCTCCTGCAATAACTGCTTTAACATAGAATGCATACTACAGATTCTTTCCGGAAACAACCGTCTGGTATTCTCTCTCGCTAGAGAAAAGACTTCCGGAGCCGTCATATTCCATTCATCAAGCCACCTCTGGCTGATTTTTACCGATCCGATACCATCATCTTCATTTCGCACTATAATATAAAACACTACTGCCATGTCTAAGAATCTGATGTACGGTATTGTCTGAAACATCTCTTTATTTTTCTCATAAGATACCAGTCGAAACGTAATCTTATCTTCACATGCTTCAAAAGACGGATCAAGCATCGGAACCTGCTCCTGCTTGACTGTTGCAATGTATATCTCATATATCTGTTCTGCCAACATCTGCATATCTTTTCCCTGACAGTACTCTTCATAATAAAGATTCAAATAAAAATTAGGAGAAATCCCCCTGTCCTCTGCCAAAATAACCATGCTGTCTAACTCTGTCGCATTGTTCTTTACCACCTTATGAATCTCTACATGAACGGAATCTTCAAACTTATCTTTCACTATTACCTGCATTTCTTTACAAAAATCCTGATATTCTTTTCTTTCTTCCATAAACTTCCTTTCCATTTTTAAAATTCCCTGCAAATCCTAATACCGCGAATTATTTCCACCCTATTATCGCTTTTGTTCAAAACATATTAGCAGTAAACTAAAAATTTCTTCTGCTTTGTGTATATCCAATAACCTGCTTTTGATTGTGACTTATCGTATACGACAAAGCCACTGCAAATCCTTTGTCAAACAGTAAGCTGGTATATCTCAGACAGTAACTGGGAGAATATGGTAATTACCGCATGAAATTGTACGCATCTAAATGTTAAACTTAATCGTTAGGATTTTTGTCGCATTCTCTGATGAAACAATTTTTAACATAACATATTTTATTTCTTTTCTAGTTGATTTTCTGAAAAATATCTTGAAATATCAAAATAGAATCATAGAATACTTCTTTAGAACTGATAAGACTTGCTTTATGCATCTAAGAATATGCTCTTTCAAACACTTTTTTGCTTTCACTGCATCTTCTCTTTCTAATCCTCTGCACTTGCAGTTATCGAAGAAATTTTCTATCACTAGAGTATCAGATTGCTGTCTTTTTGACAATATTCAAAACTACTAAAACTTTTTGTTCCAATTATCCGATTCATCAAAAAAGCACAAGAGGAGATTTCATAAAATTCTTCTCCTCTTGTGCAATATTACTTTTTCAGACTAATTTTTTGTTCAAAATCACGAACTTATTTGCTTAAAAATTCATGAATACCCTTAGCAGCAGCCTTTCCTGCGCCCATTGCAAGGATTACGGTAGCTGCACCTGTAACAGCATCACCACCGGCATATACCTTTGCCTTTGTTGTCTGACCATTTTCCTCTTCTGCTACAATACATTTTCTCTTGTTGATCTCAAGTCCCTTTGTAGTAGATGAAATCAATGGATTTGGACTGGTACCAAGTGACATGATAACAGTATCAACATCTAATACAAACTCAGAACCCGGTACTTCAACCGGTCTTCTACGACCTGACTCATCCGGCTCACCAAGTTCCATACGAATACATCTCATTCCACTTACATTACCGTCTTCATCTTCTAAGATTTCAACCGGGTTTGTTAAAAGATCAAAGATGATTCCCTCTTCCTTTGCATGGTGTACTTCTTCTACACGCGCCGGAAGCTCTTCTTCACTACGACGATATACGATATGCACATCAGCACCCAGACGAAGAGCTGTTCTTGCAGCATCCATCGCAACATTACCACCACCAACAACAGCTACTTTCCTGCCGGCTACAATCGGTGTTGCATAAGAATCGTCAAATGCTTTCATCAAATTGCTACGTGTCAGGTACTCATTCGCTGAGAACACACCATTTGCATTTTCTCCCGGGATTCCCATAAATCTAGGAAGTCCGGCACCGGAACCTACAAATACTGCATCAAATCCCTCTTCATTTAACAGCTCATCGATTGTTGTTGCCTTACCGATTACGACATTTGTTTCAATCTTAACACCGAGTGATTTTACATTTTCTACTTCCTTATCAACGACCTTGCTCTTTGGAAGACGGAACTCCGGAATTCCGTAAGATAACACACCACCGGCTTTATGCAATGCCTCGAAAATAGTAACGTCATAACCAAGCTTTGCAAGATCTCCGGCACAGGTAAGTCCTGCAGGGCCGGAACCGATAACGGCAACCTTCTTACCATTCATTGATTCTGCCTTTGCAGGCTTGATTCCCTCTTCTCTTGCTGTATCTGCAACAAAACGCTCCAGCTTACCAATTGAAACAGCATCGCCCTTAATACCACGAACACACTTTGCTTCGCACTGGCTCTCCTGTGGACATACACGACCACAAACAGCAGGAAGCGCAGAAAACTGACTGATTACCTGATATGCACCCTCTACATTTCCTTCTTCTACTTCCTTAATGAATCCCGGAATATTAATATTAACAGGACATCCCTTGACACACTGTGGATTTTTACACTTCAGGCAGCGTGTTGCTTCTGCCATTGCCTCTTCCTTATTATAACCAAGACAAACCTCTTCAAAGTTTGTAGCACGAACCTTTGGATCCTGCTCACGTACAGGAACTCTCTTTAATACATCTACTTCCATGATAGCTTTCCTTTCTATGTATGTTTCCGTTAATTATCCGTTACACTGACCACATCCGCCGTGATGTGTTTCGCCTTCTTCAAGACGAAGCATTGCACGTCCCTCTTCTGTTTTGTACATTCTCTGACGCTGCATTGCCTGATCAAAGTCTACCAGATGACCATCAAACTCAGGTCCGTCTACACATGCAAACTTAATCTCATCTCCCACCTGCAAACGACAAGCACCGCACATACCTGTTCCATCTACCATGATAGGATTCATGCTTACAATTGTTGGAATATTCAGTTCCTTTGTTAAAATTGTTACAAATTTCATCATAATCATTGGGCCGATTGCAATCACTCTTGTATATTCTTTTCCCTGATTTTTCACCAGTTCATTGATCTGATCACAGGCATTTCCCTTAAATCCATAAGAACCATCATCTGTAGCAATGTAAAGATTCTTTGCAACTTTTCCCATCGCTTCTTCTAAGATCAAAATGTCCTTTGTACGGGCACCGATGATAACATCAACATCAATACCATGCTCCTTCATCCACTTAACCTGTGGATATACAGGTGCTGTACCAACACCACCACATACAAAAAGAAGCTTTTCTTTCTTTAACTCATCCTCAGATAATTCTAATAATTCTGATGGACATCCGAGAGGACCTACAAAATCCATAAAAGACTCGCCTACTTCGTATTTAGCCATCTCATGAGTAGAAGCACCTACTGTCTGAAATACAATGGTAACGGTTCCTTTTTCTCTGTCATAATCGCATACCGTCAATGGGATACGCTCTCCCTTTTCATCCATCTTCACAATGACAAACTGTCCCGGTTGACAGGACTTTGCTACTCTGGGTGCCTCAATATCCATAAGCCAGATATTATTGGCAAGATATTCTTTCTTCAAAATCTTATACATAATAAGCCTCCATCTTTCTTTTTCTAATACCCCATTGTATCTTCAGGGTATCTGACTTTTTATTTAAAAACATCCAGATTTTCACAACGTGATAGAAAACTGTTTGAAAATCTTTCATCATGACTAACATTTTCTCCAAACCAGTCCGGCGGAGTAAAATGTAATGCATCCTCTTCATCTGCAAATTCTACTTCAATAAAATACAATCCGTCAAGCCTTCCATGAAAAACATCAAGTTCACCTGTATGACCACTTGGCAGCGGAATAATATAGCGGGTCTTTTGAATCAGATAATGATCTGCCTTCTCGCGCAGATGATAATATCCCTCCTGTGTCAGCTCTGCTTCCAGTTCCTGACTCACCCTGACATTACTCTCAGCCTCCAGCGAAACGCCCGACTTATATGTCAGAATATATCTTTCATTGCTTTTTCGAATCCGCACAACCGGCCGGGTACATAAGTATCCCTGCTCTATTTCTTTTTTAGGATAAGCTTCCAGATTATCCGGAAGCTTTTTAATTTGAAATTTTTTTTCAATTTCCATATATCATAACCTTTTCTTCACTACATTTCAAGAATTTCGCTGCATCCAAAAAATGTTATTTTCGGAACTTTCTATTCTGCCTTAGTGCCTGCTGTTTCAGACAAAGGCTGCTGCTTTGCATTTTTCTTCTTTCGCAATGTAATGCCAAGCATGATTCCGGCAAATGCAACTACCGCACTGATAATAAACTTTACCAGATACCATAAAAAAGCACCTCCAAATGTAAAATCTGCAATCCCCTTTGCTAAAAGCGTTGTCAACATCATATCTTCACCACACCTTTCTAAAAGTCATATATGACTTTTTATGATACCCTCTATCCTCTGTCTTCTTTCGATCTCTTTTCAAAACGAAGACAAATACGTACATAAAACAGCTATCTTCTGTTTACCAGCTCTTTTGTAATATCATCCCAGTCCAGATCACACTCTGCCATCAAAACCATCATGTGATAAAGGAAATCAGCAATTTCGTATTTTAATTCCTCTGCATCAGGATTCTTCGCTGCAATGATGATCTCGGAAGCTTCTTCACCGCATTTCTTTAAAATCTTATCAATTCCCTTATCAAACAGATAATTTGTATAAGAACCTTCTTTCGGATGATTCTTGCGCTCCATAATGATATTAAAATCATCTGTCAGAACTGTATGTGGATTTGTTGATACATAGTCTTTCTTTGCCAGCTCCTTGAAAAAGCAGCTATAGCTTCCTGTGTGACATGCTGCGCCAATCTGACGAACCTTTGCTAAAATGGTATCATTGTCACAATCTAGCATCAATGATTTCACATACTGGAAGTGACCGGAAGTTTCTCCCTTTAGCCATAGTTTTTGACGACTACGGCTGTAATATGTCATTTTACCGGTTTCCAAAGTCTTGCGATAGGACTCTTCATTCATATAGGCAACCATCAGCACATCATTTGTGCGATAATCCTGAACCACAACCGGGATCAAGCCATTATCCAACAGCTTAAAGTCTGAAAAATCAATCAGACTTTCAAATACTTCCACATCAATACCCTGCTTTTTAAGCCCTCTTTTGGCCTTATAGATATCTTTTTCCTCAAAGTAGTTTGTCATAACTGCCTGTACCGTAGGATAAGAAAAAATTTCTGCCAGATCATTACGGATCAGTCCGTCACGAACCATCACTTCAATCTTTGTATTTGAAATCGCATCTGCAAAACTCTTCGTCGTATCAATATGCTTTAGGATTGCTGTTCCAAATCCCATTTCATAAAAAGCATCTAACTGCTCTGCACTTTGAAAATCTGCACGCATATCAATCTCGATTGCTAACTTATCCTTTCCAAAGCGCCCCACAATCTGCTGCAGTTCTTTCTCTGCCGGCATCAGAGCCTTTCGAATGACCACCTTTGAAGCTCCTGTATAAAGTGCTTTTTTTGCGTCTTCAAAACGCTCCACATAGCTTCCCACATAAAACGGAACATCAATCTGCTTTTCAATCTGACGGACAGTCGATAAAAATTCTTCACGAGATGCCTCATCCCCTGAAAAGTTATACAAATAAAGACCGTCTGCGCCTTCGCAGGAATAATGATCTGCCAGGCGTATCACACTTCCGGACATCTCATTTTCTGCATTGATAAATGAAATCAATTTCTTTTGACTCATTCTTCTCCTCCATTTCAACCGGTATCTCTCTACAAACTCCCTTTTGTAGACAATACATCCGTAATTCTTTCATCATAAGAAACGGCCTGATCTAACGCCTTAGCAAAAGCCTTAAAAGCTGCCTCTATAATATGATGGTTATTCTGTCCATCTAACATCTTAAGATGCAGATTCATCTGTGCTGCATAACTGACTGCATAGAAAAATTCATGAACCATCTCCGTGTCAAATTCCCCTACCTTTGGCACAGAAAACTGAAGATTTTCCTGCAAATATGGTCTTCCCGAAAGATCCAGTGCACACAGGACTAATGTTTCATCCATCGGAAGTATGAAATTTCCAAAACGCCTGATTCCCTTTTTCTCTCCAACAGCCTTACTGATTGCCTGTCCGAGCACAATTCCCGTATCCTCAATGGTATGATGGGAATCCACTTCCAAATCTCCACTGACAGATACCTGCAGATCAAACAGACCATGTCTTGCAAAACTGTTGAGCATATGATCAAAAAAACCAATTCCGGTAGAAATCTCTGCTTTTCCTGTTCCATCCAGATTTAATGTGATCTGAATATCTGTTTCACCTGTTTTTCTAGTAACCGTTGCAATTCTTTCTTTCATATTGCTAACCAAACCTTTCCATGAATCTATTATTTAGTATAACCGATTCCAACGGACAATACAACCGGAACCGTTTTTTTGCAGGAATGCATCAGAAATTAATCTTCAAAACGAACAGCAATGGAGTTTGCATGTGCCGTCAGCTTCTCTGCCGTTGCAAAGTCTTCAATGTCCGTGTGGATTCTGCGCAGTGCCTCCTCAGAATATGAAATGATGCTTGACTTTTTAATAAAGTCATCTACAGACAGTGGTGAGAAGAACTTTGCTGTTCCATTTGTCGGTAAAACATGATTTGGACCGGCAAAATAATCTCCCAGAGGTTCGCTGCTGTATTCTCCGAGGAAAATAGCACCTGCATTTCTAATTCTTGTCATAGTGTCAAACGGATTCTTTGTCACAATCTCAAGATGCTCTGAAGCAATCTCATTTGCCGTAGCAATTGCTTCATCCATCGAATCTGCTACCAAAATGTATCCATAGTTATCTAAAGACTTCTGAATGATCTCTTTTCGCGACAGCTTCTGTACAAAGCCTTCTACTTCCTTAGAAACCTTTTTGGCTAACTCTTCACTTGTTGTCACAAGGATTGCAGATGCCATTTCATCATGCTCTGCCTGTGATAACAGATCGGCTGCCACATAACGTGGATTGGCTGTTTCATCAGCAAGAACCAGGATTTCACTTGGTCCGGCAATCGAATCAATGCTAACATGACCATATACAGCCTTCTTTGCCAATGCAACAAAAATATTTCCAGGTCCAACGATCTTGTCGACTTTTTTAATACTCTCTGTACCATATGCCAGTGCTGCGATTGCCTGTGCCCCACCGACTTTATATACTTCATCTACACCAGCCTCATGAGCTGCCACTAAAGTGATAGGATATACCTTACCATCCTTTCCGGGTGGTGTAGTCATCACGATCTTATCGACACCGGCAACCTTTGCCGGAACAATATTCATCAAAACAGAAGACGGATATACAGCCTTTCCACCCGGTACATATACACCAACACGCTCCAGTGCCGTTACCTTCTGACCAAGTAAAGTTCCATCCGGTTTACTGTCAAACCAGCTGTAACGTACCTGTTTTTCATGATATTCCCTAATATTTTTGAGTGCCTTTCGGATAATCTCTACTAAATGAGAATCAACCTTCGTATATGCTTCTTCAATCTCTTCCTTTGTTACACGGAATGTGTCCGAAGTAATCTCTACCCCATCAAATTTTTTCGTATAATCAAACAGAGCCTGATCTTTTCCCTTTTTTACTGTTTCAATAATCTCATTTACCGTACTCTCATACTCACTATATTGATTTGGGCTTCTTTTTAAAAGGTTTTCTAATATGTTTGCTTTTTCCTTTTCCGTCAATTTTACAATTCTCATATGCACTCCTCTTTTCTTTTGCTCCATTGCCAAACTGCTGCACTCCATCCCTTTTCACTTCTCTTTATACTGCTGCTTCAGGTTAGTTTCAGATTACTCCGGAATCACTGTCTTTAACTGCTTCAACAACTTTGTGATGCGCTCGTGCTGCATTTTCATGCTCACTTCATTTACCACAACTCTTGCTGATAGCGGACAGATCTCTTCTAACACTTCCAGACCATTTTCCTTTAAGGTAGAACCTGTTTCCACAATATCAACGATCACCTCAGACAAACCAACGATCGGCGCAAGCTCTACAGAACCATTTAACTTAATGATCTCCACTGTCTGATGCTTTTTGTTGTAAAAGTAATCCTTTGCAATACTTGGATATTTGCTTGCCACACGGATCAAAGAACCATTATTCAAAAGCTCTTTTGCACTTGCCGGACCGGCTACACACATGCGGCATTTTCCACAATTCAGATCCAGAACTTCGTATAACTTTCTTCCTTCCTCCAAAATAGTGTCTTTACCAACCACACCGATATCTGCAGCACCTAACTCTACATACGTCGGCACATCCGTTGCTTTCGACAAAAAGAACTTAAATCCCAACTCTTCATTGACAAAAATAAGCTTTCTTGTCTTTTCATCTTTCATTTCCTCACAGGTAATTCCTATCTGTTCCAGTAAGGCAAGGGTCTGTTTGGCTAATCTGCCCTTTGCCAATGCAAATGTAATATATCTCATAGTAATCTCCGTTCCTAAAAAATCTCTTCTGCGTTGCCTGATGCCTGTCTTGTCTGACCGGAAGCCATGTCATAAATGTTTGCTTTATCTTCCTTCTCTAAGTAGATCAACTGATCTGCCTCTTCTCTTTTTGCATAAGCCTGATATTCTGCCAGCTCTTTTCTTGATGATTTTCGTAAAAGCTGAACCGCTTTTCCTTTCTTTCTTCCTTCCTCAGCAAGTGTTACGGCTTTTTTTCTTAATTCCTGTGGATACAATAAGATCACACCACCTAAGGTATCCTCTGTAAGCAGCTTTTGTCTTGTCAAGGCAAGCATTAACTGGTCGATTACAATAACAAGACCAATAGCGGAAGCATCCTTTCCAAACTGCTTTACCAGACTGTCATAACGACCACCTGTAGCAAGAGCTTCTCCGCTTCCATATGTATATGCACGGAAGATCACACCCGTGTAATAGCTGTACTGACTTAACATACTCAGATCTATCGTAATATAATCTAAGAAGCCGTACAGATCAAGGATTGCTTCTACCTTTAGCAGACGGTCTAATGCTGCATGTACACGCTCGCTTTTACTACGTTCCTTTACAAATGTAACGCTTTCCTTAAGATTACCTAATAGCTCAGGAAGCTTTGCAAAAACTTCTTTTAAATCATTTGATACTGTCATCTTGTCTAAGAGTTCTTCGACTCCAAAAAAGTTCTTGCTAACGATCAGACGGCGAAGCTCCTGCGTTTCTTCTTCATTAAAGCCTGCTTCTTCTACTAAGCCTCTAAAAATCTCTGCATGTCCTACTTCCAGCTGAAACTCTTTTAATCCACTCTTTAGCAGGCACTCTATCATAATAGCGATCATCTCTGCATCTGCATCAGAGGTATCATCATTGAAAAGCTCTGCACCGACCTGTGTCACTTCCTGCAGCTTTCCTTTATACGGACTTGTGTTTACAAATGTATGACCGGTATAGCACAGACGGATCTGCATATCCTCATCACGATGATATTTTGCTACACAACGTGCAATAGACGGTGTAATATCCGGTCTTAACACAAGTGTATTGTTTCCGCGGTCAAAGAACTTAAACATTTCCTTTGACTGTACGGTTCCACGTTCTTTGCTAAAAATATCAAAGTATTCAAATGTAGGTGTTTCAATGTCATGAAATCCATATGATCTCATCACATCATGAACTTCTTTTTCTACTGTTCTTTTTCTGGCACACTCTGCTCCATAGATATCCCGAACTCCGCCAGGTGTATGCAGAAGCTCCTGCCCCTTTCCATTTTCCTGAGAATATATCATTTCCTGTTTCATCCTGTCCTCATTCCTGCGCTTTATGCGCTTATGTGTATTCTTGTTGCTCTTTATTCATAAAGTCCTGTCGGACTTTCTTCCTTTGGCTCATACCCCTTTTTACGAAGTGCTTCAACGATTTCTTTCTTATGCTCCTGACCAAATGCTTCCATAGTGATACGAAGCTCTACCGCAGCATTTCGATTGATGCTGACAAACTGGTTGTGCTCCAGACGGATCACATTACCCTGCATCTGTGCAATCACATCAGCCACTTTTCCAAGCTCACCCGGTCTGTCTGGAAGAAGCACAGACACCGTAAATACTCTGCCACGCTGGATCAGACCATGCTGTACAACAGAAGACAATGTGATAATGTCCATATTACCGCCACTTAAGATCGATACGATCTTTTTGTCTTTGCAGTCCAGATGCTTTAAGGCTGCCACCGTAAGCAGACCTGAGTTTTCCACCAGCATCTTATGATTTTCTAAAATATCAAGGAAGTTTACGATCAGTTCATGATCATCTACTGCGATAATATCATCAATATTTTTCTGAATATACGGGAACACAATATCTCCCGGTGTCTTAACTGCCGTACCATCTGCGATCGTGTCTACATCCGGCAGCGTTACTACCTTTCCGGCTTCCAAAGAAGCCTTCATGCAGCTTGCGCCTGCAGGTTCCACACCGATAACCTTAATGTTTGGATTCAGGAATTTGGCCAGAGTAGATACACCTGCTGCCAATCCGCCTCCTCCGATCGGTACAAGAATGATGTCTACAGTTGGAAGCTCCTTAAATATCTCCATCGCAATCGTTCCCTGACCGGTTGCAACCGTTTCATCATTAAACGGATGCACAAAGGTAAGTCCCTGCTCTTTCGCTAACTTCAATGCGTACTGGCAGGCTTCATCATAAACATTTCCGTATAAGATAACTCTTGCACCATAGCTTTTGGTACGGTTAACCTTGATCAGAGGAGTTGTTGTCGGCATAACGATCGTTGCAGGTACACCATAGATTTTTGCAGCATACGCCACACCCTGCGCATGATTTCCCGCAGACGCAGTGATCAGGCCTTTTTCTCTCTCCTCCTGACTCAATGTACTAATCTTATAATAAGCTCCACGAACCTTATATGCACCGGTATACTGCATATTTTCCGGTTTAAAATACACTTTATTTCCTGTCTGCTCTGAAAAGTACTCGCTGTAGATCAAATTTGTCGGAAGCACTACTTCTTTCACTTTTTCAGACGCTTCCTCAAACTTATCCAATGTCATCATAACAATTCCTCCAATCTATTTTCAAAAACTTTTCTAATCCTGTTCTGCATGCTCCTGCTTTTCAAATAGAGCATCTACAAAGGTATCTGCATCAAACTTCTGCAGATCATCTATCTTTTCACCGATACCAATATATTTTACCGGTATGTTCATCTCAGACTGAATAGCGATTGCAATACCACCCTTTGCAGTTCCATCTAACTTTGTCAGAATGATACCTGTGATATCTGCCACTTCTCCAAACTGCTTTGCCTGTGCCAGAGCATTCTGTCCTGTAGTTCCGTCCAATACAACCAGCGTTTCCCGATATACGTCCGGATATTCACGATCTATGATCCGGTTAATCTTTTTTAACTCTTCCATCAGATTCTTCTTATTGTGAAGTCTTCCCGCTGTATCACAGATCAACACATCTGCTTTTCGTGCCTTTGCAGCATTAACTGCGTCAAACACTACAGCAGCCGGATCGCCACCCTCCTGTCCTGCGATCAGTTCTACATTTGCTCTGTTTGCCCACTCTGTAAGCTGCTCAATTGCTGCGGCACGGAAGGTATCTGCCGCTGCAACGATTACTTTTTTCCCCTGATTCTTAAGCTGACCGGCAAGCTTTCCTACAGAAGTTGTCTTTCCTACTCCATTCACGCCGATCAACAATACAACCGACTGTGTATGTTCAAACTCGTATGCTGTTTCATTGACACGCATCTGTTCCTTGATCGAATCGATCAGAAGCTGTCTGCACACAGAGATTTCTTTAATCTTTTGCTCTTTTACCTTTTCACGAAGATTTTCAATAATCTTTTCTGTAGTCACAACACCTATATCTGCCATGATCAGAATTTCTTCCAATTCTTCATAAAAATCTTCATCTATCTCTGAAAAACCGCTAAACAAAGAATCAATTCCAGACTTTAAGTTATCTCTTGTCTTTGTAAGCCCATTCATTAATCTTCCAAAAAATCCTTTTTTCTCGCCCATATTATTCCTCATTTCTGCCCTATATAAAGGCATCTCATTTTTGTTTCACGCTCCATCAAAGCTTCCTGCTATCATACTGCAACACTTTATTTTAGCGTTTTTCTTACTAATTTGCAATCTCTTTTTCATCCAGCAGACTGACAGAAACCAGCGTAGATACACCTTTTTCCTGCATCGTGATACCATATAGAATATCCGCTGCATTCATCGTTCCACGTCTGTGCGTGATGACAATAAACTGCGTGTCCTTCGTTAATTTATGCAGATAGTCTGCATAACGACTGACATTTGAGTCATCTAACGCCGCCTCAATCTCATCCAGCAGACAAAACGGAGATGGTTTTAAACTCTGAATAGCAAACAATAATGCGATTGCTGTCAAAGCCTTCTCACCACCGGATAACTGCATCATGTTCTGCAGCTTCTTTCCGGGCGGCTGTGCAACAATCCGGATTCCGGCAAGCAGAATATCTTCATCATCCGTCAATTCCAGTGTACCACGTCCACCGCCAAACAGCTCTTTAAAGACATGGTCAAACCGCTCTCTGATCTCGGCAAACTGCGACTCAAACTGCTTACGCATCTCTGTATCCAGTTCTTCGATAATGCCGATCAGGACATTGGCTGCTTCAACCAGATCCTCATGCTGTGTATGTAACAGCTCATAGCGCTCCTGCACTTCCTGATACTGTTCTACTGCATTCACATTGACATCGCCAAGTGATTTCATCTTACTTTTTAACTTTGCGATCTCATTGCGGATCTGTGAAAATTCCATAGAAACTTCTACTCTTTGCTCTTCCGCCGTGTGATAGGTCAGTTCATACTGTTCCCACATATAATTGGCATATGAATCAATTTTTTCCGAAATCTTTTCCTTCTGGTTGTTCAAACGGAAACATTCCTTATCCAGATCTGTTTTTCTGGCAGACAGTTCCTCTCTCTTATCAAAAAAGCCTTTGTGATTCTGATTTAACTGATCACGATGCTTTGTCTGGTTTTCAATCTGTTCTTCCAAAGCCTGTATCTGCTCTTTCATCAGACGGATACTTTCCGCTGTCTGCTTAATCTCATCTTCCTTTTGTGCTACCTGCGCATCAGCATCCTCACCATTCTTACGAACTTCCTCTAATTCCTTTTCTAATGCTGTAACACTATCTGCCACTCTTTGAATATTATCTTCTGCAAACTGTTTTCCCTGCGTCTGTTCTGCTACATTCAAAGAGATTTCCCTATGATTTCCATCAAGCTTTTCTTTTTGCTGTTTGGCTGACTCTAGCGCTTCATTCCATTGTGCTAACTTCTCTTCCCGTTCTTTATTAAGCTGTTCGTTAGAACGAGCCTGTTTTTCAACCTTTTCCTGTTCCTGATGTAACTCTTCCCTGACCTTTTCTAACTCGCTTTGATCTAACTGGATCAGATTATACTGCTCCTTATTTTTATTTAAATCCTTCTCTGCACGTTCATAGTTAAGTTTCGCCGTATTTTGCTTTAAACGGAGATTTTCATGCACCTGACGCTCAGAGTTAAGCTTCCGGTCAATATCCTTTTGCTGATTTTCTGCCTCTTCCAATTGCTTCTGAACATCCGTAAACTTTTCTTTCAGCTCCTGTGTGACTTTTTCCAGATTTTCCATCTCACGACGGCGTCCCAAAAGATTCTGATTGTTTCTAAAAGCACCACCGGACATCGAACCACCCGGATTTAACAGTTCTCCCTCTGTTGTTACAATGCGCACGGTATGATGATATTTTCTTGCCAGCGCAATCGCATGGTCAATGTTGTCCACCACGATAAATCTTCCCAACAAATATTCTACAAGATTATTAAAGCGCTCCTCTGCTTCTACTAACCCTGATGCCATTCCAATCACGCCCGGTTCTGTCATAATACTGCCCGAAAGATTGACCGGACGTGCTTTCATGTTCGTTAAAGGCAGAAAAGTAGCCCGTCCATAGCGGTTTCTTTTCAAATGCCCGATCATAGCCTTCGCTGTCTGTTCATCATTTGTAACAATATTCTGGATGCTTCCGCCCAAGGCTGTTTCCACGGCAAGCTCATATTCCTTCTTTACGCGAATGATATCTGCTACAACTCCTACAATTCCGGGATATTTTTCTTTCTGTTCCATGACACGCTTAATGCTTTGTCCATATCCCTCATATCTTTCCGTCAGATTGCGAAGAGATTGCAGCCTTGAGTTTTCCATGTGATACTGCTGCTGCGTGTTTCTTAACTCTTTGCGCAGTATCTCACTTTCCTCATCAAGCTGTCTGTGCGCTTTCTGAAACTCTGCAACAGCATCATTTACTGCCTGTATCTTATCTGTAATGTCATCATAAATCTTCTTTTCACGATCAAAAACTTCCTGATAAGAAAATGCCTCTGTCTTATTTTCCAGAATACGCTTCGTAATCTCAGCCTTTTTGATTCTGTTTTGCTCTAACAGAGTCTGTATCCTTTGCTGCTCAGACTTAACCTCTGTATCACCCTGCATCGTGGTCATGATATCCTGGTTACACTGACTGATATGCTGCTCTAAATCGCTGATCGTTTTTGCCGTTTCTTCCAATTCAGACTGCAGCTTCCCCTGTCTTTCCTGCAAAGCCTTCAGCTGCTCTTCTTTTTCATCCAGCTGCTTCTGATATACTGCTTTTTCTTCTTCTGCTCTTTCGATTCTTTCATTTAAAGCTTCTATCTGCCCCTGATTGTGGGATTTATTTTGTCTGACGGTATTGATCTGTTCCTTTAAAAGAGTGATATTACTCTCTGACTGACTCAAGGAAAGTCTATCCTTTGAAAGCTGATCTTTCTCTTCTTCTAATGTACGATTAGTATCCTCTAACTCTTTGTCTAAGGCATCATATTCCTCTTTTGTCTTTTCATACTCCCGGTTTGCCTCTTCTAAATCCTTTAACGCAATCTCCTGCTTCTGTTCCAGCTCCCTAAGCTCGTCCTGCGTTTTATCATATTCTGCCAAAAAAAGATTAATATCAAGATTGCGGAGTTCATCACGATAAGAAAGATATTCTCTCGCCTTGTCAGACTGTTCTTTTAACGGTCCGACCTGCTTTTCTAATTCTGAGAGAATATCTTCAATACGCACCATATTCTGACGCTCTTCTTCCAGATTTTTCTCAGCAGCAGCCTTTCTCTTCTTATACTTGACAATACCTGCTGCTTCATCAAAAAGTTCCCGTCGTTCTTCCGGCTTTCCACTTAAAATCTTGTCAATCTGTCCCTGTCCGATGATGGAGTATCCCTCTTTACCGATACCGGTATCAAACAACAGCTCCTGCACATCCCTTAAACGGCAGGAAGCCCCATTTAATAAATATTCACTTTCTCCGGAACGATATACACGACGTGCAATCTTAACTTCCTCATATGGTACATTTAGCTTATGATCCTCATTGCTGATCGTGATTGCTACATAGGCATATCCAAGTGGCTTTCTCATCTGTGTTCCGGCAAAAATAACATCCTCCATCTTCGCACCACGCAGCTGCTTTGCACTCTGTTCACCGAGTACCCAGCGCACGGCATCTGCAACGTTACTTTTTCCACTTCCATTTGGTCCCACGATTGCTGTGATTCCATTGTGAAACTCAAACAGCATCTTATTTGCAAATGATTTAAAACCATGTACTTCCAGACTCTTTAAATACATTCCGCTACTCCATTTTCTATGAATTAATGAGGCTCTAACTGCAATATTGCCTGATAGGCGGCTGCCTGTTCTGCCTTCTTTTTTGTTCTTCCTACTGCACTTGCAATCTGTTTTCCGTCAATGCATACGCCTACTTCAAAAGACTTGTTGTGATCCGGTCCCTCTTCCTTTAACAGGACATACTCCATCTGCGTATGATCCCTCTGTACAATTTCCTGCAGATATGTCTTGCTATCATAAAAAAGCTTCTTTTTTTCAATATCATGTAACACAAAACGCTCTACATATTCCTGTGCACTTGCAAAACCGCCATCCAGATACACAGCGCCGATTGTCGCTTCCATCGCATCTGACAGAATAGAATCTCTCTCTCTTCCTCCTGTCATGTCTTCCCCTTTTCCAAGCTGGATATACTCACCCAGATGGATTTCTCTGGCGCAGAGTGCAAGCGTCGGCTCACATACATAGCTGGCACGGATTCTTGTCAGATCGCCCTCCGGCTTTTTAGGATTTTCCAAAAATATCTTTTCGCTGGAAATCAGTTCCAAGACGGCATCTCCCAAAAATTCCAACCGTTCATTACACTCGTATTTATGCAGTTTCTTTTCATTGGAATAAGAGCTATGTGTAAGCGCAGTTTCCAAAAGGTTTGGATCTGAAAACTGATAACCAATTCTCGATTCAAATTCTAATAATTTTTCCTGTTTCATAATCAACCTTTTCTTTCTATGCCATTGTGCTATCTACTCTGCCTGTGCATCTCCGATTGCCTGCAGCACCTGCTCTACGGTATCAATTGATTCGATCATGCTCTCATCGATCACAACATCAAACACCTCTTCAATTCCCATAATGATCTGATAGATTTCCAAAGAATCTGCCCCAAGATCATCGACAAAAGACATATCCGGTCTGACATCATCCGGTTCAATAGATAACACCTCTGAAATAATCATTTGAAGTTTTTCAAATTCCATAATGATTCCACCTTTATTCTGTTGTTATATTTTCTTTGATTTTTTCATTAATCTCTTCTTCGCTAAACTGAATGCACTGAATGATTGCCTGCTTGATATCTTCGCTCTTAGAGCTTCCATGCGCTTTTACAACCAATCCATTTAAACCAAGAAGTGGTGCACCGCCCTGATCTGCTCCCATAAAGTCCTTCATCGTCTTTTTGAGCGCAGGCTTGATCATCAGAGCACCAATCTTACTGCGAAGCGTTGCCATCAATCCTTTCTTCACTTCATGAAGTAAGGTAGACGCCAGACCCTCATACAGCTTTAAGATAACATTTCCAACAAATGCCTCACATACAATGACATCCGCATCACCATTTGGAATATCACGCGCTTCTATACTGCCCACAAAGTTGATATCTGTGCATTCTTTTAATAAAGGATATGTTTCCTTTACCAACATATTCCCTTTTTCTTCTTCCGCTCCAATATTTACAATGGCTACTTTTGGATTCTTCACTCCAACAACATGTTCCATGTAGATAGAACCCATTTTTGCGAACTGTACTAAATGGGATGGTCTGGCATCAACATTCGCTCCACAGTCAATCAAAAGAGAAGAGCCCTTTGCCGTTGGAATCAAAGGTGCCAGTGGTGCACGCTCAATTCCCTTGATCCTGCCTACTACAAACTGACCTCCCACAAGAATCGCTCCGGTACTTCCCGCCGAAACAAAAGCATCTGCCTCATTATGTTTCACAAGATTCATACCAACCACGATGGAAGAATCCTTCTTTTTGCGAATAGCCATAACCGGTGGCTCGTCAAATCCAATCACATCATTTGCATGAACAATCTGTATTCTCGACTTGTCATAAGTATATTTGTCAAGTTCTCTCTGAATATCCTCTGTTCGACCTGTCAAAATAATTGATATCTTATCTGAAACCTGCAGTGCATCTACGGCTCCCTGCACTGTTACCTCAGGTGCATTATCTCCGCCCATCGCATCTACTACAATTCTAATCTGCTCGCTCATTTTGAAGCCTCCATATCTCTTAGTAACTGTCGCCATCCAAGTTTTCGACATATCATCTGATATATGCCCTAGTTGGAATAGCAACCTGTAAATATATTTACATACAAATTACATTGTACTAAAAAAAATAATGGAGTGCAACCCATGATTCCTTCATTTGGTTTCACTCCATTTTCTCTAATCTTTTTTATAAAAGAATGATTGATATGTTGAAAAATTGTAATTTGCCGGTGCAATGATCTGCTCTGTGCTTCCTACAAAAAGAATTCCTTCTTTTTTCAATGCATCGTTAAACTTCTGATACATGACCTGCTTTGCCTCTTCAGTAAAGTAAATCATAACATTTCTGCAAACGATCATATCACAATGATCCGGATATGGATCTTTTAACAGATTGTGCTGACTAAACTTTACACATTTTTTGACTTCATCCGAAATCTGATATCTGCGTTCATCCAGCTTATGGAAATACCGTTTCTTAAACTCTTCCGGAAGTCCTTTCAGACTTTTTTCATCATATATGCCAAGCTGCGCCTTTTCCAGTACCTGCTTGTCGATATCCGTCGCAGTAATCTGAATCTGATTCAATGGTACAAACTTACCCAGAACCATAACTAAGGTGTACGGTTCGTCACCCGTTGAGCAGGCTGCACTCCATATTTTCAACCGCTTGCCAAACTTATCAAACAGATATGGAAGAACCTGATTTTCCAACAAACGCCACTGTTCCGGATTGCGGTAAAACTCAGATACATTGATCGTGAGGTAAGCTACAAACTCTTCTAACAGCTCTTTATTTGTCTTTAAAGCTTCCACATACTCATCATAGCTTTTGATTTTTACTTTGTTGATCAATGAATCAATCCTTCGACGCATCTGACGTTCTTTATAACAGCTTAAATCAATCTTAGTCAATTGAAATACTTTTCTTTTAAACTCTTCGTAATCACCCATGCCTATTATCTCCTTTTCCTAAAATTCCTATCAAAAGAGCAAGAACCGCAAAGCAGCTCTTGCTGATACACCACTACTGTGCGAGCAATTTCTTATTCCCAAAATTCCAAAAAAGGGGAATGCAACAGCATTCCCCCCTATATCATTCATCTTACTCTTCTGTTGCAGCCTCATCCTCAGCTGTATCTTCAGAGTCATTTAATAATGCTTTAATGCTTAAGCTGATCTTATGATCCTCTTTCTTGAAATCAACAACCTTAGCTTCGATTTCCTGACCAACCTTTAATACATCAGAAGGCTTCTCAACATGATCTCTTGAAATCTGTGAAACATGAAGAAGTGCGTCTACACCAGGCTCTAACTCAACGAATGCACCAAAGTCTGCCATTCTTGCAACTTTACCCTTTACTGTAGTTCCTACACTGTACTTCTCTTCTGCATGTAACCATGGATTCTGATCTTCAAACTTCAAGCTTAATGCAATCTTGTCATCCTTGATGTCCTTGATCAATACCTTAGTAGTATCGCCAACGTTAAATACCTTCTTAGGATTCTCTACACGTCCCCAAGACATCTCTGAAATATGAAGGAGACCATCTGCTCCACCTAAATCGATGAATGCACCGAAGTCTGTTAAGTTCTTAACAGTACCTTCCACAACATCACCAACATGGATTCTCTCAAATAAAGCTTCCTGCTGTTTCTTCTTCTCAGCAACTAAGAGCTGCTTTCTATCACCAATGATTCTTCTCTTCTTAGGATTGAACTCTGTAATAACGAACTCAATCTCCTGTCCTGCATACTTAGATAAATCTTTCTCATAAGTATCTGATACAAGGCTTGCAGGAATAAATACCTTAGTTTCATCAACAACAACACTTAAACCACCTGATAAAACAGCGGAAACAGTTGCCTTTAATACTTCTTTGTTCTCAAATGCTTCTTTGATACGTTCGTTACTCTTTTCCTGAGCAAGACGTCTGTAAGTAAGAAGTACCTGACCTTCCCCATCGTTTACCTTTAAGACTTTTGCCTTCATGACATCGCCTTCTTTAACAACAGTAGTAAGATCAACCGGCTGATTGCTGTATTCACTCTTTGTGATGATACCATCAGCTTTGTAACCGATATTTAAAACGATCTCGTCTTCCTTAACGCTGATAACTGTCCCTTCTACAATGTCCCCATTGTGGATTGTTACTAATGATTCTTCCAATAACTGTTCAAACTCATTGTTCTGATTTGTGTCTGACATATGATTGAACCTCCTTAATAATATTATTTGGGGTTGAAGCCCCGGCAGTAATACCCACGCTACGAAAGGACTTAAAAAGTTTCAAATCCAGGTCATCAAGTGTCTGTATAAAATGTGTGTTCTCGCACTCAGCCCTGCATATTTCATACAGCTTCTGGGTGTTTGAACTATGTTTTCCACCTATCACTATCATCGCGTCGGATTTCCTCGCAATGGTACCCGCTTCTGTCTGACGCTCTTCGGTAGCGTTGCAAATTGTATTCATAACAATAGTATCATAACTCTTTTTGGAGAAAATATCAACTATATCTTCGAATTTCTTGTAATTAAATGTCGTTTGTGCCACAATACAGACCTTCTGAGTCTGTTCAAATGTACATTTTTCTGCCTCCTGCACGGATTCGATCACGGTACATTGATTGTCGCACCAGCCACAGATTCCTTCTACTTCCGGATGTGTTCTGCTGCCTACTACAATAATTTCATACCCTTCTTCTTTTTTTGTCTGCACGATCGTGTGGATTTTTTTTACAAATGGGCAGGTTGCATCTATAATCTGTACATTTTTCTTTGCAAGCTTTTCATACAATGCTTTTGTGATTCCATGAGAGCGTATGATAACTGTCGCATCCTCACCCTCTTTCAGATCATCTACAGAGTGCAGCACCTGTACACCCTTTTTCTCCAAATCTTCTACCACCTGTTCATTATGAATGATCGGTCCGAGTGTATATACCTTTTTTTCCTTTTCTGCCTCTGCATACACCATATCTACTGCACGCCTGACACCAAAACAAAATCCCGCACTCTTTGCAACTACAACTTCCATCGGTTACTGTTCCTTTCCTCTGACAAAGTCTGTTTTGTCATGCTATCTTTCTTTATATAAGGATACTACCCGTTCCACCACTTCCTCTATAGTCATATCTGATGCGTCTACAAGCACAGCATCCTCTGCCTGACGAAGTGGCGCAACTTCACGATTCATATCCTGTCTGTCGCGGGCAATAATATCTTTTTCAATCTGAGCAAGATCGCAGGAAATTCCTCTCTCCTGCTGCTCTTTATATCTTCTTCTGGCGCGCTCTGCTGAGCTTGCTGTCAGATATACCTTAAGATCTGCATTTGGCAGTACACAGGTTCCGATATCCCGTCCATCCATGATCACATCCTTCTTTTCTGCCAGCTCCCGCTGTAAACTTAACAGCTTCTCTCTGACAACAGGATATTTAGAAGTGTCGGAAGTCATCATGCTGACTTCCTCTGTACGGATCAGTCCATTTACATTCTCTCCATTTAAGATTACCTGCTGTTCCCCATCCTTATAATCAAGTGACACGTTAATCTGTGGACACGCCTGTGCAATCTTTTCTTCATCCTTCGCATCAACATGATTGCGCAGAAAATATAACGCCATAGAACGATACATCGCTCCGGTATCCACGTAAATAAATCCTAGCTGCTTTGCTACTCTTTTTGCAATTGTGCTTTTTCCTGCGCCTGCAGGTCCATCTATTGCGATACTATGCATCTTTTTCCTCTTTTCCGCAGATTTCTCTGCTTTTTCATTTTATACTAACTTTATCATATATTTTTTATTCATATAATAAAGTAATTTTGTCTTATCAGCCTTTATCTTCTATCGAAATTCCGGCAAGATAACCGGTAGACCATGCAATCTGTAAGTTAAAACCACCCGTTCTGGCATCAAGATCTAACACCTCTCCGGCAAAATATAAACCTGACACTTTTTTTGCCTCCATCGTGGCAGGATTAATCTCCTTTACGGATACTCCCCCTCTTGTAATGATTGCTTCCTGATATCCTCTGAGACCTGTAACGGTAAATGGAAATGCCTTTAGTAATTCCAAAAGTCGTAGACGCTCTTTTTTTGTTATCTCATTGACCTTTTTTTCCGGTGGGATTTCTGACAGCTTTATGATAACCGGTATCATCTTTGCCGGTAACAGTTTTCCAAGACTATTTTTAAAATAGCTGTTACTGCATTCCTTAAAATCCCGGATCAGCCGTTCATCCATCTGTTGCGCCGAAAGCGCCGGTTTCAGGTCAATCTGCGCACAGATATGTTCTGATGCATATCTGCTGCCACTGATCACACTGCTTGCCGAGAGAACTAACGGTCCACTCACCCCAAAGTGTGTAAATAACATTTCGCCCATTTCTTCAAACAGCACCTTTTTTCCACTGCGAATGGATAAGGTTACATTTTTTAAAGACAGCCCCTGCATCTGCATAATATAATCTTCCTGTACATGAAATGGTACTAAGGAGGGACTTGTCTGTGTCACGGTGATACCGGCACTTTCAGCAAAACGATATCCATCCCCTGTTGAGCCGGTAGACGGATACGACATGCCGCCTGTTGCCACCACTACAGCATCTGCCCTCTCGTCATGCACATCCTTTCCATGCTTTAGCACAACACCACAGCAGTGACCGTCTTCGATTAAAATATCTTTTACTTCTGTATGAAGCAAGATTTCTACCTTTCTCTTTTCCAGTGCATGCTGTAACGTACGGATAACGTCAGATGACTTGTCCGAAACTGGAAAAACTCTCTCCCCACGCTCTGTCTTTAAGTGTAACCCTTCTTTTTCAAACAGATCCATCGTTGCAGCACTATCTAACGTATAAAAGGCACTGTACAGAAATTTCGGATTTCGCATGACATTTTTTAACAGCTGTTCTACATCACTGTTGTTTGTTACATTACAGCGTCCCTTACCTGTGATATAAACCTTTTTTCCAAGCTTTTCATTTTTTTCACAAAGCAGCACGTTATGACCTGCATCTGCTGCACCAAGGGCAGCCATCATGCCGGCAGCACCGCCTCCTATGACTATGACTTTACTCACCTTTTGTTATCCTTTCCAAAGCAAAACGGATAGCTTCGTTTGCAGCCTGCCGTCGAACTTCCTTTCGGCTTCCCGCAAAAAGGTATTTTTTCGCTTCTACTTTTCCCTGAAAATAAGTACCTATATAAACTGTACCTGCTTTCGTTCCATCCTCTGCATCATCCGGTCCTGCATATCCTGTCACAGAAACAGCAACCTCTGCTCCACTTTTCTGATGTGCCCCCTGTGCCATCTGCTCTGCAACCTGCGCACTTACTACCGTATATGCTTCGATGGTTTCTTTCGATACACCCAAAAGCTTTTCCTTTACACGGTTAGAATACGTCACATAACCTTCTTCAAAAACCTCCGATGCCCCTGGTATGTCTACAATCGAAGCTGCGACCATCCCGGCAGTGCAGGATTCTGCTGTGGAAATATGATATTTTTTCTGCTTAAGGATTGCTACCAGTTGTTCATTACATGTTTCCATCGTCTAGCACCTTCCAGTTTTTCCATAAATAATCAACCAGTGAAACCACAGTAAGGATGATTGCCGTATAAATGAAAATGTATTCTATCACATTGATCACAGCACCTTCAAAATTAAGGATCAACAAAATAGACATAAGCATCTGTACAACAGTCTTAATCTTTCCCCACCAACTTGCGGCGATTACCACACCGGCATCCGATGCTACCAAACGGAATCCACTGATAATAAAGTCACGGCTGATGATCACGATCACGCCCCATGCCGGCATAGGATTATCCGGTGCAGCTACAAAACACACCAGCGCAGAGCATACTAACAGTTTGTCTGCTAACGGATCTACAAACTTTCCAAAGTTTGAAACCAGATTATACTTTCTGGCAAGATAACCGTCTAGCGTATCTGTCAGACTTGCCACAATGAAAATCCCTGCTGCAATATAATTTGAATAAGCCACATAGTCTGTCAGCATAAAAAATACAAAGAAAGGAATCAGGATAATTCTGATCATTGTTATTTTGTTTGGTAAATTCATATCATCTCTCCTATTCTTCAATAATTTTCCCTATCAAATCATATCCCTTTGCCCCAACAATTTCAACCGTAAGAAAATCTCCCGACATCAGGTTCCAGTCACTATTGACAAAAACATATCCATCCACATCCGGTGCGTCCATATATGTTCTTGCAATATATACCCCCTCCTCCGGCAGTCTTCCTTCAATCATAACATCCAAAACTCTGCCAACCTGCTCTTTGCTTTTGGCAAATGCAATTTCCTGCTGCAGACGCATGATCTCATCTTTTCGAGCCTCTTTGATCTCTTCATCAATCTGCTCTTCAAACTCAGCAGCCGGCGTATCCTCTTCCTGTGAATATGGAAAGACACCTAATCTGTCAAATTTCATTTCTTTCACAAACTGTCTGAGCTCTTCAAAGTCTTCTTCTGTTTCACCCGGAAATCCTGTGATCAACGTTGTACGAAGAGCAATATCCGGAATTTTTTTGCGAAGCTTTCCTACTATATCAATAATCTCCTGCTGATCGGTATATCGTCCCATTCTCTTTAATATATGATCTGCACCATGCTGGATCGGTATATCCAGATAATGGCAGACCTTTGGAAGTCTGGCAATCGCATTGATCAATTCTGATGTGATCTCCTCAGGATAACAATACAGAATACGAATCCATCTTAGATCCTCAATGGCTGATAATTCTTCTAAAAGTTTTGGCAGACTTTTCTTTCCATACAGATCTTTTCCATATAAAGTTGTTTCCTGCGCGACCAAAATCAGTTCCTTTGCTCCATTCTGTACCAGATGACGTGCCTGCGCAACCAGATTTTCCATCGGAACACTCCGATATTTTCCACGTACCTTTGGTATGATGCAATATGTGCAGCATTTATCGCAGCCTTCCGCAATCTTTAGATATGCAAAATATCCTCCCGACATACTGTCACGGTCAGTCAGAGGCTTTGGCAGATAATCAATGCTTTCCAAGTGCTCTGTCACATGACCCTTTTGTTTTAATCCCTCTTCAATCGCAGCATTCAAGGCCTCATATCCCATCGTGCCAATGATCACATCTACCTCCGGAATTTCCTCCTGTATCTCATTATGATAACGCTGCGCCAGACATCCTGCTGCCACCAAAAGCTTACAGTTTGCACTTTCCTTATATTCCGCCATAGAAAGCAGTGTATTGATGCTTTCTTCCTTAGCATCACCAATAAAGCAGCAGGTATTGACTACGATCACATCTGCCAATGTTTCATCATCAATGATCTGATGACCAGCCTTTCTAAGACCGGTAATCATCATCTCACTGTCTACCAGATTCTTGTCGCAGCCCAATGAAACAAAATATATTTTCAAAACCGTTTCCTCACAATCCTTCGTTTTACTTATTCCTGATCCATCAATGCAGATTCTAAGCAATTATGCATCAGCATAGCAATCGTCATCGGTCCAACCCCACCCGGAACCGGTGTGATTGCACTTGCTTTTTCCTTTGCTGACTCAAAATCAACATCTCCACAAAGCTTTCCATTTTCATCTCTGTCCATTCCTACATCAATGACAACAGCACCTTCTTTGATATAATCTGCATCAATCATTTTTGTCTTTCCAATGGCAACCACCAGAATATCTGCACGGCGTGTCACTGCCTTTAGATCTGCTGTGTGCGAATGACACACTGTTACCGTTCCGTTTTCACGAAGCAAAAGAAGTGCCATAGGCTTTCCGACAATATTGCTTCTGCCGACGATCACGCACTCTTTTCCATCAATTGCGATATTAGAACGCTTCAACAACTGAATGATACCTGCCGGTGTACAGGAAACGAATCCTTTCTGGCCAATGCTTAACGCACCGACACTCTGTGGATGAAAACCGTCTACATCCTTTTTCGGACTGATCGTGCGGATCACTTTGTCCTCATCAATGTGCTTTGGAAGCGGAAGCTGTACCAAAATGCCGTTTACTTCCTTCTTTTCATTTAATTTCCGTACTAATTGTAACAATTCTTCCTCTGTTGTTTCTTCCGGAAGTTCATAGGCAAGAGATTCGATGCCTACATAAGCACACGCCTTCTTTTTATTGCCAACATACACAGTAGAAGCCGGATTGTTTCCCACCTGGATCACTGCCAGACATACAGAAACTCCCTTTTTCTTTAACTGTGCTACTTTTTCTTTTACTTCATCCTTGATTTCCTGTGAAATCTTTTTTCCATCAATAATCGTTGTCATACTGTACCTCTCTTTATGTCATTCTAAATAATAGCTGTTATTGTTATCCAGATATCTATACGTTAAAGATACTTCCTCCCACAAATTCGCGCATCAGCGAATTTTTAGGCACCTCTTCGCTACTGATACCGATAAAGTAATCTAAGAACTTTAATAATCTTTTTGCCTCAACATATTCCGGAATGTCTTTTGGAATACCAAACAATATAGATTCCGCATACGGCTTTAGCACCGCTAACTCGTAGATCAATGCAGAGTTAAACATTACGTCAGCCTCCTCCTGAAACGGAAAGATATACTGATCCTCTCCCCTTCGGACGGAAGGCCACATGGCAATTGTATTTGCCGCACTGGTTCCTCTTGTTCTGGCATCACGCACCATACGGCGGATCAGACGGCCATCTGTTGTAGATATACGGTTATGCTCATCTATATTGATCTGTGTCAGCGCACTGATATAAATTTTAAACTTACTTTCCTTTGGCAGGGTATAGGATAATTTATCATTTAATCCATGAATCCCCTCAATTACCAGAATATCATCTTTGCCAAGTTGTCTGTAGTCTCCTTTGTATTCTCTCTTACCGAGTACAAAGTTAAATGTCGGAAGCTCTACACGCTTTCCTGCAAGAAGCTCTGTCATATCCTGATTAAACTGTTCTACATCAATTGCTTCCAGACACTCAAAATTATATTTTCCATTTTCATCTAATGGAGTGTCTTCCCTGTTTTTAAAATAATTGTCCAAAGCAATCGGATGCGGTTTCAATCCATATGTGCGAAGCTGTATGGAAAGTCTGTGTGAGAAGGAAGTTTTTCCGGAAGACGATGGGCCTGCGATCATAATAAACTTCCTGCTGCGATCTGCTGCAATCCTTCCTGCGATCTCTGCGATTTTTTTCTCCTGAAGAGCCTCCTGCACTAAGATCAGGTCAGAAGCGCCACCGTGTGCTATCACGTCGTTTAACGCTCCTACGGTATCTACATCCACCATCTTACCCCAACTGCTTGCCTCCTGCAGGGTATGGAAAAGCTTTGGTCTGTCCTCAAACTCTTTTAAGACATTTGGTGCTTTCTGGTTTGGCATATGAAGCAGGAACCCGGCATCATATTTTTGCAGTGCAAAATACTTTAATACACCAGTTGACTCCGGCATATAGCCATAATAATAGTCCTCAAAGCCATCTAAGGTGTAGATATTAACCTTTGACACTCTGCGGTATTCAAACAATCTCTTTTTATCATACATCTTATGCCTGTCAAAAATCGCAAGCGCCTCTTCGGTGTCTACCGAACGCTTCTCAAACGGAATATCTCTTTGTACCAGTTCTTCCATATATTCCTGCACTTTGCAAAGCAGCTCCTGCGTAATCTCTATTCCATCTGCTTCGCAGTAAATACTGTCACCTAACGAATGCTTGATAAATACATTCCGAAGCTTCTGTCCATCTGCAATGGCATAAAACGCACGAAGCATCAAAAGAGTAACACCTCTGTCATATGTTTTATGTCCACTTCCGGTTGCCGTTGTCAAAAAGGCAATTTCGCAGTCATCCCACGTCTGCTTCGTCAGCTCGATTAACTTTCCGCGCTTCTGCGCTAAAATAATATCATATTCGTATTCCTTTTGATATTCTTTTGCGATTTCACCATATGTAATACCGGCTTCATATTCCCTGGTATCCGCTCCCACTGTTATTTTTATCTTTTTTCCCATCGCATTCCCTCCGTTCCCGCTATCGAACGCATTGCTAACATTGCTTTTCGGTAGTTATTCTATGCATAACCTCTTCTAACTGTGACTTTTCCTGTTCTAATTTCTGATACCGTTTTCTTCCCTCTTCTGAAAGACCGGAAAACTTCATCTGTTCTATGACCTTTTCAACACGTTTTTTTTCTTTTTTAATATAGGAATGAAAGGTTTCCTTACCATCTTCTAACAGTCGCTTTCCATAAAGGTATTCTAAATCATCTGTATACTCTTCCTGACCGGGAACCGCACGAATGATCACATAATATTTTCCCTGATCGAACACCATTTCTTCTGCTGCTATACAAAAGCCCAATTCATGGACACATTTGCGTACAAGATGGATTTCAGACTGCGGCGACAGCACCCACTCCTTCGCTGTACAGACCACGTCCTTACTCTCCCGCAGTATCTTGCAGATCAATGCACCACCCATGCCACTGATCAATATCGTATCTGCTTCGTGCTTTTCAAGTTTTTTTGCTCCATCGGACAGTCTTAACTGAATCTGTTCTGAAAGGTCATACTGCAAAACATGTTCCTTTGCCCGCTCCAGCGGTCCTTTTCCGATGTCCATTGCAATTGCCCCGACTGCCTTATGACTCTGCACCAGTTCAATCGCTGTAAAGCCATGATCACAGCCAATATCTGCCACCACTCCATTTGACAGCACATTTGCTGCTACTCTTTGTAAACGTTTGGATAAATGCATTATTCCAGATAATCCTTCAGCTTACGGCTGCGGCTAGGGTGTCTTAACTTGCGGAGTGCCTTAGCCTCAATCTGACGAATTCTCTCACGCGTTACCTTAAACTCTTTTCCAACCTCTTCCAGAGTTCTGGCACGTCCATCCTCCAGACCAAAACGAAGCTTTAAGACCTTCTGCTCACGCTCTGTCAGGGTACCAAGCACTTCTTCTAACTGCTCGCGAAGCAGGGTAAAGGCTGCTGCCTCGGCAGGTACCGGTACATTATCATCCTGAATGAAATCACCCAGATGACTGTCTTCCTCTTCACCAATCGGAGTTTCTAACGATACCGGCTCCAGTGAAATCTTCTGAATCTCTCTGACACGCTCTACCGGCATATTCATCTGCTTTGCGATCTCTTCCGGATACGGCTCTCTTCCAAGCTCCTGTAAAAGCTGGCGCTGTACACGCACAAACTTGTTGATCGTTTCTACCATATGAACCGGAATACGGATTGTTCGTGCCTGATCCGCAATGGCTCTTGTAATTGCCTGACGAATCCACCAGGTTGCATACGTACTAAACTTATATCCTTTTTTATAATCAAACTTCTCTACCGCTTTGATCAGACCAAGATTTCCTTCCTGAATCAGATCCAAAAACAGCATGCCACGACCTACATAACGCTTGGCAATGCTGACAACCAGACGAAGATTTGCCTCAGCTAACTTCTTCTTTGCCTCCATATCGCCCTCTTCCATGCGCTGTGCAAGTTCAACTTCTTCTTCCGCCGTCAAAAGAGGCACCTTACCGATTTCTTTCAGGTACATACGAACCGGATCTTCAATACTGACACCTTCCGGCACCGAAAGATCGATTTTCTCAATCTCCTCATCATCCGGCACTTCACCATTGGCTTCCATCTCTAAGATCAGATCATCATCTGTATCCGGATCCTTATCTTCCGGAATACGAAGCACATCTACACCCTCTGACTCGAGAAACTCAATCACTTTCTCTGTCTTTTCCTCATCCAGACCAATATCATTAAAGAAACTATTTATCTCTGCAAGCTCCAGCACATTTTTCTTTGATTTGGCAAGCTGCTTTAATGCTACCAGCTTTTCTCTGAATTTCTGCTCTTCCTCAGCCTGATCATGCTCTTTCTTCTTTGCTGCAACACGCTTTGTTCCTGTACTTTTTGCAGCACTTTTCTTTACAGCCGCAGTTGTCTTTTCCTCTGCTGCCAAATCATTTGCTGTCTGTTTCTTTTCTGTCGCCATAGTGTTCCTTCCTTTCCTATATGTACTGACTTTTACGTCAGATTTTAACATTTATCCTTTGTTGCCAGCCAAATACACTTTGCTGACTTTATGCTATACTTTATCCATCTTTGAGCGAAATATGCAATTTATCAGGGGACTGCCACTGTTTCTTCTCCAAAATCAGCTTCTGCAGCTGTCCCATATCGGTCAAATTCCTCATCCGATGGTCGATACTATACTCTTTGATCCTAACAATCAGTTCATTTAACGCTTTCTCTTTTTCATCCAGACTCATGTTTGTCTGAAAATCAGTTTGAAACATCTGCGCTACCATCTTCTGACTTTCCACATCCTGAAAATAATTGATGATCTTCGCCGGAAGAACCTCTCCCTGCTCTAACTGCTCATACAGCATTGTGGCAACCGTATGATAATTTTCCTCGTAAAAATCTTCTGTCGTAATCCTCTTTTTAACTGCTTCAAATAAAGAAGGATCTTCGATCAGCCACGATAAAAGCAGGCGATACGAGTATCCAATTCCCTGATCATCTTTTTTCTGACTCTTCTTTTTCTGTGGCTGTGCTGCATTCTCCTGATAGCCTTCCGGTATTCTGCTGCTGTAACGTATCACCAGTTCCCTCAGATCATCCCGACGAACACCATATTTTGCTGCAACCGCCTCCAGATAATTATCACGCTGCACCTTGTCAGTAAATACTAAAAGCTTTTGCGCAATATCATGATAAAACGCTGTCTTTTGTTCCGGATCAGACATATCATATGTATTTTTTGCAACTTCCACTTCAAAGAAGAAGCTATTCTGTGCGTTTTCCAGACGCTTCTCAAACTCTTCTGCCCCAAGAGCTTTTATAAATTCATCCGGATCTTTATACGGCTCCATATGCACTACCTTACCACTTAGTCCTGCCCTGCGCAGAATCGGGATTGCCCGCAGTGCTGCCTTTTGACCGGCACCATCACTGTCATATGTCAACAGCACTTCTTTCGTATACCGTTTCATCAGACTTGCCTGCTGTTCGGTAAAAGCAGTTCCAAGCGAAGCAACCGCACTACTAAATCCTGCCTGATGAAGAGCAATCACATCCATGTACCCTTCACAGAGGATAAAATAATTTCTTTTGCCCTGCTTCGCATAATTTAAGCCAAAAAGATTCCGGCTCTTGTCAAAGACCTTTGTTTCCGGAGAATTGAGATACTTTGGCTTCGCATCTCCCATAACACGCCCGCCAAATCCAATTACATGATTGCTCACATCCATGATAGGAAACATTACCCGATTCCAGAACTTATCATACACACCACGCTCGTCCATCTTAAACAGTCCTGTTTCTTTTAATATATTATCATCATATCCCTGTGACCGAAGATAACGATACAGCTCATCTCCTCCCTGACCGGCATATCCCAGTCCAAAGTGAAGGATTGTTTCATCTGACAATTCCCTTTTCCGTAAATATTCATATCCGATCTGTCCGGCCGAAGACTTTAATTTTGCATAATAGTATGTCGCTGCCTTAGCATTGATCTCCAATAGAATCGTCCTGATACTCTCCTGTCTTTTCTGCTCTGGAGTAAGCTCCTGCTTTGGAAGATCAATTCCGGCACGCTCCGCCAAAAAGTTCATCGCCTCCGGAAAAGAAAAATTTTCATACTCCATCATAAATGTAATAACATTTCCACCTACTCCGCAACCAAAGCATTTGTACATCTGCCTTGCCGGACTCACCGAAAAAGATGGCGATTTTTCATTGTGGAACGGACACAGACCGACATATCCGCTTCCGGAGCGCTTCAGCTTCACATAATTACCGATCACATCGACAATATCGCTTCGCTGCCGCACTTCTTCAATCTGCTCATCTGAATACCATGCCATGTCCATTTTCTCCTTTCACAATGAATTTTTCTTTTCATACGAAAGCTCTATACTAATTATTCGACAGAAAAATGAATTTTCCTTTTTTTCTTATCGATGTTCTACACTTAATACGCTCCACGACTTTGGTATCATGACTTCCTTATATAAATTAACAGCATAACGGTCACTCATACAGGCAATAAAGTCACATACCACACGCTGATGCGGCTCGCCTTCCCGAATCAGCATCAAAAACTCAGAAGGCATCTTTTCTATATTATGAATATAATATTCGTATAGCTGATGAATGAGGTTACTTACCTTCGTTTCCTCTCCCTTTGCGATCGGATTTGTATAAACTGTGGCAAACAGATATTTACGAAGAGAAAACATCGCCTTTTCTACTTCCTCTGACATACATATTTCATTTTTTCCTTCACTGTTTTTAACAATATCATGCACCAGCGTATTAAGTCTTAGATTTGTGCTATTTCCTAATACTTCCGTTAATTCCTTAGGAATTTCTTCTTCCCTGATCAGACCGGCACGGATCGCATCATCAATATCCGAATTAATATATGCAATCTTATCGGATAAACGGACAATCTTTCCCTCCAGAGTCATAGGCATCAGCCTTGTCTGATGGTTTAAAATGCCATCACGCACCTCTTTAGTCAGATTCAGTCCTTTGCCATCCTTTTCTAACCGCTCTACTACACGCACACTTTGTTCATTGTGATGAAACCCGCCATGATCTTCCGTGATGCGGTCAAGTGCACGCTCACCGGCATGTCCAAAAGGAGTATGCCCCAGATCATGTCCCAAAGCAATCGCCTCGGTCAGATCTTCATTTAACGAAAGTGCTCTTGCAATCGTTCTGGCATTCTGTGCCACCTCCAATGTATGAGTCATACGGGTACGATAGTGATCTCCCTCCGGTGCTAGAAAAACCTGTGTCTTTTGCTTCAATCTTCGAAATGCCTTACAGTGTAATATCCTATCCCGATCTCTCTGAAAGTCCGTGCGGATATCGCATTGCTCTTCTGTCCTATCCCTGCCCAGAGAACGATCCGCAAATGTTGCATGTGGACTTAGGATCATGTGCTCTCTCTCTTCCTGCTTCTGACGCAGATTCTTCTTTTCCTGTATCTGACTCATATGCATCGTCCCTTTCATCAGACCGGTTTCCCGGGTAACACGCTAACTACTGCTTATCTCATACCTGTGTCCCTAGATAATAAAATCCCTTGCTTTCATCCAGACGTACGGAAACTAAGGTTCCGATCATCGATGCATCTCCCTTAAAATGCACCACATAATTCTGGCTGGTCCGTCCTGTCACTAAAGACGCATCCTGCGCATTCTGTTCTTCCACTAACACTTCCTGTACACTGCCAACGCCTTTTTCTGTTTTCTGCGCCGAGATTTCCTGTACAGTCTTTAATAAACGGTCAAAACGTTCCTTCACAACATCCTGCGGTATCTGCTGCTCCATAGAAGCTGCCGGTGTACCGGTACGTTTGCTATAAATAAATGTAAATGCACTGTCATACTGTACTTTTCTCACAACATCTAATGTTTCTTCAAAATCTTCTTCTGTTTCTCCCGGAAATCCTACAATAATATCTGTAGTCAACGCAATATCCGGCACTGCCTTTCGGATCTTATCCACCAAAAGAAGATAATCCGCCTTTGTATAATGACGATTCATAACAGAAAGCAATCTGTCACTTCCTGACTGTAGCGGCAGGTGCATCTGTTTGCAGATCTTTTTTGACTTTCCCATCACTTCGATCAGTTCATCTGACAGATCCTTTGGATGAGAGGTCATAAAGCGAATCCTTTCTAATCCTTCAATCTGTTCTACCCGCTCCAAAAGCTGTGCAAAGCTGATCGGATGTTCCAGATTCTTTCCATAGGAGTTAACATTTTGTCCCAAAAGCATTACTTCTACGACACCATCCTGCACCATGCACGTAATCTCCGCAATAATATCTTCCGGTTCACGGCTTCTTTCACGTCCACGCACATACGGTACAATACAATAGCTGCAGAAGTTATTACATCCAAACATAATGTTGACGCCGCCCTTGAAAGAATATTTTCTTTCATTTGGCAGATCCTCCACAATCTCTGTCGTTCCCTCCCATATATCAATGATCATTTTCTTCTTTTCATTTTCATCTAAAAGCTTCATTGCTAACAATTCTGCCAGTTTGAAGATATTGTGTGTGCCAAAAATAATATCTACATTGCGATAGCTTTTCTGAATCTTTTCTACTACCGTCTTTTCCTGCATCATACAGCCGCAAAGTGCGATCACCATATCAGGATTCTTAGCTTTCTGCTTTTTTAACTGACCTAATCTTCCATATACTTTTAAGTTTGCATTTTCCCGAACCGTACATGTATTATATAGAAGAAAGTCCGCTTCTTCCGACTCAGTTTCTTCAAATCCGATCATCTGCATAATGCCCAATATCTTCTCAGAATCACGCGCATTCATCTGGCAGCCAAACGTTGTAATATTTGCATATAACGGACGTTTTAACTCCTGCTTTCTTTTTTCTACCCATTCTCTTAACAAACGAATAAAATAATATTGTCTTTCCGGCTCCTGCTCCGGTGGCGGCAAAGTAAGATCTATCCTGTCCAGTCTTGCCTCTATCTCGCTCCGATTCATCACTTCTTTATTCGTACTCATTCTGTTCTCCAATCTAAAAGCATTTGATGTTAGTATAACATATATTCTGTGAAAAGCAAAATAGAGAATGACAGCGCTAGTGATGATGTTCTAATCCTATAACACAAAATAGAGATATATAGAACCGAAGTATCTATATATCTCTATGAAAATTCCGTGTCCACTCTGTCACCATATCTCACACCATAATAGAATGGCTTAAATATAGAGAGAAATGAAACTGATTTTAAAGCATAAATTGCTTGAAACCACTGATCTTATTCAGCGTTTGCAAGAATTTCTTTCTTATTGTATGAGCCACAAGACTTGCATACTCTATGAGACATCATTAAAGCACCACACTTGCTGCATTTTACCAAATTTGGTGCAGACATTTTCCAGTTTGCTCTTCTTTTATCTCTTCTTGCCTTTGAAGATTTATTTTTTGGACAAATAGACATTCTATTCCACCTCCTACTTTCGTACATCAATTTACAACACTTTTCCAAGTATAGCAATTAAACAAATATTTGTCAACTATTTTTTTGCATTTATCATTACTTTTTCCCTGATTCCCATCCAGACATACGTTTCCTTTATTCCACTCCTTTCAAAACCTCTACCATATCAAGCTTACGAATACGTTTTGAAAAAAGAAAGCTTACAAGCACCGATACCACAAGCACAAAAATCCCGGCCTCTACATATGCGATCGGACGCACAGACAGATTATAATCAAAATTCTCTCCATTGCTGTTCATCATGGCATTAAACGATGCTCTGCCAAACGGTGCCCCTAGTAAAATTCCAAGAATAGAAAGCCAGATATTTTGCTGTGACATCATCTTACGGATTGCACTGCTCTGAAATCCCAGTACCTTTAATGTTGCCAGTTCTTTCACACGTTCATTGAACGAAAGGGAACCTGAGTTGTACAGTACCACCACAACACAGATTGCCGAAAATATCACCATCATATAGACAAGAGCATTTACAACCTCCATACTATCTTCAAAAGCTTTCTTCATCTGCTTCTTTGTGCTGACTGATGCGACACATGCATTTGATCGTATGTTCTTCTTTGTTTTGTCTGACATCAGCATCGTTGGTGTATATGCCTCGCTGCTTTTTTCATAATCCTCATATAGCATGGTCATGCCCTGTGTTTCTGCACTTCGATATATCACACCTATCTTCGCCTTATGCCATTCATTCTTTGTATACAGATGCCAATAGACCGTATCCCCTTTTTTCAGATTTAATTCATCTGCAAACTTTCGGGACAAGGCAACTGTACCTTTTTTTACCTTAATAACCTCATTGTCAAGATCTAAAATGTTATAAAGTCCTTTTCCCTCTGTTACTGTCAGCACACCTTTCTTTTTCTGCGCCGATGTCGCATTTTTAACAGCAGATACTTCCAGAGTATTTGTCATGACAAGCTCTCCATCTAACGACTCCGACAACTTTCTTACCTCTTCTGTTTTGGCATTTTCTGACAGCTTGATCTGATAGTTGCTCGGCGTTGTCTTGTCAAACACCAAAGCCTCCATATCATGAAGAAGTCCGTTACAGCCTGCTCCGTATACCATCAAAAGCATTCCAAACGCTGTACCCACAATGCTCATAAATGCGCGCATCTTTCCTCTTGAAATATCGCGCAGATTGTACTGTGATGAAAAAGACAGCTTTTCCCAGAATGGAAGCCTCTGTGCAAAACATTTGCGACCTGCACGCGGAGCTGCCGGTCGAAGTGCCTCTGCTGGACGAATCTTCAACAATTTCCTACAGCTTACATATGCAGCCAGACAGCATACTGCAACGATAGCAAAGATCAGTACAAAATAGATCATATCAAATTCACTTTTTCTTCCCGGCACAATATAATACGCTTCAAACATTCCAAGCATATACGGTGCTCCGACACACACACCGATCAACATTCCCGCCACTGCTCCCAGTCCTGAAGTGATAAGGCTAAAACTAATATAATGAAACAACACCTTTACATTTTTCATTCCCAGTGCATTCATCGTGCCAATCTGTGTACGCTGCTTCTCAACCATCCTGCTCATGGATGTGACAATCACAAGCACGGCAATTCCCAGAAAAATAATGGCAAATATATAGGAAAAGCTCTTGTGCTGCGCAAGCTCACTGTCAAAACGTGCCAGTCCTGGCACGGATTTCCGGTCTATGATTGCAGAATACTCATGCTTTAAAGCCTTTGCAATGGCATCCTCATGCGCAAGCGCTCCTGCATCCTTTGTAACAATATCCATCTCAGTATATGGCACCGGCTGGTCAAGTGCGTCATATGACATATAAATAAAAGCGATATTTTCTATATATACGTCAGCGTCATTGTCCGCCTGACGATATTCATATTCACAAGACTCGATCAGTCCTCTGACTTTTTTCGTAAAAGTTCCACCTATGTACTTTACCGTAAAATCATCTCCAACCTTGATCTTACGCTTTTTTGCAAAGGCTTCCGTCAGCCAGACACCCTCTTTGTCTGATGGATCAAATGCTTTTCCGGATATCCGGTACGCTTTATTTACGATATTTTCATCTGTCAGATAGATATCCACCTGCGCATCATCACAGGAAGGTGCGCTTCCGCTAAGCTTTGTTCGCAGCTGCGCATTTTTCACAAAGGATAGATTTCTGATATCTTTTAACTGTTCCTTTGTAAAATTCTCACCATATACCCACAAATCTGCCGTGTTACACTCCTTATGGAATACCTTTCGGGCATTTTCCTCACTCAGTACATGTCCCTCAAAGGTTACATAGATCATCATTGCAAGCATTGCGAGAATAAATATAGAGAAAAACTGCCCAAAGTTCTGTCTTAAATCCCGAAACATTTTTCTTACAAGCATTACCACTCCACCTCCCTGACAGCAAGAGGATTGTCATTCTTATAAATTTCACGGATCTTGCCATTTTTCATACGGATCACCTTATCCGCACATTTTGCGATATCAGCATTATGTGTAACTAAAATAATCGTGCGCTTCTCACTCCTGCAAAGTGTCTGTAACAGTTCCAATACGATCACGCCTGTTTCAGAATCCAGCGCACCTGTCGGTTCATCTCCAAGCAGAATCTTCGGATTCTTTGCCAAGGCACGCGCTATAGACACACGCTGTTGCTCTCCACCTGACATTTGCGCCGGAAACTTGTTTCTACATTCACTTAATCCCACAAGCTTCAGAAGCTCATCTGCATCACGCGCCTCTTTTACAATACTTTTGACCAATGCAATATTTTCATACGAAGTAAGACTTGGTATCAGATTATAGAACTGAAAAATAAACCCAATTTTGTCCGCACGATACTGACCAAGCTGTTTATCGTTCATTTTTGCAACATCTACGCCATCTACAATAACACTGCCGCTGGTAGGCACATCCATTCCACCGAGCATGTTAAGCACCGTTGACTTTCCGGCACCGGACTGTCCCAAAATGACAACAAACTCCCCCTCCTCGATTGCAAAGCTCACGTGGTCAACCGCTCTAAAAGCTGCATCACCACTTCCATACTCCCTCACAACTTCCTTAAATTCTACAATCATTTTCTTATCCTTTCGCTAAAACATATTCATCAGAGCAAGCAAAATGTCACATCGTCATGTGCAACTTCCTTTCGTTAGCTTTAACTAACTATATATTAGCGTATATCCGGATAAAAATAAAGACTATTTTTTAGAAAGTACTATTTTCTTTGATGGACGATACCATAATAAAGCGATTAAGATCAAAAGCGCTGTTACAGACAGACTGATCGGATACGCCAGCATGATTGTTTCAAATGTTCTGTGTGCCGGAAATGCCGTGGCAATCCAGATAAGCCTTACACCGCACACACCTACAATTGTCAGTACAGCCGGTGCCAAAGAAATTCCAAAGCCTCTTAGATATCCTGACATATTTTCATACAGCATGCTGAATGTATATGCCGTAAACACGATCAACAATCTGGTGTAACCAATATCGATTACCTCATGATTATCATTAAATACAGCTAGAAGATTTTTCCCAAGCAAAAGTACCAGAACAATCATAACTGCTGTCGCAATGGCATCTTCCACAATACATAGGATAAGAACTTTTCGACATCTCTTTAATTGTCCCGCGCCAAAGTTCTGTCCCACAAAGGTTGTGCATGCCTGACTAAATGCGTTCAAAATATCATAGACACATATTTCTATGTTCAAGGCTGCGCTGGATGCTGCCATCACAATGGTTCCAAGACTGTTGATCGCAGACTGGATCACAATATTTGCTATTGCAAAAACTGCTGTCTGGATTCCTGCCGGAAGTCCGATTTTCATGATTCTTATAAAAATATCCCTGTCAAATCTCAAGCTTTTTGGTTCTATACGGACAACACTGTCGATCCGCATAAGTCTGATAAATAGAATCACAGAGCTTACTGCATTTGCAATCACGGTTGCGATTGCCACACCATTGACTGTCATCTTCATCACGATGACAAAAAACAGATTCAATAAGACATTCAGCACTCCCGAAACTGCCAATGCCTGCAACGGGATCTTCGTCTGACCGATGCTCCTAAAGATAGCCGCTTCAAAGTTATAGAGTAAAATTACCGGCATCCCAAGCAGGTAAATCCGAATATACATCAGCGCATACGGAAACACTTCATGCGGCACCGAAAGCATCTGCAGCAATTTTCCAATAAACAGTTCGCCAACCACAGTCGTAAGCACACCTCCAACAATTGCCATGATCACAGAAGTATGTACCGCTTTATGTATATTTTTCTCATCTCTTCTTCCTATCGCATTTGCAATAACTACATTGGCGCCTAACGCAATTCCTATGAAGAAGTTTAAGATCAATCCAATAATAGGACTGTTTGCTCCTACTGCGGCAACGGATATGGTTTTTGCTTTCCCGGCAAAATTTCCCACAATCGCAAGATCGGAGGCGTTAAATAACTGCTCGAGTATTCCTGTTGCTGCAACCGGAACAGTATATCGTATAAGCTTATTCCATATAGATCCATACAACATGTCTGTTTGTATTTTATTCTTTTGTTCTACCATAGCTAACAACCGCCATTCCTTTCTGTCATCCCGCTATACTATACTAATCGTCCATCTCATCTTCCCAGGCATCATACGCTTCCTCATATCCATAATCGTATGCTTCTTCGCTTTCCGTATCACCAAATTCGTCATATGCGTAATCTTCTGCGTAGTCATCTGCATAATCTTCAGCATTGTCATAGTTATACATTTCGGAGTTGTAACTATTTTTGCCGTTTTTTCCTGTTGTGCTGCTGTTATTATTATAATTTTTCGTGCTGCTCTCGGAATTGCCGCTACTATTATAGTTGCTTTCTGAACCGAAACTGTCCGTCGGTGTCGGTTGCGGACTATATGTCGAGCTTGTTGATGTTTCGTCCAATGAATCATAGCTTGACAGCTCATGCTGATAACAGTATTTGCTACCTTCTGCCCGATAATTATCACAGCCTGGCTTAATACAGGTTGGCTTATTAACTCTATATGCACCAATAATTATGCCAATGAGAAGCAAAAGTCCGGCTCCTCCCAAAATCACACTAACCAAGTTTGTTTTTGAATGTTTCATATCAAACACCACCTTCCGAAAAAATCCAAAACTTTCCATCATGGTAACTATACTCAAGTGGAGTACATCTGACATAATCACCCGTTCCGGTTGCAAGTGCACATACATTATTTGTATTGATATAATTTTCAACAGCTTTCTTTAATTGATCTTGTGGCATACACTTCCGATCCTTTTTATTCCAATAATCCGCTGCCTTTTTAAATTGTTCCTGTGTCATAATCTTTCCCCCTTTTGACACCCTGTTCTCTATTTGTAATCCTCAGACACGTCCATATATTCACGCCTTCCGGATATATAATCATCATATGCTAGTTCCGGATCTTTGCCTTTAAATACAGTGCAGAGTCCACACATATCACAGTCGGCAATGCATTTAAATGTTTCCTTGATATATTTTCTTCTTCCCTCTTCTGTAGAATTTACTATCTTGGGTGCTCTCATCGTTTCTCCTATCTTACCATACCGGAATTGCTTCTGTACTCCTCATTTAACTGGCGCAGTTCTTTTTCTCCATTGATATACGGCTCATAAAATGCATCTATTGAACCACCACCCAAATTTTCACAGCCATTGCAAAAATCACATGCTCCACCACATTGATTTAGTCCTTCCTGCACAATGCGGATTCGTTCTTCCTTTGTTGTATCTTTTATTAATAAACTTTTGATTTCCATGATAACACCATCCTTCCGTTAGACTAAACATATTTTAGCACATACTGAAAGCACTCTCAAATTTGGGATAATTTGCTGTCTCTGACAATTATTGCAGCTCTTTTCTCATCCATCAACCCAGAAAAAAAGCCCGCTACCTTATTTGGTAATGAGCCTTTCGCATAACATACTATTACAAAATATCATCCAAATGCTGATTACAATAGTCTTCAACCATCTGAATAAATTCTTCTGCTACAGCAATCTGTTCTTCGACCTCTTCTACTGTTGCGATATAAAAATCATCATAATCACTTGCGTGTCGGATTTCCTCTACACCTGCAATTTTTCTTCCCATCTCTCTTGGGAAAATCCCGGTCTTCACATATTCTTTATTAAAGTTTCCTATCGCATCTTTGTGACGCTTATATGCTACACCTCATAATCCATGAATAGCATTAATTGCATGGAATATAGCATAATATGCTCTATTATTGGCGCCCTTATACGAATCAGCATCTCTTAATATTCTTGCAGATTTCAAATGTTCTTTTGCTGTTTCAATACGATATAAAACCAAATCCCTTTGTGTTCCCACATTATTAGGCTGCATATAGAATCACCCCATCTCTATTGACATTAGTATAGAACGAATAATTCTCAACCCACTTCTGATAATGCTCTTCACTTTTAGCAATTGGCTTGATATCTATATCATAATCCATATTAAAATCAAACGTCATATCTGAAAGCTGGTGTCTATATCCTTTAATATCCATATCTGATAAGTCCAACAAAATCATAACATCCACATCAGAATGCGAATTGTAATCGCCTCTGGCATAAGAACCATATAATATTATTTGGCGCAAATGTGAACCATATATTGCACGTACATTCGAAACATATTGCTGCATCAATCCCTGCATTGTTTGTGGCATATAAGCACCTCCGATCTTGTAATTATCTTATACTTAATTATATATTTATATACTATGATCTGCAAGAGAAAAATCATGCCCCTTTTCATTGTTGCAATAAATTTGCCACCTGCCTGATTCTTATATTACTATTCCATTACAATGGTCAATCTCATGCTGAATAATCTGTGCTGTCCATCCGGAATACTTTCCATGCTGCTTCTTAAAGCTCTGGTCAAAGTAATCAACTTCAATCTCCTGATATCTGGTGCATGGACGAACACCCTCCAGCGACAGGCAGCCTTCCTCCGTCTGATACTCTCCGGTCTTCTTTGTAATCACCGGATTAATCATTGCAAACTGAAATGGTCCCGCTGCCACAACAATAATATTCTTCTTAACACCTATCATGTTCGCTGCCATACCTACACAATGATCAAGATTGGCTCGCAGTGTATCAAGCAAATCTGTTACCACCTGCTTATCCGCTTCTGTCGCATCCGCCGATTTCTGTGCAAGAAACAATATGTCTTTAACTATATTCTTTACCATTAGTTTCATCCTCTCCAAACATCGCATTTGTTTTTTCCAGATCCATTCGTCTTTAATTGTAATTTACCATAGTCCGTACCTCAATACGATTTCCACTTGGATCATAAAATCTTACAGCTTCTTCTATATTATCTACAATAATCCCTACATTTTTTAATTTCATGATTCATCTTGCCTTTCTAATTCTCTGTTAATCCAAGTCATAATTACATCGACCAGATAATCCTGCTGTACCTCACTAAGTTCTCTGCCCGGCTGCATCTTATGCCATTTCCTAATGCACTCTCTACAGCACGTAGCTGTAGCATGTTGCGCTATAAATACAGGATGTCCCCGCATAGGTGTCTGCCTGCCATCATTCGAAATTACCGCCGGCGCCTCTCTCTTAGCTATAAATTCCTTTGCATGTTGCCTAATAGTATCCATTCCTTTTTCATTTATGTAATCTATGTCTTTCTGTTTCAGATGAAAACTACTGCGGAATTTGGAATTGCCTAATCTCTCAAACAACTGCTTATACCATTCTTCTTTTGTCATCAGAATCTCACTACTTCCGGCTCATGTGTAAATGATGAGAAAGCATCCGTTGCAAAAGGTCTTACTCTTGGCTGATCGCCTTCGACTGTTGCTAAATAATATGTTTCTGCTTCTTTTAAAAATTTTTCTACTCTTTCCATGTATTTGTCCTCCTTCATATCCTGTTCTATTTATTTTTAAATAGCCAAAAACAAATATCACTGATTTAATTGATTGAATTATCTGTTTAAATTGATTAAATTTGACCATGTTAAACCGATTATTTTTAATATTTTACTTTTGAATATTGTTTTCGATACTCAATAATGATCTACCCTCTTTTCAAAATAATATTATACCATTTCTCGTCTTCCCGTCCCTGCCTTGCATCTCCTGTAAGCCACTGCTTTTCAATTGTCAGCGATGATATATTATTTAATAACACTGCAAATGATTCTTCTGTAAAATCTGTGAAATATCTTCCATTTCTCATTCCTTCAAAATCGCCATATTTAAAAGATGCATAAATGACGCCATTCTTCTTTAAAGCTCGTGACATCTTTTCAAAAACAGCTAAAAGCTCTGCTTTATTTAAATGTAAAATAGAGGCACATGCCCATATTCCATCATATTGTTCTCGCTCATTCAATTCCTGAAATAACATGTGTCTGGCCTCAATTCCTGTATATGCCGATGCCAACCGACATAATTCTATTGAACCATCTATAGCCTCCACATGATATCCATGTTCCAGAAAATACTTGGTGTCACGTCCAGAACCACAACCAAAATCCAATATATCAGCTTCTTTTTGTAATAAATTCATAAACACATTTTGTGTATCTGAAAAGTCCACGTCTCGCGTTGATTCTATAAACGCAAAATAGTTTTTATTATAATAATCAATCGTCAATTGCCCGCTTACGCCTTGATTATTGTTTTTATTAATCATCATTGCCAACCTCGTTTTCTACTATACTATTCCTATATCTACGCTGATAGTAATCCATAATCCTATACTCTACCGCATCTTTCATATGATAAATAAATGCATTATTATCTATTACCTTGCTCAATTTATCACTTAATGATAATACTGTTCCTTCTTTTTGAACAAAGAAACCTACCCCTGATTTCAATAAATATTTTACTGGCATCTGAATAATTTTCTTTATGTGTTCTTTATTTGAAATATTTTTATATTTCTCATATGTCATTCCATCCTGTAAATCTTTCCAGTTTGTTCCTGTCTCAAAAAATTCTTTCCAGCTCATTAAAAGTTGTTCTTCCGTCACGCTTTTTCGAATCCTTCCATGATTATAGAAAGCCATCAAAACTGGCATCTTATAGACCTTTGACATGTTTGTTGTCTCAATATAATTTATAAATTCTCTGCCAATTCCATGGTATAGTATCCTTTCGTCCTCTGATAGAAACTCATATCTTTTAAGATACTCTAAATAGTTCTTTAATGGGTTATCCTTAGCATGTCCTATCATTAATTCATAAATCTGGTCATCTGCATATGTAAAAAAATCAATTCTTGTAGGCACTTTATCAAGTAAATCCTTTACTCTTAGAAATTCGTTGTTAATTCTTTCTTTTATTTTAAGACCTTTGCTATCCATCTCTGTAAAAAGATCTATCAGCTTCATATCAAAATCTATCATACAGTCATCTGGAAAATCGGAGTGATCCGCTGGATTATATGGGACATTCTTTTTATTTGTGTTTCCTGTAAGCAAATATCTCACACATCCGGCTTTTTCATAATTTCCGATAAAATCCAACACGTTAAGATATTCCTTACCTCTGCTTTTTCTAAGTCCACGTCCAAGCTGCTGTAAAAATACAACTGGTGACTCAGTAGGTCGTAAGAACATAACCATATCTATTGACGTGATATCTACACCTTCATTGAACATATCTACAGAAAAAATCACTTTTATTTCACCGCTTTTTAACTTACCAATAGCTGCTTTTCTATCCTCAGAAAATTCTCCAGCTGAGTTGCTGTAAACAGCCACCGCGGGAATCCCACGATTACAAAACTCCCTAGCCATATCATTAGCATGAGCTCTTGAACAGCAGAAACCCAATGCTCTTTTTGAACCATATTTACAATAGTATTTATATATCAAATCATATCTTTTAACATTTCCAATATAAGTCTCGTTTAGTTCCCTTTCATCATATCTTCCTTTGACCATATGCATCTTTGAATAATCGGTTGAATCAAATATACCATAATAATGAAATGGAACAAGCATTCCCTTATTGATTGCATCTTTTAGTGTAATTTCATATGGTACATTATAGTCACAAATTTCATATATATTTTTACCATCCATGCGCTCCGGAGTTGCTGTAAGTCCAAGCATAAATTTAGGCTTAAAATATTCCACAATATTTCTGTACTGTTCATTAACCGCATGATGGAATTCGTCAATAATCAAGTAGTCAAAATAATCTTCTTCAAAATATTGTTTATTCAGATATTCCTTCTTACCAAGCGTGTACACAGAAGCAAAAATAACCGCTTTATCAATCTCTTTATCATTACTGTTAAAAAAGCCATAATCATCTGACTTACGTACATTACGAAAAGAATCTGCTGCCTGTTTTAATATTTCTTCCCGATGTGCTACGAATAATACTCTTTTATATTTCCTTGAATCAAATGCTGCCAGATATGTTTTTCCAACTCCTGTAGCCGCTAGAATAAGAGCTTTGTTTGCTCCTTCAGCCCTCGTATTTTCCAATGCACACAAAGCTTCTATCTGTGCACCTCTCGGCTCAAAAATGCTGATAACCCCATTATCATCTTCTGAATCAAAAGCATCATACTTTTCAATATCTTTTGCAACAGCCGGTCTATGCCATTTTTTTGAATACCTTTTTAGCTCTTCATCATCTATTACTATCGAGTGACTTTCAAACAAATCCTCAAATGCCTGATAAAATTTATCATAATTTTTTTCATCTGTCTGACTGCTGAATCTATAATTCCACTCAACCCCGGAAGTTAGTGCACTCTTTGAAAGGTTTGAAGAACCTATGTATATTTCACTATGATTCTTATAATGAAATATATAAGATTTAGGATGAAACGATCTTCCCGGCTCGTTATAAAAGCGCAAATCCACTCTTTTCCCCAGTTTATTTTTTATAAGATACAATGCTGATGGCTGAGTAATTCCAAGATAATTTCCTGTCAATATTCGTATTTTAGCACCACGGTTCAATGCATTTTCAAGCTCATTGATAAGCATTTTTACACCAGACTCCATCAAAAATGACACTATTATATCCACACTGTCAGCCTTTTTTAAGCTGTTTATAAGCTGATAATATAAGTACATTCTTTTATCGCTTCCACCTGTCATTACATCTGTGGAATACAAATATTCTTTCTCTTCCATTTTCTTTGCAAAATTACACTCATTCATTTGCATTCTCCCTGTTTCCTGCTACATTAAATTATACATTTTACTGTTAGGCTAATGCTATGTGTTTCATCCGTTCTTTCAAGCAGGATTTTCATAAGATAAATCAGCTTCAATTTCTGATTTGATGATTTTGGCATAAAAACACCTCCAAACTCCCTAACAAAAATAAAAAACTTCTCTTATATGATACCATATATCATCATATAAGAGAAGCTATATCGTTTTTGCAAGTCCTAATATTGGTACACCATTATCATTTCTGCCTCCATTACTTTGAAGAACAACATACTGCAATTATAATCAAAACAATAATAGCAATTATAAGAAGTGCCGGCTGTGTAAATAACCATAATATTACAAACAGAAGAACTAGAAAGCCAACTATTTTTCCTATAGCTGCAATCCCTGAATAATCTCCTCCACATGCTGCTATGATTGCAAATACTATGAACATTAAACTCAACGCTAAAATATGCATAACCGCCACCTCCATTAAAGTGAATACTTATGACTTAACTTATTTGCTTTTTCTTTATGTCTAATTTATAGCATTTAAGCTGTCCAATAATCATCCCTTGCACGCCGAATTTTTGTTCGTTTTACACACAAAAAAGGGACGCAGGATTTCTCCCAATGTCATTTATCCTCGCTCCTTTTGGCTCATGAGAATGAATCTTGGCTTTCTCCTTTGTGTGAATGACCATAGGCTTATCATCCACCTTTTTTATCTTCAATGTTCTCACCTTCTTTCTACATCCATTACCCGAAAATGGGTAAAAAAATAGCCATCTGGATGATTAGTCCAAATGGCTTATGTAAAAATCTATTTAATTCTATTGTAAAGAACTGTCTCTATTCTGGTTGATAAATCAATCTTTTTCTTATAAAGAAGTGTCCACGATGCTTGATTTTTTGAATAATCCATCTTTTCCTCTGGAAAAATGAACGACAGAAATAATTATCTCCTTCATCATTAGATAAAAACAAGAATAGATTCCTGCTCTCCATGTTGTTTTCCATAAGATAATCAGCCTCAATCATTGAATACATATTTGCTTTCTTATTATACTTAAACACAGTATCATTACTATCAATCATTTGTTCAAGCAATGGCAGAAAATGAACTCTTTGCTCTATCTTATTATAAAAATCTGATGACTCTATTTTTTCAATTGTAATTGTTCCATCTGCTATCTCATCAAATACTCTGCCTCTGTCTCGGCTCAATTCAGGTCTGTCTACTAGATATTGTAATCCCATAAGATGAAAACAATCTTTTTTATCAAATGAAATTCTTAATGTAACTGAAACACCTTTTCTCCCTAGCACAAGCTCATATTCGGTTGATAATAGCGGAATAAATGCATTTATGCAATCTAAAACATTCCTCATTACAGTTCTCCACTACATCCTTAGATTAAGAAAGGGGCTGTAAAAAAACAGCTATAAGATAGGGCATCTGTTCACGAGAGTGGGCAGATGTCTGTCTTTATCTTAAA
>CAKREB010000008.1 GCA_934317005.1 uncultured Lachnospiraceae bacterium
CACGAGTGGCTCAGTGGTGGAGTATCGCCTTGCCAAGGCGAGGGTCGCGGGTTCGAATCCCGTCTCGTGCTTGGGTTTATCCCAAGATAATTACATATCGGCTTTGCGGTTAGCAAGCATTCGCACGAGTGGCTCAGTGGTGGAGTATCGCCTTGCCAAGGCGAGGGTCGCGGGTTCGAATCCCGTCTCGTGCTTGGGTTCATCCCAAAGATAATTACATATTGGCTTTGCAGTTAGCGAAGTATTTGCACGAGTGGCTCAGTGGTGGAGTATCGCCTTGCCAAGGCGAGGGTCGCGGGTTCGAATCCCGTCTCGTGCTTTTTTTGCGTTTAAAAGTATAAAATCCTGTCAAATAACAAATAGAAAGGGTGATGATATGAAGTATGGTCAGCATGCAGAACGAAATCTGTCAATGGTAATGGATTTTTATGAGCTTACGATGAGCAATGGATATTTTGCAGAAACCGATCGGGAAGAAAAGGTTGTTTTTGATGTTTTTTATCGTTCGAATCCGGACAATGGAGGTTATTCTATTTTTGTCGGACTGGAACAGATTATCGAATATATTCAAAATCTTCACTTCTCAGAGGAAGATATTAACTATCTGCGAAGCCAAAAGATTTTTGATGAGGCATTTTTGAAATATCTGCAGGAATTTCATTTTCAAGGTGATATTTATGCATTACCGGAAGGGACAGTCATGTATCCGTCAGAGCCAATCCTGACGGTTGTAGCGCCTGTGATCGATGCGCAGTTGATCGAAACGGCAATCCTTTTGGAAATCAATCATCAGTCCCTGATCGCGACAAAAACACGCAGAATATGTAATGCTGCTGACGGACGAGGCGTATCAGATTTCGGTGCCAGAAGAGCGCATAATATGGATGCCGCTGTCTATGGTGCCAGAGCAGCTTATATCGGTGGGGCAGATTCTACGGCAACAGTACTTGCCGGACAGATGTTTGACATTCCAGTCAGTGGCACGATGGCACATAGCTGGGTTATGTATTTTGAAGAGGAATACACAGCATTTTGCCGGTATGCGCAAAAGTATCCGGATGCGACTGTTCTGTTAGTCGATACGTACGATGTACTGCGAAGTGGTGTGCCAAATGCGATACGTGTTGCAAAAGAAGTCTTAGAGCCGATGGGAAAGCGTTTAAAAGGGATTCGCTTAGACAGTGGCGATCTGGCATATCTTTCCAAGAAGGCAAGAAAAATGCTTGATGATGCCGGGCTTAAAGATTGTATGATCGTTGCATCAAACAGCTTAGATGAATTTACGATACAGTCTTTGATCAGTCAGGGCGCATGCATTGACAGCTTTGGTGTGGGAGAGCGTTTGATCACTTCAAAGTCAGAGCCTGTTTTTGGAGCAGTATATAAGCTTGCAGCAGTACAGAGAAACGGAAAATTTGAACCAAGAATTAAAGTTTCTGAGAATATTGAAAAAATTACAAATCCGGGCTTTAAGAAGCTGTATCGTGTATACGATCAGAATCATAAGGCAATCGCTGATCTGATCGCATGTTCCGATGAAAAAATCGAGGATACGCTGCCAGTTGCATACATTGATCCGAAAAAACCGTGGAAAAAGCGCACCTTTGAAAACTGTACATTTCAACCGTTGCAGATTCCGGTATTTTTGAACGGAAAGCTGGTAACAGAACACGTCAGCGTAAAAGAGATCAGAGATTATGTAAAGAGGCAGCTTCAAAACGAAATCTGGGAAGAAGAGCAGCGTTTTGTTAATCCTCATGTGCATTATCTTGATATGACACCGGCATATTATGAGATGAAAAATCAGTTGCTGGAAGCTGCTAAGGAATCATAGTCGCTCGTTTTTTAATATTATTTTAATAAAATCTTTCGGATTAGAATATTGTTTTTTGCCGGAATATCCTTAAAATAGAATTTAGTGATTATGTAAAAGATCGTAAAAGTAACGTTTTCTATTATGTATGATTTGTTTGTCATGGAGTGGCAAATAAAATCTTCTTGTAAATATTTTATTTTAGAAAGGACATTTGGCTTATGCGGGAACGTTTTTCCAGATTTATGCAGGGAAGATATGGGGTAGACCAGTTTAGCAATTTTTTGGTGATCCTTGCTTTGATCTTTATGGTTTTAGAGTTATTTATTCCGGTTTCTTATGTTCGCTCCGGACTGAATTCTCTGGGACTTTTACTTTTGATCTATGCTTATTTTCGGATTTTTTCGAAGAATCATTATAAGCGGTATGCAGAAAATGAACGTTATATGAAATATTACAATAAAGTTCGCTTTTTTCTTGCAAGGAAAAAGAATCATATGGAGCAGAGAAGAACGCATCGCATCTATAAGTGTCCTTCCTGCGGGCAATCCATCCGCGTACCAAAAGGAAAGGGAAAGATTGCAATCACCTGTCCAAAATGCAGGACAGAATTTATTAGAAAGAGTTAGTGTAAAAAACTTTGTAAGCAGAACGCTTTGTGATAAGGAAGCTTTGCGTCTGCAATAAAGAGCTTTACGTTTGCAAAGAAATATAGTATAGAATTAAGATATATTAGGTAAAAAGTGTATATAGGATAAAGATATGTTCGGTTATGTAGTACCAGACAGGCCAGAGCTAAAGATCAAAGAACTGGAATGTTATCAGAGTTATTATTGTGGCTTATGTCAGTCATTAAAAAAAAGACATCATAGTTATGCAACCTTGTCTTTGAATTATGATATGACCTTTTTGGGGTTGCTTTTGACAGCACTGTTTGAACCTGACAATGAGTGTTATTTTCATCGATGCATGGTTCATGGAGCACGAAAAAGAAAGGTTATTCATAATCAGTATATAGATTATGCGGCAGATATGAATGTTTTGCTGACATATTATAAGTGTCTGGATGACTGGAAGGATGAGCATCGTATTTTGGGCATATCATATGCAAGGGTGTTACGGCATTCTGTAAAAGAAATTGCAAAAAAGTATCCTAAAAAGGCAGATGTTATTTGTACATCTTTGCAAAAGCTAAGCAATCTGGAAAAAGACCAGTGTAGATATCTTGATCTGCTGGCTGGCTGTTTTGGCAGTGTATGTGCGGAAATTTTTTGTTATGATGATCAGTTTAAAGAGCTGTTACATGATACAGGCTATTATCTTGGCAAGTTTATTTATCTTTTTGATGCGTATGACGATTGGGCGGAGGATCAGAAAAAGGGATGTTACAATCCTTTGAATTCATATCATAAAAGGCAGGATTTTGAACAATGGATATATGAGATATTAAATATGACGATTGCACAGGCATGTCGTGCATTTGAAAAATTACCCATCATCGAACATGTTGAGATTTTGAAGAACATTTTATATGCCGGTGTTTGGGGAAGATATGATCAGATTCAGAATCGAGGAAAAATATGATAGATCCATATAAAATACTAGAAATATCTCCTACTGCGACAGATGAGGAAGTAAAACATGCGTATCGGAAGATGAGCCGTAAGTATCATCCGGATGCCAATGTGAATAATCCGGACAGAGAAGCAGCAGAGGAAAGATTTAAGGAAATACAGCAGGCATATCAGGCAATCATGAACGAAAGAGAGGCACGAAATACAGGTGGAAATCCCTTTCAATTTGAAGAAGGTTCTTTCTATAAGGGTGCTTCTTCGGAAGAGTATCAGATGCATCTGAACGCGGCAGCAAATTATATCCGGAATGGTTACTTTAAGGAAGCGATCAATGTACTGAATCAGATGGAGGAAAAAACGGGGGGCTGGTATTTCTTAAGTGCGATTGCAAATGCAGGCATTGGAAATGATATTATGGCGTTGGAACAGGCGAAAACAGCGGTACTGTTAGAGCCGGATAATTTACAATACCAGAAGCTGGTATCACAGCTGGAAATGGGTGGAAACTGGTATCAGAATATGCAAAACCCTTATCACGTACATCAGATGGATTCCGGAGAGTGCTGTATGCAGTTTTGTTTTACCGGTGCGCTTTGTAATTTATGCTTTAGCGGAAATTATTGCTGCAGCACAGGATATGGTCCGTTTTGCTTTTAAAATTCTTGCCAGGGCACCAGCGCTGGCGGCGTCCTTTTAGTCACAAAAGAAAAAGTCAGGCATAAGGATGTTTGCTGTAGGATATTGACTTATCAGAAAAGAGGAAGATTATGCGTGAAATGACATTTAAAATGGAAAGACCGGGATTAGTGTCTGCCGGAGAACAGGTGCATGTCAGTGAAAAGAAAACAGCACTGAATTATACATATATCATTGAACCGGCAGTAGCCATGTCAGGCTGCTATAAGGTAAATCAACGGTTAAAAAATGACACAGGCATTGTAAAAGAAGTAAAGCACACAGAGCGGGGATATTATGTAATCGTAACATTTGACGAGGAGGATATCCCAATCAAAAAGTAGCCTGAAACTATATATTTTACACGCGGGATTTGTGTTTTGTGCGCACCTGACACAAACTTTGCTAAGCGAAAAAAACGTGCGCAGAAAAGAGGATTAAGATGACATTAGAAAAAGGAATCAAGAAAAGCAGCGAATGTGTTGTGACAAAGGAACTGACAGCTAAAATAATGGGAAGTGGAGAACTGGATGTATATGCAACTCCTGCCATGATCGCATTGATGGAACAGACTGCGTATCAAAGCGTTTCTGGTGCACTCGAAGAAGGTGCCGGAACAGTTGGTACACTGATGAATGTAAAACATGTGGCTGCTTCACCAATTGGTATGAAAATTACCTGTCAGACAGAGTTAGTAGAAGTAGATGGTCGCAAGCTGACATTTCATGTGGAAGCATATGACGAGAAGGGGCTGATTGGTGAAGGAACGCATGAGCGTTTTATTATTATGAATGAGAAGTTTCAGCAGAAAGCAGACAGTAAATTAGAAAAATAGTGATTTATTTTTAAAGAAATTTTTACAGGCATCCTGCCTGCTTCGAGTAATTTTATAACATACAAAAAGGAGTTTCCGTTTTTTAGGAAACTCCTTTTTGTATGTTATGTGATACCTGACAAGAATATCTGTTTTGCAACAATTATCTTTTATTACTTGCTTTCCAGATATGAAGCTTATCTGCTTCCTTGATCAGTTCGTCACGGAAATCAGGATGTGCAACAGAAATAATAGATTCTGCTTTTTGCCATGTAGATAATCCCTTTAAGTTTACGATACCATATTCGGTGACGAAATAATGTATGTTGGCACGTGTATCTGTAACGATAGAACCATTATTTAAAGTAGGATTGATTCTTGACTTTACGGTACCATCCTTCTGTGTGAAGGTAGATGACATACAGATGAAAGACTTACCGCCGTTTGAGAGATAAGCGCCAAGTACGAAGTCGAGCTGTCCGCCGGCTCCACTGATATGTTTTGTACCTGCTGATTCGGCATTAACCTGACCAAACAGATCGATATCAACTGCATTATTGATGGATACAAACTTATCGAGTGCAGAAATCTGACGGATATCATTTGTATAATTAACCGGTGCGCTCATACATTCCGGATTTTCGTTCAGATAATCATATAATTTCTTTGTGCCGGCACCAAAAGCATATACCTGGCGGCCTTTATCAATACTTTTGTTTAGACCGGTAATCTTTCCGGCTTTTGCAATGTCAACGAATGCGTCAACATACATTTCCGTATGAACACCTAAGTCCTTTAAGTCAGACTGTGCGATCAGAGAACCTACGGCATTTGGCATACCGCCGATACCAAGCTGAAGACATGCGCCATCCGGAATCTCATTTACAATGTATTTTGCAACAGCTTCATCAACTTCTGTAGCAGGACCGGCCTCACCCATTGCATCGATGGCAGGATTGTCACCCTGTACGATCATATCGACTTTGCTGATGTGGATAGATTCTTCGAATCCGCCAAGACAGCGTGGCATATTTTCATTTACTTCTACAATGATTGTCTTAGCGCGCTCGCACATAGCAGCCATATGGGATGCGTTCGGACCAAAGTTAAAGAAACCATGCTCGTCCATAGGTGCAACCTGGAACATAGCAACATTTGATGGTGTTGCTGAGTCGCGGTAGTAGCGTGGAAGCTCAGAGTAGCGAATCGGTGCGTAGAAAGAAAATCCTTCTGCGATAGCCTTACGCTCTAATCCACCCATATGCCATGAGTTCCATGTCATATGCTTTGCAGGCTCCTCAATCTTGAAAATCTCCGGCTTATGCATTAAAATACCGCCGCGGAAATTAACGTCTGTCAGTTCCGGTAATCTTTTTGCCATAGCAGCATCTAATGCTACCGGAGTACCTGTACACCATCCATAGTCAACCCAGTCGCCTGATTTTACAACTTTTACTGCCTCATCGGCAGTTGTCAGTTTGCTTTCGTACATTGATTTAAAGCTCATATTTTACCTCCATTCTTGCACTGCTTTTAGGATAAATCCATCGCTCGGTTCTTTTTATCATGCTGCTTTAACAGCTGAGAAACACCGCTATAAATTGTGTATAGCAGTGCGCAGACACAATTTATACATTCTTTTTATAAGATAACACTTTTCGCATTCTATTTCAACTCACGGAAAAATGTGACAATTATTAGACGAAAAATGCTTGAAAATTTAGACAATCTGATATATGATAAACAGTGAAAGTGCATTACGATAGCATTCGTCTGTTGTTTGATCATACATAGGACAAGTGTTTGGAAAGAGTAATGCCGCGACAGGATTCTGTCAGTATATTAATCAATTAAGGAGGATTTAAAATTATGGCAAAGAAAGTAGTTTTAGCAGGCGCATGCCGTACTGCAATCGGTAAGATGGGTGGAGGACTTAGTACAACTCCAGCACCTGTTTTAGGTTCTATTGTAATTAAGGAAGCTCTTAAGAGAGCCGGTGTACCAGCTGATCAGGTTGATCATGTATACATGGGTTGTGTTATTCAGGCTGGTTTAGGCCAGAACGTTGCACGTCAGGCTTCTATTAAGGCAGGTTTGCCTATTGAAACTCCTGCAGTTACAGTAAACGTTGTTTGTGGTTCCGGTCTTAACTGTGTAAATATGGCAGCACAGATGATCGAAGCAGGTGATGCTGATATCGTAGTAGCAGGTGGTATGGAAAACATGTCTATGGCTCCATATGCTATGATGCAGGGTCGTTTCGGATACCGTATGAACAATGGTAAGTTAATCGATACAATGGTAAATGATGCATTATGGGATGCATTCAATCAGTATCATATGATGATCACAGCAGAAAATGTTGCTGATCAGTGGAAGTTAACTCGTGAAGAGTTAGACGCATTTGCTGCAAACAGCCAGCAGAAGTGTGAAGCAGCTATCAACGCAGGCAAGTTCGATGATGAGATCGTTCCTGTAGAGATCAAGACAAGAAAGGGTGTTACAGTATTTGATAAGGATGAGGGACCTCGTCCTGGAACAACAGCTGAAAGCCTTTCTAACTTAAAGTGCTGCTCTGGTAAAGAGGGCGGTGTTGTTACAGCTGGTAACGCATCTGGTATCAATGATGGTGCAGCAGCTATCGTAGTTATGAGCGAAGAGAAGGCAAAAGAGTTAGGTGTAACTCCTATGGCTACATTCGTTGCAGGAGCACTTGGCGGTGTAGATCCTTCTATCATGGGTGTAGGACCAGTTGCTTCTACAAAGAAGGTTCTTGCTAAGACAGGTCTTTCTATCGACGATATGGATCTTATCGAAGCAAACGAAGCATTCGCAGCTCAGTCTGTAGCAGTTGCTAAGGATCTTGGATTTGATATGTCTAAGGTAAATGTAAACGGTGGTGCGATTGCACTTGGTCATCCGGTAGGAGCTTCAGGATGCCGTATCTTAGTTACTCTTCTTCATGAGATGGTTAAGAGAGATGCTAAGAAGGGTCTTGCAACACTTTGTATCGGTGGCGGTATGGGCTGCTCTACAATCGTTGAAAGATAATTCAGGAGAAGATAAAAAGCATTACTTTTTACATTCTCCCTGTTGGGGTGCTGTTTAGCATTCCAACGTATTATAAAAATATAAAAAGGAGTAAGAACAATGGATTTCATTTTATATGAAGTAGACGGAGCTGTCGGAACAATTACGATCAACCGTCCAAAGGCATTAAATGCATTAAACAGTCAGGTTCTCGATGAATTAAACGCAACACTTGATGCTGTAGATTTAGATACAGTAAGATGCCTGATCCTTACAGGTGCAGGTGAGAAGTCTTTCGTTGCAGGTGCTGACATCGGAGAGATGAGCACATTAACAAAGGCAGAAGGTGAAGCATTTGGTAAGAAGGGAAATGATGTATTTCGTAAATTAGAAACATTCCCAATCCCTGTTATCGCAGCAGTTAACGGTTTTGCACTCGGTGGTGGATGCGAGATCTCTATGAGCTGTGATATTCGTATCTGCTCTGACAACGCTGTATTTGGTCAGCCTGAGGTTGGTCTTGGAATCACACCTGGATTTGGTGGTACACAGAGACTTGCTCGTCTGGTAAGCCCTGGTATGGCTAAGCAGATGATTTATTCTGCAAGAAATATCAAAGCAGACGAAGCATACCGTATTGGTCTTGTCAATGCTGTATATCCACAGGAAGAACTTCTTCCGGCAGCACAGAAGATGGCAGCCGGTATTGCAAAGCAGGCTCCTATTGCTGTTCGCAGCTGTAAGAAAGCAATCAATGAAGGACTTCAGGTTGATATGGATCAGGCAATCGTTATCGAGGAAAAACTCTTTGGCGGATGCTTTGAAACAGAAGATCAGAAAGCCGGAATGGGTAACTTCTTAGAGAAGGACAAAGAAAAGAAATTAAAAGTAGTTCCATTTAAGAACTGCTAATCATTTTTTGCTTATGTTCTGAAAATACATAGATAGGGAAAGGTGTTTTCAGATGCTGCAGTTTTATAGGCTGCAGGATATATAAATTTTGAAAAAACAAATAAATGGAGGTAATATCATGAAAGTTGGAGTAATTGGTGCTGGTACAATGGGTTCTGGTATTGCGCAGGCATTTGCACAGACAGAAGGTTATGAAGTATATTTATGCGATATCAATGATGAGTTCGCTGCAAACGGTAAGAATAAGATTGCTAAGGGATTCGAGAAGAGAATCGCTAAGGGTAAAATGGATCAGGCTTCTGCTGATGCTATCCTTTCTAAGATTACAACAGGTACAAAAGAAATCTGTACAGACTGCGATCTGATCGTAGAGGCAGCTTTGGAAGTTATGGACATTAAGAAACAGACATTCAAAGAGTTACAGGATATCTGCAAGAACAAAGATTGTATCTTCGCTACAAACACATCTTCTCTTTCTGTAACAGAGATTGGTGCAGGAATTGACAGACCGGTTATCGGTATGCATTTCTTCAATCCGGCTCCTGTTATGAAGCTGATCGAAGTTATCCGTGGTGAGAACACTACTGATGAAGTAAATGATAAGATTATTGCTATTTCTAAGGAAATTGGTAAAACTCCTGTAGAAGTTAAGGAAGCTCCTGGTTTCGTAGTAAACAGAATCCTGATTCCTATGATCAATGAAGCTGTTGGTATTTATGCTGATGGTGTTGCTTCTGTAGAAGGTATTGATACAGCTATGAAGCTTGGCGCAAACCATCCAATGGGACCTCTTGCACTTGGCGATTTAGTAGGTCTTGATATCTGCCTTGCTATTATGGATGTTCTTTATACAGAGACAGGTGATTCGAAGTACCGTGCACATACACTTCTTAGAAAGATGGTTCGTGCTGGTAAGCTTGGTATGAAGACTGGTATCGGTTTCTACGATTACAGCAAATAATATCGCATTGATCATAACAGATCAGTGGCAGGATAAAGCTGCAAGATTTTGATTGGCAAAGACAAGCTGTGTATTACACAGCCTGTCTTTGAAGAATATATGGTATTGAAAAACAATACAAATTCAGGAAAGGTGGTAAAGAAAGGCATGGATTTTACATTAAGTAAAAAGCATGAGATGGCGAGACAGCTTTTCAAAGATTTCGCTGAGACAGAAGTTAAACCTATGGCTCAAGAGGTTGACGAAACAGAACACTTCCCTATGGATAACGTTCAGAAAATGGGAAAATATGGATTCATGGGTATTCCTGTACCAAAGGAGTACGGTGGACAGGGTTGTGATATTTTATCATATGTTATGTGTGTAGAGGAACTTTCTAAGGTTTGCGGTACTACAGGTGTTATCGTATCAGCACATACATCACTTTGTGCTGATCCAATTCTTACATATGGTACAGAAGAGCAGAAGAAGAAATATCTTCCTGATCTTGCCAGCGGTAAGAAGATTGGTGCATTTGGTCTTACAGAGCCTGGTGCAGGTACAGATGCACAGGGTGTTCAGACAAAGGCTGTTTTAGATGGTGATGAGTGGGTATTAAATGGTTCTAAGTGTTTCATCACAAACGGTGAAGTTGCTGACGTATATATTATTATTGCTTATACAGATATTATCGAAGACAAGAGAGGAAGAAAGGTTAAGAAGTTCTCTGCATTTATCGTAGAGAAGGGAACACCTGGATTCAGCTTTGGTACAAAGGAGAAGAAGATGGGTATCCGTGGTTCTTCTACTTATGAATTGATCTTCCAGGATTGCCGCATTCCTAAGGATGCTCTTTTAGGACCTCAGGGTAAGGGCTTCCCAATCGCTATGCATACTCTGGATGGTGGTCGTATTGGTATCGCTGCACAGGCACTTGGTATTGCAGAGGGCGCTTTAGAGAGAACAATCGAGTATACAAAGGAAAGAAAGCAGTTCGGTCGTGCTATTTCTGCTCAGCAGAATACACAGTTCCAGCTTGCTGACATGGCTACAAAGGTAGAAGCTGCTAAGAACCTTGTATATAAAGCTGCTATGAAGAAGCAGATGTTTGCAGAAGGACAGAAGGTTTCTTATTCTGTAGAAGCTGCTATGGCTAAGCTGTATGCTGCTGAGGTTGCTATGGAAGTAACAACTAAGGCTGTTCAGTTACATGGTGGTTATGGTTACATCAGAGAATATGATGTAGAGCGTATGATGCGTGATGCTAAGATTACAGAAATCTACGAGGGTACTTCAGAAGTACAGCGTATGGTTATTTCCGGAAGTTTATTAAAGTAATAAATAACATCACACAAACAAAAATTTAAGACAAGGAGTGACAAAGCCGTGAAAATAGTAGTATGTGTAAAGCAGGTTCCAGATACCAAAGGCGGAGTTAAATTCAATCCGGATGGTACATTGGACAGAGGTGCTATGCTTGCCATTATGAACCCTGATGACAAAGCAGGTTTGGAAGCAGCACTTAGATTAAAAGATGAGTATGGTGCAGAAGTTACTGTTTTAACAATGGGACTTCCAAAAGCAGAGGAAGTGCTTCGTGAAGCAATCGCTATGGGCGCAGACAAGGGTATCCTTGTAACAGACAGAGTATTAGGTGGTGCCGATACTTGGGCAACTTCTACTACACTTGCAGGTGCACTTAGAAATATTGATTATGATTTGATCATCACAGGTCGTCAGGCTATCGATGGTGATACAGCTCAGGTAGGTCCTCAGATTTCTGAGCACCTTGATCTTCCTGTTATCTCTTATGCTAAGGCAATTAAGATTGAGGGAGACAGCGTAGTTGTAGAGCGTCAGTATGATGACAGATACCATGTATTAAAGGCTAAAATGCCTTGCCTGGTTACAGCTCTTTCAGAGTTAAATGAGCCTCGCTACATGACTCCGGGCGGAATCTTTGATGCATTTGATGCAGAGATTACTGTATGGGGAAGAAAAGACTTAAAGGATGTTGATGATTCTAACCTTGGTTTAGCTGGTTCTCCAACTAAGATTGCTAAGGCTTCTGATAAGGTAAGAAAGGGAGCAGGCGAAAAGGTTGAACTGGACGCTGATGAGTCAGTAGCTTACATCATGGGCAAATTAAAAGAGAAACATGTAATCTAATAATATAAGGAAAAGTGGTGACTAAAATGGGTTTAGAAGAATATAAAGGTGTCTATGTCTTCGCACAGCAGGTAGACAATGAATTAAGTGGTATTGCTTTTGAATTACTTGGAAAAGCTAAGGAGCTTGCAGGTGATTTAAATACAGACGTTACAGCAGTTCTGATTGGTTCCGGCATCAAAGGCCTTACAGATCAGTTAGCTGAATACGGCGCAGATAAGGTTATCGTTGTAGATGATCCTGAGTTAAAAGAATACAGAACAGAGCCTTATGCTCATGCATTAGCATCTGTTATCAATGAGTACAAGCCTGAGATCGTTTTGGTTGGTGCTACAGCAATCGGTAGAGATTTAGGTCCTCGCGTATCTGCAAGAGTAGCAACAGGTCTTACAGCAGACTGTACTGTACTTGAGATTGGTGATTTCCCAATCAATCCAATTCCTGGAAAAGAGCAGAAGCATAATCAGCTTCTTATGACTCGTCCTGCATTTGGTGGTAACACAATCGCTACCATCGCATGCCCTGACAACCGTCCTCAGATGGCTACGGTTCGTCCTGGTGTTATGCAGAAGATTGAGCCAATGGCAGGTGCTAAGGCAGAAGTAATCGAGTACAATCCAGGATTTACTCCAAACAACAAATATGTAGAGATCGTTGATATCGTAAAAGAACTTTCTGATACAGTAGATATTATGGACGCTAAGATTCTTGTATCTGGTGGTCGTGGTGTTGGTAGTGCAGAGAACTTCAAGATGCTTCAGGATCTTGCAGATGTAATTGGTGGAACAGTCAGCTGCTCACGTGCTGTAGTAGATAATGGCTGGTTACCAAAGGAACTTCAGGTAGGTCAGACAGGTAAGACAGTTCGCCCTAATGTTTATTTTGCAATCGGTATCTCTGGTGCTATTCAGCATACAGCAGGTATGGAAGAGTCTGATATCATTATCGCAATCAACAAAGACAGCTCAGCTCCAATCTTTGATGTAGCTGATTATGGTATTGTTGGCGATTTGAACAAGATTGTTCCAAAGCTTACAGAAGAATTAAAGAAAGTTGTAAAATAATCTGTTTCTTTCTTGTTCGAAGGAATAAATATTTTTTACAATGTAGAAGAAGTGCTTTCATTGAGAGCACTTCTTTTTTACTTTATAGGAAATTGCTTGTATCGTAGTGGTGCGCCAACAAGAATTTCGAAGAAATTCTTGCAGAGAGAATGCGCTGGCATTCTCTTTTTTTATGTTATAGGAAACTTTTATACCGACTTCCAATCGTTAGATTTCTAATTCTAACTTTTTGAGGTTGGTACATTCTCGTTTACTATAGCATAAAAACACTCCGTGAGGATGCCCATTCCGCGCAAGCGACTCTTTGTTCTTATACAGGAGGAAAGTGAAATAATAGTGGTACTTCAGCGAAAATGGAAAGAGAAAACTTCCCTATAGAAAGACATTTTCGCCGAAATTCATAAATTTTGATAAGTTTTGATTGAGATTTTCTATCATTTCCGTTATACTGAAAATCTGAGTGATGAGATTTCAGACTTTTCTATGGAAATTTATGAGATTGCTCATGGGAACAACAAATTTATTTAAAATACTTTTTTGCAACTATTTCATACGTTAATTAATTGATAGGAGGAAAGTGGTACATGCGTGGAGTTAGTACACAGACAAGTAAGATCAGAGAACAGGTGTTTGAAGAAGTGGCACGTGCAGCGTTTCGTGAAGGAGATGTGAGTCATGATTTAGAGGAAATTCCATATCGAATTACCCCATCTGATGTGCCTTTATATCGCGAGAGTATCTGGAGAGAGCGTGCAATCGCATCCGAGCGCGTTCGTCTTGCTATGGGGCTTTCATTACGTCCATTAGATAGACCGGTACACGTTACGGAAGGATATGAAGAGAGTAACATTACAGAAAAATATTATGAGCCGCCTCTGATGCAGGTTATTCCATCTGCCTGTGACATGTGCGAAGATAATAAAGTAGAAGTTACCAATATGTGCCATGGATGTGTAGCGCATCCTTGCATGGAAGTCTGTCCTAAGGAAGCGATTTCTATGGTTGACGGCAAGGCGTATATTGATCAGGATAAATGTATAAAATGTGGTAAGTGCATTGCTATCTGTCCATATCATGCAATTGGAAAAAGAGTTCGTCCTTGTGCGGAAGCTTGTGGCATCAATGCGATCGAAAGCGATGAACATGGAAGAGCGAAGATTAACAATGAGAAGTGTGTTTCCTGTGGTCAGTGTATGGCAAGCTGCCCATTTGGTGCCATTGCCGATAAGTCTCAGATTTTCCAGTTGATTCGTGCGATTACACAGGGAAACGAAGTGATTGCAGAGATTGCGCCTGCATTTGAAGGTCAGTTTGGTGCGGATGTTACACCGGCACAGATTATTGCAGCACTGAAGGATGTTGGATTTGCTGCTGTTCATGAAGTAGCACTGGGTGCAGATATCGGTGCTGTTTCGGAAGCACATCATTATGTGAAAGAAGTGGTAAATGGTGACTTGCCATTCTTATTGACATCATGCTGTCCGGCTTGGTCAATGCTTGCTAAAAAATATTTTCCAGAGACAATTGACAGTATTTCGCAGGAATTAACGCCGATGGTTGCAACAGCCCGCAGTATTAAGAAAAAACATCCGGATGCAAAAGTTGTATTTATCGGACCATGTGCAGCAAAGAAGTTAGAGGCATCCAGAAGATCTGTTCGAAGTGATGTAGATTTTGTTATCACTTTTGAAGAATTAAATGCAATCTTTAAAGCAAAAGATATTGACTTTAGCAAGTATCCTGCAGGACGTGCACTGCATGATGCAACAGGAGCAGGACGCGGATATGCCGTTGCCGGTGGTGTTTCTCATGCGATTGAAGAATGTATCGAGGAATACTATCCGGGAACAGATGTTATGATTGAGCATGCAGAAGGCTTGGATGAATGTAAGAAGATGCTTCTTTTGGCAAAAGCCGGTAAGAAAGATGGCTGTATGATTGAAGGTATGGGATGTCCTGGCGGATGTATTGCCGGAGTAGGTACCTTACTTCCAATCAATAAAGCAAAACTGGCTGTTGCAAAATCTGTGAAAGAATCGACAGAAAAGATTCCTCCAAAAGATCTTTTGGAGATTGAATTAGACTAAGTACAACGAATCATTGATTTGCGCGAAGATAGCATTATGATGCAGTAGCCAGATAACAAAAGAACATGGTGTCTGGCGCTGCATTAAATTTTTAGGAGGGGAATGTAGTGGAATTATTAAAAGCTGTTTTATTTGGAATTATAGAAGGAATTACAGAATGGCTGCCAATCAGCAGTACAGGACATATGATCCTGTTTGATGAGTTTGTAAAGCTTTCTATGTCAGCGGCCTTTAAGGAGATGTTTCTTGTCGTTATTCAATTAGGAGCAATTTTAGCAGTTGTAGTATTGTTTTGGAAAGATATCTGGCCGTTTACAACACCCAAAAAGGGCCTGATCAAAAAAGACATTTTTTCCATGTGGTTTAAAATCGTAGTGGCATGTATTCCGGCTGTTATCTTAGAACTTGTGCTTGGTGATAAGATAGAAGAAATGTTTTACAATTATCAGACAGTAGCGATCATGCTTATCGTAGTTGGTATTTTGTTTATCATCGTAGAAAACTGGAACAAAGAGAAAGAGTCTAAGATTCATGATATTGCAGGTATTACTTATCCGATTGCCTTCTATATCGGAATGTTTCAGTTAGTAGCAGCCCTGCTACCCGGAACATCGCGCTCCGGTGCAACGATCATAGGAGGACTGATACTTGGTCTTTCGAGAACGGTTGCGGCAGAATTTACATTTTATCTTGCCATTCCGGTCATGTTTGGTGCAAGCATTTTAAAGCTTTGGAAATTTGGTTTACATTTTTCTGCTTTGGAAATAGAAGTTTTGGCAGTAGGAATGATTACAGCATTTATAGTTTCTATTTTTGTCATTCGTTTTCTGATGAGCTTTATTAAAAAGCACGATTTTAAGGTCTTTGGCTGGTATCGTATCGCATTGGGAATTCTGGTGCTGGCATATTTTTTACTTCGATAGGTTAAAGTATTAAAACACATTTTGCAGATAAAAGCGAAAAAGAATAGATAAGTTTATACTTTTTTAATATTTTTTATGTGAATTATATTGACAATACGAAAAAAAACGTATATCCTATATTTGTTAGTAGGGAAACCTACTACCCTTTTTTCAATTCATACCTAAGGCATCCTGTACCCGCAGGGTGCCCCCTTTTTTTATGTAATAGGAAATTGCTCATACGGTAGTGGGCAGAGAGGATATACGGCGTTCTTTCTTTGTGAATTAAGAAATCACTCAAAATGTAGCGCTGATGTCCGTTGTTACAGAAAGGTGTTCTTCTAGGGAGAATGATTGACAGAATGTTGCATTGGGATTAAGATAGGGACATGAAAGATAAAGGAGGGACTCCTATGGAATTTGAAAGAATAGGCAAAAATACCGTACAGTGTCATATGACTGTAGAAGAGATGAATGAGTACGGATTAAGGATAGAGGATTTTTTTACGAATCAGGAAAAATCGCGCAATTTTTTGGAGCAGCTTGTGGAACGTGCAGAAGAAGAGATTGGATATGAGGTAGAAAGTGGCATGATTTCCATGCAGCTTATGCGTATGCCGGATGACTCCCTGACAATTACATTTTCAGATAAAGGAGAAGATGGCATACATAATATGCTAAACCAGATTCAGAATCTTGCCGGGATGATCGATGATAATACAGCAGCTACGATTGCTGACGCCGTATCTGAGGAAGAGGAGAAGCTGCATCAGGAAGAACATATGCCTGATTTTGAAGAAAAGACAGCAAAACAGGCGATGAAGGATTCGCAGTCTAAAAAGATCAAGGATCAGCAGAAAAAAATCCAGTCTGCGGCAAGAGTTTATCAGTTTGAAAATCTTGATCTGTTAGAGCAGTTCGCACAGACTATACAGACAGCAAAAAATATTTCCAGTAAGCTGTATCATGATGCAAAGTCTGGTGTCTGGTATCTTGTTATTAAAAAAGGCAAGCTGAGATTAAAAGAATATCTCGAAGTATGCCAGAGATTATCTGAGTATGGAACCTTGTGCACCATGCATCCGTTTATGGAGCAGTATTGCAAGGAACATTTTGACTGCGTGATTGGTAAGCAGGCTCTGCGGACGATGAAAGAATATATGATTTAGGAGAATACTCTGCATGAAATATGATTTTGATCTGGAAAACCGGAAGGAAGCAAGAAAGCAGCTGATCAAAAAGATCCTGATCACGGTTGCTGAGGTTGTCTTTGTTATCGTTGCTGCTTTTTTGATTACACATCATGGTTTGGAAACATTTACGGTATCAGGGGAGTATATGAGTCCGACTTTGGAAAATGGTGATAAAATATTAGTAAATAAAATGTCGTATCGTCTTCATTCGATCAGGAGAAATGATATCGTTGTAGTAGAACAGAGTGGTTCGGAACATAATTATTATTCTGTGGAGCGCGTGATAGGGCTTCCCGGTGAAACGGTTCAGATAAAAAGCGGTAAGGTTTATATTGATGGAAAGAAGTTAAATGAAAAAATTCATTTTCCGACAATGGAAAATGGCGGACTTGCGTTAGAACCGGTCACACTGGACAGAGGAGAATATTTTATGCTGTGTGACAACCGGAACAATGGCGAAGACAGTCGTAATGCAAACGTGGGAAATATTGTGAAGGATAATATCGTTGGAAAAGCATGGATTCGTATGAATACCATCGAGTTGATCAGTCACATTGACGGTTATAAGAAAGCAGAAGAAAAGAAGCAGGATACATCCTCAGCGCAATAAAAAAACGCAAAAGATGAGGAGCAAAAAGTAGTCTTACGATGAAATGTTTGATTGCTTACAATAAAAAGACAATAGTTAGAAGATGGAGGAGATTATGCAGTTTCAGTGGTATCCCGGTCATATGACAAAGGCAAAGCGTGCGATGCAGGAGGATTTAAAATTAATTGACGTAATTGTTGAATTGGTAGATGCAAGGGTGCCATTTAGCAGCAAAAATCCGGACATTGATCAGATGGCAAATGGAAAGTCAAGAATTATATTGTTAAATAAATATGATCTGGCGGATGAAAAAGTGACAAAGCAGTGGATGACATATTATGAGCAAAAAGGATATTTTGTCACAAAAGTAAATTCGAAAAGTGGTGCAGGTGTCAAGGCAGTACAGGATGTGATACAAAAAGCATGTCAGGCAAAGATTGAGAGAGATCGTAAAAGAGGTATCTTAAACCGGCCGATCCGTGCCATGATCGTTGGCATACCAAATGTGGGCAAATCTACGTTCATTAACAGCTTTGCCAGAAAAGCCTGCACTAAGACCGGAAATAAGCCTGGTGTGACAAAGGGAAAACAGTGGATTCGTTTGAATAAAAACGTAGAACTTTTAGATACACCCGGAATCTTATGGCCTAAGTTCGAGGATCAGCAGGTTGGACTTCGTCTTGCATTTATTGGTTCGATCAAAGATGAACTGTTTAATATTTATGAGTTAAGCATTCTTTTATTAGAATATCTTAATCAGAATTATTCGGGCGCGGTTGCTTCGTTCTATCAGATTGAACAGGCAGAAGATTGTGCCAAGCAGTTAGAGTTTATTGCCGAACGACGTGGCTGTATGAAGACTGGTGGAGTTTATGATGTAGATAAGGCAGCGAAATGTCTGATCGATGATTTTCGTGCCGGAAAGCTTGGAGCGATCAGTTTGGAACTGCCGGAGCAAAAAGAAAGCTGAGGATAGGCTATGCAGATACATTTGTATGATGAGGAAGAGATTGCAGACAGTCTTGAAGCTTGTAAGACAGCAAAACTGTATTATGGTGCTGCACTAGAGAGGGATGGATTGTCAAAAGAAATCCTGACAGATCTGTTCTTAAAAGCAGAACATCCTGCCCATGAAACAATGCCAGAGCAGAACGAACCGGTTGTTTCGAAAAAGGCACCAATCTATCAGGAAGAAACAGTAGAAGACGAAAAAAAATCATTTCGTTTGCTTCACAGCTTACTGGTACTTGCCGGCTGTATATTACTTGCTTATATCATCGCAGCCGGTGTGACACATTATGTAGCGCATCAGACTTGGGTAGAGGGAGAGTCTATGGAGCCTACGTTACAAAATGGTGATTCTGTTATCATACAAAAGGTCAGTTATTATGTGGAAAATCCAAAAAGATATGACATAGTTGTATTTCCTATTAAGAATCAGACAGATGCCATGCAGCAGACAGATACCTACTATGTGAAACGGGTGATCGGTCTGCCGGGAGAAACCGTCCAGATTAAAAATGGAAAGGTATATATCAATGATCAGAGATTAAAAGATGATGTTTATGGAAAGACTGCTATGGCAGATCCCGGAAAAGCACAGGAGCCGATCAAGCTGCATAAAAATGAATATTTTGTTCTGGGAGACAACCGGAATATGAGTACAGACAGCAGAAGCAGTTATGTTGGTCTGGTACATAAAAAGGACATCATCGGAAAAGTATTTTTGTGCGTCTGGCCTTTTTCAAGATTTGGAACCATCTGCGCTATGTTTTGATAGTTTGATCCTATAAAGAAAAAAGGAACCACGTTTTGAAGTTTTCCTGATCCTATTCCATAAAAAGGAGTAATTTACATTATGTCAAAAGCGATTTCTATGATAAAGCAGGAGTTTGCAGAAGCTTCCTGGGAAGAACGAAAAAAACTGATGCAGGAATATGCAAAAGATCCGCGCAAGGGAGTTCAGAATATTGTTGAACAGTATCGCAAGAAGGCAAAGGCACTTCTTGATGAGCTGGAACGCTTAGAAAGGATGCATGCTTTTGAGGATAAGTATCAGACAGAATATACGGCAATCTGTGGGATTGATGAGGCAGGACGTGGGCCATTAGCCGGGCCGGTAGTAGCCGGTGCCTGTATTTTGCCAAGTGACGTACAGATTTTATATCTGAATGATTCCAAAAAATTAAGTGCGAAAAAGCGTGATCTGTTATACGATGAAATATGTGAGAAAGCACTCGCATGGGGTGTGGGGATCGTGTCACCACAGAGAATTGATGAGATTAATATTTTGCAGGCAACGTATGAGGCGATGCAGCAGGCAATCGCTTCTTTAAAAATAGAACCGGATCTGTTACTGGTTGATGCTGTTACGATCCCAAATGTAGGGCAGAAGCAGGTAGGAATCGTAAAAGGAGATGCAAAAAGTGTTTCGATTGCCGCAGCAAGCATTTTAGCAAAGGTTACAAGGGATCGTATGATGGTGGAGATGGATCAGGTATATCCAATGTATGGATTTGCACAGAATAAGGGATATGGTTCTGCAGATCACATTGCAGCATTACAAAAGTATGGCCCTTGTCCTATACATAGAGAAACTTTTATTACACATTTTGTATGACATGAAAAATTCATTGTAGCAGGATCAGAAGGTTAAGCAGCAGATTTAGTTTGGGTTTAGAGCATATTCTATCAATAGGTGTGCAGAAATGAGGCTTTTATGGGTGAATCAAAAAAGAAGATTTATGGAAAAGATATTGTAAAGCCGGATATGGAAAAATCAGCAATCGCACTGGAATATGAGAGTAACGAGCCGGCACCAAAGGTAATTGCAAGCGGAAGAGGTTATCTGGCAGATAAGATCATTTCAGAAGCTGCTTCTCATGAGATTCCGGTTCATAAGGATGAAAAGCTTGCCAAAAGCTTAAGTGACTTAGAGATTGGAGAATATATCCCAAAGGAACTGTATCAGGTCGTTGCAGAGGTACTGGTATACGTCGATGCAATGGATAAGATTAAGGGAAAGGTAATGGATAAGCACGTTAGCAAAAGAAAGCGTTAGAAGCATTATCGAACATAGAAATAGAAAAAGAGAATCATGCGGGAGGAAAACAACATTAGAAAAAATCATTATTACAAAATAGGAACAGCCTATGAAGAACAGGCTGTTTTATTTTTAGAAAAAGAAGGATACGAGATATTGGAAAGAAATTTTCATTCCTATCATGGTGAAATTGATATTATTGCCAGAGAGGATGAATATTTGGTTTTTGTAGAAGTTAAGTACCGCAGGGCAGCTTATCCGGGAGCTGCTTTGGCGGCCGTTACTCCTGCCAAACAAAAAAGGATTCGGCAGACAGCAGAGTATTATTTGTATAGCAGGCATTATTCTGGTATGGATATTCCATGCCGGTTCGATGTGGTTGCTTTTGAAGGGGAAAAGATCACGCATTTAAAAAATGCTTTTATGTAGTATATAGCTTGAAAGGTAGGGAAAAACATGGAAGAGAGAAAAATATGGGAGCTTTGGAATGAGGCAAAAACAGAGGAATGTTATCTGGAGCATGCAGATACAGTTCCGGTGATCCGTTTTCACGCATTTGATGACATGAAGTTTGTCAATGTTTCATTTTCTACACGATTTGGAGGAATCAGCAAAGGATATTTAGCAGAATTAAATCTTGGCTTTGACAGAGGAGAGCCTGATCAGAATGTAGAAGAAAATTTTAAAAGGTTTTGTCAGAGTATGGGCGTATCTTCCCAGACACTGGTACTGTCAGACCAGATTCACGAAACAAAAATTCAGGTAGTCGGTAAGGAAGATATCTGTCAGGATAAGATAGAAAAAAGACTGTCAGGGATCGATGGATTGATGACGGCAGAGAAAAATGTATGTCTGGCAACCTCATATGCAGACTGTGTGCCGCTTTTTTTCGTTGATCCGGTTCAAAAAGTGATTGCTGCCTCTCATTCCGGCTGGCGGGGAACAGTAGGAAAAATCGGAGCGAAGACGGTACAAAAGATGCAGCAGGAATTTAAAAGCCGTTGCGAAAATATCGTTGCAGTGATCGGGCCATCGATCTGTCAGTCCTGCTACGAAGTAAGTGGTGATGTGATCAAGGCTTTTTGTGACAATTACTCGGCAGAATTTGCACAGGAAATTTCGTATTGTTCGAATGAAAAAGAGCAGAAGTATCAGTTGGATCTTTGGAAGGCAAATAAATTGCAACTAAAAGAAGCAGGGCTTTTACCGGAACACATTCATGTGTCCGGTATCTGCACCTGCTGCCATAGTAAGCTTTTGTTTTCCCATCGTGCATCCGGTGGAAAAAGAGGAAACTTAAACGGTTTTATTTCGCTTGTCGACTAATTCCTGAATACGCTTTGTGGCATCCAGAATATCATTGACGGAAGTATCATGATTCAAGGTATCAATGATAAGAGCAATATATCTGCTAAGGTCTACATTGTGATAGTATGGCTTTTCAAGCAGCTCTTTTGGACAGTAACAAAGATTTGTTGTATAGACATAATCAAAAAGTCCTTCTTTGTATGCCTCGTCAAGATGTTTGATGCCATTTGAAAAAAGGCCAAAGGTTGCACATAAGATAACCTTTCTGGCATTCCTTTTCTTAAGCTCTTTTGCAACACCGAGCATGGTTTCACCGGAAGCGATCATATCATCAATAATGATCACATCCTTGTTTGCAACATCTTTTCCTAAAAACTCAACAGATACGACAGGATGTTCTCCGTTGATCATCGTAGAATAGTTTCTTCTGCGATAAAACATGCCCATATCAACTCCAAGCAGACTTGCGTAATAAACAGCACGGCGCATACCGCCTTCGTCCGGGCTTACGATAGTCAGATGATCCTCATCGACAACCATATCTGTATTTGTTTCTAAAATCTTTTGAATAAACTGGTAAGATGTGTAGAAGTTATCAAAACCATTGTTTGGAATAGCATTCTGTACACGATTATCATGCGCATCAAACGTAATGATCGTTTCAACTCCCATTGCAACTAACTCCTGAAGTGCCTGGGCACAGTCAAGGGATTCATTGATCAGACGAAGATGCTGACGTCCTTCATATAAATAAGGCATGATCACGGTAATACGTCTTGGATGCCCGCTGCATGCCATGATAACACGCTTAAGATCCATAAAATGATCATCCGGAGACATTGGTGTATTTTCCCCACGCATTTTATAAGTTTCATTGTAATTGACCGTATCTGAAATAATAAACAGATCGGAACCACGGATCGATTCATTGATCACAACCTTTCCCTCACCGGTACCAAATCTTGGACAGTCAAAGTCGACAAGATAGTTGTCCGTATCATAACCTGTCATTTTAAAGTCCGGTTTACGGGAATCGGAAAGTGCCTTTGTACGTCGCTCTACAATAATCTGATTGATCTTATCACCAATTTCTTTACAGTTACCAAGTGCCACAATCTTTAATGGGGCAAGGGGCATAGAATCCTGAAATTTTCTAACAGACATAATATTCTCCATTCCTTATACAGTAATTTACATATTTTAGGCAACATGTCGTATCAAGCTTTCTTGTAGCATACGGGCATAGCATTACCCGGTATCTGCAGGGTTTGATTTATCATGCTGCAGACAGATACGCATTTACCACCTTACTAAATATATCCCTTTTTGAATTTAACGTCAATTACCTATCTTCTTTCAAAAAGATGCTGCCACTTTGATTTTTCAAAATTTTTATGAAGTTTTTGGGAAAGACTTTCTTTTTTTCGGAGTTTATGGTATAACTGAAAATGCTGTAGTATTGTCCGAAATACAGGAAATGTATCTTTGGCAGATCATAGTTATAGCGAAATTTGAAGAAATCACCGAAAAGAACTGATAAAATTTATCAACAGAAGTAATATACAAAATCGGTGAATGAATGGAGGATAACAACATTGAGAAAAACAAAAAAACTGCTTGCACTGATGCTGTGTGCAAGTTTAACAATTACTGCATTTACAGGCTGTGGAAAGAAAAGCTCGGATACAAAAAAGAAAACTTCCGAAACAGTGGAAGTAACCGATCCTACGATTAAGGATGCAGCTTCTTATATTGATCTTGCAGAGTATAAGACAATCTCTCTGGACAAAAAAGAGATCGATAAAAAAGTACAAAGCCAGATTGACAGTGTCATAAGCAGCAACGTGACATATAAGCAGATCAAAAGCGGTACCGTCAAAAAAGGTGATACCGTTAATATCTACTATGTGGGAAAAATGGATGGCAAAGCTTTTAATGGTGGTTCCTGCACCAAAGATACTACGCCGGATGGCTATGATCTTGAAATTGGTTCCAACACCTTTATCGGCGGCTTTGAGTCAGGGCTGATCGGTAAAAAGATCGGAGATACCGTTGATGTAGATGTGACATTTCCGGACAGTTATCCGCAAAACACTGATCTTCAGGGAAAGCCTGCGGTATTTACTGTTACGATAAACTATAAGAGAGGAAAGAAGATCACACCAAAGTTTGATGATGCTTTTGTAAAAAAGAACCTTTCCGATTACAAATCCGTAAAAGATTATAAGACAAAGACAAGAGAGTCTATTGTTAAGAGCATGGCAGTTGAAAAGGTATGCGATGATACAAAGATCAACAAGTATCCAAAGGACAAAATAAATGCCATGAAGACACAGATCAAAAAATCTATTGAAAATTATCTGTCACAGAATAATACAACATTAGATGATTATCTGCAGGGACAGAATATGACAGAAGAAGATTACAACAAGCAGATAGAAAAAACTTCTAAGGAAGATGTTGGAAATCAGCTTGTGTATAATGCAATCGCACAGGCAGAAAGTCTCGAAGTTACGGATGATGAATATCAAAAGGAGCTTAAAACTTATCTGAAAAATTACAGCTGTGACAAAGAGTCTGACTTGAATGAAACATTTTCAAAGACATATGGAACAACAGCAAAGGCTGTAATCTACAATTCATTATTGTATAATAAGATTGCAGACTATCTTGTAAAAAATGTAAAAGAATCATAAATAGCGTAAATCATTAAGAAATACAGAACAGGAGGACAGGATTGTGAGTAAACCGATTGTAGCAATTGTAGGACGCCCAAATGTCGGAAAATCTACATTGTTTAATATGATGGCAGGTGAGAGGATTGCCATTGTTAAAGATACACCAGGTGTTACAAGAGATCGTATTTATGCGGACGTATCCTGGCTGAATTATAACTTTACGATCATGGATACCGGTGGAATTGAGCCGGAATCCAACAACCAGATGTTACGTGATATGCGTGAACAGGCTGAGATGGCAATTGAGATGGCCGATGTGGTTATGTTTATCGTGGATGTGAAACAGGGGCTTGTGGATGCCGATTTTAAAGTGGCAGATATGTTGCGCAAAGCGCAGAAAAAGGTTGTTTTAGTAGTCAATAAGGTAGATAGCTTTGAAAAAATGATGCCGGATGTATATGAATTTTACAATCTCGGAATTGGTGATCCGCATCCGGTATCTTCTTTAGGAAAGCTTGGCATTGGTGATATGTTGGATGAAGTAACCTCTCTTTTCCCGGAAAATGTGGAACAGGAGGAAGATGAGCGTCCACGTGTGGCAATCGTCGGAAAACCGAATGTTGGAAAGTCTTCCATTATCAATAAGCTTCTGGGTGAAAATCGTGTAATCGTTTCTGATGTAGCAGGAACGACACGAGATGCCATTGATACCGCCATTAGCTGGAATGACAGGGACTATGTATTTATCGATACAGCAGGTCTTCGCCGCAAAAATAAAATTAAAGAGGAGATAGAGCGGTATAGTATTTTACGAACGGTTTCTGCCGTAGAACGTGCAGACGTGGTGGTGCTTGTCATTGATGCAACAGAGGGTGTGACAGAGCAGGACGCAAAGATTGCAGGGATTGCACATGATCGTGGAAGAGGTATGATCATTGCAGTCAACAAGTGGGATGCCGTAGAAAAAAATAACAATTCCGTAAAAGAGTATACCAATAAGATAAGAAATGTATTATCTTTTATGCCATATGCAGAAATCTTATTTATTTCCGCAAAGACAGGACAGCGTATTCCAAAGCTGTTTGATGTGCTGGAAGCTGTTATTCAGAACCACCAGCTTCGTGTGGCAACAGGTGTCTTAAATGATATTTTGGCTGAGGCAGTTGCTATGCAGCAGCCACCTTCTGACAAGGGACGCCGCTTAAAGATTTACTATATGACACAGGTTGGAGTAAAGCCGCCGACATTTGTTATCTTTGTCAATGACAAGCGGCTGATGCATTTTTCTTATACGAGATATTTGGAAAATAAGATACGTGAAGCTTTTGGGTTTGGCGGTACATCCTTAAAGTTCTATATTCGGGAGCGCAAAAAGGATAAATAGCAGAATAACTGTAGCGAAATGGAGAAAAGGAAATGGAAATGATAGTGTGTTTGATAGTCGGCTACTTTTGCGGCTGCATTTCAAGTGGATATTTTGTAGGAAAATTTTATAAAAAGGATATTCGGGAGCTGGGAAGTGGAAATGCCGGAACGACGAATGTACTTCGCAACTTTGGTGTGATTCCGGCAATCATTACGTTTGTTGGTGATCTTGCAAAGGCATTTATACCTATTTTATTGATACGCTTTTGCTTTTCTACACCACAGGACTGGTATCTGCTTTGTCTTTACTGCGGTCTTGGCGTGGTACTGGGACACAACTATCCGTTTTATCTGGGATTTAAAGGTGGAAAAGGAATTGCCGTTACGGCTGCTGTTGTCATGTCAGCAGCCCATCCGATCATGATTCCGATTGGATTAGCTATTTTCATTCTGGCTGTTGTGCTGACGCGCTATGTGTCAGTTGGTTCCTTGTTTGTTGCCTGGTACATACCGGCAAATACACTTGTTTTTTATCATTCGGATCCGCAGTTTGTACATATGATGGTTTTAAGCCTGTTATTTACCGCTTTTGCTTATTTCCAGCACAGACAGAATATTGTCAGATTGATACACGGAAATGAAAATAAATTATGGAAGACAAAGAAGGAGAAGGAGGCGTTAGCAGAAAATGAGTAAAGTTAGTTTTCTTGGCGCAGGAAGTTGGGGAACTGCACTGGCGATCATGTTAGCAAAGCATGGTCATGAGGTTACACTTTGGTCAAAGGTTGAGGCAGAGGTAAAGATGTTGGTGGAAAACCGCGAGCACAAACATCGTCTTCCCGGAGTGAAGCTGCCGGATTCTATTGTTGTTACGCAGGATTTAAAACAGGCGTGTACGGATCAGGAGTTAATCGTATTTTCTGTAGCATCACCTTTTGTTAGGAGCGTGGCAAAAGAAGCTTCTGAACTGATTCGTGATGGTCAGAAGATCGTTAATGTGGCAAAGGGAATCGAAGAAACTTCGTTAGATACGCTTCGTGATATTATTGTCGAAGAAATCCCACAGGCAAATGTGTCTGTACTATCCGGTCCAAGTCATGCAGAGGAGGTTGCTGTTGGCATGCCAACTACTGTTGTAGTTGGAAGCACCAACAAAGAAACAGCCATCTTTATTCAGGAAATCTTTATGAACGATGCATTCCGTGTATATATCAGTCCGGATATCATTGGAATCGAACTGGGTGGTTCCGTGAAAAATGTCATTGCTTTAGCAGCCGGTGTATGCGATGGACTTGGCTTTGGAGATAATACAAAGGCTGCCCTGATCACGCGTGGAATTGCGGAGATCACACGGCTTGGTGTAGCAATGGGAGCAAAAATGGAAACACTTGGCGGTCTGTCCGGAATCGGTGATCTGATCGTTACCTGCACAAGCAATCATAGCCGTAATCATAATGCCGGTTATCTGATTGGACAGGGATACAGCGTAGAGGACGCCTTAAAAGAAGTCAATCAAGTGGTAGAAGGCGTGTATTCTGCAAAAGCTGTCAGCCATCTTGCTAAAAAGTATCAGGTTTCTATGCCAATCGTAGAGCAGATCTGTCAGGTACTTTTTGAGGGAGCCGATGTCAACGATGCGATCAAGAAGCTTTTGACAAGGGACAGATGCATGGAATATCCTGATCTTGGTTGGATGGAATAATCATGTGAAAGACAGCATACATGTTATACAAAAATATTTCGGAGTGATATAACATGTATGAACAGGAAAATGAAATCACGGAACGAAGACTTAGCCGTTCTGACAAAATTTTGGTGGCAAAGTCTGCTTTTACGCAGAATAAGCCGGTCACTTTAAAAGCAGAATATACAAAAAGTGATCTGGAAACAAATGATACAAAAAGGGAGATGTCACCTGTGAAAAAGAAGCATCACTTTGGCATGGTTCGCATGGTAACAGCAGGGGTGCTTTTTTTCTTGCTGATTGCAGCATTCCATTTTCAGATTACTACAGACAGTTTTAGCAGGGAAGCTATAGAGCAGGCTCTATCTGATGAAACACATTGGAATGAACTGGTTCAGTATGCGGTACAGGTGATTGGTACAATACAGAAATAACAGAAAAAGAAAGAGGTAAACATGAGGAAACTGGCATTAAGCGATGAAATATTATTATCGATAGAAAAACCAGCCCGCTATATTGGCGGTGAGATCAATATGGTTAAAAAAGATCCGTCAAAGGTAGATATCCGGTTCTGTATGTGCTTTCCGGATGTTTATGAGATTGGCATGTCACATTTAGGGATTCAGATCTTATATGATATGCTTAACCTGCGCGACGATATCTATTGTGAAAGAGTATATTCTCCGTGGGTAGACTTAGATGCTGTCATGAGGGAAAAAAATATCCCTCTTTTTGCGCTCGAAAGTCAGGAGCCTGTCAAGGATTTTGATTTTCTTGGTATTACACTGCAGTATGAAATGTGTTATACAAATATTTTGCAGGTGCTTGACCTTGCACAGATTCCACTCATAGCAAAGGAACGCACAAAAGAGCATCCTTTTGTGATTGGTGGCGGTCCGTGTGCATATAATCCTGAGCCAATCGCAGACTTTTTTGACATGTTTTATATCGGTGAAGGAGAAACCGTGTATGATGATCTGATGGACGCCTATAAGGAGTGGAAAAAAACTGACGAAAGCCGTGTAGATTTCCTGAAAAAAGCGGCACAGATTGAAGGAATTTATGTTCCGCAATTTTACGATGTGACCTATCATGAAGACGGAACCATACGTTCCTTTGAACCGATCGTGCCGGAAGCACCAAAAAAGGTGTTAAAACAGGTAGAACGTGATATGTCAGATACATTTTATCCTGAGAAACCGCTTGTGCCATATATCAAGGTGACACAGGACCGTGTCGTTTTGGAAATCCAGAGAGGCTGCATCAGAGGCTGCCGTTTCTGTCAGGCGGGTATGCTGTATCGACCGATCCGTCCACGAGATCTGGACTTTTTAAAACAACGTGCCAAAGTGATGTTAGAATCGACCGGACATGACGAAATTTCTCTTAGTTCATTAAGTTCCAGTGATTATAAAGAGCTGCCGGAGCTTGTTTACTGGCTCATCGATGAATTTCATGACAAGGGAGTCAATATTTCCCTGCCTTCTCTGAGAATTGATGCATTTGCTTTGGATGTCATGTCTAAAGTACAGGATATTCGAAAAAGCAGTCTGACTTTCGCACCGGAAGCTGGTTCACAGCGTATGCGAAATGTGATCAACAAGGGATTGACAGAGGAAGTGATCTTAAAGGGGGCAATGGATGCATTTATTGGTGGATGGAATCGCGTAAAGCTTTATTTTATGCTTGGTCTTCCCGGAGAAACCTGGGACGATATTGAACAGATTGCCGTTCTTTCTGATAAGATCGCACGTGAATATTATACAATTCCAAAGGAAAAACGAAATGGAAAAGTAAATATAGTAACCAGTACATCAATCTTTGTTCCAAAGCCGTTTACTCCATTCCAGTGGGCACCAATGGTATCAAAAGAAGATGCACGCGAAAAGAGATTTTTCCTGTTAGATAAGGTAAAATCCCAGTTAAACGCAAAGAGCATCAAATATAACTGTCACGATGCTGATGTATCAGAGCTAGAGGGTGTTTTTGCACGTGGAGACAGAAGGCTTTGTGGTGTTATTTTACAGGCATATCAAAATGGCTGCATCTACGATGCATGGTCAGAATATTTCCATTATGACCGCTGGGCACAGGCATTTGAAGACCATCATCTGAATATGGACTTTTATATCAAAAGAGAACGTAGTGAGGATGAAATATTCCCATGGGATTTCATTGATATTGGTGTATCAAAACAATTTTTACTAAAAGAATACCATCAGGCAAAGAAGGCTGTTGTTACACCGAACTGCAGGGCAAAATGTGCCGGCTGCGGAGCAGCAAAGTTTGGCTGTGGAGTGTGTGTCGAAGAAAGGGGGCAGGCTTAGATGAAAGCACGATTAAAATTTTCTAAAATAGGTTCTATGCGCTTTATCGGTCATCTGGATGTCATGCGCTACTTTCAAAAGGCATTTCGCAGGGCAGATATTTCTATCAGCTACAGCCAGGGATATTCTCCCCATCAGCTGATGTCCTTTGCCTCTCCTTTAGGAATCGGGTTAAGCAGTGATGCCGAGTATCTTGATATTGTTTTAGATGACAATGAACCGACAGAGCATATCTTAGACAGGATCAATGCCGTAATGAATGACGAGATTACCGTAAAGACTTTTACTATTTTAGATGATGAGGCCAAAACGTCTATGGCAGTGTTAGCTGCCTGCGACTATCTGATCACAGTGAAACCGGATCAGTTAAGCTTTTTACTAGATGAGGACATGAGAAAGTGTGCGCTTAAAACATTTGCAAAAAGAGATTCTATTGAAATTTTAAAAAAGACAAAACGTTCAGAAAAAATGGTAGATATTAAGGAAAATATTTACTGTGTAACGGATATCAGACAGCAGTTTGAATCATTTACCGGTCAGAAGTATCAAAACTTAGCGTTAGATACGAACCTTTATCAGCCGGTTTTATATATGCAGCTTACCGCAGGAAGTGTGGTAAATATTAAGCCGGAACTTGTGCTTGAGGCATTGCACAGTCAGGAATCAAAAGAGTATGACTGGCTTGCTTACCAGATTCATCGAATAGAGATGTATGCAGACATGGACGCAAAGAAGGGAGAGGTTCATACACTTTCCTCAGAAGTACCATGCAGACTGCTTCCTCTTTCAGAATATGCCGGATGTAGAAAGGAAGAGGTAGAGTGACAAACCAGCTTCTTATCAGTAAAAAAGAAGAATATATTGTGACAGCGTTTCGCGAGGACGAAAGGATTCGACAGTTTCAGGTAGAGCCTGCTGCATCGGATGAAATCCTTGGAAATATTTATGTTGGAAAGGTGCGCAATATTGTAAAAAATATTAATGCTGCTTTCGTAGAGTTTCAAAAGGGACAAATGGGATATCTGTCCTTAAATACGGACATTCGTCCGATCAAGACAGACAGTGTCACGCATGCGCAGGACAGAATATTGATCGGAGATGAAATTCTGGTGCAGGTGGTGCGCGAGGCTGTAAAAACTAAACCGCCCACACTCTCGGTTGCATTGGATTTTGCCGGAAAATATGTTGTCTTAACGGCAGGAAGTGCCAAAGTCAGTATCTCACATAAGATTAAAGACAAGCAGGAACGCAAGCGGTTACAAGAACTTTTGGAAAGCTACTGTAAGGATGGAACCTTTGGACTTTTAGCAAGGACAAACAGTGCGACAGCATCAGAAGAAGAGTTAATATGTGAGATTCATAAGCTGCAAAAAAAATATAATGATCTGATCACATATGGAAAACATAAAGCGCAGTTTTCCTGCCTGATGCAGGCACCAAAAGCATATCTTGGCAGTATTCGTGATATGTATCATAACAGTATTTCAGAGGTTGTCACCGACAGCAGTGAAGTCTATCAGGAGGTTCATGATTTTCTGAAAGAAAATGGCTGGGAAAATTTGATCACGCTCACGCTTTGGGATGAAGAGCACGGAAAAATGGACGCTGTGTACGATATTTCCAAAAATCTTGAGAAAGCCCTGTCATCCAAAGTCTGGCTAAAAAGTGGTGCCTATCTTGTGATTCAGCCGACAGAAGCACTGATTTCTATCGATGTAAATACTGGAAAAGCGATTTCTAAGAAAAAGGATGTGCAGAAAAACTTTTTGAAGGTGAATTTAGAGGCAGCAAAAGAAATTGCTGTGCAGATCCGGCTTCGAAATCTTTCCGGTATTATTTTAGTAGATTTCATTGATATGGTATCTTCGGAGGACAACCAGACATTATTAAATGTTTTCCGTACAGAATTAGCAAAAGATCCTATTCCCGCAAGACTGGTCGATATGACAAAGCTTGGACTAGTGGAAGTAACACGAAAAAAAGTAAGAAAACCATTGCATGAACAAATCGTGACAAGAAAGAAATGAGGCGAACGTATATGATGAAATATTTTGTACCTACTATGGTGTTTCAGGAAAGAAATGCTGTACAGAATCATAGTGAACAGATGGTAAGTTATGGAAAAAAGGCATTGATCGTAACCGGAAAACACTCTTCAAAGGAAAACGGCGCACTACAGGATGTAATTGATGGTCTTGAAAAGCACCAGACAGCTTATGTTGTGTTTGACCGGATTTCAGAAAATCCAACGATAGCCAGTGTGATGGAGGCAGCTACTTTAGGACGTACAGAAGGGACAGATTTTGTGATTGGTATCGGTGGCGGTTCTCCTTTGGATGCTGCCAAGGCAATCGCTTTAATGATTCAAAACCGTGATACATCAGAAGAAATCTTATATCAAAATGTAAAGCTTCGTCATCTTCCGGTTGTAGAAGTTCCAACAACATGTGGAACCGGTTCTGAAGTGACACCATATGCTATTTTGACAAGAGATGATATTCAGACAAAGCAGAGTATCAGTCATCTGATCTATCCTGAGCTTGCTTTGGTAGATGGAAAGTATTTAAAGCATGCACCAATGTCTGTCATTACAAATACAGCGATTGACGCACTGGGACATATGTTAGAAAGTTATTTTCATACAAAAGCAACGGATTACAGCCGAATGTTTGCACAGTACGCTATGGAGGTATGGTCAGAGGCAGCAAAAATCTTTTTTGAGATGGATGTAGAAGAAGAAACCTATGATCAGTTAATGTTTGCATCCAGTCTTGCCGGAATGGCAATTACTCATACCGGTACCAGCCTTCCACACGGATTAAGCTATTATCTGACTTATCATAAGGGCATTCCGCACGGAAAAGCGGTTGGCATTTTTTTACCGGGATATCTTCGTGCCGTAGCAGAGGAATATGAAGCGCAGGTCGTTATGGCACTGCGTGCGCTTGGCTTTGGCAGTATAGAGCAGTTTGATGGCTTTATCAGGGAGATGCTTGGAAAGATTTCCGTTACCGAAAATGATATCGAAACGATGGTACAGGAAATAGCAGGAAATCAGAAAAAGCTGTCTGCTGCCCCAATCGCTGTAACAAAGGACACATTGGAAACCATGTGCCGTGAGGCATTGCATAGCTAAAAAGGACAGTAAGTAAAAGGCTGCCTGTTATAAAAAGGAGTCTTAAAAAGGAGCGTTAATCATGCAGCAGGATGATATTATTATTCGCAGAGCAATTGTACATATTATGGATGGTGCCCTTGGCTATCCGGTATATTCCGAGGAGGAATTGTCACTATCTCCGGATATCAATGACTTTTTTCGCGGACATATTTATAAGCTTTTAGCCGGAGATGATTTGAAAAAATGTTATTTTTCAGAGGATGAGCCTTCACAGGTCTACGAGCTTGTCAAAGCGTTTAAAGAGGAAAATCTGATCGAGGTTAGTAAAAAGCTTGCAGATGATCTGTATCAGATCATGAATGCAAATCTTGCCATTCCTTCCGGTGATTTTGCTGTTGTAACATTTCAGACACAGGGAATACAGTATCTTGCACTTTTAAAGATGAACTACAAGGAAAGCTTTGTCCATATGACACAGAGCCAGGAAAACGGAAATGTCAATCAGATCATCTGTTATCAATCGACACTCCCGGCAGTCAGTGCCAAGCTTTCCGAAGCAGTCCTTATCAACTTATCTGATTTCAGTGTACAGATTGTAGAAAAAAAGTATGAGATCAATGGTGCTAAAATGAATTATCTATCTGAGATTTATTTAAAGTGCAAGGCGAGTATGTCTTCTAAGACAAAGCTTGCGATCGTTACCAAAGCAGTGGAACAGGTCAACAAAAAACACTATGCCGAAGAACCGGTAAAACAGATGGAAGCTAAAAGCATCATAAAAAAAGAGATAGAAGATACCGGTGCGATCAATGTAGAAAAGATCAGTGAAAAAATTTATGGTACTGCACCGGAGATCAAAGAAGAATTTGATGCAAAGATGGAAAAATACCATATGGAAAAATCGGAAGTCAAACCGCAAAGTGAAGCTACGACAAAGAAGTTTGAAAAGCAGTATCTGAAAACAGATACGGGAATTGAGATCAACATTCCGATGGAACAGTATCAGGATGCCAATCAGGTGGAGTTTTTGACAAACCCAGATGGCACGATTTCCGTTATCATTAAAAATATCAATAAGATATCAACCCGTTAAATAAACACTGGAAGCTTCACACAGGAAAATTCTGGTAAAACAGTGTGTGGAGCTTTCAGAGCAGCTGTTGTGGTTAGGAGGAGGATATGTTTCGACTTTGGGCGAAGGAATGGAAAGACAATCGCATGATCAAAGATCTTACGATCTGCGACAATGCACCATCATCAGAAAAGAACCGCACCAAAAAGGTATTTGATGCCATCGACGAAGTATGTTATACCTTTGATGTTGCCAAACCGATTTGGCTGAATATGAATATTGAAGAGTTTAAACGGATCGATAAGACCAGATTTTCAAAGGACAACTTTATCGAAGAAATCCCGTTTGATTATCTGGAGATTCAAGTGATCGAAGAGGATGATGACTGGTAGAAAAGAATCAAAAGTTCTCGGTTTTGATGAGGTGTGCAGAGTGCGGGGGCTTATTTTCTATGTGGAAATGGAGTGGGGATTTTGCAATGAATTTAGGTATGTTGACAAAGGAGAACAGAGTGTCAGAGTCAGAAAGCAGAACGTTGATATTTTGGTCATAAGGAGAAAACATGGCAGAGAACAAAGGAAAATTAGTGATGGGTTACTGGGACTGCAGCTATTGCAGTACCGTAAAAATCGAAGGAACGAAGAGAGAGTGTCCGAATTGCGGAAGACCGCGTGGAGAAAATGTAAAATTTTACATGGATAAGGAAAAGAAATATCTTACGGAGGAGGAAAGTAAGAACAAGGGAAAAGGAGAAGACTGGTTTTGCGAATATTGTGATACCTTAAACAGCGTTACCGATACTATCTGCAAAAGCTGTGGTGCTCCGAAAGAAGAAAATAGCAAGACCTATTCTTCGATGAACAAAGAACCAAAGAAAACGGAGGAGGCAAAAAAGGAACAAAAGCCGGCAGAGAAGAAACCGGCGGCGAAACCGGATCAGACTGTGAAGCCACGCAAACGCTGGAAAATTGTTACCGTAGCGATTGCTTCTGTTCTATTGCTTGCAGCGATTATTTTTGCCCTGTTACCGGAAACGGATGCATTTTATATCCATGACGTCCAATGGAAAACGGTACAGAGCGTGGAAGAATGCAAAACCCTGCATAAATCTGGTTGGAAGCTTCCAGATGGAGCAAGGCTTACCGATTCGGCAACCGAGCTATATGGTTATCATTCGGTGGTGGATCATTATAAAACGGTTACAAAGTCGAAAAAGGAAAAAGTCTTAGATCATTATAAGACCGAGTATAAATATTCGGATAATGGAGACGGTACTTTCACAGAGAAATCCTATGAGAAACCGGTCTATAAATATGAAACCAAACAATATAAGGAGAAAGTTCCGGTTTACCGGAAAGAGCCGGTCTATAAGACAAAATATTACTATGATATAGATAAATGGAGCGTCACCGATAAGTTGACGAAGAAGGGAAGCAAGGGAAAAGATCCGATCGCATACGCTGCTGTCACAGAGACAAAGAAACAGCGCGCAGGGGAGAAAAAGACATACTACACCTGCACGGCAACGATCGTGGGAGATTCGAAAACAAAAGAAAAACCGAAAAAATATAAAATATCTAAAAAATTGTATCAGACATTTGAAAAGGGAAAAAAGTATAAATGTACCTACGCCGGCGATGAAATTTTTGATCTTGAAGAGTAGTACATTCATTTCTAAGTAACCGTACAAAATAAAATAACCTGTCTGCTTTTACAATGGCAGATCTAAATAGATAACTTTAGGATTCCATTTCCGATTTCTTTTGATTGGAAATGGAATTTTTATATTCTGTTGGTGTAATCCCCGTAATCCGCTTAAAGACGCGTGAAAAGTAAAATTCATTGGAAAAGCCTGTCTGCTCCGCAATCTGCGCCTGTGAGTAATAACCAGCTGCTAAAAGCTTCTTTGCTTCGCTGATACGAAAGTAATTAAGCCACTGAAATATAGTGTATCCGGTTGCTTTTTTGAACTTGCGGTTTAAATGATCAAAGTTGCGGTGAAAATGTTTTTCTAACTGTTCGCTGCTTAGATTGTCATAATAATATATTTTCAAATAGGCAATGATCTGTGGAGCAAGGTATGCAATATCGACAGGTGCTTTTTCGACCATACGGTCTGTAATAAGCTGTTCCCACTTATAAAAAAAGGAAAGAAGGGCACACTGGGACTGCTGAATGTGAAACTCGACCGGTGTATGAAAGGTAATCTGGACATTGTGTGCCAAATGCTCTAATTGCTGTAAGGGGTTGCTGCTTACATGAATATATTTGGGAAGGATTAATACAGAGTCATCTGTATTTTTTTCATTTTTAGGGTAAGAATATGCCGCACGTTGATTTATCATCATCTGACTGTATTCTTCCGGTGTCAGCTGATATTCTGTGACAGATGAAAATGTAAAATGGATATAGTAATAGTAACAGCGCGATGCTTTCCTGCCATAGTGTATCCTGGAAGGATCCAAAATGATCAGATCACCGGGCTTTAGTGTATATTCGATGGTATCTTCTGTCAGATACATGACACCGTCTAATATGATATATAAAATATATTCGGATGGCTGTCTGCGGAAATGTACATATGGCAGATCAATCGTTACCGTGTTGGCAAGGGTAATGTCAGGCAATTCCTGGTTGGGAAAAGAAAAATAAATGTCTGATTTCATAATAAAATTCGTCCTCCTTTTCGTAAGATGTACTCTCGGTATCTCCTTAAAACGAGTGATTTCGGCTAGATTTCCGAGCGTACATTAAGGTAGAAAATCGTTTGTATGGTAGTAATATATAGAAAAAGTCGCTAAAGTATAAAAGCATAACGTTATTTTATATAGTTTACTGTTCATGCGATTATGCGTTCTGCATTAAAAAAGTCAAATACCCTGCAGTTAGCTGCCGGACATGCCCCATTTTCTTTCTTGTCTGCCACAATGGGCGGGAATAAATAAAACATGCAACGAGCAGAACTTATATAAAGTATAACATATATGCGGATGATAATGTAAACAAAAAATCGCTAAAAGATAAATATAAGCAGACAAAAGATATGTTTAACAGGATTGAAAAATGATACAGTTAGGAAAAGAAGATTTGGCAGCAGATTTTATCTGATCTGCTGCCCCGAAAGAAGGAGGTAGAAAATATGCGAAAACACCATATATTTCGCAAAATAATAGCATTGGGAACAGTGGCTGCTATGTCTTGTCTGACAGGAGCAGGTAGTCTGCTAAGTACTGCTGCGGAAAGTGATACTGCTGATGTCATTCAGGTGACAATCGATCCGGCATCACATTCTACATTTCATGACACAGATGGAGACGGTTGGGGAGAGTTTCAGGGTTTTGGAACCTCTTTATGCTGGTGGGCAAACCGCGTAGGCTATGACGAGTCATTGACAGAACAGGCAGTGTCTAGCTTTTACGATGAAAAGGATGGACTTGGCATGACCATCGGACGCTATAATATCGGAGGTGGAGATGCACCAGGACATGATCATATCCAACGCTCGGATTCTGTGATACCGGGATATGCAACCGATGTGAAAAAAATAAAAAAAGCATCTGATGCAAAAGGTTTTGACCAATACGATCTAAAATGCGGATATGCATGGAACTATGACTGGAATGCAGACAAAAACCAGCTAAATGTCTTAAAAGCAGCGATAAAAAAAGCGGGAAGTGATTTTATTGCAGAAGCATTTTCGAATTCTCCACCTTACTTTATGACAAATAGCAATTGTTCTTCCGGTGGAGAAAAGGGAGATGTCAATCTTCGAAAAGATAGCTATGAAGCATTTGCAAAATATCTGACAGATGTTACAAAACATTTGATTAAAGAGGGTATTCCGATTGAAAGTATGACAGGAATGAACGAGCCGGATAGTGGTTGGACAGCATTTAGTCCGAAACAAGAGGGATGCCGTATTCCACAGGGAGAGACACAATCAAAGCTGTTAGTGGCTTTGAACAATAGGATGAAGAAACAGGGACTGCAATCGATTGTTTTATCCGGATGTGATGAGGTAGGAACGAGTCAGTCTACAGCTGGTTATAAAGCATTGTCCGACCAGGCAAAGAAGGCAGTTCAGAGAATTGATACACATACATATGCAACTTCAAAAATGAAGGATTTACGAGTACTTGCACAGACCGAAAAGAAAAATCTTTGGATGTCAGAGATGGATGGAAAGATGACCAAGGGATATAATGCTGGACAGATGAGTGCAGCGTTGGGACTGGGATATAATATTTCTTCACAGATGAACGCATTATTACCGTCAGCATGGATTTTATGGAATGCGATTGATATCCATGTCGATCAGAATAATCCATTTGATAAAAATACATTGGAAGCTACTGGTTATTCTTCTTTGGATTCCAAAGGTTTTTGGGGACTTGCTGTAGCGGATCATAATAATAAGAAAGTGCTCTTAACCAAAAAATATTACGCTTTTGGTCAGTATTCCCGTTATATCCGACCTGGATATACCATTTTAGAATTAGAGGGAAAAAATCTGGCAGCTTATGATAAAAAGAGTCAGACACTTGTCATTGTCGCAGAAAATATCAAAGCGCAGGATATGGATTACCGTTTTGATTTGTCTAACTTTGAAAACATCGACGAAACAGCCGCTATGCAGGTGATCCGCACCAGTGGAACATTGGCAGATGGTGAAAACTGGGCAGATGTTTCGAAAGAAGAAGGTACACAGTTAGATGTTGCGAACAAAACTTTGACAACGAAATGTCGTGGAAATTCTATTACAACATACATAATAAAAGGAGTAACACTTAAGGCAAAGGATCAGGGGACTCCAAACAACAAAACAGATGAGATAACTGCTCCGTCAAAGGTTACCGGAGTAAAAGCGGTGAACAATAAGAAAAAGATAGTAACGGTGTCTTGGAAAAAAGTAGCAGGTGCAGATGGTTATGTGGTATATAGAGCTTCTAAAAAGAATGGCACAATGAAGGCAGTAAAAACAGTATCCTCACAAAAGATTACAAATTATACGGATAAAAAGGTAGTAAAAGGAAAGAGTTATTATTACAGTATCCGGGCATTCTGCAGGGATGGAAACCAAAAAATCTATAGCAAACAATATTCTACAAAAGCAAAAGTAGTAGTACGCAAGTAGAGAATCAAAAGAGTATCTTAAAGCACAAATCAAAAAGAATGATACGTATTCATTTTTGATTTGTGCTTTGCGTTGTAGTACGCTATCTGCTTTTGCGCCTCACATCAAATTAAAAACATTAAAAATTTATTTACATTTTAAAACCGTCATGGTAAAATAATTCGGAATGAGTAGCACAGACAATCGCGGCTGCAAGTGCCGAAAGGCCGCAGGTGAGGAAAGTCCGGGCTTCACAGGGCAGGATGCCGGATAACGTCCGGTGGAGGCGACTCCCAGGCTAGTGCAACAGAAAAGAACCGCCGGCTTTTGCCGGTAAGGGTGAAAAGGTGAGGTAAGAGCTCACCGCGTCTCTGGTAACAGGGGCGGCGGCTGTAAACCCCATCCGAAGCAAGACCGAACAGGAATAATACGGCGGCCCGTCGTGTTCCGGGTAGGTTGCTTGAATCTGGTGGTAACATCAGATCTAGATAGATGATTGTCAGATACAGAACTCGGCTTATCGTGTTGCTCATTCCTAAATACAGAAAAAAGGAAGAAACGATCCGCATTGGTTATAAATGTTAGAAAGCCGATGCAGGATAAAAAATAGAGTTACAAAAGGACGGAGGAAAGTATGCCACTCACACCGATGATGCAGAAATATATGGAAACCAAGGAGGAATACAAGGATTGTATTCTTTTTTATCGTTTAGGGGATTTTTATGAAATGTTCTTTGACGATGCAAAGATCTGTTCGGAAGAATTGGAATTGACTTTGACCGGAAAAAGCTGTGGGCTTAAGGAGCGCGCACCCATGTGTGGTGTTCCGTTTCATGCAGTAGACGGATATTTAAATAAATTAGTTACCAAAGGATATAAGGTCGCCATCTGTGAACAGGTAGAAGATCCAAAGCAGGCAAAAGGACTGGTAAAAAGAGCTGTTACAAGAGTTGTCACACCAGGTACTAATCTGGATACCCAGGCATTGGATGCTAGTAAAAACAATTATCTGATGTGTGTGGTATATACAACAAATGCATATGGAGTTTCTTATGTAGATGTTACGACAGGAGACTATTATCTTGCGGAGTTTTCTTCTCAGAATCAACTGTTAGATGAAATCGGAAAAATTATGCCTTCTGAAATTATCTGCAATGATTCTTTTTTAGTTTCAGAAATGGATTTTGAAGATCTGCAGGGAAGGCTTGGTATTGTTGTCTCGGCAATTGATGCCTGGCATTTTGATGAAGAGCGTTGCCGCGATACATTACAGCGTCACTTTAAAGTCGGAACGTTATCCGGACTGGGGCTGGATGATTATACAATCGGTATGGTGGCAGCAGGAGCCGTGATGCAATATCTGGAAGAGACACAAAAAATCTCACTGGATCATATCACGGCGCTTCATCCATATCTTTCTGACCGTTTTATGCTGTTAGACCGTTCTACCAGAAGAAATCTCGAACTTTGTGAAACGATGCGGGAAAAGGCAAAGAGAGGCTCTCTATTCTGGGTATTAGACAAGACAAAAACAGCGATGGGAGCACGACTTTTGCGTCAGTCAATTGAACAGCCGCTGATCAATACAAAAGATATCAATGCACGTTTAGATACGATCGAAGCATTGAATGAAAATGCGATCAACCGTGAGGAATTACGGGAATACTTAAATCCGATCTATGATCTGGAACGTCTGATCAGTAAGATCAGTTACCGCAGTGCGAATGCAAGGGATCTGATCGCATTCCGTCAGTCTCTTTCGATGCTTCCGCCAATCAAACTGATCCTGAATACATACGATGGAACCCTGCTTCGCAGATATGGTGAAGAAATGGATGATATGACAGATCTACATAATCTGATTGCGGCTGCGATCGTGGAAGAACCGCCACTTTCCGTCCGGGAGGGTGGTATGATTAAGGATGGCTATCATGAAGAAATCGACCGTCTTCGTCTTGCCAAAACAGATGGAAAGGAATGGCTTGCCAAGCTTTTAGAAGAGGAAAAAGAGCGCACACAGATCAAGAACTTAAAGATTAAATATAATAAGGTGTTTGGCTACTATCTGGAAGTTACCAATTCTTATAAAGAACTTGTACCGGATGACTGGACAAGAAAACAGACGCTTGCCAATGCCGAGAGGTATACAACTCCGCGTCTGAAAGAATTAGAAGACACAATACTGGGAGCAGAAGACAGACTCTACAACCTGGAATATGATGTCTTTTGTCAGGTGAGGGAACGGATTTACGAAGATATTACAAAAATCCAGAAGACAGCGAAAATCATTGCAGCAGTTGATATGTTTACGTCACTTGCCCTTGTCGCAGAACAAAATAATTATGTGCGGCCGGAAATAACAACGGACGGCTGCATTGATATTAAAGATGGACGTCATCCGGTAGTAGAAAAAATGATTGCACATGATATGTTTGTATCAAATGACACGTATCTAGATGATGAGAAACATAAGATTGCTATTATAACAGGACCAAATATGGCTGGTAAATCGACTTATATGCGCCAAACAGCACTCCTTGTGCTGATGGCTCAGATTGGCTCTTTTGTTCCGGCATCCCATGCAAAAATTGGAGTAGTTGACCGCATTTTTACACGTGTTGGTGCTTCGGATGATCTGGCAAGCGGTCAAAGTACCTTTATGGTTGAAATGACAGAGGTTGCTAATATTTTAAGAAATGCAACAAAAGACAGTCTGATCATCTTAGATGAAATTGGAAGAGGAACCAGTACCTTTGATGGATTAAGTATTGCCTGGGCAGTGATCGAGCATATCGCTAATCCGCGTTTACTTGGTGCTAAGACGCTATTTGCCACGCATTATCATGAGCTGACAGAATTAGAAGGAAAACTTGACAGTGTTGATAATTATTGCATCGCTGTAAAAGAGCAGGGAGAGGATATCGTATTTTTACGAAAGATCATCAAGGGTGGTGCCGATAAAAGCTATGGTATTCAGGTAGCAAAGCTTGCTGGTGTCCCGGAAAACGTACTGCATCGTGCAAGGGAGATTGTAGATCAGCTTAGTGATAATGACATTACATCAAAGGCAAAGGAAATCGATGTAGAATACGAAATTCCGGATTATCCTTATGGCATCGAGCAGCAATCTGCAAAGAAACGGAAAACCCGCAAAAAATCAGCATCAGAAGTAGAATCTGAAAAGCTCGGTCAGCTTTCTCTTTTTGATTCGGGAAGCAGTAATGTAAAGACAGATGATATTATCGTAGAACTGCATGATTTGGATCTATCTTCTACAACACCAATTGATGCGTTAAATATTTTATATAAAATGCAGACAAAATTAAAAGAAAGAATATGATAATACAGAGGATGCAAGCAGACTAGGAGGGAACAACATGTCACAAATTCATTTGCTCAGTCAGGACACCATTAATAAAATAGCTGCCGGCGAGGTGATTGAACGTCCCATGGCGGTCGTCAAGGAGCTGGTAGAAAATGCGATGGATGCGAAAGCAACGGCAGTTACGATTGAAATTCAGGATGGTGGGAAAGCACTGATCCGTATTACGGACAATGGAAGCGGGATTGCTGCAGATGATATTGAGCTGGCATTTGCTCCGCATGCGACGAGTAAAATACAGGATGTGACAGATCTGCTTGCGGTATCTAGTTTGGGGTTCCGCGGTGAAGCACTTGCCAGTATCGCATCTGTCTCCCAGTTAGAAATGGTTACCAAAACAAAGGAAGATTTAATGGGAATCCGCTATTGCGCAGATGGTGGAGAAAAGAAGGTACAGGAAAGCGTCGGATGTCCCGACGGAACTACGTTTTTAATAAGAAATCTTTTCTATAATACCCCGGCAAGATTAAAGTTTTTAAAAACTTCTGCCACAGAGGCAGGTTATATCAGTGGTCTTGTCGAGAGGCTGGCATTATCAAGACCGGATATCTCTTTCCGTTTTATCAACCAAAAGCAAACAAAAATAACTACCTCTGGAAATGGACATCTAAAGGATGTGATTTATCATATTTATGGACGGGATATCACAGCAAATCTGATTGAGGTTTCCCAAAAAGAAGTTTTCTGTACGATGACCGGATATATCGGAAAGCCTGTTATTTCTCGTGGAAACCGGAGTATGATGAATTATTTTATAAATGGACGATATATTAAAAGTCCACTCATCCACCGCGCAATTGAACAGGCATATGCGCCATATTCCATGCAACATCGTTATCCCTTTACTGTGCTGCATATTGAGGTGGATCCGAAATTGATGGATGTCAATGTGCACCCTCAGAAGATGGAGATTCGCTTCAACAAGGAAAAAGAGATTTATCAAAGTATCTTTCATGGACTCACGGAAGCATTAAAGCATCGGGAGTTTATCCCGGAAGTAACTTTTCAGTCAAAGGAAGAAAAAGAAAGGAAACCAAAGGCAGCACCACATGTAGAGCCTTTTGAGACAAAGCGGCAGGAGCAATTGAATGGAAGCAGCAAATCTGTACCAAAAAGTGACCATAAAATGTTACAGACTATTTCGAAACAGGAACATGCTGCAGACAGTGAAAAGACATTAAGAGAATTAGCAAAAGACAGCAGAAATGCTGTATTACAGGAAAATCTAATCCTAGAAAAAAGCACAGAAGAGCATCAGGATACAATAAAAACAGAGTGTAGGCAGACAGAGCAGAAAACGGCAGAAAATACTGTGACAGAAAGTAGACAGATAAAACGTGCAACGACAGAGAGCCAACAGACAGGGAATAGCCAGATAGTCAATGCGGAGATAGAAAACCGACAACCAACGCAGACTTCTGCAAAAATACCGGAAGACATAGTTGCCGAGCATGCAGAATATCCTAAGAAGCAGACAATAACAAATGTTAAGCAGGAAACACTTTTTGATCAGGGGATTCTGTCTGAAAAAGCACAAAAAGAGGTTAAAATTATCGGACAGATATTTTCTACATACTGGATTTTACAATATGAGGATAAGATGTATCTGGTTGATCAACATGCGGCACATGAAAAAGTATTATATGAGCGTTTTATGCATGAATTAGAAAAGAAAGAGCCGATGACACAGCTTTTACAGCCTCCTATTATCTTATCACTGACACTGGCACAGCAACAGACCGTGGAAGACAATATGGATATTTTTACAAGACTTGGTTATCAGATTGAAAATTTTGGTGGAAGGGAATATGCTGTCAACGGTGTGCCGGCACATCTGCCATCCGTCGGAAACCAAGAGCTTCTCATAGAAGTGATTGATTCTTTGAGTGAGGAACAGGGAAGAAGACAGACCCCGGAAATTTTGTTGGATAAAGTAGCGTCTATGTCCTGCAAGGCGGCAGTAAAGGGGAACAGTAAGCTTCCGGTTGAGCAGATGCAGGAACTTTTAAAGGAATTGATGACTTTGGAAAATCCATATCATTGTCCACATGGCCGTCCAACGATGATTACAATGACAAAGCGAGAATTAGAAAAAAAATTTAAAAGGATTGTATAAAGATGAAAAAACAGCCATTGATAATATTAACAGGACCGACAGCAGTTGGTAAGACCGCATTGTCGATCGGTCTGGCAAAAGCATTAAATGGAGAAATTATTTCGGCAGACTCCATGCAGGTGTACCGATATATGGACATTGGAACAGCAAAGATAAAACCAGAAGAAATGCAGGGGATCAGACATTATCTGATTGATGAATATGATCCGTGGGATGAATTTAATGTCGCTATTTTTCAGAAAAGATGTCAGGAGTGCATAAAAGAGATCTATGCAAAGGGAAAAGTACCGATTCTGGTAGGAGGAACCGGGTTTTATATCCAGTCTGTACTATATGGGATTGACTTTAATGAGACAGATACCAACCATGCCTATCGGGAGCAGCTGACAGTATTTGCAAGAGAACATGGAGCCGAAGCACTGCATGAACAATTAAAAAAGGTAGATCCAGCTTCCGCCGAAGCAATTCATCCGAATAATGTAAAGCGTGTAATCCGGGCACTGGAATACAACGAACAGACCGGTCAAAAGATATCAGAACACAATAAAGAACAGCATACGAAAGAAGCACAATATGATTTTCGATACTATGTGCTGAGTCTTCCACGGGAGATTTTGTATAACCGGATTGACCGCCGTGTGGATCAGATGAGACAAGAGGGTCTGGTGCAGGAAGTAGAAAAGCTTCTCGACATGGGGTGTCGTAAGGATATGGTTTCGATGCAGGGACTTGGTTATAAAGAAGTAATGGATGCATTGGAAGGGCGTGACACCATGGAGCATGCGTTTGCGCGTATCAAACAGGAAACCAGACATTTTGCCAAGCGGCAGTTTACATGGTTTCGCCGGGAGCGTAATGTGACCTGGCTTGAAAAGGAGAAATTTGCAGGAGAAGAAGAGCTTCTTGACTACTGCGTAAAAGACTGTAGTATGATAGTATGATACAAGGGTCAAAAGCAGCTAGTAATGTATGTTTACATACAAATTACTAGCTGGTGGCTTGACCCGCCAAACACCGAAAAGTAGCAGATTTGCTTGCAAATATGCGGGATTGGAGGTGTTTGTAGGATTGCGAAAATTGCACAGCAATGAAGCAATCCGTGGCATTAGTTGGGGCAAAATATCTTTTGACCCAACATCATAGTATGAAAAATTTTTATACAACAATTTTATGCGTTGCCCCCAATGTTTGTGGGCAGAGAAACAAATGTAAGATTAATATGACATAAAGGAGAATGACAGCATGAATGATGTAAGAGAAATGTATGAATCAGCAGGAATCGAACCGGATGTGTACGATTTTTGTGACACAATCCAAAAGGGATTAAAAGAGCGTTTTGAGCGTATTGATGCAGTAGCAGAGTATAATCAGATGAAGGTGATCCGTGCCATGGAAAACCAGAGAGTCAGTGCAGCGTGTTTTGAATCAACCACAGGTTACGGATATGATGACCTGGGAAGAGAAACTCTGGAGGCTGTATATGCAGAGGTATTTCAGACAGAGGCAGCATTGGTACGTCCCCAAATCACATGTGGTACCCATGCTCTGACAATCGCACTTTCTGCGATGTTGCGTCCGGGGGATGAATTACTTTCGCCTGTCGGTAAACCATATGATACGTTAGAAGGAGTCATTGGGATTAAGGAGGACAATCCACCGGGATCATTAAAAGAATTTGGAATATCTTATCGGCAGGTAGATTTGCTGGACGATGGTTCCTTTGATCTTGACAAGATAAAAGAAGCGATAAATGAGAAGACAAAGTTAGTTACGATTCAACGTTCCAAGGGATATGCACCGCGAAAAACACTTTCTGTTGAGAGGATTGGAAAATTGATTGCGTTCATTAAGTCAATCAAGCCAGATGTAATCTGCATGGTCGATAACTGTTATGGTGAGTTTGTCGAAACGATAGAACCAACACAGGTCGGCGCAGATATCTGTGTCGGTTCTCTAATTAAAAATCCAGGTGGCGGTCTGGCACCAATTGGCGGCTATATCGCTGGAAAGGAAGCGTTAATTGATCTGTGTGCGTATCGCTTAACAGCACCGGGATTGGGCAAAGAGGTCGGAGCAACACTTGGGGTAAATCAGTCTTTCTTTCAGGGCTTTTTCCTGGCACCAACGGTTACGGCAGGTGCGCTAAAAGGTGCTATTTTTGCAGCTAATGTATATGAAACATTAGGATTTCCTGTTGTACCGGACAAGTCCGAATCGCGTCATGATATTATTCAGGCAGTGACACTTGGCTCGGCAGAAGCCGTGATCGCTTTTTGTCAGGGAATTCAGGCAGCGTCACCGGTTGACAGTCATGTAGCACCGGAACCATATGCGATGCCGGGGTACCATAGCGATGTGATTATGGCAGCAGGGGCATTTGTACAGGGCTCGTCCATTGAATTGAGTGCAGATGGACCGATTGAACCTCCATATGCCGTTTATTTCCAGGGAGGGCTTACCTGGTATCATGCCAGATATGGTATTACAATGTCACTACAGTATATGAAAAATGCCGGTTTAGTGAAAATCCCCGGTCGAAATATGTAAAAAAAATTAACTTTCCAGAAAATCTTTACGAAAAATACATGATATTTTCATTTCTGCCTTCTATACAAAGAGTTGAATTTGTGATACCATAACTATTGTGTGTATTTATGGAAAATGATATGATTTTCTATTGGGGTCCTCTTAGAACAGGAGGAGTTATGGAATATCAAAATATGACAATGAAAGAAATGCCGATGTCAGAACAGCCGTATGAAAAATGTGAAAAATTTGGTGCGCAGTACTTATCAGACAGTGAACTTCTGGCAGTGATACTTCGCACAGGAAGTAACGGAGAAAGCTCTGCCTTTCTGGCACGAAGACTTCTGACAAAATTACCCGGTCAGTCTATTTCCGGTCTGTACCACAGCTCATTGGAACAGTTACGGGAAATCAAAGGGATTGGCCGTGTGAAATCTATTCAGCTGTTATGTCTGACAGAGATTGCCAAAAGAATGTTGCGGGATCGTATCTCACTAGAGCAGTTGATCTGTGAGGAGCCGGCTCAGATTGCAGCTTATTTTATGCCTTCTATGCGTTTTTTAGAAACGGAGGAGGTAAGGCTTTTGATCCTAAACGGAAGGAATGCGGTTGTCAATGATATTACAATATCAAACGGATCTTTTAATGCCGCAATGGCTTCTCCAAGAGAAGTATTTTACTATGCTTTAAAGCATAAGGCGGTGGCAATCATTTTATTACACAATCACCCATCCGGTGATCCTTCACCGAGCAGGGAAGATCTGTCGGCAACCGGTCGCATATTTCAAACGGGCGAAATGATCGGGATTCCGCTTTTAGACCACATTATCATCGGCGATAACCGGTACGTCAGTTTAAAAGAGAGTGGCTATTTTCGGCGTCATCCGGAAACAACTTGAATTTCCGGGCACAAGATATTTGCACAATGTGCAGAAAAGAGGTTTTTTCATGGCAAAAAAGACTTTTGGTATTGATTTTGGAACCAGTACCATTAAAGTATATAAGAACGGTGAGGGGATTGTTCTTTTGGAAAAAAATGCCGTTTCAACGGTGGGAAAGGAAAAAAAGCCGGTAGCGATTGGTGAAAAAGCATACGAAATGTATGAAAAAGCACCGCCAAGCATTCATGTTTCCCTTCCATTAAACCGCGGTGTGATCTCTCATCTGGATGATATGGTAGCTTTATGGAATTATATGGGAAAGATGGTGTCTGGAAAACGCAAGATGAATCACTGCCAGTTTTATATTGCTGTTCCGGCAGATATCACAGAAGTGGAAAAACAGGCATATTCTAAGATTATTACAAGGTCAGAAAGCAAGCCGAAAAAAGTGTGTCTGATCGATAAGCCAATCGCAGACGGTTATGGGCTGGGATTAGATGTTGAAAAATCCCGTGGGATCCTGATTGTCAATCTTGGTGCAGATACAACGGAGATCTCCATTCTCTCGCTGGGTGGCATCGTTGTATCAAAATTAATTCCATATGGTGGAAATGATTTTGATCGTGCGATTCAGAATTATGTACGAAAAGAGTATAACTTTGTTATTGGTCTGCGTACGGCAGAACAGGCAAAGATTGCATTAGTGGCTGCAGAAGATACGGATAAAGAGATTACACTGGTTGGCAGGGACGTTTTAAAGGGACTTCCCGGAAAGTGTACATTATCAGCAAAAGAAGTCTATCCGCTGACCAAAGATATCTTTACTGCGCTTGCTTCACAGATCCGTTCTATGTTAGAGCATACGCCACCTGAAATTTCATCTGAAATATTACATAATGGTATTTATCTTACCGGTGGAACTTCGTTTGTCAAAGGACTTGATCAGTATTTTGCAAACGAAGTCAACATTCGGGTAAATACAACCAAACATGCTCAGAAGACAGTTGTCAGTGGAATCGGATATCTTTCTGAGCATCCAAAGGTAGCTGCAAAATATGCAGTTCCTCTTGAAGCATAGCCACATATGGCATAATCTGTATCTGCAAAAGATATAGATTCCATGCGTTGATATTCGCAGAATGGAGGAAAACATGCGTAAAAAAACAAAAATTACGATTGATCCAAAATACATTTTAGTAGCAATTCTTTGTTTATGCGTCATACTGGGTGTCATTTCTTATCGTTTTGAGGACAAGCTTACCCCGGTACGCTCAGCAGCAGAGAGTATTGTTTTGCCAATGCAGAAGGGAATTAATTCCATCGGACGTAAGTTAGCAGATCAGATGGACTACGTTACAACCATGAAAAAAACGGTTGATACCAATAAAAAGTTAAAAAAAGAACTGGCGAAGCTTTCTGCAGAAAACAAATTATTACAGCAGGATAAATATGAATTGGAAAATTTTCGAAAATTATATGATCTTGATGAACAGTATGCAGGATACCCTAAAGTAGCAGCACGCGTGATCAATGGAGATCCGACAAACTGGAACAATACTTTTTTGATCGACAAGGGTACAGATGACGGCTTAAAGAAAAATATGAATGTCATGGCAGGAGATGGGTTGGTAGGAATCATTACCAAAGTAAGTAAGTCCTATGCCAGAGTCCGCTCTATCATAGATGATGAGAGCAATGTTGCCGGTACCGTTTTAAAAAATTCGGAAAATTGTATTGTCAGTGGTAATCTTAATCTGATGAACGATGGCATTATTGATGTCACGGGTATTGATGGAAATGCCAAGATTGAAGATGGCGCAGAGGTTGTCACTTCTCAGATCAGTGACAAGTATCTTCCGGGAATTCTGATCGGATATGTAAAAGATCTAAAAAAGGATTCTTCGAATATTACACAAAACGGATATTTATCACCGGTAGTTGACTTTGCAAACCTTGATATGGTTTTTGTTATTACGGAAGTAAAAAATTCTGCCGAGTTAGAGGAGATGCTTAAATGAAACGCTACATCAGTATGTTTCTTATGATTATCATAGGATTTCTTTTGCAGACAACATTGTTTCCGCATTTAAAACTGACAAATATCATGCCAAATCTGCTAGTCATACTGACAGCGGCAGGCGGCTTCATGTATGGCAGAAAGTTTGGAATGTTTTCCGGCTTCATCTGTGGTCTTTTGTTAGATCTGATCTATGGCGATATCGTTGGTATCTGTATCTTTATCTATGTATTGATAGGATATGGAAACGGAATGCTTAATAAGCTTTATTTTAAAGATGATCTGACCATTCCCCTGCTTGCCATCGCGCTTAGCGATCTGATGTATGGATTCTTATATTACGTCTGTAACTTTATGATGCGTGGCAGACTTTCTATCTTTTCTTACGTCATTAAGGTCATGATTCCGGAAATGATCTATACGATAGTTTTAGGCATATTGATCTACAAATTTATGCACTGGCTGGAAGAAAAGATGTATCCGGAAGAAGAAGTCCCGCTAAGTAAAGAAGAAAAGGGAATCCTCTAAATGATTCCGTCATAAAAAGAGTTTGAAAAGAAAGAGAGGCGCAAAATATGCTGGATATTATAAAAGAGCATTTGAAGAATTTTTTTGAATCACGCCTTTTGCCCGTTGCAGTTTTGTTTGTAATCCTTTTTTCGGTATTAATAAACAGAATGTTTCAGCTGCAGATTGCAGAAACAGACAGCTATGCAAATGCTGCAGCAAAAAGAACAGAACAGACCCGGGATATTAAAGCGTCACGTGGCAATATATACGATTGTAACGGACAGGTGTTAGCTTATAATAAGCTTGCCTATAATGTAACATTTACGGCAAATGATACAACAGCCCAATTAAAATCAGAAGAGAAAAATAAGATGATCTATCGTCTGATCAAAATTTTGGAAAGAGAAGGCGATAAGTTATCTGTAGAGTTTAATATTGAGTTTGATAAAAAGGGAGTTGCCCAGTTTACGATCAGTGGCAATGCTTTGCTGCGTTTTAAAGCCGAAGTATTTTCAACCCGTGTTGCCGAACTGAACCAGGAGCAGCGCGATATGACGGCACAGGAGGTCTTTGACTTTTTGCGCTATGACGACGGAAAAGACAGTCCTAAGTTTTTGATTGATAAAAAAGGCTCTGAAACTTATGATGATGAAACAGCGCTGCAGATCATGTCTGTACGTTATGCCATGTATATTAATCGTTTTAAAAGCTATCAGTCAATTGTTCTGGCACAGGATGTTTCTGACAAAGCAGTTGCAGCGATAAAAGAAAACAGCATGGAGCTTCCGGGGGTAGACGTAGAAGAGGATGCAACTCGCGTCTACAAAAAAAGTAAGTATTTCGCCCATCTGCTAGGGTATACCGGAGCAATTTCTTCCGAAAAATTAGAACAGCTAAAGGAAGAAGATCCAAACACAACCTATTCTACATCGGATCAGATTGGTATTTCCGGTCTGGAAAGCACATATGAAGAGTATCTGCGCGGTACAAAGGGAAGTGAAAAGCTGACGATCAACGAAACCACAAGCAGAATTGAAAATGTTGAAAGAAAGACAGATCCGGTTGCCGGAAACAATTTATATCTTTCAATTGATGCAAAACTGCAGGAAGAATGCTATAAGCTGTTAGAAGAGCATATTGCAGGTGTATTGATTGCAAATATCAATAACAGCGCCAGCGCAGGCTCGAGGGGACACTCTGCATCCGAGATCAAAGTACCGATTTATGATGTATATAGTGCTCTGATTGAAAATAATATTATCAATTCAGACCGTTTTACAGATAAAGATGCGTCTGCTCTTGAAAAAAAGACATATCAGAAATATAAGACAAAGTCAAAAGAGATCAAGAAGAAAATGCGTAAGATACTTGATGTGGACAGCAAGACGACAAAGCGTCAGCTTTCAGACTCTATGGCTGACTTTGTAGATTATTTTTACAAAGCTTTAAAGGCAGATAAGGTAATCTTAACCGATCAGGTAGATGCTTCCGATGCGACATTTAAAAAGTATGTTGCCGGAAAGATTAGCCTGAGTGAGTTTTTACAATATGCGATATCAAAAAGCTGGGTTGATCTGAGTGTATTAAATATTGGTGATAAATATTTTAGTACCGAAGAAATTTATGGCAAGCTGATTGATTATGGAATGGATCTGTTAGATCATGACAATGATTATCCAAAGATGGTTTACAGCTTTTTGATCCATCAGCAGGAGTTATCCGGAAGAGATTGCTGTCTGTTGCTGTTTGATCAGGGTGATATCAAATATAATGCAAAGGAATATGATAACTTAAAGCTTGGACTTACCTCTCCATATTCTTTTATTATCAAAAAGATCAAAAAGTTGGAGATCACACCGGGAGATCTCGGCTTAGAGCCTTGTTCCGGTTCACTTGTTGTAACAGATGTCAACACCGGAGCCGTAAAGGCTATGGTAAGTTATCCAAGCTATGACAATAACAAGATGGCTAATCAGGTAGATTCTGATTACTTTTATAACTATCTGACACAGGCATCTTCTTCTCCATTGTTAAACCGTCCGGTACAGCAGGAGATCGCACCGGGTTCTACTTTTAAGATTGTATCTTCTGTAGCCGGTCTGGAAGAAGGCGTGATCACACCGAGCACTGTAATATACGACCACGTAAAATTTGATAAGATCAATCCTTCCCCAAGCTGCTGGAAAAAATCCGGTCATGGAAATCTGACCGTATCTACAGCAATCGAGGCATCTTGTAACTATTTTTATTACAACGTTGGATTTAAGTTAGGATATGGTAAACCAAGCGGTTCCGTTAGTGATTCTAAAGGTCTTGCCCGCTTGAAAAAATATGCCAATATGTTTGGTTTAACAGACAAGTCGGGAGTGGAATTAGTCGAAACTTCACCGAAGTTTTCCAAAACGGATATTGTCCGTTCTGCGATTGGACAGGCTACACATGCCTATACACCGGCACAGCTTTCCCGCTATGTTACTACGGTAGCAAACAACGGAACCTGTTATGACTTGACATTGATTGATAAAATAGAAGATGTCAACGGAAAAGTTGTGTTACAGAACAAGGCAAAGGTACGCAACAAGGTAAAACTTGCAAGCTCCACCTGGAAAAGCATCCATAAGGGAATGTATCTGGTAACAAACGGAGCAGGAAGTTCTACGGCAGCTATGTTTTCCGGTTTAAAGAAAAAAGTAGCCGGCAAGACAGGTACCGCACAGTTAAATAGTTATCATGCAAACCATGCAGAATTTATTTCCTATGCTCCATATAACAAGCCGGAGATTTCTGTAACCTGCGTGATTCCAAATGGATATGCATCCTCTAATGCAGCACAGACTGCAAGAGATGTTTATAAATATTATTTCAGCAATGGAAAGAAAAAGGTATCCGGAAAGGTTAAGATGCCTGAATCGGCTACCAACCATATGGATTAGCTGAAAAACAAAGGAGTAAAAGTTTCTATCTCATAAGAGAATTTCAGATTGGAGGGGAGCATGAACGATACAGTAGTATTTAAAGGAACCAAATCAGGAATTATGCTTGTATTAGATCCCAATACAGCATTTGAACAATTAAAAAAGGATGTTGCAGCAAAATTTAAGGCATCCTCTGAATTTTTAGGAGAAGCCCAAAAAGCAATTTCCTTTCAGGGAAAAGTGTTAAGCGATGAAGAGAAGATGGAAATTGTCGATATCATTCATCAGAACTGCAAACTAAATATTGTATGCATTATGGAAGAGGATGAGAAGTTAGAACGGGCTTTTCGCCAATCTATGGAATCCAAGTTTGCACAACAGGACTACAGCACCGGACAGTTTTTCAAGGGAAATCTGCGCTCCGGTCAGGTGTTAGATGTAGAAACCAGCATTATCATTATTGGTGATGTCAAAGCAGGTGCAAAGGTAGTTTCAAAGGGAAATGTAATCATTTTAGGAGCACTTCGTGGAAATGTATATGCCGGTTCTGCTGGAAATCACGACGCTTTTGTTGTGGCACTGGACATGGAACCGATGCAGATACGAATTGCAGATACCATTGCAAGAGCACCGGACAAGCCAAAGAAAAAGCAGCCGAAGGAAACCAAAATTGCATTTTGGGAGGATGGCAATATTTATATTGAACCTCTGGACAAAGATGTGATGGGAGATATTCGGTTATAGATTTTTTTCTATTTTTTTGGTAGAATATAATAAGATGTGATTTAGCTCAATATTAGTTCGTCTGTTCGATTCGTTTCTGATAGAAGAGCTTTTGATATAATATATTCATTTAGGAGGAATAAAAATTATGGGAGAAGTGATCGTTATTACATCTGGAAAGGGCGGCGTTGGAAAGACAACTACTACTGCAAACGTCGGAACCGGATTGGCAATGCTTGGGAAGAAGGTTGTGTTGATTGACACAGATATAGGACTTCGTAACCTTGATGTTGTTATGGGATTAGAAAACCGTATCGTATATAATCTGGTAGATGTTGTAGAAAACAATTGCCGTATTAAACAGGCCCTGATCAAAGATAAGCGTTATGAAAATCTCTTTCTCTTACCATCTGCACAGACAAAGGACAAGACATCCGTTAGTCCGGAACAGATGAAGAAGCTTGCAGATGAATTAAAGAATGAGTTTGATTATATTTTGATGGACTGCCCGGCAGGAATCGAGCAGGGCTTTAAAAATGCGATTGCTGGTGCTGACCGTGCTTTGGTTGTGACAACTCCTGAAGTATCTGCAGTTCGTGATGCAGACCGCATTATCGGACTTCTTGAGGCAAATGAGATCAAGCAGACTCATTTGATCGTAAACCGTCTGCGTACTGATATGGTTAAAGAAGGAAACATGATGTCAAGTGATGACGTTGTAGAAATTCTTGCTGTTGATCTGATCGGTGTTGTACCGGATGATGAGCAGATCGTTATTTCTACTAATAATGGTGAACCTTTAGTCGGTTCTGATTCAAAAGCCGGACAGGCATATATGAATATCTGCAAGCGTGTGTTAGGTGAAGATGTCCCTTATCTTGATTTGGAAGAAACAAAGGGATTTTTCCAGAAATTTGCATCATTATTTAGCAGAAATAAATAAATTACAACGTTGCTTTGTCTGATAGCAGACAACTAACAGGTATGGCATATAAAGGTAAATTATACATAGCAGTATGTGTAAAGAAATGGAGACGAGTATGGGATTTTTATCAAATTTTTTTAAAAGTTCCGAAAACAGCAGTGATGTCGCAAAAAATCGTTTAAAAGTAGCGATTACATCTGACCGCGCTGTATGTTCCCCGGAATTAATGGAACAGATGAAAAATGATATTATAGAAGTAATATCAAAATATCTTGATATTGATACGGAAGGTTTAGACATTAAGGTAACAAAGACAGAGCTTGATGACTCTTCTGGAACGATCAATGCCCTTCTTGCAAATATTCCGATCAAGGAAGGCTCTAGAAATTTCAGAAAGAAATAATCTTTCGTTCGTATAGTTAGGAAGGCTGAATATGATTAACAGAATTAAACAGTACGATTGGAAAAAATATAATTATTCCTTATTAATCGCTGTAATTACTCTCTGTCTGATCAGTGCGTTTATTGTAAAGCAGGCTGGTGGAGAAGAACACGGCATGTCATATATGAAAGGACAGCTTACCGGTATGATCTTAGGATTGATCATCGTGGCAATTCTTTCCATGTTAGACTATCATTTTATTTGTAAATTCGTTTTAGTCTATTATCTGATCGGTATTTTGCTGACGGCAGCAACCAAAACTTCACTGGGAACTACCAATGGAACCGAGGCTACCAGATGGATCAAGGTTGGCCCGATTACCTTTCAGCCTTCTGAGCTAATGAAGATCATATTGATCCTTACATTAGCAATGATATTTGTAAAGCTGCGAAACCGTCTGGACAGATGGAGTACGTTAGCAATTGTTGCAGCAGTAACACTTGTTCCTGTTGTACTGATCTTAACACAGCCGGATCTGTCGTCCAGTCTGGTTGCCGTATTTATTATGGTGATCATGATCGTTGTCGCCGGAGTAAATTATCGGCTGTTAGCACCTGTCTTTGCACTGGGGCTGCCACTTGGAGTAGTTTTATTCTGGTATATACAGCAGCCTTATAATATTTTATTAAAAGCAAAGATATTAAAGCCATATCATTATAAACGTATTATGGCATGGCTGCATCCGGAAACGGATATAAATGGGGATATTAACTATCAGCAGAATCGTTCACTTCGTGCGATCGCAGCCGGAAAGCTGTCCGGAAAGTTTCTTCAGGATGGTGGTGCAAAACCTGGACAGTCCCGTGCATATTCTGCCGTTGGTGTCAATGAAAGTGACTTTGTCTGGGCAGTAATAGGCGAAGAATTTGGATTTTTAGGTTGTTGCCTGATTCTGCTTTTGTTTGCTTTTGTGATTTTTAAATGCTTTATGGTAGCAAAAAAATCACAGGATTATCTTGGAAAATTAATTGCAGTTGGTGTTGCGTCTATGTACATGTTTCAGGTATTTACCAATATCTGTGTCGTCACACTGCTTTTTCCAAACACAGGACTACCACTTCCTTTTATCAGTAACGGATTAAGTTCGATGCTGTCGTCGATGATAGGAATTGGTCTGGTTATGAATATAGGAATTCAACCGGCGAAATCCAGTGGTGGCTTTTCCATGCGAAATCTTTCCGGAAACGGGCCGTCCTCTGGAATTGATCTGGATTTAGAATTATAGATATGAGTTAAAAATATGTATTATGGGGATAGTACAAGAAGGCATAAAAAATATACATAAGGGGGAACGGTAAATGAACATTGGATTAATTGCACATGATGCAAAGAAAATATTAATGCAGAATTTTGCGATTGCTTATAGAGGAATTTTAAGCAAGCATGATATTTATGCAACGGGTACAACGGGACGCCTGATAGAAGAGGTGACAAACTTAAATGTACACAAATATCTTGCAGGACATTTAGGAGGCGAACAGCAGCTTGCCTCCCAGATTGAGCATAATCAGCTCGACATGGTATTTTTTTTAAGAGATCCACTCTCTCCAAAATCCCATGAACCGGACGTTAATAATGTAATCCATCTTTGCGATATGTATAATATTCCATTTGCAACAAATCTTGCAACAGCAGAGCTTTTGATCAAAGCACTTGATCGTGGAGATCTGGAATGGCGTGAGGTTTTGAAAAAAGAAGGAAACGAAGAAAATGATAAATAGAAAAATAAAACGTATTTTTGCATGTGGTCTTTTTCTCTGTATTACCTTGTCAGGATGTGGGACACAGAAAAACGCACTGTTAGATTATCACGTAGATATTTCTACGACTGGTTTGCAGTCAGAGAGTAACAGTACGATCGCGCAAAATTATTTATCAGATGGAATCTGTGTGATTCCAAAAAACAAGCAAACTAAAGCCAAAGATGCTATTATGAGTGCAAGGGCATCGTTAGTGGTAAATGATACAGACGGAAAGATGTTGTATTCTGATAATATCTACAAAAAAGTATATCCAGCCAGCATCACAAAAATTGTCACAGCATTAGTTGCTTTAAAATACGGAAATCTGGATGATGTCGTAACTATCAGTTATAACGCATCTCATATTACAGAATACGGTGCTAAGCTTTGTGGCTTTGCAGAAGGGGATCAGATTGTCCTTCGGGATCTGCTATCGTCTTTTTTGGTCTGTTCCGGTAATGATGCCGGTGTAGCGATTGCTGAACAAATTTCCGGAAGTGTCACGAAATTTGCAAAACTAATGAATCAGGAAGTGCAAAAGCTTGGTGCGGTTCAGTCGCATTTTGTCAATCCGCATGGATTACATGACAAAAAGCATTATACAACAGCATATGATCTGTATTTGATCTTTCACGAGCTGGCAAAAAACCAGACCTTTTTGGATATTGTAAGCCAGCCTTACTATGTTGCGAAATTTCACGGCAAAGATCATAAGGCAAAAAAGCTTTATTTTTCATCAACAGACCGCTATCTGGTCGGAAGAGCAGCCGCACCGGAGGGAATTAATGTAATCGGCGGTAAAACCGGTACAACCTTTGATGCCGGCTCTTGCCTGATCTTATATTCTCAGGGACAAAACGATAATCATTATATTTCTGTTGTATTAAAAGCAGATGGTGGAGAAAGCTTATATACACAGATGAATCATTTATTGCAATATGCAGCAAATGATTCGATTCAATAATTGCCCTACAAAAAGGTTTCCAATTGAGTGCATTGACGCACATTACAGATTGGAAACCTCTTTTTGCATAAATAGGAAAATGTTATAAAAAAGGAACCTAAGATCAGTGCGTATTTCCAATTCTTCCGTAATAGCTGATCGCATACAGACCGCCTATTCCGACTAAGGTATAGATAATACGCGAAAAGACGCTCATATCACCAAATAATGTACGCACCAGATCAAACTGGAGAACACCGATCAGTCCCCAATTAATTGCACCGATAATAACAAGTGTAAGCAAAACATAATCTAATATTTTCATAAAATTCCTCATTTCTGCGCACGTTTTTTGTAGGATGAGCTTGTGTCCAGTGCGCACAGACACAAATCTCGCGTATGAAAAAATCATATTTTTCATACAAACTTTCATGTTCCAAATCTTTTGGTAAGATAATTTCCATCTTCTTACCTATCTGATCAGGTTTTATAATACAGTTTCCCCGCTATGATAAAAAATATACTGTCGTTTTGTGAAAAGCTGGACAAATAGGCTAAAAATAGACTATAATATAATTTGAGTTTGTCTTTAGTTTGATAATAATCTGTCAGGTACAAAAGCTTTTCAAAAAGAGAGGAGGAAAACACGAAATGAGTCGGAAAAAAAATCAAAAAGTAGTAAAGATGAAACGACGCAATTCGCATGTATTAGGAATTTTTTTATGTATTTTCTCCATCTATCTGATCATATTATTCGTGCAGTCTTTTACAAACGAACATGTATCGATCTATGAAGTAAACAAAAAACAGATTGCTGACAATGAAAATCTACGCGGTTTAGTTTTACGTGATGAAGAGGTAGTTACTTCTGTGCAGGCAGGATATGTCAATTATTATGTTGGCGAAGGTTCACGGCTTGCCGCCAATACGACCGTATACTCCATTGATAAAAATGGCAGCGTTGCAGATCAGGCTGCTACCGTAGATACAGCAGACGTAACGCTTTCTGAGCAGGATACAGAGGATATCCGCAATGATATCGCAAACTTCCGTGATAACTTTTCATTATCCGATTATAGCGGTATTTTAAATTTTCGTTATAATGTAGAAAACACATTATTAGAATTAACAGATATCAATCTTGCAAAAAATTTGAATAAGTTCAAAAAAGAAGCAGGAAATGGCACTGACTTTTCTTTAGTAAAAGCCAGCGCATCAGGGATTATTTCATTTTGTTCGGACGGAATGGAAGATACAAAGCTTGATTCCTTAAAACCGGAACAGTTCCAGGAGATGACAGACCACTGGAAACAGCTTAGAACCGGTAAATCCATCAAGGCAGGTGCACCGGTATATCGTCTGGTAAAGAGCGAAAAATGGTCTATAGTCGTACAGCTTTCCAGAGAACAGTACAGCAAATTAGTACAGGAAAAACAGGTTCTCGTTAAGATAAAAAAAGATAACAGTACATTGTCACCAACGGTACGCACCTTTTCATCAAATGGAAAATATTATGCAAATCTGATTTTTGACAAATATATGATTCATTATTTAAATAACCGTTATCTGGATGTCGAAATTCAATTTAATAATGCAGAGGGTTTAAAAATACCAACCTCTTCCATTATTACCAAAAAGTTTTATGTAGTTCCAAAGGATTGTATTACGAAGGGGGATGGTCAGACTGTTTCCGGAAAGGACGGAATTGTAACAGTTACATATGATTCCTCCGGAAAAGAAGAGATTTCCTTCCTTGCCTGTGATATTTACTGGAAGGATGGAAAAGGTAATTCATATATTGATGCCAATCTTGTACCGGCAGGTACCATGATCAAAAACTCTTCAGGTGAAAAGCTCCAGCTGACAAACATCAAAAAGTTAGATGGTGTCTATAATTGCAACCAGGGTTACTGCAAATTTCAGTATATTCACAAATTATATGAAAATAAAGAGTATGCTATTGTAGAAGAAGGAAATACCTATAGCTTATCAAATTATGATCATATTATATTAAATCCTGATATCATTACAGAAGATGACATAATTTACTAGGAGGTGGCAAAATTGATACAGGAAAATCTTTTAAAAGTCGAAAAAAACATAGAGCAGGCATGCCAAAAGGCCAACAGAGATCCCTCTGAGGTGACGCTAATTGCCGTCAGCAAGACAAAGCCTATGGAAATGATAGAAGAAGCCTATGCCTGTGGAAAACGCGAATTTGGCGAAAATAAAGCGCAGGAGATGAAGCAGAAGTGTGATGCATTGGAAAAGGACATTCACTGGCATTTTATCGGACATCTGCAGACCAATAAGGTAAAATATGTTGTAGGTCGTGCCTGCCTGATCCATTCGGTTGATTCTTATCATCTGGCAGAGGCGATTGAAGCAGAAAGTGCCAAAAAAGATGTGATATCACATATATTAGTCGAAGTAAATGTAGCACAGGAAGCATCTAAGTTTGGATTAAAGACAGAGGAAACCCTTTCTTTAATAGAACAGATTGCCAAACTAAAGCATATTCATATTGATGGACTGATGACAATTGCTCCTTTTGTGGAAGATCCGGAACAAAATCGACCGATTTTTCAAAAGTTACGTGAATTGTCAGTTGACATCGCAAAGAAAAACATTGATAATGTTTCTATGGGAATTTTGTCAATGGGAATGACAAATGATTATGAGATTGCTGTCGAGGAAGGTGCTACTCATGTCCGAGTCGGCACAGGTATCTTTGGTGCACGTAATTATGGCTCAAAGAATGCACAGTAATCTTTCAAAGCAAAACCGTTCTGATGTATATCATCATATGGAATGGCTTTGTATAACGGTGTAAACAGATTCTGTGTACACTATATTATAAAATGAACTAGAAAGCAGATATATTTTGTATTTGCAGAAAAGAGGATTGGTATGGCTAATGGATTTAGTAAATTTATGAATTTTTTGAAGCTGACAGATGAGGATGACGAATTCGATGATGATTTTTATGATGATGAGTACGATTATGAAGATCAGAAAGAGTTAGAGCGCGAGGAACGCCGTCTTCAAAAAGAGCAGAAAAGAGAGGAGAAGCGATCAGGTTCCCGCAGAAACGATTCGTACTATGAACAGGACGAACCGGTTACAACTTCCTCCCAAAAGCGTACTAATTCTTTTCGTTCTTCTGTAGGTGGAAACAGTAAAGTAGTACAGATGCCTTCATCAGACAGTGATATGGAAGTATGCATTATCAAACCAAACAATATCGGTGAAGCACAGCAGGCATGCAGTCTGTTGATGGGAAATCATCCTGTAGTTGTCAACTTAGAAGGAATTGACACATTAGAAGCCCAGAGAATCATGGACTTTATCTGCGGATGCATCTTTGCTATTTCCGGTAATATGTGCCAGATTTCCCGTTTTATTTTTATCTTCTCACCAAAGGATGTAGATATTTCCGGTGATTACGTTAAAAATCTGGAAAATGAAGACAGCTTTAACATTGCTTCATTTGATAAGGGATTCTAATTTTATGTATCAATATATCGTATATTGTATGGGAATTTTTATTATTGTACTGGAAGCGATCGTTTTAATGTATCTGATCCAGACAGTAATTCCTATGGGAAATTTCATAAGAAAATGGACACTTATATTAGTGGCTCCCATTTTAGAACCGATGCAGCGGCTGGTAAGACATTCTGTGATGAATCACTTTTCACTTGATCTCAGCCCTTATATATTACTGGTTCTATTAGGCTATTTAGCGAGAGTATGTGATTATCTCATTTCATAATCCATATACACAGGAGGATTATTATGCGTCTGACAAAAGAAGAACAGATGCTGCTGGAACATGATAAAGATCTGATACAGCTATCTTACCAACGCAATATACCGGTTTTTGGACAATTTAACAGTATGGCAGAGTTGGAGTTTGGGTATCAGGCTCTTGATGCTTTTTATGGAAAAAACTGGTTTGAGGGAGTACATGCTGTCTTTTGGGGTGGCTATCCGGAAGCAGAAAGAAAGATCATTGCTTTTCTTCCGGGAGAAAAAGAAAGGTCTGTTTCAGAGCTTTCTTTTCCTATTTCATGCATTCAGATCAGCCCGGCTAACCGTAGGTTTTGTGATGACTTAACTCATCGCGATTATCTCGGTGCACTTATGAATCTTGGGCTGACAAGAGATCAGATTGGTGACATTATAGTCTGTCAGGACGAGCGAAAAGGTATTACGGCAAAGACAGCATTTGTCTTTTGTAAGGCCGACAAAAAAGAAATCGTATGTAGTCTGACAAGAATCAGGCATACAACTGTTACAGCACAGGAGGTTTCTTTTCAGGATATGAAAGTAGAACCCTCGTATCAGGAAATTATAGGAAACGTTTCTTCTTTTCGAATGGATGCAATCCTTTCTCTTGCTATCAGGTCATCACGTTCGCAAAGCCTGACACTGATTCAATCAGGAGCTGTTTTTCTGAACGGACGGTGCTGTACAGAAAATGCAAAGAAGTTAGAGGAAGGCAATATTTTTTCCGTCAGAGGCTATGGAAAATTCCGGTTTGATCAAATTGGCACTGTTTCCAAAAAAGGCCGGTATCGGGTGGTTATTAAAAAATATATTTAAATTTTTAAGATAAATATAGAATAAAGGTACATGTTTTATGATCTTGCGCGCACACGACATAAAATATATAAAAATATCAACAACATGCGCAGAAATGGGGATTACTATGCTTACACCAATTGATATTCAAAATCATTCATTAAAAACCGCGGTACGTGGTTACAGCAAAAAAGAAACAGATGATTTTTTGGAAGAGATTTTGTCAGGTTACGAAGAGCTCTACAAAGAAAATCGTGAGTTAAAAGATAAACTGGCTTCTTTAAGTGAGGGAATCCAGTATTATAAGCAAATGGAAACCACACTGCAAAAGGCATTGGTCTTAGCCGAAAAAACTTCTACAGAAACTCAGGAAGCAGCCAAAAGTAAAGCAGATGCCATGACAAGCGAGGCACAGACCAAGGCAGACGCACTTACCCGTGAAGCACAGACCAAAGCAGATGCCATCTTAGAGAAAGCCGAAACAGAAGCTGCATCACTTCGGAAAGAGGCAAAGGCATATGCAGAGATTGCAAAGACAAAGGCTAATCAGCAGTTAGAGGAAACACGAAATCATGTTCGCAAACTGGTTCAAAGTTATGAAAATTATCGCTTACAGTTCAAAAAATTAGCAGAATCGCAGATTGAAATGTTAGAAAGTGATAATTACTCTATCTTTGCACCTGAGTTATCAGAAATGCTAGATGATGCACCGGATGCCGGACAGGTAATGGATGCCGAAAAACTAGAGGCAATGAATCTGGAAGAAGATAATCTGACAGAACCATCTGCTGATGACGATGTTTTCGTTTCAGATGATATTGTTTCATCCATCGAAGACACTAAAGAGTCAAAGACAGATACATCGGCTACAGATGAAGTAAAGGAAATCGCAGAAGATAACACCCTTGATGATTCTAAAGAAACAATTAAAGAACATTCTGAATCCTATGAGCTTGCAGAAGATACTGAAAATACCGAAGATAGCGATGCACTGGGAGCTTATTTAGAAGAAGAGGTAAAAAAGGCAGAAGAGAAGCTGTTACAGTTAGATAATCCTGCACAAAAGTGGCAGTCAACCACACCAAAGTTAGAGGGTGCAGAAGAGATGGAAACAAAATCAGTAATGCCAAACTCTGCTGCAACACAGGATACTGACGTAACTCTTTCTACGGAAACCGAAAAAGATATTGTTTCCAAAACATCAGATGCAGCTGAAGATACACCATTTACATTTATTGATACGGAATAAAAAGAGACAATGCCAGCGCATTCTCTCTGTATGCCACTACCGTAACAGCAATTTTTTATAAAGCATTTCAGAGAGAGATGCCAAATAATAGAATTAGAAATGGAACGAAAAAAATGAGTCAAAAGTTAAAAACTTCCATTATAGGAATCGTTACTGTAATTGTACTTTTGATCTTTGATCAGCTTACAAAATACATGGCTGTATTACAGTTAAAAGATGCAGCTCCTTTTGTGTTGTTCAAAGATGTTTTTGAATTAAAATATCTGGAAAATCACGGAGCCGCCTTTGGCGTTTTACAGAATCAAAGATTTTTATTGCTATTGATCACGATTGTGATTTTGGGGGTGTTGTGCTTTTTGTACAGCAGGATTCCCGTAAAAAAACGGTACTTCCCATTACGTGCTGCTGGTATTTTGCTTGCAGCCGGAGCAGTAGGAAATATGATCGATCGTTTTATCAATGGATATGTTGTTGATTTTTTCTATTTTAAACGGATTGATTTTCCAATCTTTAACGTTGCAGACTGCTATGTTGTAGTTGCCGCAGTTTTAGCGTTTTTTCTGGTATGCTTCTATTATAAGGATGAAGATTTTGATTTCTTAAAAAAAGATAAAAAAAGCTGATATCAGATTACAAGCAGCAAGCAATAAGCTGAATGCAAACAAATTTGCGTTTAGCTCGTTGCTTGTTTTTGCGAGAATAAAATCCGGAGGTAGATCATGTCAGAATCAAATGAAACAATACAGTATATTGTATCGGCAGACGAGGCCGGAAGCCGCTTAGATCAGTTTTTGGTAAAAAAAGTACCGGATATTTCCCGTTCCTTTTTACAAAAACAAATAAAAGAAAATCATGTAACTGTAAACGGGAAGCCGGCAAAAGCCGGAAATAAATTAAATGAATCAGATGAAATTTATATGGTATTAGAACCACCAAAGGAACTGTCAGTGGAACCGGAAGATATTCCATTAGATATTTTATATGAGGATGAGGATATTATCGTAATTAATAAACCGAAACAGATGGTTGTGCATCCGGCTCCCGGTCATTATAGCGGTACCGTAGTCAATGCCTTACTATATCACTGTAAGGATTCGCTTTCTGGTATTAATGGTGTTCTAAGACCCGGCATTGTACATCGGATCGATCAGGATACCACAGGTGCAATCGTAATCTGTAAAAATGATTATGCTCATCGCTTTATTGCCGAACAGCTTCGTGAACATTCTATCACAAGAACATACCATGCTATCGTACACAATCATGTTGTACAGGAAGAAGGTACCATTGAAAGCACCATCGGGCGTCATCCGGTTGACCGTAAAAAAATGGCAATGAACGTCAAAAATGGAAAGCATGCCGTTACCCATTACAAAGTATTAGATCCTTTAAACGGTAAATTCACCTATATTTGCTGTAATCTGGAAACAGGACGTACCCATCAGATTCGTGTACATATGGCAAGTATCGGAAATCCTATTTTGGGTGACTCTGTATATGGTCCTTCCAAATGCCCTTTTCACTTAACCGGCCAGACACTACATGCAAAGACATTAGGTTTTATCCATCCACGTACCAAAAAGTATATTGAATTTGACGCGCCACTACCGGAATACTTTCAAAAATTATTAAAGCAATTGAAAAATGAATAAGTACATTTTTTCAAAAAGGAAAGGAATCCTATGCCGTCATATATGGATAATATTATTTTTTACGAAGCGTAACCGCAGAAGCTGCGCTTCTTTTTTTGTCATCATCCAATGCTGCATAATGTTTTCGAGTCGTGTTAACATCGTTATGGCCAAGCACCTCTGCAACAAGGTAGATATCGCCTGTCTCGCGATATAACGTAGTTCCATAGGTACTGCGCAGCTTATGAGGCGTAATATGCTTAAAAGTCGTAATCTGGCTGGCATATTCATTTACAAGATTTTCAATTGCCTGTACGCTGATACGGCGACGCTGGATAGAATAGAAGAGGGCGTGTTCATGACCGGGCTGCGGTGTAATCTGCTCCCTTGTAATATCAATGTAATTTTTCAGTGCAGTGCGGACTTCATCACCAAAATATACATATTCTTCTTTGCCGCCTTTTCGCACGATACGGATGCGATTTTCACGGAAATCAATATCCTCAATATCTAAACCAACACATTCCGATACACGAATGCCTGTTCCCAAAAATAAGGTGAAAATAGCAAGATTTCTTAATTTGTTCTGCTCAAAAAAAGTCTTTTTTCTGCCTGTTAAATGTTCCCCTGCATGCTCCACCAATTCTAAAAGCTCGGCAACCTCGTTAGAATCTAAGCGGATGATTTCCTTATCATGTAATTTGGGCATATCAACGACTGTTGTAGGATTATTTTCAATAAAGTTTTTCTTCTGGTAATACAAATAAAACTTACGAAGGGAAGACAATTTTCTGTGTATGCCACGTTCATCATTAGAATATGATTTTCCTTCATAAGTATATAACTTCAAATATTCCAAATATTCTTCAATATCTAATGACTCCAAATGTTCTAAATCAGACAACGTAAAATCCTTAATCGGTCGGTTTTGAAAAGCCGGATTAGCAGAACACAAAAAACGAAAAAAAGTGCGGATATCATATGCATAACCGATACGCGTATTAATCGATGTAGTTGGCTCAATTCCGCGAAAAAAATCCTTAGCAAATGGTGGAAATTCCTTCAGCAGTTCCCGAAGCTTGTCAACATTTTTAGCTGTTTTGGTCTGATGATATGTTTGATGATTCGCTGTTCCCATAAAATGTTAATTCCTTTCTTTACTTACCAGCATAAGGTTGTAATTGCCACAAAAAGCGTACTACTATCTATTTGGATGCAACTATTTGAAAAACTGGAGTTTATCCCAGAGTTAAAAATACCACCCTATTTTTAAAATAGGGCTACATGCGCTGATTTGAAATAATACGCTCCAAGTTTGAAATATCTGTACCGGAAAGCTTTTGGTACGCAAGATAATCTGTAATCAAATTAGATAACGATCCACTATAAAGCTTATCCAGTAACGCTTTTGTTTCAATGTCCTGAATTTTTTTCTTCGTTACATTTGCTTTGCAGATAAAACCGGGATCTTCACGTGTAATGGCTCCTTTATCAATAAGACGCTTGATAACAGTATACGTTGTATTTTTCTCCCAGCCAATATATTCTTTGATGATTTTTGAAATGTCTTTTGCCGCTAACTCTTTGTTAGACCAAAGCAATTCCATTACATTTAATTCGCCCTCATGTAATCTGATTTCTTTCATAACCGTAACACCTCCACGCAACAACTTTGCTCAGAACATAACAATCCATTTCGTATTTGAGCATGACCTTATATACACTCACCAAATCAGCACTCATCCATCTTATTCTACACATGTCGTTTCACTATACGACACCTGTGGAATGTAGAAAAAGTGCTATCTAGCCAGTCTTTTTCCTGTATAAGGCATGATATATTTTTCTTCCGAAAACGTTCTTATGTAAATGAATAATTTCATTCTACTAGTGAAGTATGCATTCGTCAAGTAGCAAAGTTCACAATAATTGCCCATATTCTTTGTGAGAAACGCTACCTTTTTGCGAAACAGAATCTGTTAAAAATACGCGTAATCAGATAAAATCAGCGACAGTACCCATTCTATCGTTTTGTAGGATATTGTTTAAATGTTGCGCAGATTCCATTATATATACTTTTCGCAGCCTTCTTCTGGAAGGAAGCCTGTCTTAGCTTTTTACGATCCGAACTGCCTGTGATAAATCCAAGTTCAATTAAAATCGACGGAACTGTATTATATTTTGTAACAACATATCCAGCCTGTTTTACCCCTCTGTTTTTTGTTCCAAGTGTGTTCACAAGAGTACTCTGCATTTTCTTTGCAAACAGCTTGCTTGTAATACCAGAAAAATCTTTCTTATTGTTTGCGCTTGAATAATATACTTCTGTTCCATTCGCAGCCGGTGAAGCACTGTTCATATGAAGACTTACAAAAAGATCTGCCTGATATTTTTTAGAATATGTCGGTCTTTTATACAAATTAATGAATGTATCATCATGTCTGGTCCAGTATGCTTTTACCGTAGAATCTTTATCTTCAAAGTATTTTTCAATTCTGGTATAAATAATAGAAAGATTGAGGTTTTTCTCCTTTAAACCTCCTCCAAGGGCACCACTGTCCTTTCCACCATGACCGGCATCTAACAAAACAATATTTTTATAAATGTCCTTTGGCTCTCCTACTTTCACTGTAAAACAGCCGTTTCCCTGTATCAGCTTATATCCCTTTAGTCCCTTCGTTTTTACCGTTAATCTTGTATTACCACTTGATGTCTTAGACACTTTAATCTCACGGATATCCGAACTATTGTCATATGGCTGGTAGGTTTTATAAAAGCTTACATGATTTCCCGGAATTTGAATGATAAATTGTTCTTTCCAATACTGATCGGTTGTTGTAATCTTTTTGTAAGAAACCGATTCCGGCAGTGCTGCCTTCATCGAAAAGTTTCCTTTCGAAAAGGTAAGCTTTCCCTTACTTTCTGAAAGACTGGATGAAAATACACACTTTTTATAATACGTAACGCGAATGCAGGTTGTATATGAAGATGTTTCCCAAATCTTAAGTGATTCTATAATTCCATTATTTATATTTTTAGTTACTGTTCCAAATGGATTATAGGTTTTTGGAAATTTTAAGGTCACATAATAGTTTTTAGCACTTTGCGTTACGGAAACATTATGTTCTGTCATTGGCTTTTCTAAATATCCCTGTACATAATTTTTACTTCCGGTGCTATTTTGCGATGCAACAACTGCACGCAGGGAATTCTGGTATTTTTGAGTATCATAAGTAACATTTCCTGCAGTCTGATAATAAAGATAATCCGATGCAATCTGCAAAACATAATATTGTAATATCTGATCTTCGTTCTTTTCTTCCTGCACAAAATGTGAAAATCCCAACTGATCCATGATAAACTCATATGGAATCAGATAATCCATTTTGCTAAGATCAGAGTTTTCTACCTTCACAATCGGAAAAGATAATGTAACTTCCTTTCCATCAACAGTTGCCTGACTGCTGTCTAACATAACCTGAATATCTTTTGCTCCTGTGGGATCTTTGATTGTAATATTTCCGCTCTCTTCATCGATATTACAATAAATCCCCATAATGTCCGAAAGCACTCCCTTAATCGGAATCATCCAGCAGTCCTTTAGCAAAACCGGAGAAATATCACAGCTGTACAACGTATTCCCAAGTTCAATCTTTGCTACAGTTGTTTCCACCTCCTGCCTCTCCTTATCTTGCGTAATAATAAGCCGCGTGCTTTCTGTATTGTTCTCTGCAACCGTATTTGCACGAACCACCGTATTACTCTGCAATGGAACGAGCAAAGCCAATATAATAACAAATATTTTTAAGGTTCTCTTAGTCTTCTTGTATTTCATAGCTTATAATCTCCTTGTAATTTTAAAATCATTTTTGTAATATAGCTTTAACAGAACTTACGAAGTGAGTTCTGTTAAAAAGGCACGCTAGTGCCGTAATCTGATTACAGGGTTCACGCAGTGGTTCCTGTAATATAGCTTTAACAGAACTTGCAAAGTAAGTTCTGTTAAAAAGGCACGCTAGTGCCGTAATCTGATTACAGGGTTCACGCAGTGGTTCCTGTAATATAGCTTTAACAGAACTTACGAAGTGAGTTCTGTTAAAAAGGCACGCTAGTGCCGCAATCTGATTACAGGGTTCACGCAGTGGTTCCTGTAATATAGCTTTAACAGAACTTACGAAGTGAGTTCTGTTAAAAAGGCACGCTAGTGCCGCAATCTGATTACAGGGTTCACGCAGTGGTTCCTGTAACAAAAGACACAACAGTGATTATACTATAAAACATAGAAAATGCAAAAATATGTCAAAAAGATAATCATTAAAAAATATTCAAAATATGAGGTATAATGTATGAAATTACAACAGATGATGAGTGTTACCAGACAAGCAATCGATGATTTTAATATGATTGAACCCAAAGATCGTATTGCTATCGGAATATCAGGTGGAAAAGACAGCCTTGCGCTTTTACATACACTTTCAGGGCTTCAAAGATATTATCCTATCCCCTTTGAATTAGTCGCTATTTCCGTCAACTTAGGTTTTAAAGATTTTGAATTATCCGGTGTGCAGAAGCTATGTGATTCCCTTCATATTCCTTTTTATGAAATAAAAACAGAAATTGGAAAGATTGTGTTCGACGAACGAAAAGAAAAAAATCCCTGCTCACTTTGCGCAAAAATGCGGAAAGGTGCTCTGAATCAGGAAGCAAAACGATTAGGATGCACCAAAGTAGCATATGCACACCATAAAGATGATTTTATTGAAACCGCATTTCTCTCACTGTTATTTGAGGGAAACTTCTATGTGTTTCCACCAAAAACATATCTTACCGGCATAGATCTTACGGTGATACGTCCATTTATATATATGAACGAACGTGATATTATAGGTTTCTCACATAAAAATCCTTTACCAATCCAAAAGAATCCCTGCCCTGCAGATGGATATACAAAAAGAGAATATGTTAAAAATCTGCTACGACAACTAAATAAGGAACATCCCGGAACAAAAAATCGAATCTTTCATGCCATATTACATAGTAATCTGGAAGGCTATGACATACAGCATGAAAAGAAATGATATATTCTACTCACAGTAAGAAAGATAAACAGGAACGATAATAGAGCTACCTGCATTAATTCGATCGGATGATAAAGAATTGCAACGCTTGATTTCTTTAATATATTCTTTCATAGAGCCTTGCTCCTTTGTGTAATTTTCTCTGGCAATACTCCATAAAGTATCATTACTTGTAATATGTACAGACTTATAGCTAAGCTCTGTATTCTGCATCACAGATTCCCCTGCACTTACAGATGTTGTTGAAAAAACACAATATATACCTAAAAAAAGGATGCTGACTGCTGCAAGTATGCAAAGTCCTCTCTTCCATTGGTTTGATAGTGGCATGCGTCTTAATGTACTCATATCAATTCCTCCTTTACGAACATTTGTTTGCTATGCATATAATATATCAAACGAACAAATGTTTGTCAATAAGAAATCGAACAAATTTTCGATTTTACATATTTAAAATTTCTCATTTTCTATCACACAAAAAGAGAGAATGTCACTACCATAATAGCAATTTCCTGTAAAAATCAGGAGTTCAAAAGGGTGCTTCGCACCCCCCCTAATTCTATAAATCAAAAAGGCATCCGGTTATAAACCGAACACCTTTCTATGTCTATCATATATGATATTATGTACCTAACGTCTGCCGCAGCACTTTTTATATTTTTTACCACTTCCACAAGGGCAGGGATCATTTGGATAAATCTTCTTGCCGGAATGTGAAAACTGGTTGGAAATAGGAGCTTTTGTCACCTGATTTTCTGACATCACATTAATAACATGTGGAGCAACACCGATAATAGGCGAAGCAGAATGCGTTTTGTTTGCTGTTGCTGTAGTTTTTGAAGATACTTTTTCTGCTGTCTTTTCTTCTTTCTTAGGAGCTAAAACCGCCTTTATTTCCTCTGGAATGTCCAATGTATCTGCATCTACCGTCATTAATTGATTTGCTACAACATCAACCAATTCAGCCTTTTTTAATTTTGAGTATCCTGTTACACCGGAAAGCTTTGCTAACTCCTTTAACTCTCCTACTTTATACTCATTCAGCATTTCTTCTAATTTCAAATTGTTGCTCATTTGTACATACTCCTTACTAACATTTCATTTATGGCTAATTAAAATAAATTAACACAAGTGCCATTATAATAGAAGCTTTTGGGAAATACAAGCATTTTAGGTTCCGCAAATTTATTTTTGTGAAAGATTACAACATATAATTCAAATTTTTAAGAGATTATATTAAAAACAACGAAGAATCTATACATTACTTTCCTATAAAACGCATCGTTCCCTCTTCGCTGTTCTTTTTGTGTGCTGCAACAATCTGAAGATTTTGCAGAGAATGACACTCTGGACAAGTCACTCCAAACGAAATCGGCTTTCCGCATACCCGGCAATGTACACCGGAAATAGAATCCTTACTGTCACCCTTATATTGAATCCTGCCCTCCCGTATCCAGTTACGCACTTTCGCAACAGATATATGAAAATGCTCTGCAACATCCTGCTCATGAACATCATTTTTGCGGATGTAATCCTTGACATCATTAAAAAGATTATTTTCTATACATACCGGACATAAATCCTCCTGATACATTGGAGATAGTCTTCTCGAACACTGTTTGCATACTTTTTCCGTAGATTCTTCTGCCTTATCACGACTAACGAGATGTGTCATATATCATTCCCCCTTCGAAACACTTATCCAATCTTATGTATATTCACTCTTTCTTTTGTTTCTTATCTATTATAATACATATGGTACAATTAATCTATAGCCACTTGTTTGGGCGGACAATCGAATATTTCTGTCATACAGCGCCAAAACTATCCTTTATAAGACATGTCTGTTCTTTGAGTTTATTCTATTTCAAAGTTCAAATTGCTATTCTATTTATCAGATATTCTATTCGATATGTCTTTGAGAAAAGAAAGAGATAAGTTTAACGTAAGGAAGGCTGCATGCTATGAATTTAAAACAGATTGGACAAAATATTCAGGCTAGAAGAAAAGAACTAAAAATAACACAGACACAGTTGGCCGAAAAAGCGCAGCTTTCTGTTGTACATGTATCTCACATTGAAACCGGAAAAGTTTCCATGTCATTAGATTCTCTTCTTGCAATCTGTTCTGCTTTGGAAGTCACTCCAAACGATATTCTGCTCGGAGAATATGTGATCCCTAATTTACGAAATCTTCTTTTTGAAAAACCGTCAGAAAATATTTCTTTCGATGACAAAATCTTACTTCAAAATATTTATCGTTATATGGAAGAAAGAAATGGAAATCCCCATAAAAACAAAGAAAAGGATTCTGAATAAGAATTTCTCTTAAATGCGCTCTTTTTTCGCTTATTTAAAATTTTTTGTCAAAAAGAGTAGACGAAACACAAAATTTGTCCTAAAATATAGATTAGGACTGCGGTTTTTTATCGCAGATAATAAGCACTATTGAAAGGAGCAAAAACATGATTTATTCACAGGAAGTAGAAAACATGTGCCCAGTTGCTCAGGGTGTGCATCACGGTGCTGCACCAATTCCAGAGGAAGCAAAATGGGTTCAGGCAAAAGAAGTAAAGGATATTTCCGGTTTCACACATGGTGTAGGCTGGTGCGCACCACAGCAGGGTGCCTGCAAGCTTAGCCTTAACGTAAAGGAAGGTATTATTCAGGAAGCATTAGTAGAAACAATCGGATGTTCCGGTATGACTCATTCAGCAGCTATGGCTTCTGAGATTCTTCCGGGATTAACTGTAATGGAAGCATTGAACACTGACTTAGTTTGTGATGCGATCAATACAGCTATGAGAGAATTATTCCTGCAGATCGTATATGGTCGTTCTCAGTCTGCATTCTCTGAGGATGGTCTGCCAGTAGGTGCCGGCCTGGAAGATCTCGGTAAGGGACTTCGTTCTCAGGTTGGTACAATGTACGGTACATTAAAGAAAGGTCCTCGTTATCTTGAGATGGCTGAAGGTTATGTTACAGCAATCGCTTTAGATGCAGATGACCTGATCATCGGATACAAGTTCGTTAGCCTCGGTAAGATGACTGACTTCATCAAAAAGGGTGATGATCCTAACACAGCATGGGAAAAATCTTGTGGTCAGTATGGCCGTGTAGATGACGCTGTTAAGCTCATCGACCCAAGAACAGACAAAGAGATCGAAAAATAATAAAAAGGAGGCAAAACGAATCATGGCATTATTTGAATCATATGAAAGAAGAATAGATAAAATCAATGGCGTATTAAACAGCTATGGTATCGCTTCTCTCGAAGAAGCTGAAAAAATCACAAAGGATGCTGGTCTTGATGTTTACAATCAGATCAAAGGCATTCAGCCAATCTGCTTCGAGAATGCTTGCTGGGCATACATCGTAGGTGCAGCAATCGCAATCAAGAAGGACTGCCGTCGTGCAGCAGATGCAGCAGCAGCAATCGGTGAAGGTTTACAGTCATTCTGTATTCCTGGTTCTGTAGCAGACACACGTAAAGTAGGTCTTGGACACGGTAACTTAGGTAAGATGTTATTAGAGGAGGAAACAAAGTGCTTCGCATTCTTAGCTGGTCATGAGTCATTCGCAGCTGCAGAAGGTGCAATCGGTATTGCTGAAAAGGCAAACAAAGTACGTAAAGAGCCTCTCCGCGTTATCTTAAACGGTCTTGGAAAAGATGCTGCTCAGATCATTTCCCGTATCAATGGCTTCACATTCGTTGAAACAGAATATGATCCATATACAAACGAAGTAAAAGAGATTTCCCGTAAGTCATACTCAGAGGGTCTTCGTGCAAAGGTTAACTGCTATGGTGCAAACAGTGTACCTGAAGGTGTTGCTATCATGCACAAAGAGGGCGTAGATGTATCTATCACAGGTAACTCTACAAACCCAACTCGTTTCCAGCATCCGGTAGCTGGTACTTATAAGAAGGAATGCTTAGAGCAGGGTAAGAAATACTTCTCTGTAGCTTCCGGTGGTGGTACAGGCCGTACACTTCATCCGGATAACATGGCTGCTGGTCCTGCTTCTTATGGTATGACAGATACATTAGGTCGTATGCATAGTGATGCACAGTTCGCTGGTTCTTCATCTGTACCTGCCCATGTAGAAATGATGGGATTGATCGGTGCTGGTAACAACCCTATGGTTGGTATGACAGTTGCTGTAGCTGTTTCCATTGAGGAAGCTGCAAAGGCTGGTAAGTTCTAATAAGTCCCGTGTTTATGCGGTTTAAAGAACTGAAAGTTTATATAAAATAGTACCGAGAAATAACGGTAACTAATACATCGGAATCACAAAAAGACCATTCGGATTTTTTATCGGAATGGTCTTTTTTTACAACTATTTTATTTAAATATGATACAAAAAACACTCTGGCTACTGCTTCGTAGCAATCTCGCCCTGCTTTTTATAAATGCTTCCCTTTGGTATATAGCCTCGCACCATAGACAATGGATAAATATTTGTATTACTTCCAATGATGCTTCCCGGATTCAAAACACTGTTGCAGCCTACTTCCACATAATTTCCAAGAATCGCTCCCATTTTTTTCAATCCGGTTTCAATCACATCCCCCTCATAGCGGATGGTTACATTTGTTTTATCTGATTTTACATTTGAGGTGATCGATCCTGCACCCATATGTGATTTGTAGCCCAGAATAGAATCTCCCACGTAATTGTAATGTGGAACCTGAACATTATTAAACAAAATTACATTTTTTAACTCTGTTGAATTTCCAACGACACAATCCTCTCCTACAATTGCGCTTCCACGAATGAAAGCACACTGGCGAACTTCTGTTCCTTTTCCAATGATACAAGGCCCATTGATCACTGCCGTCGGTGCAATGGTTGCTGACTTTGCAATCCAGACATCTTCAGAAGGATGATCATATTCATCCGGTGATAATGTTGCGCCAAGTTTCGGAATAAATTTCTTAATTAACGGAAGAACTTCCCAAGGAAACGCGATATCCTGAAAAATATCCTTTGCAATCGTTTCATCCATATTGTTAAATAATACTGTATTTTTTAACTGCTGATACATAAATATCCCTCATTTCTACACATATTTTACTCCGGTTTTATTTTTTGCATCTGTCTTTTTAACCGGAAGCTTATAATAAGCTGCTGCATGATCAAACATCTGCCGCAGCATATATTGGTTGTTGGTCTGCTTAACTGCATCTACTCTTCTGGTAATAAATCCATTTAACTTATCCATATATTCATCCGAAGTAATGACTCCGTCTGCAACCTGCGTCAGACCAAGCTCCCAGCTTGCAGTCAGCTCTGGATTTAAAAGCGAGCGGATTGATGTATTGACCACATCATAGACCATTTCGCCAAGCAACTCTGGTGTAATGATCTGTGTTTTTTTATTTAATTTTAAATATTTGATCTTTACCAGTTTACTTAAAATTTCTGCTCTGGTTGCACTTGTTCCAATTCCACTTCCTTTAATCTGGGAACGCAGATCTTCATCTTCGATCAACTGGCCGGCATTTTCCATTGCAAGTATCATAGAACCGGAATTATACCGCTTCGGTGGAGAAGTTTCCCCTTCCTTGATCGACATGGTATCCATATCAATTTCCATGCCCTTTTTCAGATTCTGTATCATATCTAATACCGACTGATTTACATCCTCTCCATTCTCCTCATCTAAAGAGTCTGAAGTCTGCTCCTTCTTTGCCTGCACATCAACTGCCTTCTGTCTGGCAAAGGATGCACTTGCAATCGTTAAATAGCCTGTAGCAGTCATCACCTTGAAGTTTGCAAAAAAACTTTCTTTTTTGCGCTCTGCAACGATTCCAAGCTTCATATATTCTGCCGGAGGATAAAAGATACACAGAAAACGACGCACAACCACCTCATAGACACGTTTTGATGTCAGACTGACACTGTTTAATGCCGATAGCCCCTGACCGGTTGGAATAATCGCGTAGTGATCGGTAATCTGCTTATCGTTGACATAACGGCTCTTTGCCAAGCCCTGATAAGCCTTTTGCTCTAAAATATAAGCTGCGATCTCACTTACAACAGGATAATTGCGCAGTCCTCCAATATTTTTGTGAATCTCTTTGGATACTGCCGTAGACAAAACTCTCGCGTCGGTACGCGGATACGTGACCAACTTCTTTTCATATAACTCCTGCACAATTTTAAGCGTTTCGTCCGGACTAATCTTAAAAAGTTTCGAACAGGTATTTTGCAACTCTGCCAGATTAAACAAAAGAGGAGGATTTTTCTTTTCTTTCTTTTTCTCCACCTTTGTGACCACAGCTGTCCGTTTTTCTGATGTTTCCGAAAGAATTTCCTTAAGCATCTGCTTATTTGCTGCAATCGTATGCTTAGAAGAATCTGTCGCAGTATTCTCCTCTTTATCACTTACCTCCAAAAAATCAAGCGCATGACATAAGGCTACCGCATCCTTTCTTTCCTTAAATCCATTCTCTTTATAAAGAAGGGGCGACTGGTAATACTTTGACTGTTCTGTGACACGCCACTCTCCCTCAAACTTTTGTCCGGCATAGGAAAAGCTTCCAATCACCCGATAAAACGGTGTTTTTACAAACTCACGTATCTCACGTTCACGGCGTACCACCATTCCAAGTACACAAGTCATGACTCTGCCGACAGAAATAGCTGACCATTTTCCATTATTTAAGTAATCCATTACGGTTCTTCCATATTTTAATGACAGAACGCGTGAAAAATTAATTCCCATCAGATAGTCTTCTTTGGCACGTAAGTACGCAGATGCCGACAGATTGTTATATTCGCTGAGAAGCTTTGCCTCCTTGATTCCACGCTTAATCTCTTCTTCGGTCTGCGAATCGATCCAGACTCTTCTCTTCTCCTTTGCAGCCGGTACACCTGCCATCTGGTCAACCAGACGGTAAATATATTCTCCCTCACGTCCTGAGTCGGTACAAACATAAATACAAGTAACATCTTCACGGTTTAACAGACCGGATACGATCTGAAATTGCTTTTTAACATCCGGTATCAATTCATAGATAAAATTTTCCGGTAAAAAAGGAAGGGTCTGTAATGACCATTTTTTCAGTGCCGGGTCATAGGCATCCGGATAACTCATTGTCACAAGATGACCAACGCACCAGGTCACAATATAATCGTTTGATTCAAGATAACCGTTTCCGGCATTTCCGTTTACGCCAAGTACCTTAGCAAATTCTTTGGCAACACTCGGCTTTTCGGCAATAAATAAGTCCTTCCCCATATATTCTACTCTTCCTCTTTCTTATTTGCCTTAGAAAATTCTCTCAAAAGCTTCGGTGCGAAGATAATTCCAACAATTGCAACGCTGGCAAGTGATGCATACTTGACAATATCTGTAACATTTATCATAACGCTTACTGCAGAATTATTTTGCTCCTTGTTGAGTGCTTTTACTGCCTTCTTACATTTACACATAATATTCCTCATTTCTGCGCACGTTTTTGTTTGCATATAACAGGTTTGTGCCAAGTGCGCACAGACACAAATCTCACATGTGAAAAATTATATTTTCACGCCATTTCTTCACTTCTAAAAGTTATAACATTTTATCCTATATAGTCACCACGGTCCACTACAATATGATAACCAACAGAATCCATACGCGAGGCAAGACAGCCTCTGCACTGGGCAGATTCCTCTCCCGTACAGATCTTATTATCATAAAGCTGATATTTTTTTCGGACAGATACCGGTGAAAGATTTGGCATAACCACATTCGCTCCCGCTAAAATACCGAGTTCTCTTCCCTTTGGATGAATTGTTCCAAGTGCTGTCGTTGCCGGTAAAAGTACCTTTGGCAATGTCAGACGGAGCACAGATAACAATAACAGAGTCTGCTCTAACGTGCCATTTGGACAATCCGCAAAAACAGAATCCTTTTGTGCGATAAACGGCCCGATTCCCACCATATGCGGTTTTAGATCTGCTAAAAACAACAGATCATTTGCAAGGTATTCCGGTGTCTGATAAGGCGAGCCAACCATAAATCCTGCACCAACCTGATAACCAATATCCTTAAGATCATAAAGACACTGTATCCGGTGCTCAAAAGAAAGCGTATCAGGATGAAGCTTTTCATAATGTTCTTTGGTTGCTGTTTCATGCCGCAGAAGATAGCGGTCTGCTCCACAATCATACCAATATTGGTAAATCTCCTTCTCACGCTCGCCAACAGAAAGTGTCACAGCACAATCCGGATGCTGTTTCTTGATCAGCGATACCATTCTTCCGATATCTTCTGTGCTAAACTGCATATCCTCTCCCCCCTGTAGCACAAAGGTACGAAAGCCAAGCTGATATCCTTCTTCCGTGCAGGCTAAGATTTCTTCCGAAGACAGACGATAACGGTCAACATTCTTGTTTTCAGAACGTATGCCGCAATACAGACAATTGTTCTTACAATAATTTGTAAACTCAATCAGTCCACGTGTATATACGTCCTTTTGATAATATCTTTCCCGAAGCTTTCTTGCCTTCGCAGAAAGAAGCTCTGTCTGCTTTTGATCACAGGAGGTAAGCAGCGTAATATATTCTTCCTTCGTTAAAATATGTTCCTGTTCCAGTTTCTCGATCAAATATTCGATTTTCACTGAAGCACTCCTTCCTGGATTGATTTTTGCAAAAACAATAAGCCAAACGCAAACCTGCTGCATTCGACAGCTGCACGCAAAGCACAGCTTTAATAACCTAATTCTTCTCCGACTAAGATCACTTTAATACGTCCCGGAATGCGGCACTTTCTGGTTATTACTGTGTGACAGCACATGCAGTCATCTGAAAGACAATCTGTACATCTTCCATACTCATGACATGGTGTATCAGTTCCCAGACGAACGGCATTAGGCGGAGCCGCCATATTACGGACACGTGCAATCCCTGCCTCCACATCCGTAACGATCTTATTGATACCTGCAACGATCAGCACATGCTCCGGTCCATTGCAAAGACAGGCTACACGATTACCATTGCCATCAATATTGATCAATTCACCATCTAAAGTAATGGCATTTGTACTCATCAGGAAAAAATCAGAGGTTACTATTTTTCCATAAAACTCTTTTGCTGTCATATCAGCAGGTGGATTGGAACGGTCATAAATCTCATAATCTCCCTCGGCTTCTAACAGATCATCTAACAGACCGATTTCTTTTAAGGTTTCTGAACCACCCCATGATATAGATGAGTCCGGTGTCAGAAAACGCTTTACCTTCGCATTGGCCTCCTCACGGTCTTTGCAGTAGTATCCTTCCATGTTACGATGCGCTAACTTTTCAATAATACCTTCTGCAATCGTTTCATAATATTGCTCCTTTGCAGTCATAAAAATCCTCCTCTCTGAAAGTCTGATCACCTTAAAGGGAGCTTTGCCTGCTCTCCCATAACTCAAAGGGATCTTTTTCTGTTTTCCCATAAGATGAAAAAACAGAGTCTATAATGCATAAAAAGGCACCATCAAAGGGGTGCCCTTTTTATGAAATACATAACCAATACGCGATTATTCGTATAATGGATACTTATCTGTTAAGGATTTTACAATCGCAGTTGCCTTTTCTTTGTTTCCTTCCGAATCAGCAATGATCATAGCGATTGCTTCTGCAACCTGGTCCATATCTTCTGTATTAAAGCCACGTGTAGAAACGGCAGCCGTTCCAAGACGGATACCACTTGTGACAAATGGAGATTGTGGATCATTTGGAATCGTATTCTTATTACAGGTGATATGAGCAGCATCCAGCCATTTTTCTACTTCCTTACCCGTTAATCCCTTGTCAGCAAGATCAACAAGCATCAGGTGATTGTCTGTGCCACCGGATACAATCTTAATACCACGCTCCTGTAATCCCTTGCAAAGAGCCTGTGCATTGTCGATAATACGTTTGCCATATTCTTTGAAAGAAGGATCAAGAGCTTCCTTAAAGCAGACAGCCTTTGCAGCAATCACATGCATCAAAGGACCACCCTGAATTCCAGGGAACAGTGCCTTGTTAAAGTTAATCTCCTTAGCAAATTCCTCACTGGAAAGAATCATACCTCCACGAGGGCCACGAAGTGTCTTATGTGTTGTTGTAGTTGTCACATGTGCATAAGGGATTGGGCTCTCATGGTAGCCTGCAGCAACCAGACCGGCAATGTGCGCCATATCTACCATAAGATATGCACCAACAGAATCTGCGATCTCGCGGAAACGCTTAAAATCAATTTTACGCGCATATGCACTTGCACCGGCAACGATCAATTTTGGCTTGCATTCCTTTGCAATCTTTTCTACCTCATCATAATCAATAAAGCCTTCATCATTTACACCATAAGGAACGCAGTGGAAATATTTTCCGGAAAGATTGACAGGACTTCCGTGTGTCAGATGTCCGCCATGATCTAAGTTCATTCCCATAAATGTATCTCCGGGATTCATCAGGGCAAAAAAGACTGTCATATTTGCCTGAGCACCGGAATGTGGCTGTACATTTGCATAAGTACAGTTAAAAAGCTTCATTGCTCGATCACGTGCTAAATCTTCTACAACATCAACATATTCACATCCACCGTAATATCTTTTTCCGGGATATCCCTCGGCATATTTATTTGTCAGTGTGCTTCCCATCGCAGACATAACTGCCTTGCTGACTAAGTTTTCTGATGCGATCAACTCTATATTCTGTCGCTGTCTGTTTGTTTCATCCTGAATTGCTTTTGCTACATCGGGATCAAATTTTTCGATTTCATCAAATGAATACATAAATTACCTCCTTGACCATTACTGATTGCTGCGTATACGCTTATCCAAAGCTTCTCTATGATATAGAAGCATCATCTATTGCTTTACCAATATCATTCCGCATATATTTATTTTCAAAAGAAACCCATTCTGTCGCTTTGTAAGCATTCGCACGTGCTTCCTTCAAAGTAGCTCCCTTAGCCGTAACACCTAATACACGACCACCGTTTGTAACGATACCTTCTTCTGTCTTTTTAGTTCCGGCATGGAAAACATAATAACCGTCTTTATTTGCAAAATTTTCGAGTCCTGTAATCACTTTTCCTTTTTCATACTTTTCCGGATAACCATCAGAAGCAAGAACAACACAGACTGCTGCATTATCCTCAAAAGCAAGATCAATCTGATCCAGCTTACCGTCAATACATGCTTCCATGACATCAATAATATCATTTTTCATACGTGGAAGAACAACCTGTGCTTCCGGATCACCAAAACGTGCATTGTACTCTAATACCTTAGGGCCGTCCTGTGTCAGCATCAATCCGACAAAGAGAATACCAACAAAATCTCTGCCCTCTGCTTTCATGGCATCCATCGTAGGCTGATAGATATTTTTCTCACAAAATTCCTGAATTTCCTCTGTATAGAAAGGACTAGGAGAAAATGTACCCATACCACCGGTATTTAATCCCTGATCCCCATCCTTTGCTCTCTTATGATCCTGCGCACTCGTCATTGGCTTGATATGCGTACCGTCACAATAGCAAAGAACAGATACCTCTCTACCTGTCATAAAATCTTCTATAACAACCGTTTCTCCAGCTGCGCCAAACTGCTTATCAAGCATCAATGTATCAATGCCTGCTTCTGCCTCTTCTAACGTATTACAGATCAAAACGCCTTTTCCAAGTGCAAGTCCGTCTGCCTTTAAAACAATCGGGTACGAAACATTTTCCAGATAAAGCAGTGCTTCTTCCGGCGAATGAAATGTTTCATAGTGACAAGTCGGAATATTATACTTCTTCATCAGATCCTTAGAAAAGCTCTTGGAACCTTCAATAATCGCTGCGTTTTTGCGAGGACCAAATACACGAAGTCCCCTCTCTTCAAAAACATCTACAATTCCACCAACCAGTGGATCATCCATACCGATGATCGTCAGGTCGATCGCATTTTCCTGTGCAAAATCAGCCAGCTTATCAAATTCCATTGCCCCGATATCCACACATTCTGCGAGTTCACTAATACCACCATTTCCCGGTGCACAGTATATTTTGTCTACCTTACTGCTTTGCGATACACTCCAGGCAATGGCATGCTCACGTCCACCGCTTCCTACAATTAAAACCTTCATGAAATTAACGCTCCTCTCTCACGTTTCATCACTCTTTTATATGAGCGATTCCATCTATGACTTCCACTTTTCCCTGACCGATCAGGTCAATGGCATGAGGCAGAATAATCCACTCTGCCTGCTCCATCACTCTTTTTTGCAGTATTTCAGGAGTATCGTTCTCCTTAACCTCAACTGCCTTCTGTAATATGATTGGACCGTGATCCGCTTCTTCATCTACAAAATGTACCGTTGCCCCGGTCACTTTGTTGCCGGTAGCAAGAACACTTTCATGCACTTTAAGACCATAGTATCCCATACCGCAATGTGACGGAATCAGGGATGGATGAATGTTGATGATCTTATTGTGATAATGCTGCACAAGAACCTTTGGAATGATTACCAGATAACCTGCCAAAACGACCAGATCGATCTGATATTTCTGAAACAGCTCAACCATCGCATTACCAAACGCCTCCCGATCATCGTAATCTTTGGGACTTATGTACTTTGCATCAATTCCGGCATTTTTTGCACGTTCCAATGCATAGGCATCCTGCTTGTTGCTGACAACAAGAGCAATCTCTGTATCACGGATCGTATGATTGGCAACCGCATCAATGATTGCCTGTAAATTCGTTCCGCCACCGGAAACGCATACTGCTATTTTCTGCATATGTAATCCTCATTTCAATGCGCAGCGTATATATCACTCTTTATTTATATATACGCTGTACGCAGTTTTATTTTTGATATTCTGCTTTTTACAAACACTTTGCACGTATCTGATTTTTAAAAAGGCTTACAGTAATGTTACACCCTTTTCACCTTCTACGATCTCACCAACGATAAAGCCCTTCTGTCCGGACTGATTGATCAGTTCTACCGTCTTGTCTGCATCCTTTGCATCTACAGCGAGCATCATACCAATACCCATATTATATGTATTGTACATCATTTCTCTGGCAATATCTCCATCCTTTGCAAGCATATCAAAGATAGCCGGAACCTCATAGCTGTCTGTCTTAATCTGTGCACGCACACCATCATGAAGCATACGTGGAATATTTTCGTAAAAACCGCCACCGGTAATATGACTGCAGCCTTTGATTGTTACGCCGCCTTCTTTTACGGTACGGAGTGCCTTTACATAGATGATTGTCGGAGTAAGAAGAGTTTCTCCGAGAGATTTACCACCAAGACATTCATATGTCTTTGATAATGATTCCTTTTTCATTTCAAATACTTTACGAACCAGAGAATAACCATTGCTGTGAATACCGGAAGATGCGATACCAACTAAAACATCTCCTTTTGCAATACTTTTGCCTGTGATCATGTTTTTGCGGTCAACCACACCAACGGCAAATCCGGCAAGATCGTATTCATCTACAGGATAAAAGCCCGGCATCTCTGCTGTTTCACCACCGATCAGAGCAGCACTGGACTGACGGCATCCCTCTGCAACACCAGAAACAATCGATGCGATCTTTTCCGGCTCGTTTTTACCACATGCAATATAATCTAAGAAAAATAATGGTTCACCACCTGCGCATGCAATATCATTGACACACATGGCAACACAGTCAACACCTACCGTGTCATGCTTGTCCATCTCAAAAGCTACCTTTAACTTTGTTCCAACACCATCTGTACCGGAAACCAATGTAGGCTGTTCCATGTTTTTAAATGCTTCCATTGAGAATGCGCCGGAAAATCCGCCGATATCTGTCAACACCTCACTGCGCATAGTGCTTGCAATATGCTCTTTCATCAGTTCAACTGCTTTGTAACCAGCTTCGATGTCAACTCCTGCTTTTTTGTAATCCATTATTGCCTCCATTCTGCCTGTTTATGGCAAATTAAATTTACGCTATCGTCAAAAATGACTGAATCATTTTTCATTTTAACATATTCTTAACATTTTTTCTACGTTTGTTTTTAAAATTTGAAAAGATTTGAAAAGAAAACGTTCATTTTTCGGATAAATAGCAACAAATTTCAGTGATTTAAGCCATTTTTCCCATTATTCCGGTAACCTTTTATGTAAAATGTGTTTCCATCCGTCTGTATGCATATCGCACCTCTTTCCTGTGTCTGCCAGACACTACACCCTCTGTCTGTCAGGCGTTTTAAAAGCTCCTTATGCGGATGCCCGTAGCGGTTATGTTTTCCGCATGAAATACAGGCATAGCGCGGACAGATGACATCTAAAAACGCATCACTGCTCGCATATTTCGAACCATGATGGGCAACCTTTAAAATGTCACACTTAGCAGATATTCTTTTTAACTCCTCCTGCACTGCATTCTCTCCATTTTTTTCCAGATCTCCGGTAAAAAGCATCGAAAATCTGTTACAGATAAGGCGCAGTGTCGTAGAATATGCATTCGCTGAATCTGCTAGAAAATCTTTTTCCGGATGGATACACTCTAACGTAAAATCAGCAAAAGAAAAGCGATCTCCACGCCTGATCAGTTGTATGGCAACCCGATATTTTTGCGCTGTCTGTATCATGTTCCGATAATTTTCATCCTGACAGGACTGCTCCGGCTGTGGCAGCAAAAGAACACCGATAGAAATTCCATTTTGCTTTTGCTGCTGCATTAACTCAAGCTGTCCGGAAATGTGATCCTCGTCAGCATGTGTCATGATCATATAGTCGATTCTTGAAATGCCATAATACTTTAAGAAAGGTGTGATGCGATACTTGCCTACTTTTCCACTGTCTGTACTGCCTCCGTCAATTAAGATCGTCGTTCCATCTTTTGCATGAAGAACGATACCATCCCCCTGACCGACATCCAATATCGTAATCATCATTTTCGGTTGTGCCGTTGACATATTTAGAAAAAAGACTGCAAGACAAAGAAAACATACCGTTAATAGCTTATATTTTCTTGAAAATTCTGTCTTGGCATAACGCGTCCAATAAAGGTATACCAATATCAGTGTCATAAAAAGAATAAATAAAACAATCGAAAGAAGCTGTGGACGTCCAAGAATAAGAATCGGCTTTGGAAAGGTCAAAAAGGTCTCACACATACTTTTATAATATTGTAAAATCTTTTCTACCATCTGCAAAGGTAGAGCCGCTGCCGGCAGGCAGATAAGCCCTGCCACTCCTCCAAGCAAGGCTAAGATCAGGCAGACAGACATAACCGGCAGGATCAAAAGGTTAATTAATATACCATATGTAGGAACCTCATAGAAAAAATATGCTGCCACCGGCAAGGTTGTCAGATTAACCGACAAGCTAAATAAAAAGGCAGAGATCATTTTATTTGGAAACGCATAAAGTACAGAAGCTGTCTTTGGAAAACGGCTGTTTTTACACCATTCTTTTCTCTTTCGCAGATTCTGCCTATGGTACGCCCGCTCTTCCTTTACTGTTCCAATCCATAAGGTTCGCAAAGCAGGATAGGTAATATGACATGCAAAGGCTGCGGTATAGGATAAAAGAAAACTCGCAGAAAATACAGCATACGGTTTTTGCAGCAATGTAAAAATAACTCCAAACGAAAGTGCCGATAGCGCATCATAGCTTCGATCCGTTTCTCTTGCTGTAATCCATAAAAGCATCATGATAACGGCGCGTGTCGTTGCAATTCCAAACCCTGTCAGCATCCCATAGGAAAGCAAAAAGAATATAGCAAGCAGATACGGAAACGGTCTGGGAAGCTGTATCCATAGCAAAAAACGGTATAAAGACAGACATAAAATAGAAATGTGCAGACCACTGATAGACAGAATATGGCCAATCCCATTTACCTGGTACAGTGACTTGATATCACCATCCAGCAAAGAACGTTCTCCAAGCAGCATAGAACACACTACACCCGCAGACTCTTTATCCATACACTGATAGTACACCTTTTTCATATGCTCCCGAAGCTGTAACAATGTTTCCTGATACCGGTCCGTTTTTTCCTTTTGGATGATAATCTGTGAAGAGATCATTTTATAATATATATTCTGCTCCCGATAATATTGCCGTTCATTATACTGACCTGGATTTGCCGGCGTCAAAAACGGCATAATCTTTCCTTTGACTGCTATTATATTTCCTATATGCAGCTTGGGCTTTTGCAATGTTTTTTGGGAATCATAACGTTCAAAATTCTGTGAAGAAAAGTCCGATGTCTGTTTTTTTGATAAATTCTGAACAACCAGAAAATGAGAAAAGCAAAATGACTGCTTCTTTTTAGATAAAGATAAAACCACAGTAACATCATCTAAATAATAATAGGTGGCAGCAGTTTTTTGTTCCATCCGTGCAAGCTTCCCAGAAGCTTCTCCTACTGCCTGTCCTGTATCATCTATACAGGAATCTAAAATATAATCTTTTTGATCGATCGAATCTCCATAAAAAAAGCGAAACGTGAAAAATCCGATCAATAGGATTACAGCAACCCATACCAGTGGGCGCTTAAACATAACACTCCCCCTTTACTTAACGACAATATCCAGATTACTTTCAAATGGCTCACCAAAATTAATCCGTTCATCATATAAAAGAACCTGTTGTCCATCAATACTAAATTGTACCTTGTTGATATTGGAAAGCTCTACTAATGTATTCACTACAGAATAAATAGCGACCTCATCCGATACATTGTCACGCTTCTCTAAGAATTCAGAGGAAAGGTCAAGATAACAGGTATTTTCCTTAATAGAAATCTTATTGATCTGTGTGCCATCCGGTATTGTTTTTAACATTCTTTTCTGATTTGTACCATTGATCGCATCCGGTCCTTTCATAAGCTGTTCCATCGCAAGTTGCTCTAACGGAATAGTAGCATCATAAGTTACTTTTACCGGAATCTCCACCAGTCCCATTCCGGCACTGTCAGAAAAATACATATTCAATGTAGCCGTCTGCGTATATGCCGTTTCACCGGTATTATCAATAAAGGTTTCTGCTGTCATAAAACCAATCGCATTCATATTTGAATCTGTCAAAGGCTGTCCTGCCACATAAAACTGAACACTTCTTACATCCGGAATCTGACAAAGCGTTTTAACAATTGCTGCACGTCGTAAAATCTCAGAAACACCGGAATAATTTCCGTATGAAGCTGTCCAATACAGGCACAGATCTCCTTTTTCATTTAAGGTATAGTTATCCAGTGTCACTTTATCCGGAATTGCCTTTTTTAGCGAAATATCTCTCGGCTCCTTTTCCATCCGTCTGATCAATTCCTGTATCAGCTTCTCTGTATCACTATTTTTTTTATGATACTTTTCAGTGGCAACCTTTGTTTCATTCGCATCCAGACAATAAATATAATATCCCTTATAATCAGAGTCTTTCTTTTTGCAGCCAGTCAGAAGAAAGCACATGCAAAAAAATACACCAATCAGTGCAAAGAAATGAATCGTATAATTTTGTAAATATGCTTTTCTTTTCATGATAATCTCCAATCCTGTTAATTGACATCAGAGGCAACATAGTATAATGGAATACGAACCGTAAATGTGGTTCCTTCCTTTTCCTTACTGTATACCTTTATGGAACCGCGGTGCAGTAAAATGACATTTCTGGTGAGAGAAAGTCCCAGTCCTGTTCCTCCTGTTTCACGGGAACGTGCCTTGTCCACACGATAAAAACGCTCGAATATCTTTTCCTGAAACTCTTCCGGAATACCAACACCGGAATCCTGAATCTTTACATAGAAAAACTTATGATCCGCATTGAGCGTCACACGAACCCAGCCGTCATCATAGTTATATTTGATTGCATTTTCTATCAGATTGTTCAATGCAATGGAAATCTTAACCTCGTCAACGTCAGCTGACACCGGGCGGAAGCTTTCATAGATCACTTCAATATTTCGCTCTGCCGCAATCGGACGAAGACGCTTTAAAAGCTGTTCTAACAAATCATTGATATTAATATTTGTAATATTCATCTTTGCATTGTTTTTATCAAGCTTTACCATCGATAAAAGATCATTGATGATCTGTGTCATTCGTTCAATCTCATGCGTAATATCAACCAGAAATTCCCGATAAAGTTCTTCCGGCATTCCCTCCTGCGAAAGCAGAGAATCCGACAACACCTTCATAGAAGCAAGCGGTGTCTTTAACTCATGTGACACATTAGAAACAAATTCCTGACGTGAAGTATCCTGCTCCTGAATATAACCGATCATTTTATTAAAGGAATCTGAAATAGACAATAACTCTGAATATGTACGCAGCTCCAAAGACACATCCATATCCCCTCGCGTAATCTCATCAATGGATTCCGTAACCTTTTGCAATGGCTTTGATAACAAAGAGGAATACAGCAAAGAGAAGATTAAAATACAGATAGCAAATGCAAGTAGTAAAAGAAGTGCTCTGTAGTTAACAGACTCCTCCAGCAGATGAAGATTTTTTGTAGAAAAACTAATTAAGATCACACCGACAGTCTGCTCCGTAGATGGTTCTACAATAGGCAGTGTCAACTGAATGTAATCGCCAATCTCATTGACATAACGCGCCTTGGAATCGTAGAAACACTGTACAATCTCCGTGGAAATGGCAATCTTTCCCTTCTCAAGATCGTAGGTATCCTTGATAATATTTAAGTTCTGGTCAACCACCATAACTCTTCCCTGATAAACATTGGCTACTTCCTCTGTTTCACGCTCCACATCATCTGAATCCTGTCCGGACAGATAACCGGACGATAAGATCAGGTTTGAAATAACATTTCCATAGGATTGCAATTCTTCCGTTTTTTGTGAAATAATCTGAGAATTGTATGCCTTTAATAGAATGTTGGAGATCAAAACAACCGGAATGATTCCAACACAAAACATAACAAAGAATACCTGCACACGCAAAGAGCGCAACTTATACCATAGATCCTTCCATTTCTCCCTCACAACGATTCCTCCGGACTTTCCTGACGTTTATTTTTGGAAATAATAACCTACTCCCCATTTGGTGTGGATATACGTTGGCTCACTCGGTGTATCTTCAATCTTTTCACGCAGACGACGAATATGTACATCCACTGTACGGACATCACCGGGATATTCATATCCCCATACCGTATTTAACAGTTCCTCACGACTGTACACTTTGTTTGGATGCATCATCAAAAGCTCTAACAGATCAAACTCTTTTGCTGTCAGATTGACTTCTTTTTCTCCAATATATCCACGGCGGCTGTCAATATTGATATGAAGCTCTCCGGATGAAAGTTCCTTGCTTTCTACTTCCTTTGGTGCCTTTGGCTCACTTCGACGCATAATTGCTTTAATGCGTGCCTTTACCTCTAATATATTAAATGGCTTTGTGATATAATCATCTGCACCATATTCCAGTCCAAGAATTTTGTCCATATCGTCACCCTTTGCCGTCAGCATAATAATAGGCACATCGGAATACTCACGAATCTGCTGACAAACTTCAAAGCCGGTAAATTTTGGCAGCATCACATCTAATAAAATGACATCGTATTGATTCTTAGCAGCAAGATCCAGTGCCTCCTGACCATCATAAGCACAATCAACCACCATATCATCCTGTTCTAAACTAAAACGGATTCCTTTTACGATCAATTTCTCGTCATCCACTACCAAAACTTTTCTGGACATCTTTTCTTTTCCCCCTAAATTCATGTAATTGTGATCAAATCTTTGATTTTATGATAAACGCCTTCCTTAATGCCGGATATTTTCATCAGATCTTCCTTCTTCGCAAAAAGCCCCTCTTTCGTGCGATATGTTATGATCATCTCTGCCTTTGCCTTGCCAATTCCCGGCAATGTCATCAATTCCTCTAAAGACGCTTTATTAATATTAATCTGTTTACTTTCTGACGAAGCATTCGCAGACAACGAAGCTGTCTTTGCCATCGCTCCCTTTTTCATCTGCTTTTTAGTTAAGACACAGATCTGCTCGCCATCATTTAACACTCTTGCCAAATTGATGGAATCTTTTGCAGCTTCCTTGGTAAAACCCTGCACTGCCCGAATCGCATCATCAACACGTGCTGTGCCATGATAGCGAAACAGTCCCGGTTTTCTTACGGCACCGGACACATAGACGGCACACTCTTTGCTGTCAGATGCTTCAACGGGCTCCGAAGAACTCTCTGTTGGCTTTTCTGTCTGTGTGCTGTCTGCAAACTCTGCTATCGTATCCTGCGATACACGGACACTCTCTTTTTGCTGCTTCCAAAAAAGGAAACCGGCAAGCAATAGAAACACCATGCAGATTCCAATTATAATACGTGTATCCTTTTTCATAATAACCTCCATTCTGCTTAAGTCATCTTCTGATCGATTCAAGACAACTCAAAACGATCTTAGGTGATATCACCTGAATTTTGGTTATGAAAATGCATACAGTCAATTCTATAAACTCCAACTAACATTCTAACGAATTTGTAACCGATTTACAATAGCCACAATCCACAAAAATCTTAAGATATTATTAAACTTTTTTGAAAAGTTCACTACATGGGAGAATTACTCATTCTCTGTACTTTCCAAACACTGCTTTTCCTAAAAAAGCTCTTTCCATTTGAAAATAACAATTCCGGCAATAAACACAACGACACCGGCAAGCTTCATCCAGTCAAAGCCGACCTTTTGTATGCCAAACCACCCAAACAATTCTACCAGATATGCAGCGATCAACTGTGCTGCAATAATAAACAATACAGCTTTAGCAGGTCCTAACTGTTCCATCCCTACAATGACCGTATACGTGATAAATGCACCCATGACACCACCAAGTAACATATAAAGCGGCTTTACATGAAGCAAACCACTAAAACTTCCCTCCCTGCCCGTGATAAACCACGCGGCAAGGCAGACAATTAGTGCAGAGAACTGCACAAAAGAAGCCGAAACCCATTCACTGGTCTGTTTTGTAACCTGCGTATTAAAAATTCCCTGCAAAGCCATCAGTGTTCCTGACACGATTGAAATCAACATTCCTAACATAAAAAAACTCCTTATACGTCTGAGATTGACGCAAAGGAGTTTTTGCAAAAGGAAGCCTATCCCCTCTGCATCTGAAAATAGCATATCCAACTGCTATCTTTTTATGCAAAGTAAGAACACTTTCTAACCGTATCATATGATATTGGGGCGAAAGCAGCTATCCTTATTTCATAGAAGCAAAGACTTCGTCTAAGATATCACAGCAGCTGTCAATATGTTCCTTTTTGATCACCAAAGGCGGTGCCATACGCACAACATTAGAGCCCGCTGTCAGGACAACCAGTCCCTTATCCATTGCCTTTTTGACCACATCACCATTTAAGCAGCTTACTTCCAAGCCGATCAAAAGTCCTTTTCCACGCACATCTGTGATCAGGGCAGGATACTTTTCAGACAGCTTCTTTAGCTTTGCAAAGAAATATTCTGAAAGCTCAGAAACCTTTTCTACGATATGTTCTTTTTCAAAGATTTCAAATACTTTGCAGACAGCTTTTGCAGCCAGAGGATTTCCACCATAGGTTGTACCATGATCACCCGGACACATTGCTTTTGCAAACTTTTCAACTGCTGCAAATGCTCCAACCGGCATGCCACAGCCAAGTGCTTTGGCACTGGTAATGATATCCGGCTTGATACCATAATGCTGATAAGCAAAAAGCTTTCCGGTACGTCCCATGCCGCACTGGATCTCATCTAAGATCATAGCAATATCATTCTCATCACACAGCTTGCGGACACCGGTAATAAACTCTTCCGTTGCCGGATAGATACCGCCCTCTCCCTGTACAGTTTCCATAATGATCGCACAGGTATCCTTTGTAATTAATTTTTTCACGCTCTCTAAATCATTGTAGTCTGCAAAAGAAACGCCACCGATCAAAGGCTCAAACGGATCACGGTAATGCTTTGTACCGGTAACCGAAAGTGCTCCCATCGAACGTCCGTGGAAGGAATGATTCATGGCAATGATCTCTCCCTTGCTGTTTTCATCCTTCAGATATGCATATTTTCTTGCTAACTTAATTGCACCTTCAATTGCTTCTGTTCCACTGTTTGTAAAGAAAACCCGGTCCATACCGGATCCCTCTGCAAGATATTTTGCGGCAGTGATCACAGGTTCCGTATAATAAAGATTAGATACATGGATCAGTTTGTCAATCTGATCCTTTAATCCCTGTTTATATTCCTCGTTACTATACCCCAATGCGGAAACAGCAATTCCTGCTCCCATATCCAGATACTTTTTTCCATTGTTATCAATCAGATAAACATCTTCGCCTCTGTCAAAAACAACAGAACGATTATATGTATGAATTAAATGTTGTTCAAAATCATTTGTCATAACTTACCTCATTTCTGCTGCGCAAAAAGCAGCTATTTTAATTTGCAAAAATTGCTTTGCTATGCGTTCTCTTTTTCACTGGCGTACGGTTCACTGTCATCACCGATGATAGCAGTACCAATACCCTTTTTCGTAAAGAACTCAAGTAACAGACAGTGATCTCTCCGGCCATCCAGGATATGTACACGGTTTACACCGTTATTGACTGCATGAATGCAGTTATTAACCTTTGGAAGCATACCGCCACTGATCACATTGCTTTCAATGAGTTTATTTGCTTCGATTACATTTAATACCGGAATTAAGGAAGAAGAATCATCCGGATTCATGCAGACACCCTCAACATCTGTTAAGAAAGCAAGCTTTTCGGCACGGATCGCACCGGCAATAGCACATGCCGCATCGTCTGCATTGATATTATAGGTTTCTCCCTTGTCATCCATTCCAATCGGTGCAATGATCGGAATATAATCATTTTCTAACAAAGTATCCAAAATATCGGTATCCACATGATCTACGTCACCAACATATCCAATGTCTTTTCCGTTTGGCATTTTCTTGGTTACATGAAGCATACCGCCATCCTTACCGGAAATACCGATTGCCTTGACACCAAGATGCTCTACCATCTGGACAAGATATTTATTTACACGGTTTAATACCATTTCTGCAATTTCCATCGTATCTTTATCTGTCACACGAAAGCCCTCTTCAAAATGGGTTTCCATTCCAACCTTATCCACCCATTTGCTAATCTCTTTTCCACCACCGTGAACGATGATCGGCTGCATACCAACCAATTTTAAAAGGGCAACGTCTTTGATCACACTCTCTTCTAATTTTTTATCTAACATGGCACTTCCACCATATTTTACGACAACTCTTTTTGAATTGAAATCACGTATATAAGGAAGCGCTTCTATAAGCGTTTCAGCTTTTACGGTAATCTGGTCTAAATATTTTTCCTTTTCGTCTGTACTCATAATGACCTCCCATATTGTCTTCAATTTTTATCCATGATAACCTGACTTTTGCTATTATACGTCCATACTTATAATTATGCAAGAGGTTTTTGTAAAAAATATTATTTCAAAAAGCAGCATTTTTATTAAAGTTCCATGCTATCACAACATAAATCAGTTACATTTGGAAATCATCAAAGATTTTATTTCTTCATTTTTTCTCATAAAGCATATTGCATATTTATTCATTTTGTTGTATATTTATTAATAAGGGCAGGATAAGCAAATGCGTCATACCATTACAGTTCTTACCTATATTAAGGAAAAAGAGCGTAATAGTTCCAAGAGTTTTTTGGAAAAAGCATTGCATTCATTGGCGAATCTGCTTATACTACATATAAAGCATTATCGTTTACATTTTTGTAACCATAAAGCAAATACATATTTAGGAGGATTTTTCGAATGAAAGAAAAAGTAATTCTCGCCTATTCCGGCGGATTGGACACAACTGCAATTATTCCCTGGTTGAAAGAAAACTATGATTACGAAGTAATCTGTGTTTGTATCGACGTAGGACAGGAAAGCGAGTTAGATGGATTAGAGGAAAGAGCACTTTCCTGCGGAGCTTCCAAATTATATATCGAAGATGTTACAGATGAATTCTGTGATGATTATGTCGTTCCTTGCGTACAGGCAAACGCTATTTATGAAAACAAGTATCTTCTCGGTACTTCCATGGCTCGTCCCTTAATCGCAAAAAGACTGGTTGAGATTGCACGTAAAGAAGGCGCTACAGCAATCTGTCATGGTGCTACCGGTAAGGGAAATGATCAGGTTCGTTTCGAACTCGGTATCAAGGCTCTTGCTCCTGACATCAAGATCATTGCTGCATGGAGAGATGACAACTGGACTATGGATTCCCGTGAATCTGAGATTGAATACTGCAGACAGCATGGTATTGATCTTCCATTCTCTGCTGACAACAGCTACAGCCGTGATAGAAACTTATGGCACATCAGCCATGAAGGTCTTGAGTTAGAAGATCCTGCCAATGCACCAAACTATGATCATCTTCTTGTATTAGGTGTTACCCCTGAGAAAGCACCTGATGAGGGCGAGATCGTTACTATGACATTTGAAAAGGGTGTTCCAAAGTCTGTCAACGGTAAGGAAATGAAAGTTTCTGATATTATCCGTACTTTAAATAAATTAGGCGGAAAGCATGGTATCGGTATCGTTGATATCGTTGAGAACCGTGTTGTTGGCATGAAGTCCCGCGGTGTATATGAAACTCCGGGTGGAACAATCTTAATGGAAGCACATCAGCAGTTAGAGGAACTGATTCTTGACCGTGATACTTACACAGCAAAGAAAGATATGGGCAACAAATTTGCTGATATCGTATACGAAGGAAAGTGGTTTACTCCTCTTCGTGAAGCTGAGCAGGCATTTATCGAGTCTACACAGAAGTATGTAACAGGTGAAGTTAAGTTCAAGCTTTACAAAGGAAATATCATCAAAATGGGTACAACTTCTCCATACTCTATCTACAGTGAGTCAATTGCTTCCTTTACAACCGGAGAGCTTTACAACCATAAGGATGCAGAAGGCTTCATTAATCTGTTCGGACTTTCTTCTAAAGTTCGTGCTATGAAGCAGGGACCATTCGTTGAATTAAACGATAAATAATCTGATTTTTGTTTAAGACAAAATCTTCTAAAGCCAAGGGAGAATGCCAGCGCATTCTCCCTTGTATTTTATATATTTAGTTTAAAAATATCATGTGCCAATAATAAGATATCAAAGAGTCTTTTCTTTAGACGGCTTTAGCAGTTTACGATTACAGCTACAGCCATGCCCGTAATCCCTGCATAACTCTCGAAACCGGTAATCCCACAACATTATAGTAATCTCCTACAATTTCTTCAATATATTCTGCAAAACATCCTTGAATTCCATAGGCTCCTGCCTTATCCATACAGTCGCCGGTAGCAATATAACCCAGTATCTGCTCCTCACTCATTGGAAACACCTTCACCTCTGTCTTTACCGAAAACACTTCCCTTGTCATTTTATCCTGTTCAAAGCGCAGCAATGCCACACCGGAATATACCTCATGGGAAGTTCCCTGCAGGCTCTGCAGCATTTCAAATGCCTGCGCCTCATCATGCGGTTTTCCCAAAATTTTGTTATCCTTTGCCACAACCGTATCTGAGCCGATCACAATATAGTTTCCGGATAAGTTTTTTGCTACACTTTCTGCCTTTTGTTCTGCCAAAGCTTCCACAACCTTTGCCGGCTCTGTTTCATGACAGATTTCCTCGTTTGTACTTGGAATAATTTCAAACGAAAGTCCGACCTGCTCTAACAGTTCCTTACGTCTTGGAGAAGCCGAAGCTAAAATAATTCGTTTCATATAGTCCCCCATTTCTAAGCGTTTGTCGCCAAAAAAACTGAAACAAAATCTGCCCAAGCGATCATCAGTCAACCTGACAGCAAATCCTTTTTTCTCACACAGCCTATTTTCCTCGAAGCAGGGAAGGTTCTCCCTCTATATGGGCATAGTCATTAAAACGATCTAAGAAAAATACGTTTTTTTCTTCATCGTAATGGATCTGTGTAATACTGCAATTTTCCAGTGAAGTTCCAAACTGCAGCCTTCTGCAAAAATCACCCCCAAACAATGCACATAGCAAGATCCGGATCACTCCGCCATGCGTAACAACAGCAATCTGCTTTGCATCACTTTCCAGCCATTCTTTTACAACAGGCATGACACGTTCTAAAACCATCGCACCATTTTCTCCATTTGGATACCACATCTCTTCCAAAGGAACCATAAACTCTCCTACGAACGGCTTCACCTGATCAAATGCCGAACCCTTTGAAAACTCCTGCTCCTTTGTATCAAAAAGTTTTCTCTGCCTTTCATAGTACTGCGCATAATATTTCTTTACCTCGGGATCCGGCTGTCCTGTCAGCTCTCCAAAGTCAACCTCTGCAAGACCTTCACGAATCTGATGCTTCGCTAAAAGCGTCTGATTCTGTGCGAAGGCAATCTTAGCCGTTTCCACTGCACGGATCAGATTGCTGGAATAAAGTGCATCGATCGGATACTGCTGCATCCGGACGCCTAAAAGCTCTGCCTGACGTATGCCGGCCTTTGCAAGTGGAACATTCACATTACAGTCAGAACTACTCTGTCTGCCATGACGAATCAAATAAATGATCATACGAACAAATCCTTTCCGTGTATGCTTTTACTTTTTCTTGTCTTGTTTTATCTCCTTTAAAAGAGTCCGGTACGATACTTTAGAAACCGGAATAATATCGGAAGAAAAAAGAGTATCGTCATACAACAGATCATCCTTTTTCTGTTCGGAACAGATTGTTTCATAAATAGCTTTCCGATTGGTATAGTCTGTATTTTTTGCCTCACGGTCAATGTTGGCATGAAGACAAAAACCATCCAGCCAGTTATTTTGTACTTCTTCCCAACTGCTAAAATGTTCCTTCAAACGCTTAGCGGCTGGCTCCATCAAAGCCTGTGCCTCCTCACGCTCCAGATATCCCGCAACATATCCCCATTGAACCAGATGAGAAACCCGGCACATATCCCATGCAACTAATCCCTTTTCCCTCCAGGTTTTCCAGTTGTATTGTACCATCTGATAATGTGCCAGAAGGGAACCGCTTAACTGCTTCATAGCTGTCTTTAAATCCTTTTTAGACATCCGGTTCATTTCTTTAGCTTCTTTTCGATAACCTTTTCGATCTCCGGTCGTAAGCAGTGTTTTGATCTGCTTTAACAGATCAACACGATCTTTTATGCCCCAACTCTGCTTTAAAATATTTATTGCAGCATTTTTGTTATCGTCTGTTGTTTCATAACCACCAAAATAATATGGATTTCCATCATTGATATAGATCAACACGGAACCGGCAGCACGTGTCCAGAGTCCGAGATTCGACTCCTTCTCTTCGTTATGATCTGCCACTGCCTTCGTAGGAACCGGAGTTGCCTGTTCCTTTTTGGCACTCTGCGAACACCCGCTAAGAGAACTGACTGCCAAAGCAGCCGCACAAAGTACAGAGAGTAACTTCTTTTTCATATTCCTCTTCCTATCTGATTAATCGTTCTGAATCATTTCTAATATTGTATTTAACTCATTTCCCTCTGCCGGAGCTTCTCCAAGATCAGCAGCACTTCCATCCTCTTTTAACTGATGCAGATGGTAGCCTTCTTCGCCCTTATTTACGATCGCATAATACCATATCTGATTTGTTTCACGATTCCATGCAAAATAAACGGTTGAACATGTACTCGCAGCATGATGCTCTTGCGGCATCGTAATCTGCACTAAAAGTAACGCTTCACTGATATTTAAGGAAATAAACTCAAAGTCATCCTCTGTATAAGGATTTGCGACCTCTGTCGTATACAGCTCATCATACAGCTCTTTCATGTAAGCGCCCTGCTTATCGCAAAGCTTTGTAATAAATTCTTCCTTCTGGTCAAATAAATGTTTTGGAAGATAGAAAGACTCCATCTTACTACGTGTCAAAATATGGAACTGTTCGATCGTCACCTTGATTTCCTTCTTGTCAGTCGGCTTCTGATTGACCTGATAGATTACATTTTGTGTAAATGCATTGATAACAATTCCTTCCAGATCTGCATGTTCTTTTAAAAGCTTTTCACATGCCTGAAATTCCATATTTAATGTTAATGGAAAACGTGGAGCCTTCTGATTCTTTCTTAGCTCCTCCTCCGAAGTAAAGACCGCAAGGAAACGCTTCTTCTTATCATTTTCCAAAATACATGGCTGTGGATGTGCTCCTGCCGGAACTGCGAGTTCCTTTCCCGGATTTTGCATCATCTGGCGCATGATTGCCGGGTCTGTATCCTTTGGCATAATCGCCGGCACGATCACTGTAGATGCCTTCAAAAGCTGTACAAACTCATCCGAATGCTCTTTCTGTGAGTTTCCGTTTTCCTTCATCTTAGTTAACATCGCTTCTAATTTCTCATTTCTTCCCATATTCATCCTCATTCCTGCACTACTTATCTGTGCTCTTTTTTATTTCATAGAAAACAACTGCTTCATCTTCGTCTTATCCCGATCACTATAATAGCCATACTGCAGATACTCATAATTTTGCAGCAGTTCTTTCACGGTATCTGTTTCATCCGTATCATACTTCTGCCAGTTACCGGATTCATCCATATATCCGTTTACATTCATAACCGGAATCTGCTGTGATACCTTTTCGATATACTGATTATATAAAGGCAGCTCCAATCCCGCCTGCTTTAATAGCATATTTTCCAGATAGTTGTTGCTGACAACGGCATTTCTGCTTTCCTGAATATCATAATTTGCCCAGATTACAAATGGTGTGACATAACGCTTCTGAATGTCATCCAGATTCCATTCACTCTGCTTTTTCTTTAAAAGCTCTTCATAGAACGCAACTTCAATGGATGGCTGGTGATCTCCAAACATACAGATGATCGTAGGTTCATCCTGCTTTTCAAAGTAGTCGACCAGATACTGAAAAGCATCATCCGATACCTTTGTAGCAGATAAGAACTCTTTCGCCTCTTCATAGTAAGAGCCTTTCACATAAACAGGATCATCCCATTTTGTATTCGTAAGATAACCGCCATGATTCTGAATGGTCATATCAAAGGTAAACAGTGGCGTTCCCTTTTTCTTATTCTCGTATAACTCGATTACTTTTTTGTAGCTTTCTTTGTCGCTGATATAACGGACATACTCTGGATTTTTGAAATCCTCTATCGTGATGAACTTATCAAAACGCATACTTTTGTATGTGTTGATTCGATTCCAGTTTGCACCACTACTTGGATGAACTGCCATCGTGCTATAGCCAAGTGACTTTAAGTAATAGGCAAGTGAAAATGTTGAATCATGCATAAACTGCTGATATACATTACATCCGCTAGGGAAAAACTTCATCGTATTTCCGGTCATGGCCTCAAACTCGGAATTACTTGTTCCAGCGCCATAAATCGAAACATAATCTTTTCCATAGATGGTATTCTTCTTCATGCTGTGCAGGAAAGAAAGCGGATCACGATTGTAGTTTGTCTGACCGATCAGATCATAGTCAGCAAGACTTTCATTCATGATCAAAATGATATTCGGCTTTTTCCCATTCAACACTTTATTTGTCGTAAAATCTTTATTGGTTACAACCTTCTTTTCCGCAATACTATTGTCTGCAGCCGTATTTTCTTTTTTATCTTCTTTCTTATAATCCTCTAAAATCTTTTCCACCTTTGCCTCAGAATAACCGGAAGGCTTGGATACGGTCAGATAATGAATATTAATAAAGAAGTTCATATAAAACCCGTTTGTTTTGCAGGAAGCGACTTTATTCCAGACATTATCGGTAATCTGAACAGTTTCCAACAGCGGTGTATTATATAACACTCCCACTGTAACACAAGACAGTACAACCGGTGTCAGACGCTTCACTACTTTCTTACGAAGCTCCGTAGTCTTTTTCTTTTTGCTCATACGGCAGATCAAAAAGCACCACAGAATAAAGGCAGGCAGCATAACAAACTGCGATGGTGTCAATGATATGGTATACGTGCTTGCCACCTCTGTTGCCGTTCCCAGTGCCATCAGATCCGAAGGCAGAAATGGCGTTCCACGTACATTCATAAGCACAAGATTAGCAAGTCCTGCCGGAAACGCGATGCAGTTTAAGATTAAAATCGCAATGTTCATATTTCCGATCAATGCAAATAATATAAACTGCAACGCCAAAAGCAGAATCCATGTAAAGATCCAGACATTCGGCCCCATATTCAATAAATTATCGTTCATCAGCTCAATGCAGAACATAACAAACAAAGGATTTAGCACGATCATGCCAATCCGGACACGATGTATAAACTTAGGCTCTACCAGACACCATTTTACAAATGCCTTGATAGAAAATGATTTTTTGTCTTTTTGCAGTTGTTCCTTATTCTTCTTATGCTTCATCTTCTGAAGCTTCTTTTCCTTCTGCTCATCCATTGTATTGGAACGGGAATAACGAACCTTCGCAGCAACATTTTTGCTATGCGCGCGTTTTTGCTTTGCCTTTTCTTCTAACTGCTTTGCTTTTTCCTTCTGACGTTCACTCTTTTTCTTTTTCTTACGCAAAAGAGCACCATATTCGGTGACGCGCTCAAAGCACAAAATAAACAGCAGCGCAAACTCAACCAAAATTGCCACAATAGGGAAAATCTGACGATAATAATACGTATACGAGATATTCAGACACTTTTTCCTAGTCTGCATCTTTAGCGTAGACATATACGTGTTAGGATCTGTACGATTTGTCGTATTCAAAGTTGGAATCGTATCATATTCCCTATTCTTGGAACTACAGCTGATCTTAATACAGCATGTAACCCCTTTCGGAATCGTTACCGTGTAATCCATAGGAATACGGTAGGATGCGTTCGGTGTGATCTTATCTACCGGAACCGTCGTTTCATATACAATATTACTATCCCCATCCAACATCTGGATATTTAAGTTATCGCCCACTTCCTTGCGCTCAAAAGAGCCGAAGCTTAGCGCAAATTCCTTTAATATTACCTTACGCTTAAATTGAAACTTCTGCCGTACAAGCTCTGTTTTATCTAAGATACCAATTACAGCACTCTCCGAGTTACCAGCCTCTGCCGTAACTTTTTGACGTGCCACCAAAGAACCGGTTAAAATGATCTGAAGAGCAAGAATCAGTACAGTAAGAATAGAAAATGTCAAAATTCTCTTTTTAGTAAATCGAAAATACTTCTGTATCATAATAAAATCTCCATTTCTGAATAATTTTTGTCGTTTCTTTTCTTAATCCTTTTCTTTCTTTTCCTCTTCCAGATTGCTAAGCTTCTTCGTTGCAAATGCCCAGTTCTTTTCCTCTATAGTTGGTGCCGTTTTACGACGCTCTTCTTCCCTCTTTTTCTCGCTGATGCCCATTTTCTTATAAATATCTGAAGCAAATAATGCTGCAATGATCACAACAGCCAGAAGAAGCAGAATAGAAACCAGATGTGGAATCCATTTGCTGTAATATAATCCTGATGGAAGATACGATGCAAAATGAAGCCCCATCGCAATCAAAAGTAAACGTTTTGTCAGTGCCTTATTGCGGTATGCCTGGAACACCAGAACAGACAGAGCAATCTGTAAGGCAAAAAACAAAATACCGGATACAGCATCCAAAACACAATCTAATACAGTCAGACTGCTTAAGCTTTTTGCAGCCGCCTTTGGGAAGCTTGCAGCACCCTCACCACCACTATTTAAGATTGCACCACCCATATAGTTTACAAGGCTTGTCCAGCCCACAACGATCATACACTCTACACCACCATGACCAATGCCGTATGTAATCGCAGTCTGTCGGTTTTCTCCATATTGGGGCAGGAAAAAGCGAAAAGCCAGATAACGTCCTGCTTCCTCAAAAATTGCCGCAGCAATTCCCTGATACACAGCATAGAGCATTTCATTGGAACGGATCAGCTTTGATACCGGATTACTCCATCCGACAAAAAATGCAAATGGAATAGACTCTAACAATTTTGCAAACAACACAAAAACTAATGCGCCTGCCAAAGCAGGAAGCAGATTCTTCTTTGTCCGAAGTCTCCATGCCAATAAAATCACAACCGGAAAAACAAAGCTTAAAACGCCTATTTCCATCAGAAAATCCATCACGGGTGTAGAAATCATAAATTTAAAACCTCTCTTTTACGAAAAAATAATTCGTTCACTCTGAAACATCTTCGTCAGAGCAAACACGCCTAAAAGCGTAACTAATATATTGCTTCCTACCGTCAGAAGCAATGTCTCAGGTGTTACGGAAAACTGAAAAATCCGCACCATAGATTGTACACTGTTGTATGTAGGAATACAATAGTCATACAGCTTGTCGCTTGCTCCGTTTCCAAACATTGCTGAAATACCGACAAGCATCAGAATAATCATAAGCGGCGTCGCATAGGTCTGCGCTTCCTTAATACTCTTAGCAAAAGCTGATACTAAGGATAATACGGTTACAAGCACCAATACGGTAGATAAGATAACAAGTGCCAGCAACGCATAATCAGTGACAGAATACACACTTCCATCTAACTGGTCAGAATCAGCCCCCATAAGCTTTGGCAGGGACAATATCGTTCCAATCGTGCTGGAAGCACCACTCAGCAGCGCAATAACAGACAATGCAAGAATCTTTCCTATTGCAATATGACTGCGCTTTACCGGTGTTACTAACAAAGTAGCAATCGTACCACGCTCTTTTTCTCCTGCAATTGATTCCGGAGCAATAGACATTGTACCGGAAAACAAAAAGATCAATAAAAGCATAGGCAGCATGGAAGAAAAAAGACTTCCTGTCGTATCTTCCGCTTTTGCCAGATCATACTGAACCTTATCTGCTGCATTCACGTCAAATCGGTTTGCCAGCGTTCCCTCGTACTCATCTAACGCAGTGCGAAGCATACTATATGCCTCACCGGATGAAGTTTCTGACGAATTATAAAAGATCTGAACCTCCGGCGCGCTTCCCTTTGGGATATTTTTGTCCGTCTGAACTGCTTTCATAAAATCCTTTGGAAAAACCACACAAAGATCTGCGCTCTTATTTTCCACCTTTTTCTTGATCTTATCCAACTCCTGCTTTGATGCAATCTTTTTTATCGAAAAAGTCTGCTTAAGCATAGCCTGAACCGAAGCGTCCTCCGGCATGTCTGCCACATAACAGGTTGCCTTATAATCATCATCAACCGTTAATTGATCTGTCAAAGCCGTACCCATAAAGCTGTACATGACATAGATCAGAATTCCCGGTAACAATATAGTTGAAAACACAATTTTCTTATCTCCAAAGAAACGTGCAAGCTCCTTTTTCATAATGGTTAAAATAGAATTATTCATTATCATCACCTACACTTTCCTTATATAGTTCAAAGAACCGGTCTTCTAACGACATACCATCACATACTGACGAAAGATCATCACAAACAATCATCTGTCCGTTAATGATCACACCAACACGATCGCATATCTTTTCAATCAGACTAAATATATGTGTAGAAATAATAATTGTTTTGCCCTGCTTCTTCAGTTCCAATAAGAAATCAGTGACAACCTTAGCCGTCAATACATCAAGACCGTTTGTCGGTTCGTCAAAGATGATCACATTTGGCCAGTGAACCAGCGAAACGGCAAGAGATACTTTCTGCTTCATACCGGTAGAAAGATTTTCCACCTTGACTTCGGCAAATTTATCAATTCCAAAGGTTTGAAAAAGCTGTGCCTTTCTTTTGGCAGCAGTTTCCTTCGGTACCTGATGCAGTTCCGAAAAGAAATCAAACAGATAATTCGGTGTAAAAAATCCCTCTAATTTCAAATCTGTAGTCAGAAATGCAATCTTTTTGCGGACAGCCTCAGCTTCCTTTAAAACACTGCTTCCATCAATTAATGCATCACCGGAATCCGGTTTGATCAACGTTGCAAGCATACGAAGTGTCGTTGTTTTTCCTGCTCCATTTGGCCCAAGAAGTCCAAACACTTCTCCTTCATACGCCGTAAAAGATAAATCCTTTACCGCCTGTTTCTTCTTTTCCTTTGTTTTCTCAATCTTTTGCTGTTTAGCAGAAAGAGTAAACGTCTTGGATAGATTCTGAACCTGAATCAATTCTTTCATTTTTCCCTCATTTCCGCATGAAATAGCCCTCATGTTCCATGCTTATTGTTTTTTGGCAACACTCTTTAATATAACGTATTCTTTCAGGAACTGCAAGCATTTCCCGAATCTGTAAGAAAGATTTAAGATTTTTATAAAATCAGGAATCCACTCTTACAAAATGATACTCCCATAAATATCACTAAGGATCATCCTTTAAAATGTCCTTTACTTTACCTATGTAAAAGCTCCTCCACAGAGGATACAACTCCTTTTTCCGTAATAAATCCCGTGATCAGACGATGATCGGTCACATCAAAAGCAGGATTATAGATTTTTACACCTTTGGCTGTCATCGGCTTCTGATACCACATTTCGGATACCTCTGTGGCTTTCCGCTGCTCGATCACGACATCCTTTCCGGTTTTTGTGTTAAAATCAATCGTTGAAGTCGGCGCACAGACATAAAACGGAACATGGTAGTAAGCTGCTACCGTAGCAACGACAGAGGTTCCAATCTTATTGGCTGTATCACCATTTGCTGCCACCCTGTCACACCCTACTAAAACTGCCTGAATCGCACCGGTGCTCATCAGACTGGCAGACATGTTATCACATAAAAGCGTCACGTCAATTCCGGCAGAATATAACTCAAAGGCCGTCAGGCGTGCCCCCTGTAGCAAAGGACGCGTTTCATCTGCATATACCTTAAACTGATAGTTTCTCTCATGACCCAGATAAATCGGTGCCGTTGCTGTACCGTATTTGCAGGTAGCAAGCTGACCGGCATTGCAATGTGTCAAAATGCCATCTCCCGGTTTTAGCACAGAAAGCCCATACTCTCCTATTTTGCGGCACACCTCGATATCTTCCTGCTTCATGCAATATGCTTCCATAAGCAGACGTTCTTTTAATTCTGCAACAGAGCTGTTTTTAGCTTTACATACCGCAAACATACGGTTTAAAGCCCATGAAAGATTAACTGCCGTTGGTCTGGAAGAGTTTAGATAGTCCTTTTGTACTGATAGCTGTTGTAAAAACACTTCCTTATCCTCTGTATGAATCTCCTGCGCCAAAGCAGCAAGGCCGAACGCAGCCGCCACACCGATCGCCGGAGCTCCCCGCACCTTTAAAAGATATATGGCATCCCAGATTTCCTGCGCTGTCTTAAGTGAGATCAGTTCGATATCATTCGGAAGCTTTGTCTGGTCTATGATGACCACAGCATTATTTGCCTTATCATAATCAACAGTTTCATAGTCTAAAATTGTTTTCATTGAAATCCTCATTTCTAACCTTACACGGTTATTCCTCATTCTGCCTAAAAGCATACTTTACATTTCATTATATTATAAGGCAAAGAGTTGTTTCAAGAGCAGTTTCAGATCCTGTCAAAAGGGGGCTGCCAGAACCGGTGCCCTAATAACAATTTCCCATCAAGCAAAAAGAGGACTGGTTTTGTCCAGTCCCCTTCTATAAAATCTGTCAGAGTACATATATCAGAAAATCCATACATGCCATGAAAATTTTATTATTTTACAACAACCTTTGCTACCTTGCTATATGCGCCATATGTCTTCTTACCGTTTGCATTCTTGCGGTAGGCACGTACCTTGACATAAAGCTTCTTTCCCTTTTTCAGCTTCTGTATTGTCTTCGAAAGCTTCGAAGCAGATACGGAAACTGTCTTTGTTGTCTTTTTCGTGAATTTTTTGCTGGTAGAATATGTAATTTGGTATCCTGCTGCAGCTTTTACCTTTTTCCACGAAACAGTGACACATTTTGTCTTTTTGCTCTTTACGGATTGAATTGTTACCTTAGCAACCTTCTTAGTAACGTTGCTGTTACGCTTTCCGACAATATATTTTTTATCATATGCCGGCTTTAATGCTGCCGTATCAATCGTAATTTTTTTAGCTTTGTCTGTGCTTACTAAAACAGAACCTTTATAGGCCGGTACCTTGACATTGATTGTACCATTTTGAGCAGTATAACCTGTACCAGTCACAAGATCCGTATAGCTTCCATCTGCAAAACCAAGCTTTGCAAGATCTACCGTTGTTGTGATCTCCTTATCTGTATTGTTCGCCATAACAAGCAAAGAAGCATCCTTGTCACTGCGGGTATATGCCATGACATTGTCATTCAATGACAGCATCGTGATATCACCTGTCCGCAATGCGCTATACTGGCTGCGGATCTTTGCCATAGTCGCATACCATTCTACAAGCTCTTTATTTCCCTGTCCCCATGTCATGGCACGTCTGTCATCAGGATCATCAGAACCGACCATACCGATTTCATCTCCATAGTAGATCGTTGGTGCTCCCGGATACGTCATCTGAAGGAAAGCTACCACATATTGCAAATTCTTCGCAAGCTCTGAAGTCTTTTCATATGTTGGAAATGCACTGTCTGTATCCTTCTGATTTCGGTCATCGTCAATGCCATCAAGATAAGATAAGATACGGGACGTATCATGAGAACCCACCAGGTTCATCATTGCATAAAATGCTTCCTTTGGATAACGCTCTCTCAAACGCTCCAGAGTATTTACCGCCTCTGTTAATTTGCCATCCCGGACATAAGAAACCACTGCATTGCGGAACATATAGTTCATAACAGAATCATACATATCACCTAAGAGATATTCTACAGCGTCTGTCCAGATTTCACCAATAATAACATTGTCTTCGTTTAATGCTTTTACAGACTTTCTAAAGTGCTGCCATGTTTCATCAGAAACTTCATTGGCTACGTCCAGTCTCCAGCCGTCAGATCCCTGCTCTAACCAATATTTTGTAACACTTCCATCGTCCTTTGCTTTTTCCTCTTCCGTTCCAATGACTTCTTCCTTCCAGCCAGGTGTCTGGTATTCAGAACCATTTGTTGCAATGATGACTGGCATAGAATCATATCCCCACCAGCAGTCATAGGCATATACCGGTTTTCCTTTTCTCTGACCGATACTGTCAGTTACAATCGTACCATCCTCATTTTGCATGGCATCTCCAGTAAAGTCAAACCACTGCGTATATGTATAATCTTTGACTCCATATTTATCGGTGAAATATTTCTTTGCCTTTGCTTCTGCTTTTTCCTTTGTAAGATTTTTATCAGCACTCATAGCATCAAAAACATAAGCCCAATATGGATACGCACCAATCTTTGTGCATCCTTTCTTCAAGAACTTATAATATCTGTCAAAGTATTTGGAATCGTCTGCAACATGATTAAATACTCCATCTAATACAATGTGCATGCCATTTTTCTTAGCAACCTTTGCCAGTTTATTAAAATCTCCCATATCACCAAGAATTGGATCCAGCTTATTGTAATCACTGGCATCATAGCGATGACTGGAAATAGATGCGCATACCGGATTGAGATAGATTACTGTAACGCCAAGCGCCTTTAAGTAATCCATGCGGTCAATGATTCCCTGTACATCTCCACCATAAATTTCATTGCTCCAGTTTCCATCCCCTGAAAATGCATTTTCAGGATAACTATGTGTCTTATCTTCTTTTGCTAAGCTCTCCTGTTCCGGATTCTCCGGATAGAGACTCCAGTCAGAAACATATTCGTAATTAGTTGCTCCTCGAGAAGACTTCTGTGCCTGGTTGTTCGAAGGATCTCCATCGTAAAAACGATCTGGGAAAATCTGATAAATCACAGCATTTTTCATCCAGTCCGGTGTTTTATAGCCTGCCTGATATACAATCAGATCATATGGAACTGCATTCAACAGATCCGTTGAAGTTCCTGTTCCATAGTCCATTTTACTATCATCAGAATATACACTGATGGATGAACCATTAGAAACGACAAAGAAATAGTGATATTCGCCAATCTTATCAAAAGAAGTCGTAATCGACCATTTTTGCGTTTCCTTCTCCTGATTCTCCTGTTTTTCCATTTTTATAGTCTTTTTTTCTTTTCCTTTGACTACAAGCGATACTTCCTTTGCATCCTTTCCGGTCTGAATAGTAAATGTCACTTTACTGCCGGTTTCTACGGCACCATATGGCTCTTTATAGGCAGTATCTTTGGAATCATAATAAATATTTGCCGTATCTACTGTAGCATCCGATGCATCATTGTAGACAATCTCTGTAACCGGATCAAAATAGAAAGTTACTTCTTTATCTGCTGTCAAAGAAAAAGCAGGTACTTTAATCTCTTTGCCATCATATACATAGCTTACATCCTGATATGTTCCGGCTTTCAAAGAGAGAGACACACTATATATTCCCTTAAACAGACCATCTGACAATTTAGTATCGTTTGGAATGCCTGTTCCCTGCAACGAAACATTAGCAAAAATATAGTCAATACTGTTAACAACGCGGTGACTGATATCACTATACGTGAATGTAATATCCGTAGTTTCCGATACGACCATGTCAATATTTTCACCATGCTCTACACCGTTCACGCCATAGTTTTCGTCCCAGCTTCCGTTTGTTGCAATCTTATACTGATAGCTTCCGGCTCCAACTGTTTTCACCGTCAAAGAATACAGACCATTTCCTAAATAGGTCATCTGTTCTGATGAACGGCTTGGACTCCAGCCATTGCCATTGACCGTTCCCGCTAATGTAATTGTTCTTCCACTAAACGCTTCTTTTCGATAAATTGAATAGCTTTCATTTCCTATCTTTGCAGTGTCTTTGTTGCTATCATCCAATGTCTTTACGCCATCAATTGTATAATAATACGCCACCAGCGTCTCGGCATCCTGAAAATAAATATCATCCGATACAAATGAACCATCTGATTTACCGTTTAAGGTGACGGTTGTCGTTTTACCGATTGAAGCCCCCGCCTTATCGTAAATTCCGTATGTCAGAGACACATTCTGTGCACTCTTTGGCGAACAGATAAATTTTACTGTATCATTTGCATTTCTAACAACTTCCTGCTTCGCAGCCTCTGTGTTCATCTGTAACAAAGCACCCATGTCTGCTGCTGCATTGATACTGTCATAAATCTTATCCTGAGCAGCATCATACAGGAAAATGACATTTGTATCATCCTTTGTTACTGAAAGTTTCACATTTTCAAAGTCAGACCAGTTTGCATAATTATATACCGTCTTATACTCATACTGTCCCTTAGCAAAGGTCTGCTGATACAAATAATATGCATCTGAAATCTGTGTAAATTCATATCCCTTTGTTTCCGGATTCCAGTTGGCATCCTCCTTCTGACGTACTGTTCCAATTAAAGAAACCGTATCCTCTGTATATGGATGTAACACCATTTTATCGTTTCCGGATGCAATTTCATAGTTTGGAGTGCGGATGGAATCATAAATGTTACCATTTGCCGTGTCAGCCCATACAGTTAAACTTGTTGTTCCTGCAGGAATGGTCAGAGAAACATTTCCATCCTTCTCTCCCCAGGACAGATCCCAGGCATCGTTTGCTGCTACCTTGTAACCACCATCTGCGATAGTTACATCCTTTGTCAACTTTTTGAAAGTAAAGGTTCTGCTGAAAACTCCACCACCTATGTAATCCAACTCTGCATTTGGATCAGCAGGCGTCCATGCAGCAATATCATATCTTTTTTCGTTTTCTTTGCCTGCAACAAGGGTAATCTCTTTTCGATCGGAATCATTGGTAAATTCAATTCCATCAAAGTTACCTGTCAAGGCAGCACTTTTTACATAACCATCCTTTTCAGAATCATTAAATGTCCCGTTTGCCAGACGAAAATATACCTCCGTATCCTTTGATAACGCAACGGTATCCTTTTCTCCTGTTTCTTTTCCATTGATCAGAAGCTCTGCTTCTGTTGTTCCAGCCTTTAAAGAAGCTTTACACTCATAGACTCCCTTGTTATAAAGCTTCATGGTCTGTGTTTCATTTCCTATTCTGATCTGAACAGAATCTGTCAGCATCGTAGTAATTCCATCTGCTGCGTCTGCGGATGTTGATGTCCGTGGCGATATAGCGACAGAAGACAACGATACCGCCAATGTAAGAAGCCATGCAGTTCCCTTCTTTAAACCGCTATGACTCTTTTTGCATAAAAAATCATACTTACTCCGTTTCATAATGACCCCTTTCTTTTTGTCTACAATACCGTTCCCATAAAAATATTGTAGAAACCGGTAACCTTTATTTGATCAAATAAGTTTACCTTATTATGGTAGTCGATATGTTTTCCGGCAACAATATAAATTATCTTTGATATATGTTATTTTTTTATTTTACAGAATTTTGCTGCAAGAACTTCTTCGAAATTCTTGTTGGTACACCACTATGATATGAACCATTTCCTATTTCAGAACAAAGAGTCGCCCCCGCGGAATGCGTAGCATTTTCTTCTTTTCCGCGAAATGCGCATCCTCACGGAGTGTTTTTTATGTTATAGGAAACGAGAAGTTTCCTATAACATAAAAAAACAGGCTTCAGAACTGCTTCTGAAACCTGCCTGAAAATATAATCATTCTGTTTTTTAGAAATCTCCACCGCCGCCGCCATGCGTTTCACCGGACGAAGATTCATGGGTACTACTTCCGGAATCACTGCTTTCTTTTGGACGCTCTGTTTGCGTCATTGTTGTATATAAGAACAATTCCGAGCCATCTGTAATGTTTAAGCTATCCTTTCGGACATAGCTGTTAGCAGCCGGTTGACGACGTACCGAAGCCAATTTGTCTTTCATAAAGGATACGGTCATGATTCCAAAGAATACACCAACCACAACTGCTCCGATCAGCCATCCCACAGACAACCCTTCTCTTGGCAAAGTAGAGGTGTCATATGGCTTTCCGTTCTTTGCCTGTGTTAAAAAGTCATCACTTTCTTTGGCAAATGTTTTGAACGCCTCGGCATAGTTTTTGTCAGAAAGATCACTCTTAAACTGAGAACCGACATACTGGATACCTGCATCGGTAAACGCTGTGATACCATATCCATGCGTAGAAATATGCCATTTGCGGTCCTTGGTGCTGACTAACAAAAGTACACCATCCTTATTTCTGCCAATGCCATAACCGCCATAATCAAAATAGTCATCTGCACAACTCTCTGCTGTTGCACCATCTAACGTCTCTACCGTAATGATTACGACATCACATTCCTGACGTTCACTGATCTCATCCAGGGTTGTTAAAATCTCACTTGCTTCATTTTCACTCAGACAGCCTGCCAGATCCTGAAGCCTTTCATACTGTTCTACGTCATCTGATGCTGCAAAAGCCGGTGTTACCTGGATCATACAGAGCATCAGGATAAATAAAATACTAAATAATCTCTTTTTCATTTGTCTGACCTCCTATATGATTTCTAAAAGCCATAAGATCCAAAAGAATCCATAGGCGAGAGCACTGTACAGCAAAGATAATCCAACTGTCCACTTCATAGCAGCACCCTTATCTACCGGTAAATCCCCGACAAATTTTCCAGTCTGGCCATTCATAGCAAAGGTATACTGCTTTCCTTTCCAACTGGTATTCAATAACCATACCGGATACAGCGCATACTGTGCATGACCATTGTGGAACTGTACACTGGTACTTTCTGCTGTCACATCCGTATATCCTTTGATCGTCGAAGCAAAGGACTGTTCTGTCGAACGTTTGACACGCTCATTGGCACGCTCAATGCTCTGCTCTGCCGTGACATCATACTTATCTGCTACATAGCCGGCAAGATAAGCTGTCTGGAAATCAACCGCCTCCTTAAAATTATATGGTTCAATGGATTCCATCAGATCATCCGGCATTTTTTCTGAACCGTCTACCGGAACGTGTTCAAATCCGACACTTCCTTCACGGTGAATCATATAATGGCTAGTCTCTGTGTAATCATAATCCGAATCACTCCACATCCTTGTTTTGGTAGCATGATAACGGATCTGTGCATCGACGTCGGTATCAAATAACCAGAATGGCACATAGACCCCTTTAATCTCGTCAATATGGTTTTCCCTCTTAAAAAATGCCGGAAGCAGTCTTTTACCTGACATATGTTTTTTCAGACCCTCTTTTGCTGCATTTTTATCTAACTTAAACGGAATCACAAAATCCGGACGTAGCGAACCGGAAAATTGTTCCATCATCACAACCGGATTTCCGCAGAACGGGCAGGAAGTAGCTGCCGTATTTTCATCACCAATGATCTCACCGCCACAGGATTTACAGATATAAGAACGCAGTCCATCCGTTTCTCCCTCTTCCCATTCACTTCCCGCTACACTTTCCCAGTGCATATCATTTTCTTTTGTCTCTTTTTTCAATCCTTCGTCATAGCTTTTCAGAGTCTCCATTTCAAACTCTGTATCACAATAGGGACACTTCATCTTCTGGAGGGAACTGTCAAAGGCAATTGCACCGCCACAACAAGGGCATTTATATTCTAATGTTTCTGCCATACTCGTCCCCCCTATCTGATATCATTCTCATCAAAAGGATCCCCACATTCCGGACAGAATTTTGGTGGATTCTTTGGATCTTCCGGCTCCCAGCCGCATTTATCGCAACGGTACAGTGGTGCACCTTCCGGTTTCTTTGCACCACAGTTCGTACAAAACTTTCCTTTATTCACAGCACCACAGGAACAGGTCCAGCCATCGGCATCCTGTGGCTTTGGAGAACCACATTCCGGACAAAACTTTCCGGTTACTACCGTACCGCACTGGCATTTCCAGGAGTTTGCTGCTACGCTATCTGTCGACGGAGCTGCCTGTGCAGGCTGCTGTGTCTGCTGGGAGGCATTCTGCTGCTGTCCCATCGCAAAAAGATTCTGTGGATTGACACCACCACCGGCATTCATTGCCATTCCCATCCCCATAAAACCAGTCATAGCCCCGGCATCATTGGAAGCCGCTGCACGCATAGCATCTGCCTGTGCATCAACAAGATTGGCTGCTGCCATCGTTGGATCACGCATAATTGCGGCACGCTGTGCCTGCTTGATCATTTCGGCATCCTCATCTGGCAGAGTCACTGAACCCAGCGCGATACTGATAATCTTAATTCCACGTAACTCACTCCACTTAGCCGAAAGTGCTGTATTCATCGCATCCTCTAACTCAGTTGTATGAGCTACAATCTGGTTTGGACGCATTTCCATATCGGAGAGCTTGCCAAATGCCGGCTGTAAAGCACTGATAAATTCTGTCTTTAGCTGTCCGTCTAATTCATCACGGGTATATTCACTGCTGACATTACCACATACATTGGTATAAAATAGAATAGGATCTACAATCCGGTAAGAATACAGACCGGAGCAACGGATAGATACGTCGATATCCAAACCGATTTTGGAATCTACCACACGAAATGGAACCGGATTTGGCGTTCCAAACTTGTTTTCTAAAATCTCTTTGGTATTAAAATAATAGACTCTTTGATCTTTTCCGGTATCCCCACCAAAAGTAAAACGTTTTCCAATTGTTTGGAAGGTTTGCTTCAGACTGTCTCCCAGCTTTCCGGAAAAAATACTTGGCTCTGTAGAAGTATCATATGTAAATTGTCCGGGTTCGGCGCAAACCTCCACAATCTTTCCCTGCTCTACGATAATCATACATTGACCATCTGCTACTGCAATTCCGGAACCATTCGAAATAATATTGTCATTTCCTTTTGTGTTAGAAGAACGACCGCTGATCTGCTTCTGTCCCTTTGTCACCAACACTTCCTTTGGTATCGATTCACAATAGAAAAATTCTTTCCATTGATCTGCCAAAGTGCCCCCAAGTGCACCGGCTCCTGCTTTAATAAGTCCCATAAAGACCTCCTTTCAATTTTAATGTACTCTCGGTATCTCCTCAAAACGAGTCATTCCGATAGTACATTTTAGGCATTGCCTTACCACATACCTAGCGCATCTTTTGTAATAGGAGACATGACATACGATAGAATGTCATGTCTCCTGTCAACTCCTAAAAGTATCATAACTTTATGTATTCATTATAGCATAAACCTATGAGCTTTCCAACGAAATTTATGCTATCGATACATTTTTTACAGCGTAGAAACTTCTCGTTATCATAATAGCATGTATGACACGGACACAAGAAGTGCTCTTTTTTCTGCATAGACGGAGATGGCATACCGATTTCCTTATACCAACCTCATCAGTTTGCAGTTTTCAATGCCGGCATCCCAGAAATGTTCTAACGGAATATCTTTCACCTGACATACGATACTGGAGTTCATCGCACCGTGTCCAATGATCAATACATCTTTTCCTTCCTGCAATGCAGGTTTTACCACTTCTTCTAAAAAATCACCGGTCCGGTCAAAAAGTTCTTCAAAGGTTTCTCCTCCTTCTGCCGGAATATAATGCACCGGATCTTGAAACAGTGTATGAATTGGACTGTCTTTTCCTTCTTTGTCTCCATTCATCCCTTCACAGCTCCCAAAAGACATTTCCATCAACCGATTATCGTACAAAATGGGGACATTACGCCCTTTCAAAAATAATTCTGCCGTTTCTGCTGCCCGTTTTAACGGCGAACAATAACAGATATCAAAATGCGTAGTCTGATATTGTCTGCCAGCCTCTTCTGCCATCCGGCGTCCCTCTTCGTTTAATGGAATATCTGTCCGCCCCTGAATCTTTCGCAGTGCATTCCAATCCGTCTTTCCGTGTCTCATGATATATAACATCATTTGTCTCCTTTATACTTTTATTGTATCCTATTTATTTTTCATTTACCAATTTTCCAGTCATATGATCTATCCGGATGGCAACTAACTGCGCCCGGTTGATTGCTTTCTTCATTTCGCTTTCGACCTCTTCTATCGTTGGATAATATTTCATTGCGAGTTTTCTGATCTTTTCTACAGTCTTCTGCTCATCCTCCACAAGCTCTGCCGTACCAAATACAACGACACTTGTTACATTAAATGCCCAGTCATCCTCTGTCTGAAATCCGGTGTTCCATGTTGTAAAACATACACGATTGTTCTTTTGGATTGCATCAATCTTATGCCCTTCCTTTGCACAATGAAAATAAATCACATTGTCAGATGCTTCATAATAAAAATCAATCGGTATCGCATACGGATAGCCATTTTCACCGATAACCGATAACGCTGCACGCTTTTCTTTTGTCAGGATCTCGATGCATTCCTCCTTTGAAACTTCCTGTCGGATACGGCGCATTGGGCGAAAAGTATCAGGCAGTTTAGTTTCCAAAGCCTGATGTGACAACTTCTGTACCTCAGTGTCTGCGATATACTGTTCCTTCAGCTTTTGTAGGGTCTTCATATGCGGTGACTGCAAGTGGACTTCCTGTTTCGTTTGGGATTGCCACTCTTCGACTAAAAGAATCGTATCTTTCTCCTGTGCATCCAGATAATACTGATACTGTACACAGCCATCTTCCTGCAAAACAGCTTCAAGAATGCCTGCATTTGTTACCTCTTCTATAAATTTTTCACGCATTTGCTGCTTTGCCTGATATTTTACTAAAAGTATGATATGTTCCATGCCACTCTCCAATCCTGCGCTGCTTTTTGCGCATTTTAAATTTGTACTTGCACCCATTATCTCCTAACTCTGCACATGATTTCTGGCATAATAGAATTTCGGAGACACTCCTAAGATGAGCTTGCTAGAATCCATTATATCATATAGCGCAAGGGAGACAAAAAAAAGTAGGACAAAGCCATCACCAAATGCCATTATCCTACTTTTTACGAACAACTCTTCTATTGCATCATGCATTCTGCTTTTCTGAAATTGTTAGCGTTACTTTTCCGCTAAATGCCTCTATACCGGAAAGCGAAAAATAAAGACTTTCATTTTCTTTCAGACCACAGGCTTTTAAATCGATCGTCATTGTACCTGCAAAGTTCCAATTTTCTTTTGCCAATACATATTTTTCATCCATAACAACCCAATATGGATTGCTGTTATCAACCTGCTTTGCCAGAGAGCAAACAGCATTTCCACTCATATTTTCTGCCTGCATTTTCAAAACCGGTTCTTTAAATTGTGACCAGTCTATCGAACTGATCTTACATACACCGCCGTCAAGACCGACTGTGAAGTCAGAGCTATCACTGCCAACGGCTTTACTTGGAACCCAACCGGAATATTCCAGATTTCCCTGCCATTGTAATTGTTTCTTCGCTGTCTGCGCTGGTCTTGCAACTGCCGTGCTTTTTGCATATTCTTCTAAAGATTTATAATTTGCAGCCTCTGTTTCATTGACTATAGAGCAGGTACTTCTTGAATAGATTCTATTGATATCCCAAAGCATAGGGCACATACTGTGATCTAAAGCATATTTACATACATTATAAATAAATACATCACGCCCGTCTTTTCGATATCTTGTGCCATCTGATTTTTTTCCATCTGCAACACCATATTCACCAATGATGACCGGAATTCCCTTGTTGATATAATTTAAGCGCATACTGTTAAAAGAGCTTTTCATTTCTTCAATATCGGAAGTAGTTCCCCATGAATCACTATACCCCCATGAATTGTCAGGGCTATCTGCGATACAGTAAGTTGCCGGCTCATAATAATGTACGGAAATAAACATATGTGAAGCAATGGTATCTTTTGGCATAACAAATCGTTTATCACACGTCCTTGTAATATTGGTATCATAACCTGCGATTAAAAGAAAACGTGACGCATTGTTTCCTCCGGTGCCACGGACAATGTCTACAAATGTCTGATTGATATTTGCAACCTGTTTGTAAATTTCATCCTCACTCGTAAAATATCCGGATGTAATGGTATCAGACGAAGTATTTAAAGATGCCCCTAACTCTTCATTTGCAGATTCAAATATCAAATAATCGGAATATTCTTTGTATCTATTTGCAATCTGTGTCCACATCGCTTTGTATTTTTCCATTGCGGCAGCGCGGACAGAAGCATCTGGAGAACCAAACTCTGACCACCATCCACTGTCATAATGAATATTTACGATTACATACATTCCAGCATTAAAAGCATAATTCATTACTGTCTCAACGCGGTCAAAATATGCTTTATTAATGGTGTAATTTCCGTCTGATGACATCATATTAGACCATGCTACCGGAATCCGGATAGAATGAAATCCGGCATTCTTCATACCAGTGATCATTTCCTGTGTTGTGATTGGTGCACCCCATGCCACTTCATAGTTTGATACACTTGAAGAATTGATCCATGTCCCACAGCTCTCCATAGTGTTTCCAAGATTGATTCCAAGTCCCATTTCATGGACAACATCAAACGCATCGATATCACTTCTCATTTTTCCGTTATCTATGGTTGTAATTCCATTAGCAGATAAATGTGGTGTAGCGGTTTCTGACGGTGCTTTGGTAGGTTCTGCCGTCGGTGCTGTGGTTGGCTGTGGTGTTGTCGGTATAACAGAAGGCGCCGTTGTCACTGCCGGTGTTTCCGTTACTTTTGGTGCCGTTGTTGGCGCAACTGTCGGCTGTACGGCTGGGGTACTGCTTGCCTTTGCTTTTACGGTAAGGATACAATTTAACTTTTTGCTCTGTTTTCCCTTTTTGGCGATACGGTATGTTACCTTACAAGTAATCGTAGTTTTTCCAGCCTTTTTTGCGCGGACTTTGCCCTTCTGGTCGACGGTTGCGACCTTTTTGGCACTGCTGCTCCACTTTGCGGAAAGAATCTTACTGTTTGCCAGTTTTTTTGCCACCTTCAATTTGACAGTCTTTCCTGCTGTAACTGTTTTCTTTGTGTAGTTGAGTCGGAATGTTCCTGCTGCACTGCTTGTGGAAGTGTTACCCATTGCTACGGATGTCACCGCCAGCACTGCACTTAACCCAAGCGCAACACATTTTTTCATCACTGTTTTTGTTTTTTTCATCCATGTACGTCCTTTCTTCTTTTGTAAAAATGAAAGAGAAACACTGACTGCACTAGCAAAAAAGAATGCACTCTGCATTGCAGCAGGTTTTTTTGTAGTTTTTTTCTTTTGTAGCTTTGTCTTTTGTGATTTTCTCTTTCGTATAACTCAGATTATTATGAAAACAGAATCAAAATTCGTATGCTTCCATAACCATCTGCACTGTACTTATATTATACCACTTTATCTTGCATAGGTTTGCCGCCTTTTCAGTGCTGTATCTTCTGTTTTCACCCTTTCACTGCTCTAGTATAACGACATTCATAATGGATACATTGACTAACCTGCATTTCTGATAGCACACATCAAAAAACAAATTTACAGATTTTCATTTCTCAGTGCTTCCAGCGGATTGTCCCGTTTCATCTTTCGCATAGCATACAGCATACTAATAAATACTACAAGAAATACATTCACTGCAGAAGTTAAGATTCCCTGCCATGGAAATAAATATGGCGTATCCATTCCAATCCCCACTGCCCGATACATAAAATAACTAAGAAGCAGAGAAACGGGTATTCCCCATAAAAGACTCTTTAATCCGTATAAAATACACTCATAACTCATCATCCGTTGAAATCCCCTCTGTGTCATACCGACGGATTTTAACATAGCAAATTCCTGACGGCGCAATAATACATTGGACGATATCGTATTAAATACATTGGCAACCGAAATCAATGAAATCAGAATAATGAATCCATATGAGAAAATCTGAATAATTGTGACCAATGCCATGCTGGATTCATTATTACGTCTTTCATCTACAATACTGCTTCTGGCGTATTTTTCATTGACAAGCCGTGCCGAAAAATAATCTGCCAGCTGTGTGCTTGCCTTTTCATGCTGCTTTGCCTTTAGCGCATACCATACCTGATCATATCCGTCGAGATCTTCTAACATTCCATTTCTCTCCGCTGCGCTATAGGGCAATACCATTGTCATGATCATATCCATCGAACTGACAGATACTCCCATAGGCCGGTTTTCCGGCAGTTCTTTTGCCAGATGTACCGGATAAGTGTGCATCGCTTTCTTTAGTGGAAGCTTCTTTTCTTTTCCCGTCTCATTCTGATAATAACAAGAGTCCCCCTCACGATACATATATTTATATCCCTTTACGCTGCGTGCCAGCTGTAAAGAAAGATCGAATCCACCCTTTTTGAAATATTTCATCGTATATAATTTTTTATCTTTCAGGATCGCTGCCTCATTTTCATACAGGCAGGACAGATCATCTGCATGCATGTATTGGGAAACATCCAGATTTTGTTTCTCCAGATAGGACCGATAAACCGAATCTTCGACAAAATAAAGGTCGATTGGAAGCAGTATGCTTTTTTTCCCGGAGGGAATCCATTCCGGATAATTTTCCTGAATATACTGCAAAAACGTATCGTCCACAGCCTCTTGCGGAACTTCTACTTCGGAATAATCTTTGCAAAAATAGCTGACCGAATCGACTGCACTTAAACTGCCAATTGCCTTTGTCAATTGTGAAACAGTCATGTCTCCGGCTTCTGATTTCTGCACGGCACATATAATATCATAATTAACATTTTGTGATACCGCATTCGTTGAACGGGTTATATAACCGGTAAAACTGGTCGCACTGACAAATAATACGATACTGATAAATAGCGAAAAAACTGTTGTGCGATATTTTTTGCGATTCCGCTTAAAATTCTTGCTGGCAAGCATACCGCAAAATCCAAAGATCCGATACGTAATACGTGATGTTTTGATCTTATTTGCCCGTATTTTTATATCCCTGCTTTGGCGGATTGCCTGAATTGCCGGAATCCGCACTGCCCTTACCGCCGGAATCATAGAAGACAAGAAAACCGTGACGATTCCAATTACACTGGAGATTACAACAGACTGCCATGTGATCACAAGATGAAGCCTGACCGATACCTGTGATGCCCATAGTTGATTCATAAAACCGGAAATGCCATGCAGCGTTATACCAATACCACCCAATCCGGCAAGCAGGCCAAGCGGTATACCAATGCAGCATAATAAACCACCTTCTAACAGCACACTGTACAAAATCTGCTTCTTAGTTGCACCAATGGACTTTAACAGTCCATACTGCTTTGTCCGTTCACTCAATGAGATAGAAAATGCGTTGTAGATTAGAGAAATAGCACCTAACATAATAATCATTATTAAAATAAAACCTAATGTATAGATTGTTCGGTTATATCGATCATTTAAACTGTTTCCCTGATAGCGGAGCAGATCACCATGTGTTGTATAGGCTCCGCCGTTTTTCGTATACTTTTCCAATGCGCTGTCACAGGTTTCCGGATGCTGAAAGGTCATAAAAACATCACAGCCAGAAATACTTTTCCCGTCGGAACAGGTAAAAGCCGTATAACCGGAAGCAAAGTCTTCTTCGGAGGCCGGCCGCTCACAGATTCCGACAATCGTATAAGTCTGAGTCCTGTTTATCTTAAGATACTCTTTCTCCTGATAAGGGTTTTGCTCCGTCAATGCCTCTTCTTTGTTTTTGACTTTCGTCATACGGGTTCCGAGTTTTAACGAAATGGTATCACCAACCTGATATTTAATTCCACCATTATAATCCAGATGCTTTGGAATCACGAGCTCCTGCGCATTTTTCGGCATTCTGCCCTCTAATATAGTGATTGGACTGTATTTCGTATAATTGCTGTCAATGCCTTCCACCGTGAGATAAGGTTTTCCATCCTCCGTCGTTTTTTCTAATTTCGCATAGCCTAAGTAGTCGATGACCGTGTATCCTTTGATCTTTTTGTCCTTTATGATGGACTTTGCATTTTCCTCTGTCGTGGAAAGCACCTTACCTTCCCACGCACCATTGGTTTCCATTTCTGTGTTAAGTATATACTGCTGGACACTGACAATAATGGAAGTCACTGCAGTAAACATAGCAACAGAAAGCGCAATTCCTATAATCGTTACCAGTGTACGGATCTTATTTTTTGCTAAGGTACGACAGGTAAATTGATTCAAGATATTCATGACCGGATCACCTCATCTCTGGTCAGCTTTCCATCCTCAATGGCAAGAATGCGGTCTGCCTGCAAAGCAATGTTTTCATCGTGTGTGATCATGAGCAGCGTCTGATGATACTTTTTATTGGACTCTTTTAACAGCTCCATAATCTCATGACTGTTGCTGCTGTCCAGATTTCCGGTCGGCTCATCCGCAAGAACCACGGAAGGTGCATTCATCAGCGCACGTCCGATAGATACCCTCTGTTGCTGTCCACCGGACAACTGATTCGGCAGATGCTTTTCTCTCCCCTCTAACCGCAGGGTATGGATCATTTCCTGCAGTCTTTTTTCATTTACCTTCCTGCCATCCATTAAAATCGGCAATGTCATATTTTCTTTGACATTTAACACCGGGATCAGATTATAAAACTGATAGATCAATCCAACCTGCCGCCGGCGAAATACCGCTAACTGTTCTTCGTTTTGTGCAAAAACATCCTGACCTCCCAGATATACCTTACCGGATGTCGGAACATCCACGGCACCGAGAATATGAAGAAGCGTTGACTTTCCGGAACCGGATGGCCCGATGATCGCTACAAACTCTCCCTTCTCTACCGAAAAGGACACATCATCCAATGCATGTACGGCATTTTCTCCCTGTCCATATACTTTTTTAACATGTTCTACTCTTAATATTTCCATCGTTTCCCCTCTCCTTGTTTTTTGTCCGTTGCAGGATATAGCATATAACAGGGGAATGACAATGGCGTGACTCTAAAGTGACAATTTTGTCACACTATGGTTTTATAAAAGCGGATGGTAAATACAGCTCCTTTTTCCCGTCCGTTTTTTACCTGTACGGTTCCATTCTGCTCCTGAATGATCTTTTGTGCCAATGACAATCCGATCCCTACACTATCTGCAGGATTCTGCTTTCCCTTATAGAACCGTTCAAACAGATGTGGCATATCTTCTTTTGCAATTCCCTCTCCCTCGTCTGAGATTACGATTTCTGTATAGATCATATTTTCCGATGCCGTCACATGTATCGTACTGCCGGCGTCAGAATGTTCCATGCAATTTTTTAGAATGTTGCTGACCGCCTCTGTACTCCAGGAAAGATCCCCCTGATAGCCGCTTCCCGGTTCTATATGACAATCCCAGCCGATATCATGCAGATCCATCGGAATTGCAATTAGCTGATAAGCACTGTTGAGCATCTCCTGAACCGATACGGTTTCTTTTTTAATCCCGGATGTACCGGCATCCAGACGCGACATCTTAAGCAAAGCATAGATCAGCCATTCGATCCTGCCGAGCAGCTCGATCATTTCCCGAACTAGTTCTTTGCGACGATGAAGCTCTAAATCATCCTCATTCAAAAAATTTGCCAGAAGCCGCAGGGAAGTAAGCGGTGTTTTTAACTGATGCGAAATATCTGCCAGCGCATCTGCCAAGAAAATCTTGTCTTTTTGCAAATCCCCCGCCTGTTCCCTGAGACGTAATATCAATTTATTTAACTGATCATACAGGATTGCCAGTTCGCCTTCCTGACAGTCCTGCAAAAGTGTCATATGATCATCATGCAGTGCATTGTCTAACCGCTCTGACATAACCGCTATCTGCCGGTAACGCTTCGCGGTATAGTACAAATGAAGAATAAGAGCTGCAATTCCGGCAGCACCCACTGTCACTGCTCCTTTACTTCCTGACAGGATTCCGGTCAAAATAGTCGCTGCCAGATATATGACCATAAAAGAAAGACATTCTTTTTTGATCTCCGGATTTCTAAAAAATTTCATCATTTTCTCTACTTTCTGTTACATTGCGCGATATCCCATTCCGCGGATCGTCCGGATCAGTACCGGATTTTGCGGATCGGTTTCTATCTTCTGACGCAGTCTTTTGATATAGACGGTCAGCGTATTATCATTGACATATTCTCCTGCAGCGTCCCAGATTTCCTCCAGCAATTGATTCCTTGTCAGAACGATTCCCTGATGGTTCATAAAAAACAGAAGCAGGCGGTATTCCAATGCAGACAGATCCAGTTCCTGTCCGTTTTTTGTTACAGTGCCGCCTAAGGTATCTACACAGACATCTCCCATTTCCAGCATCGGTTTTGTTTTACCACAGCGGCGCAGAATCCCTTTTATACGCGAAACCAACTCCCTTGGGCGGAACGGTTTGCTGATATAATCATCCGCTCCCATATCCAAACCGGTCACTGTACTGTATTCGTCACCGGAGGCAGTCAGAAAAATAACCGGTATCTCTGTCGTTGCCTTGATTGCTGCACAGACAGCAAAGCCATTTCCCTCTGCCAAAGACACATCCAAAAGCACCAGATCAATCTGCGCAGCATGCTCCTCAATCTGCTCCAATGCTTTTTTCTGACCATCTGCCGATATGACAGAAAATCCCTCCTCTTTTAAAAATAGACTGAGATTTTTTACAATCTCCCGGTCATCCTCTACTAATAAAATATGAAACATCTTTCTTTTTTCCTTTTTGGTCTATTGTTTGCTGTTTATTATTCCACACCTTTTCCGACATTGCAACATCCCACTACGTTCTTTCTTATATTTGCAATGCAGGACGTTTATTTCACCTTGCTATATACTTCGTCAGAAACCGGCTCGCACCACTCATTAGAACACTCTGTTCCCGGTACTTCTACAGCCAGATGCGAGAACCATTCATTTGGTGCAGCTCCATGCCAGTGTTTTACTTCCGGCGGAATATTAATGCAGTCACCCGGCTTCATCTCAATCGGGTCTTTTCCTTCCTCCTGATAATAACCACGGCCGGCAACACACACAAGGATCTGTCCCCCACCTGTTTTGGCATGATGAATATGCCAGTTATTCCGGCATCCCGGCTCAAACGTTACATTAAAGATACCAACTTGATCGGTTGATACCGGCGCCAAATAGCTGTTTCCAATGAAATACTGCGCAAATGCATCATTTGGTGCACCGATTGGAAATACCATAGACTTTGCATGTGCTCTCATCGCTTCATCCTCGTATGGCAGATCCCCCTCTGACACATTCCATACTTCCTTTGCCAGATTAAATACTGCCCATCCCTTTGGCCATCCTGTATAAAATGCCGTATGTGTGATGATCGCTGCGATCTCTTTCTGTGTCACTCCATGATCCTTTGCATTCTGCAGATGAAAACGCAGAGAAGAATCGGTGATGCCGGAAGCCATCAAAGCTACAACGGTTATGATACTTCTTGTCTTTCCATCAATATCCTGATTATTCCAGTTTTCACCAAAAAGAACATCATCATTAAAATGTGCAAATGCCGGTGCAAATTCTCCCAGTGCATTTCTTCCTGCTGTCTGTACGATTTTTTCCATAATAATACCTATGCCTTTCCGTAGCCTGCAAACTCTGGACTGCAGGCACAATAACTAAAATATGCTACCAGCTTTTTTTCATTGTCATCTTCCTTTCTGTCTTTGAAACATTTTTTGAGTGATAGAAAACTATGACATTTCTATGATTGTGTTGTTGCTCTCAGAAATGTTTTTCATGTTATTTTGATACTTCTATTGTATCTGCGAGGTCTTTTTATGTCCAATGCTTATATATGATACTTTACTATGCTTCAAAGGCATTAATTTCTCCAATAAAAGCCCGTACCACACGGGAATGTGGAATATTCCTGCGCCATGCAATGACTGTGTTTGCGCTAATTTCAGGAGAAAGTCTTCTTTGTACAATCAGATCCTCACGCCAGTATTTGATAGCTCCTTCAATAGAGACCTGATATTCCAGACCGTTTATGACCATCACCCCTGCATTCGTACCAAGATTACTGGTAAATGCAACATTTAACCGGTCATAATCTTTCCCAAACCAATTGGCAAGCTCACTCTGCACACTGGTTCTTTCCGGCAGTATCAAAGGTTTCATCGTATATTACACTGACTTTGATACAAATTCCTCCAAAAGCAATTTCTTCCATTTCTGTGCGGCAATACTCATAGAACGTTTCGAATCATAAACCATACTGACATAACGCATAGGAATGCTATCTTTTAACATAACTTGAAAGATCTCTTGATTACTTATGGCTTTTCTTGCCATGATCTCCGGTAAGAATGCCAGACCAAGTTCACTTTTTACCAACGGTAGTACCTGATCTGTGGTAGCAGCCTCTATATCAGGTGCAAAAGGCACTTTCTTAGATAGAAACAACTGATTATAAAATTGATACGTTGTTGTACCTGTTCCCAGGCAGATAAAAGGATACTTTTTTAAATCAGATAATAACAACGTCTGTTTTGTAAGTGCCATAAAAGTGTTTCCTGCCACTAAGATTTCCTGAAATTTCTGAAGTTTCATTGCCTTTAATGGTGATTCCAGTTTTATTGGTGTCGTAACAACCGCAAAATCAATTTCTCCATTTCGCACTGCCTGCACCGCCTGTGGAGTGGAATAATTATATAGTTTTAAGCGCACTCCCGGGTAAGTGATATGAAACTTCTTTAGCCGGTCAAGCAGATATATGTTCAAAGCGATTTCACTGGCTCCAATGGAGATGCTGCCATGCTCCAGTCTGGCACAACTCAATAATTCTTCTTCTGCCAATTGAAACTGCATCATGGCTGCCGCTACTCGCTCATACAGCTTTTCGCCTTCCGGTGTTAAATAAACACCCCGGTTTGTCCTGACAAATAAAATGCAATTGATTTCCTGTTCCAGGCAATTCATTGCACGTGTAACATTCGGCTGACTGCTTCCTAATGCATGTGCTGCCTTTGTAAAGTTATTGTATTTTGCCACATAATAAAATATTTTATAGTATTCAAAATTTACATTCATTCTGGTCCTCTCTGACATATCATATATATATATCTGCCATATCAATAATAGTCTTTACTTATCTCTATCTTCCTATTATAATCATTCTAAAACAAAAGACAATATATAGCAGATACTATCGGGCATACATTGCAAATGATTTATGAAAAACGATATTTAAATTATATCAGGGAGATGATTTTATGTCATTAGTACTACCAAGAGAACAAGCTGTGGAAAATATTTTTTCTAGGATTTTGGCTTCAGATAAAGCCTGTGAAAGACTGATTGAAACATTTTACGATCATTTGTGCGATGACAATCGCTATATGGATCCGGATCCTCACCACTTTGCAGAAGTTTTACTGACCGCATATAAGAATGGTGATGTAAGTGCACTCTTATTAGAGCTGTGCCACCGCAGTATGTTTGACCTCTTAAAAGAAGCCTATCTGATTCCAAGACGTTTTCACGGAAAAGCCGGGGAAAATCCGGTGCTTTTAACCGATGCAGACGGTAATCTGTTAGAAGAGAAAAAATCATCTGTAACGAAACATGAATATAAAAAATTTCAGGAAATTTATAATGCGCATCCTGCCGCTCCACGTTCCAAGCTCTATCTTGCTGACGGTTATCATCTTGTCCGCTACTATACTACGGATATGAATATCTGTGAAAAGCAGGAAAATAAGGAACGAGGTATTTTAATCTTATACGCACTTCCAGATACCAAAAAGTTAAACCTCACGGAGGCCCAGGCATATGATGTCATCTGGTCAACTTTTCACGATATCCAAAGGGAAGCTTTTTCTGCCGTTGTATTTTATGGGCAGGAAACCGGAACAAAGTCCGGAAAATCTTTTGATGAGTTAGGCGTTCTTTTGCCAATTCACCAGTTTGAGAATAAAATGCTTCACCATCTTTCTGCCATTGATGGACTGGTTTTATCCTGCCGCGAAAAAATGATAAAAGTTGCCGGTACTAATAGTCTAGATTTATAGTTAATAATATAAGGAGTATGATATACAAATGATTTATCAGACAAACATCAAAAAAAATCATATGGATATTCTTTGGCATGAATATGCCGATCCATCCGATACAACTCCCATCACAGAAGCAAATCTCTCCGCTAAAGCATCGGTAATCGGACGTGTTGGTATTATGATGCTTGCTTGCGGTACCGGAGCATGGCGTGTCCGAAGCTCCATGAACGAACTTTCCGAGTTGATGAATATGACATGTACCGTTGATATTGGGCTGATGTCTATTAATTATACCTGTTTCGACGGAAAAGAAAGTTTCAGCCAGTCTCTATGTTTGACAAATACAGGAGTTAATACTTCTCAACTAAATCGTCTCGAAAAATTTGTGATGAGCTTTTCAGCAAATGAACGGAATAAAAATTGTGAGGAAATCCATTCTAAGTTAGACCGGATTGAAAAAATCCACGGACTCTACTCTCCTATTGCATTGGCATTGGCAGCAGCACTTGCGTGTGGGTCGTTCACTTTCCTTTTGGGTGGAGGCGTCGTAGAAATGATGTGTGCTTTTGTTGGAGCAGGTATTGGAAATTATATCCGATGCAAACTTTCCAAACATCATCTAACCTTATTTTTATGCATTATTGCTTCCGTTTCAGCTGCCTGCCTTTCCTACACCGTTCTGCTAAAGTTATTAGAGTTGATATTTTCTGTACGCTTGCAGCATGAAGCCGGTTATATTTGTTCCATGTTATTTATCATTCCTGGATTTCCTTTTATCACAAGCGGCATTGATCTTGCCAAACTGGATATGCGTTCCGGTTCCGAAAGATTGATGTACTCTTTGATCATTATAACGGTTTCTACGATGACAGCATGGATTCTTGCTATGTTGCTTGGTTTGAAACCAATTCCATTTTTGCCACTGCATCTTGCTTTATGGCAATGGATCTTGTTTCGATTGCTAACCAGTTTTTGTGGTGTATTTGGATTTTCGATTATGTTTAATAGTCCCATTAAACTTGCCGTAGCGGCTGCAATCATAGGTGCTATATCTAATACAACCCGTTTGGAACTCATTGATCTTTGCTCTCTTCCGCCTGCTACAGCAGCTTTTATTGGTGCATTTATTGCCGGTATCCTCGCATCTACGTTAAAGGGGGTAGCCGGATATCCACGAATCTCTATTACAGTTCCATCTATTGTGATCATGGTACCGGGATTATATTTATATAAAGGATTCTATAATCTTGGAATTATGAATCTTAGTTCAGCCGCTTCGTGGCTCGCATCCGCATTATTGATTATTTTGGCACTGCCATTAGGTCTTATCTTTGCCCGTATTCTTACAGATAAAACCTTCCGGTATTGCACTTAATTGCTACAAAACACAATATCAGAAAGCAAAACTAAACAGAAAGCGTGGAAATCAAAATGAACTCTTTGAAACATTATCGTCCGCAGATACAAATGTCTGAATCTTTTCTTACTGCAGCTCTCTTATCCATATCAGGGGGCTTGCAAGATGTTTATACCTACATAGCAAGAGGCCATGTATTTGCAAATGCCCAGACCGGAAATATTGTTTTACTCAGTCAAAATCTTTTTGCTCATAACTGGTATCAGGCGCTTCATTACTTTATTCCACTTCTATTCTTTTCATTGGGTGTTGCCGCCGCAACACTGATACGGCAATCCTTTCAAAATCTGGAACGCATTCATTGGCGACAGATCATCGTCATTTTGGAAATCTTACTGCTTTTTATTGTAGGATTCATCCCTAAAAACCTCAATCTTATTGCCAATGCACTTGTTTCGTTCTCCTGTGCCATGCAGGTACAGTCCTTTCGAAAAGTTGACAGCTATGCTTTTTCCAGTACCATGTGTATCGGTAATATCCGCAGTGGCATGGAGTCATTATGTTCTTACAAACAAAACCATGATAAACAGACCCTTTATAAATCCTTTCACTACTTCGGCATTATTTTCCTTTTTGGACTTGGTGCCGGTTTGGGAAGTGTTCTGATCTTACATTTTACTATGCGTACTGTATGGTTTTCCTGTCTGCTTTTATTTAGCAGCTTCTCCCTTATGTTTATACAGCAAAAGGAGTGATCTTTTTGCTTTGATCTCAGACAAAATAAGCAGCAATAACCGTATTCCTACTGTTATGCTGCTCATTTTGTTCTGTCCAGATATTTCATTAAAAAAACGAAGCATTGTTATGGAATCAGAAAATCATCCCTGCAAACCATTTGACTGACGAATCATATCCTCCACAACAATATCGTAAATCTCTCCGATGGAATTACAGTACTCTAAAATTTTCCAAGGTTCATTTGTATGAAAATGAATCTTTACCAAATCTTCATCGCCTGCTGCAATCAGGCTGTTTCCCTTAAAATGTTCTGTAATATAGTCGGATATTTCATCCTCATCTAAATCTTTATCACGTCTGTCAATCAGCAGCTGTGTATCATAGCGATAGGCAAACTATTTGAAATGAACGAATTAAGACCAAAGCTTTTTGATGTAATGAAGCATTACACCAAATCACAGTTATTAAAAGATATAATTTCCGGTATCATCGTTGCAATTATTGCACTTCCACTTTCTATCGCACTTGCCATTGCGTCTGGTGTCGGCCCGGAACAGGGACTCTATACAGCAATCATAGCCGGATTCTTTATTTCATTTTTTGGCGGAAACCGTGTACAGAGATTGGCGGCCCAACTGCTGCTTTTGTCGTTATCATATATGGTATTGTAGCAGAATATGGAACTGACGGGCTCATCGTTGCCACCATTTTAGCCGGTATTATCCTGATAATCATGGGATTTTGCCGATTTGGTTCACTGATCAAGTACATTCCTTATACGATTACAACAGGTTTTACATGTGGAATTGCCGTCACTCTTTTTGTCGGGCAGCTGAAAGACTTTTTGGAACTTGATATTATGTCCGTTCCTTCTGCATTTTTAGACAAGATTATTACTTATGCTAAAAATATCACAACATTAAATGTTACTACTACCATAATAGGTATCATAGCAATCTTTATTATGTTGATTTGGCCAAAGCTTACAGATAAAATTCCCGGATCGCTTGTTGCTATCATCACAACTACTGCCATCGTATATTTTGCAAAACTTCCAGTAAATACGATTGGCAGTGTATATGGTAAACTTAATTCAGCATTTCCAGCATTTCATGTTCCTTCCTTTTCCATGAAGCTGATCCAGCAAATGTTTTCTCCGGCATTTACCATTGCCATTCTTGCTGCCATTGAATCACTTCTGTCAGCCGTTGTCTCTGATGGTATGATTGGCGACACACACAAATCAAATGCAGAGTTGATTGGGCAAGGTCTAGGCAACATCTTTTCCGGATTGTTTGGCGGAATCCCGGCTACCGGCGCTATTGCCAGAACAGCTGCCAATGTTAGAAATGGAGGCCGAACTCCGATTGCCGGTATTGCGCATTGTGCCACATTAACCATCATTCTTTTAGTATTAATGCCACTTGCTGCTCTGATTCCTATGACAACTCTTGCTGCAGTTCTTTTGGTAGTTGCTGCCAATATGGCAGACTGGTCATCTTTTTTCGGTCTCTGTAAAAGTGCTCCCAAAAGTGATATTATCGTGTTGATAGTAACCTTTTTTCTGACCGTATTTTTTGATCTTGTAGTAGCAATTGAAATTGGTGTCGTCCTTGCTGCACTTCTCTTTATGAAGCGTATGGCAGAAACCGCAGATATCAAAGCATGGAAATATACAGATTCTCCAGACATCACTCCGGGAGAAGCAGAAAAGCTTCGTGAAATCCCACACTCTATCAGTGTTTTTGAAATATGTGGACCAATGTTTTTTGCTGCAGCTGATCAAATTTTAAATATCAATAGTAGTCATCACACGAAAGTTGTTGTCATCCGGATGCGAAGTGTTCCCGCCATTGATGCAAGTGCAATGCGTTCTTTACATGAGCTTGTCGCACGTGCTAAGAAAAAAAATATTACACTTCTTTTCTCTCACGTCAATGAACAGCCTATGCATGTCATGGAAAAAGATGGATTTATTGCGTTAGTTGGAAAGCAAAATTTTCATGACAATATTATTGATGCATTAGACTATGCCGAAAGTCTTGTGTAATCATTGTTAGAGAACATCCATACACCATAGAAACGCTTTTGCACAGCGAAAGCCTATCTCTTTAAAATGATTGCCCTCGTTCCATTCCAGAATGGTTGAAATTCCTTGTTTTTTTAGCTGTTCTTGTTGAACGCAGATACATTCTCCCACCGTTGCCATGATTCTGTTTCTATTCTTCTCTTCCTTTTTTCCAAGGCTCAGATAAATGGCAGATGTATTCGGTGCAAACGATGTGATGTAATCTTTCCAACCGGGAAACCATACCGACGGAGACGCCGCTGCAATTGCGTCAAAAAGACTGGTCTGATAAGCACTCCACAGCGAAAATAAACCAGCCAGCGAATATCCTCCCAGAATAACAGGAAGTTTTTCGCTTAATGCATATTTTTCCCGTACAAAAGGAAGCAGGCTTTCTGATACATAAGAAAGCGTATCCGCTGCACCATTTCCAAAACCATCTTTTCCAAATACCGGCGGTGTTTTCCAAGGTGACAATTCTTCATTCCAGTTTTTGATCTGAAAGGCAAGATAGAGAAATCCCTTTTTGCTTTCGGATTGTATCCTCATAATCTGCCGCTCCAATCCTTCTAGATCATACTCGGATACCGGCTGGATCAGAAGATATTCCGGTTCCTCTTCCCGATATACGATACATTCCTTTTCCTGTAACACAAATGTCTCTTGGTTCATTCTTCTCTCTGCCTCCTACACGGCCTCTGCCCCAGATACAGTCAGCCGGAGCACCATATTTCATCGGTCAGAAAAAGATACCATCAATCCGACCAGATCGTAGCTCTTTTTCCTTTTTTGTGTGGATATTCACGAATTTTGATAATATAGTCCAAATTTATAATCTGTATCCCCTCTTTGTTTTCCAGCACAATTCCACTATCTGTCACTTCTTTTACAACGCCATCTGCTTTTCCGTCTAATAAATTAATATATACATCCTTATCCATAAAACGCTGCACTAATTCTTTCATAATCTTTCGATTTCCCTCCTGATCCCTTAATTTATGTTTTACGATATTCCTTGCCTTGTACTTCCACCTTCGTTTTTTCGGTAAATACAGATAGAATATTGCGAGCAGCAATATAAAGTACGCATACCATGAAGCTTGCATTTTTGCTCCTTTCCCTCCATACAAAGCCATCTTACAAATGGCATTGATCTTATGGATCATTCTCCCGGACTGCTTGAAATCACTTTTCCGGTATTCCAAAGCATCACTGTTCTTTTGGCAGCATCCAGTCTTTCTTCTTCCGAATGAAAATCAATCGTCACTGAATGACATCCACATTCCAGACACATTACATAATATCCACAGCCACATTCTTCTTCTAACAGTGCCCCACCATCGCATAACGGACACTCATTGATTTCTAACATCTCTTCAATATTCATATTTTTCCTCTTTTCATTTTATGATATGGTTCCTTAGAATACATTTTTCCATTCATCTATTAAGAGTAGCAAACAAGCAACACTTAGTCAATACATTCGTAGTGACCTCGCATTGCTTGTTGTGATTCCTTTTATACCGTTTCAGATTCCGGCGCCAAAAGAAGCCTTACTGTCTGCCTTGTCATTTGATGTCCAGATTTGTCTAACAATACATTGCTATGTTACTTCTTTTGTTCTTTCCTCTTATCCCATAATGCAAATGCTCCGGCAAGCAGTGTTCCTGAGATAGAATGCCATGTACAGGATACCGCACATATAATAGCAGATTCCGGTGTAGAAGCAAATTGTGCAGTTGTCGTTGCAAGATTTGTAGCAAGACCTGCATTCTGCATACCAACCTCGATTGAAATGGTTCTCTTCTTTGCTGTGTTCATGCCAACAAGCTTTCCGGCACCATAGCCTAACAGGTAGCCAAGTCCATTATGTAACAGAACAGCTATGAAAATAACGACACCTGATTCAAAGAATTTCGATCCCTGTGAGGAAACCACGCCACCAACGACACATGCCAGACCAAGTACTGCGATACCCGGCATAACCTTTTGGAGTTCTATAAACACTTTCTTCTTTCCAAATAAATAATTCAGCAAGAATCCAATCGCAACCGGAAGAATTACGGTTTCAACAATTGATACAAACATGGGAAGCGCCTTAATGGAAATATGTGCTCCACTTGCCAGAAGAGACACTAAAAATGGAGTCATAAATGGTGAAAGAATCGTTGATACCGTTGTCATTCCGACCGAAAATGCAACATCGCCTCCGCAAAGATAGGACATGATGTTGGATGAAACACCACCCGGACAGCATCCGACCAGGATCAGTCCAAGTCCGATCGCATCCGAAAGTCCAAGCACCTTTGTGATTCCAAATGCTAAGAAAGGCATGATCAGATACTGTGCGATCGCACCCACACAGATATCAAATGGTCTTTGCGCCAAAATCTTAAAATCCTCTGCTGTCAATGTAAGTCCCATACTAAACATAATAATTCCAATAATGATTGACTGACTTGTGAATTTGTTTGAAACAAAGTCAACAAACAGCTTATAATTTACCCAGGACATCATCCCCGGCAAAAAGAATGTGATAACCGCGATCGCTATAACAACAATTGCCGTATAATCTGATAAAAATTTGCTAATCTTTTGTAATGCTTTCATTGTGTTCCTCCTAGTCTGCTCACTAAAACTCTGACCGGCATTTCACGGCTATATAAGTCCTTTTCTATTTTTTTCATAAATAAAATAGAAAAGTCCCTTCTTAGTCTTCCGACTAAAAAGGGACGAATATAATCCGCGTTACCACCCTGCTTCTGCAGTACTCTACTACAGCTCTTTACATACTAACATATGCTATCCATATAACGGTGGATACCGGCGAGGTCTACAAACAGTGTTTTTTTCTGCCTTCAACCCGCTTCTTAGAGAGGATATCCTGATCTGACTATTACCCGTTCGCACCATACACAGGCTCTCTGAAAATATATTCCTATCAGGCATTGTTCTCATCAACGAATTTTGGTGAACATATTTTGTTTTATTTACAAAATGTATTATAGTCCCCCATCCAGATATGTCAAGAGGTTTTATTATTTTTTCCGCACCTAACCTGCATCATCAGAAAATTGCACATTAGTTTTTCATCTTAATAACAACATTTCCGGAATGCTTTACATCATCTGCCGTGCGGATTGCCGTTTCCAGTTTTTCAAGAGGAAACTCATGTGTGATAATCTTTTCCAGATCCCATCTGCCACATGCCATCATTTCCTGCACATCGCATACATCCTCTGGCATATATCCTCCGGAACCGATGATACTTTGCTGTGCATATGTCATATGCAGCAGATCAATGGAACGTAACATGTTATTTACTGCGACCGAAACGAAACGGCTTTCAAACTTTCCAAGCTTCAAAAAATCCTCCAATATACTTTCCGCACCGGCTGCATCAAGCCAGCAGTCAATATCTGATGTTTCTCCTGTCAGGGCATGTGCCACTCCAAAATAATCCTTTGCCTTGTCTGCAAAGTTCTCCACAGACAGATTACATACGGCAAAGCCAAGCTTTTCTGCCAGATTTAACCGAAATGCCGAATAGTCGCACAGCATTACCTTTTCCATTCCAAAATACTGAAACGCAACTGCTGCAGCAATTCCAATCGTACCACAGCCGAAGACCACGGCATTCTGCCCCTCTATATACCGTTTTTCTCTGCCCGGTATCATCCCACGTCTTGCAGCACGGCATCCTACCGTAAAGGGTTCGATAAGACTTGCAAGCTTATCCGTAATACGTTCATCCACGGCATACAGAGAATGATTTTTCTTTGCATGTGGTATCAAAATGTACTCTGAAAATCCGCCAATCGTTCCCGCACGCTTTGTATCCCCTTTCGCATAAAGCGGATATGGGTATACACGTTCTCCCACGGCAAAATCGATTACATTTTTTCCGACCTGAACAACTCTTGAAATCGTTTCATGTCCAAACTCACCACCGACCGTCACTTTGTGACCGGTATTCGGTCCATGTGTAAACACCGCAACATCCGTTCCGCAAATGCTGGAATATATATTTTGTATCAGCACATCATCCTCTCCCACATCCGGTAATGGTAACTCTCTTATTTCAATCTGTTCTTTCCCTAAGTAAATCCCTGCTCTCATCATTGCTCCCTGTCACTCTTTGGCTTCATAACACAGTGTCTGATAACTGTCATAATATGCTCTATGCTATCCTTACAGTCATTTTTCAGCCACTCTGTAATAACTGCCATGATTCCCTGAATGTAAAATATTATAATATATCTTCTGTTTTCAACCGGCACCTTATAACGCTCCAGTATCGGTGTAAATACATGCCGAAACAGCTTGTCATAACTATCGTCTAACCGAAGCGTCTTTGCCCTCATAATAGCCGTAAAAAATAAGCGTTTGTTCTTCTGGATATATTCCAGATATGGCAGCAGATATTTTGGCTCTATCAAATATAGTTCATCTGCAGAACATTCTTTGATCTGCTCCATAAAATTCACTGAACTATATTTCATATGTTCCAAAAACTGCTCATTCATATATTCTACACTTTCCGAAAGTAAATCCTCTAAGGTTTCATAATGAAGATAAAATGTAGAACGGTTTACCCTTGCCTTTTCGCAGATTTCTTTTACCGTAATATAAGAAAAATCTTTTTTCTCAAGAAGCTGTAAAAAGGCTTCATCCATTTTTTTAGCTGTATTAAAATATTTGCTTTCACTTTTTGTCATTCTGTAAATAATCACCTTTTTTCATCATTCGCTCTCGCTTATTTCCTTTGCAAGCTGCATAATTTCAAACGCGTACTTCTGCTTTCCATTTGCTAACATTCTTTTGTAGATAGGATAATTAACTCCCATACCGATCAAACCAATGATACCTATCATGATACCTGCTACAAACATCGCCGTCGTCCCGCTTCCGATCACTTTCATGGAAAGGCACATTCCGACTCCCATGATCAAGGCGGTAAGGATACCAAAAGTATAAGTAAAAATAGTTGCCGGAAGCTTTGCCCTTGCATCTAATTTCCGAAGTGCGACCACCTTTGATGTATCCTTTGGTGCATATTCATTGGCAAGCTGCTCTGCATAAATTTTGTCCGTATTCATAATTAAAAACCTCCTGTATTTGATAAGTTCATTATACAGAAGGTTTTTAGTAAGAAGAACAACACAAAGCATATTTTGTGTTGATTTTAGATCAAATAGCCGAAACAGTCAATAGAAGATGATGTCATTACGCTATTTTCCATTCCGGAATTTTATTCCAGCTTCTTTATTCCAGATTTTCTACTCCAGATTTTTATTCCAGCTTCTTTATTCCGGATTTTCTACTCCAGATTTTTATTCCAGATTTTTCAATGCATCACTCTTTGGAATCTTTTTGATCTTTATCATCTGAATCACACAAACAACAAGATAGCTTATCACTCCCAGCACAAACATCTCAACATAACAGTTTTTGGATATGACATATGGGATATAGCCTGTCATCTGCGTATACAGATACGAGGTAAACATCAATTCTAATATCTTATCGACGATCGGAACGGTCACAAGAAGGGATAACAGAACAACGACAAAGGTTGTAATAATATACAGTCCCCCAATCTCCATATCCGTATATCCTAAAATCTTTGTAAGTGCGATCGAATTACTGTTCTTTTCGATAATCTGCTTGGATAACAGATACATCAAAAGAATAAACATGATCACACCAAAATATTTCAAAATATCCATGTAATTTCCCATAGAAACCTTAAGCTGTGTGGACATTTTAAGAAGATCTTTTCTTGTAATAGTAGAAGCAACATATTCTTTTGGTATATCCTTTAGCTTTTTGTCACTAAAATATCCGTTGTAGTATCCATCCTCTTTGTCAAAGCTGTCGTAAAAATCATCCGTATTCATAAATACAGAAAGAACCGCATCATATGTATAATATCCTGCCACCTTAAAGGTATATTTTTTCTTGCTATACGGATCTTTCAGGCGGATCTTATCTCCCTTTTTTAAGCCGAATTTTTCCCAATATCCATTGGAAACAAGCACCCCTCCTTTCGGAATGTCCGCTTTGATATATTGGCTTTTTTCCTGTACACCATATATAGTAATCTCATCTTCCATATATTTGCCCGGAAGCGTGTTCAGGCTTTCGATACAATATTTCTCTGCATCCTCTTCTTCTGTTTCAGCCGGTGCTTTCAGTGTATATTGATATTTTGCGATCATGCTCTTTCCGACTAACTCCGAATAATCATCCAAAAGCGGTCCAAACATCAGGCTAAAGATCACAATAATCGCCGCAAACAAAATGCCGACAAACAATGTAATATAATTCGAAATATTCTGGAACACCACACGCAGACGAAAACGGTGCATAAAAGGAATCTTAGTATTTAACCGGAATGCCTTCTTGCGCGGCTTCTTTGCAATCTCACGACGCAGAAACTGCAGTGGAGATATATTAAGCTTTGATGACAGTACGATAAAGTTAATAACAAACATTAAAATCACGGGAATTAATGTCGTATCTACAAATGCCTCTACATTCCACAAGGTATGATACGTCGTAAGGCTGTAACTGTTGTAATACAATTCTGCCATATAATTTTTTACTGCCGTATACCCTAATACGTTACCGGCTACCGCTGCTGCTATCGTTACTAAAATCGGATTGACCATATAATGTCTGACTAACTCTGCCTTTGTATAGCCTGACGCACGAAGCGTACCGATCACGCCTGCCTCCTTTGCGATCGTATTCGAAGTCGTAATAGCAAAAACAAACGCTAAGATAGCAATTACAATATAGTCAAACAAAATAAACATGGCTTTATCACCACCCATGTCATCTCCGGTAAAGTTAATCGCCTTGTTGGCATACCGTGGAACAAAAGAGGTAACGCCTGCTTTCTGCGTCAGAGCTTCCAAAAACTTTTCTGACCTTTTCTTTTGCACGGTATCGCTTTTTGGTTCCTTATGATAATCCCATGCATAGCAATACGTGATCTTATTCTGATCCAACTCATCAAGAGCCTGATCGGTCATAACCCCGACTCCAAAGTTTACGGAATCAAACATCATATCTGCATTATCCGAAAAAAGGCAGCTATAATCTGGAAAAGCGACCATGCCGCTAATCGTATATTCCCTTCCTGCGATTTTAATCGTATCCTTTAGTTTATAGTGATTATTTTTTGCAAAGACACGATCCAGAGCGATCTCATTATCTTTCTTCGGATACGCTCCCGACATAAGGCAGAGCAGATTCACATCCTTTCGCCTGCCATAGACACGTATGGCAGCATTTCTTTTACTCTCTTTTAGTTCATAATAGTTCTGCTGATATAAGTCGATATCACTGTCCTTTTCTAACGTATCACAATCCTTTGCCGAAATAGGATCTGTCACTGTAAAATGGCCATATTCAATGTGATATTTGTCAAAGCCGTTCTGATATGCTTTCATGATACTGTTATCTGCCACCAGAAAGCCGGACACAAGACTGATCAGTAAAACCATAAAAAGAAAGATAACAAGATATTTTCCCAGATCTTCTTTTCGTTCACGTGGCAATCTTTTTCTCAATGGATTTTTCATGCTATTCCTCATTTCTACGCACACTTATATAAAACAGTTTTGTGTCAGGTGCGTACAGACACAAAGCCCCTATGTGACCTTTCATGCAACCTACCATTCCAGATCATTTGCAGAAATCTTCTGCTCATTTTTGTAATTTTTTCGAATCTGACCATCACGAAGCGTAACCACACGATCTGCCATATTTTTGATCGCATCATTGTGTGTCACAATGATAATGGTGTTGCCATATTCTTTGTTGATCTTTTCTATCAGCTTTAAGATTTCTCTTGATGTGTTGTAATCTAAGGCACCGGTCGGCTCATCACAGAGCAGAAGATCGGGATTTTTAATAATCGCTCTTCCGATCGATGTCCTTTGCTGCTGACCGCCGGACAGCTGGTTTGGCAGCTTATGACGATGCTCATAAAGACCAAGTCCTTTTAGGATATCATCCGTATTCATCGGATGATCACTCAGATACGCACCCGTTTCAACATTTTCCTTTATATTCAGATTCGGGATCAGATTATACATCTGAAAAACATAGCCAAGATGCTTTCTGCGATACATGGTAAGCTGCTTTTCCGACATGTCTTCTGTCTTATCTCCATTAATCGCTATATATCCCTCATCCGCCTGATCAATTCCACCAATAATATTAAGAAGCGTCGACTTTCCGGAACCGGAAGGGCCAAGCAGAACACAGATTTCCCCTTTTTCAATCTCAAGATTGATTCCCTTTAGCACCTCGACACGACTTTCTCCCTCGCCATAATGCTTTCTAATATTTTTCATTTCAAGAAACATAGATACACTCCTTTCATAGCTTATCACTTACATCTGTTAGTATATGCTAACTTTAATTAGCTTGCAAGTGTTTTTAGCAATTTCCTATTATGCTTTTGGCACTCTGCTTCTATTGCACACAAAAAAGAGTGGCCGGATAAAACAGCCACTCCTCCCTTTTACTTCCTGCTTTTGTTATTGTTATTTCTTGATCTTTGCCTTTTTACTCAGTCCCTTTACCCGAAGAAGCTTCTTATATGCCTTGTACTTACTCTTTGGCACTGTTACAGTCACCTTTTTAATCGTCTGAAAACTTCACCTTCGTCATTTGTGTACACTCGTCAAAAGCCATAGAACCTACTGTCGTAACCCCATATTCCGTCCCCTCGAAACTCACCTTCGCCGGAATCGTAATCTCCCAGCCTTCGCCAGCTTTGACATTCTCATCCGTATATTTGGTATCATTAATCTCATTTTTATCATACCCTGCCACAGTAGCGGTATTACTGCCATCCGTTGACAGCGTATATTTCACATGCTGGCTGTCATAATATTCACCATTATTCTCTGTAAGCTCATACACACTTGCCGTATTACTTTCATCCGACTGTGTACCCGCTTCTGCCGCTTTTGCCTGTACTGGTATCATCGTCAGTACCATGCAAAGACTTAGAAGCCCTGCAAGGAATCTTTTTCTCACTGCTTTTTTCCCTCTTTTCTTTATACTCTACTTTTCCTTTCTATTTTGTCCTGTGCAAATTATTATAAATTGATAGAAACGTAAAACCCAGCTATTGCTATCAAGTAATAACTCCAGCAAATCGCCCAAAAGTTCTGATACATGTGCGCTCTGTAGCTACATGGTACAACTTTACGAAAGAGCGCACAAAGATTCCCACCTTTGGATCCCCTAATCTTTATAACAGATTGCTCCCACTGCATCTGCTAACAGCCACCCAATCGGTATCGACCACCATATGGCATATACCCCAAACGGTGTATGTAGTGCCAGAAGATAGGACAGCAGCACTCTTGTTCCCAAGGAGATGATTGTAAGTATCAGCGACATTTCTGCCCGCTGGATGCCTCTGTAATAGCCATAGAAAAGGAATAAGATGCCAATCCCAACATAAAAACTTCCTTCTATCCTCAGATATCTCACACCTGCTAAAATAATGCCGGTTTCCTTTCCATTGACAAATATGTTCATAAACTGCTTTGCAAATATCCATACGATGATAGAAACAGCTATGCAAAAAACAGTTGAAACCATGCCTGCGATCTTTGTTCCTCTCTGAATCCGTTCTTTCTTTTTTGCGCCAAAGTTTTGCGAAACAAATAGAGAATATGCATTTCCAAACTCCTGCGCCGGCATATATGCCAGTGTGTCAATCTTAACGGCAACCGTAAACGCTGCCATGACTGTTGTTCCGAAACTGTTTACAAGTCCCTGTATCATCAAAATCCCAAAGTTCATCACCGATTGCTGTAACGCTGTGAATATATCATTTTTTATGATATATCCAGCCCTTGACCATGCCATCTTTTCCTTCGCCTTTAACAGTCCGCTGCTTGTGCTGACCACGTATAGTGCAATCCCAAGTCCTGCAAAAGCCTGTGAGATGACCGTTGCCGTGGCAGTTCCCGAAACTCCCCATCGAAATACGATGACAAAGCATAAGTCTAACAGAATATTTATGACCGAAGAGATTGCAAGAAATATCAGTGGCACAACGGAGTTTCCAATCGATCGGAGCAGATAGGCAAAAAAATTATATAAAAACGTAAAGCCTATCCCGACAAAAATAATCTGCACATAGCTTTTTGTCATTTTATAAATCTCATCAGGTATCGCAAGCATACGCAGAATAAGATCAACTCCCGAAAAGACTATGACATACATCACAAGTGTAACGAAACCGATAAACACAAAGGATATGCGGATATCCGCTCTAAGCTCGTCAAGCTCATCCGCACCGAAGGATTTGGAAAATAACGCTCCACTTCCCATACAAAGACCGATGATAAGCGACGTCAGAAATGTCATCAGTGTATACGCAGCTCCTACCGCAGCCAAAGCCGAAGAGCTCACAAAACGCCCTACGATAACAGTATCTGCTATGTTGTATATCTGTTGCAGAAAGTTTCCGATCATCATAGGAAGCGCAAATACGATCAGATTTTTAAAAATAGACCCCTCTGTTAGTTTTACGTCCCAAAGCTTCATAATCCATTATCCTCCAATCAGCAACGCTCTGAAAGTAAATATGCACCAAAACAATATACGATTGCTCTACTCTTTCGTATCATAATATTCCCCTCTTTTCCTCCGTTCATTTTTCTCATAGTAAGCAGCTTTATCCTGATACATCCGCTTATCAATACGGCTCATAAAATCATCCATTGTTTCATCACTCAGATTAGAAACTCCGTATCCCATAGATGCCGATAATTGATATGGTTTGTCGTTTGTTTTGTTCTCATCCTCAAAGTTCTTTTTGGCACGCTCAATCAGGTTTTTAATAAGCTGCTCATCTGTCGTGTTTAACATTACAACAAACTCATCACCTGCATATCTTGTACCTGAACCGGAAAGAGCTTTAACGTGCCCACCTTTTTGCGGCATCCTGCGTACAAATACAGACTGTCCGCTATGTAAAAAACGGCATATCCCTATCGTGGCTTATTCTCTGCCTGTTGCTAAAATATAGCGTACCAATCAGCAATAAACTGATAATATTTGCTGTAAGTACAGAGAATGAAAGATTTGTATTCATGCTAAGTCCTCCTGATCAATTCTTTTAACCGCTGTGTTGCCCACTGTCTGTGTTTTTAATTTATAACATTTCTTTTTCTTTATAGCATTCAAAAATGTAATTTGGATTTTCATAATAAAAGCTGCTATTGTAGTCATCGATTTTTGAACTGATAAAAGAATTGTATACTTCTATCAGTGCATCAATCATTTCGATTTTTTCATCCTTAGCAACCATTTTTATTAAACGCCTGTATACCTTTCCTATATCCCAATGAGAAGGCACAGCATAACCACATTCCGCTATATTGTCGAAATCACCGGAAACAATATCAGCATCTTCGATAAAAGAATCACTTACCGTGTCAATGTTATCACAATGATATACATCTGCAAGGTCATAAATCTTACTGATTCTATCTTTTTGAGGTTCTCTTCCCTGACCAACCATTAATGTACCTCCCTCCAGATATTTTATTTACTTTTTTCTGAATGCACTCGGCATTATCCATACAAATTTATTGCAGCTTTCATCTATGCAATAAAAATATCTCGATTTATATTTACACCAATTCCATCACAACATGCACAACCTGCTCTTCTAGAAATGCATCGGAAGTTACTTTAAAACCAAACTTTTCATAAAATCCCACAGCATGCTTTTGGGCATCCATTGTTATTTTTTTATATTTCATCTTTGCTTCGATTGCTTTTAAGCTTTGAAGCATTAACTCTTTGCCAATTCCGTCGCCATGCTTTAATGTCAACACCCTGCCAATTTTGACAACATCCTTTTCCTGATAAAAGGCTCTCAGATAAGCAGTTACTTTTCCCTCGTCCATAAAAAAGCAGTGCAGACTACGGTAGTCAATATCATCCATATCCTGATACATAATATTTTGTTCCATAACAAATATTTCTGCTCTTGCTTTTAATATTTCATATAATTCCGTGGTGTCTAACTCTTCGAAGCTTTTAGCAAATAACTCCACTTCTTATCAATCCTTTCTGCTTTCATTACAGTCTTTCTGCCAATACAACATTTGCCGGTTTATTACTATCAGGCATACTTCCCTATCCCTGACCAACTGTCAGCATATCCATAGCATCAATACTGCTGATTGCATTTACTAAACTCATATAGTCTTCTTCCCCTCCTTGCACAGCATATATATTTATTTCGGCACAAGCACTTTTTTATTAGTTCACACAAATACAACTAACAAGATCTACCATGCTGTTCTTCCGGTTTTAATAAGACTGTCGATGTCCATATAAGCATTTTCTATTGCTTCAACATGATAGATTTCGTACATATTAAAAACAAAATCCGTCAGTTCTTTTTCATCTAATATTTTCAAAACATCTGATGCCGACATATTTTTCTCTCTAGCATAACTTTCTAATAAAAAAGTAAAAAAACGAAACTCCTTACTCAATCTCATCACCTCTCAGATATAATGAATTTCCAGGATCTCCTGTTGCTTCTTCATTTTCCCACATATCAAATACAGCAAGTGGACTAAAGTACCATAACTTCATTTCATCATTTTCAAGCATCGCATGTGTTTTTGATGCAAGAAAAATTCTAAGACCATCCATCACAGATATTCCACGATTTTTTGATATTAACTCTGCAAGCTCGCTATCATAATCTTGAAGAATAGATGGTTCTGTTCTTTTTATCATATATTTTCACCACCTAAAAATTTTAAAATCGAAACTCCTTTTTCTGTTAAAAAAGCATATTGATCTGAAAGTTTTTGAGGTTTTAATAAAATCAACGCTGTTCTTTCATCAATCGCACCTGACATATAACTGTTTATCACAGGCATGGTGTTATCATTTGCCACAGGTCCTATTACAAGATCATATTTTTCGCCAACATATTTTCCTTTTCGATTATTTGTAACAAATTTCAACCATTCTCTATCTGCTTCTCTAAATCTATATACTGATATTCCTTTTATTTTTTCTTCGTCAAAGTCGTATATAGAAACTATTGGTTTTCCACTTTTACGCCTGACAGCCTGTGTTTTTGCCCATCTAACAGCCTGATTTCTATTTGAAGTTGTATAAAAACCTGCACCAAAATCCAACATCCTATTAGTAACAAGTATTTTAGGCGTACTCACCTGAACATTGCTGCCATGATATAAAAGCATTCGTTTTCCTCTCTTTCTCAGCAAATTCATTCTTCCTCTGCTATTAAAATCTATCGTTTCTTATACAGAATCAATTCCGGATTTTGACCATCCTTTTCATAGGTACTAATCAGAATAAAATCCATACTCGCAAGAATTCCAAAGCACCGCTCTCCACCAAACTCGGATGCAAGCTGATTTCCAAGATATGTTTTGTTATCATTAAGAAATTGCACTTTTTGACCATTTGGAAGTGTATACTCTAAATTCACTTGTTTGCCTACCAGTGCAATTAGTTTTTCCACCTTCGGCAAGCCTTCTATATTCATTGCATTAATTTCATGGAGTAACTGTGCCTTGAACTCTTCAAATTGTCCGTCATCACTCAACTTGTCATACCTCTTCCAATAATCTAATTGTGGAAGCATGTCTGTCAGATAGGCTCGCGCCTGCTTTTCTGTAAAATTTTCATTGACCATATTTCGGACACAGACCTCAATTAAATCATCCATTTTGCTGTATGTATATGTTCCATCTGCATAACACCATTTGCAATAATCCTCGTTTAATGCTCCATCTTTATCGTGCCCGATCAGCTCATCATCCTCCAAAGGCATTCCGCAGCACTGGCATATAAGCTTTCGTGGCTGTCCCAAAAGCGTATTGATTGAAACATTAAATTCCTTCGATAACAGTTTTAAGGTTTCAGTATTGGGAACAGTTTCCCCATTTTCCCACCGGGATACTGCCTGTCTTGTAACCATAACTTTTTCTGCCAGTTCATCCTGTGACATTTTCTTTTTTTTGCGTAAATCATAAATAATGTTCTTTGTTTCCATCGTCTTTACCTCCCTTTCCCATATCATACAATAAAATGCATCAGGAAAAAAGCAACTGTCTGTTTCATTTGGCACATCCAATCTCAGTTCAAAAGGAATACCATGTTCGCGGATAGCTGTTCTCAGAAATTGTTAGAAAAGGCATACAAACGCTGTGTTTCAATAATCATAGTCTTTCTGCTTCAAGTTTCGATTACTCATCGTTTAGCTGATTCAATATTTTGATCGTATCGTACCTTTCACCACATAGAGTACAGATCCAATCACAATTGTTTTTCTTTGCTTTTTTATGAAGAAAATCTAATTTTCCACCACACAACGGACAAGGTTGAGGTCTTTCACTCCAAAGACTTTTTAGGAAACGAACAGCCTCATCCCCAGTGCTCATATCAAGCCAGTTTAATATATTTTTTTCCATCGAATATACATCCTCTTCCCCTTCGAACAAGAATTATCTCTCGCTTGCTCTTACACATCACGAGTTACATAATGTTTCACTTCTTTAGATGGATTGACAAGTTCTGTTTTTAAAAATTCAGGATAATATTTTTTATTGTGGTCTGCTCTAATCCATACCAAATGCTCCTTATTTCCATCCTCTGTAAAACTGTTACATACAGGCTCAAAATCAGATGGCACTTTCATATAAAAAAAGAAAGAAATTTCATGAACAATATTCCCTTTTTTAATCAATGAATCTCCCAGAAAAAAATTTTCATGAATAAAACCAAGCCTATCTATTTCCATTTTTACACCTGTTTCTTCAAAAACTTCCCGCTGCACAGCTTCTTTTGCAGTTTCACCAAATTTTATTCTTCCACCCACAGAATACAGATAATCAAAATGGTCATTCTCTACCATAAGAAATTTATCATCCTTCATGATAATTGCACCTACTCGGATATTAAGAACACCCTCATCCATTTTTACACATAAATCATGCTTCATTTATTTCATACCTCTCCATTCTTTAAAATAATCCATTTTGCTTTTCTTCTATTTCCATGTTGTTTAATCTTCTCATCTGCTATCATACGCAAGCCCTTCTTTACTTTATTTTAGCCAAAACATCTTGGAAAATCGCATGATTTTTCTTCATATAATTCCTCAGCAGCAGCCTTTAAATTACTATCCATGTGAATACCGATATTACTTGTATTTGATTTACCCATACTATCACGCCCCTTTTTGTTTATATTATATTCTGTTTGCACAAAAACATCAATGCATTGCACGAACTTCATAGCTTTTCCTAAAATGAAATTTTAGGTCCTGCTAACACTAATGGTATATCCATTGACTTGATAACAAAATTTATGTATAATTTTGTTATCAAACAAGGAGGTGTTTTTATGCCAGCAATCAAATCAAGTGCTGATTTAAGGAATAATTACAACGAAATTTCTACATTTTGTCATAGTTATCCTGAACCAGTTTTCATTACGAAGAATGGGAAAGGCGATCTTGCTGTTATGAGCATTGAAGCCTATGAAGAACTGACCAGCCGCTTTGAACTTTACAGCCAGATTAAGGAAGGAATGGACAATATTGCCACAGGCAATACCAGACCATTTTCCGAAGCTATGGCTGATATCAGGAGCCGCCGCAGTCGATGAGCTATCAGGTTCATATCACTTCCACCGCAGAACACGATATTATGCGTGCTGCGGATTACATCGAATTTACCCTCAAAAATCCTGATGCAACAGATAATCTGTTAGATGCTGCGACTGAGCAAATAAGCTCATTAGCCGACCTGCCACAGAAGTTTTGTCTGGTAGATGATCCGATACTTGCAAGCTGGGGCATTCGTTTTGTGATAATCAATAATCACCTTGCCTTTTATACGATTGATGAAGAAAAGCAGACTGTAATCATAGTCCGTTTTCTCTATCAGAAAAGTAGCTGGACTTCCATTCTTCGACAGGGATTTTCCCTCATTTAAGGAATCTGTTTTATGCAGGTTCCTTTTTAGTGCATTACTTGTAAGTGTCTGTGCACCTTTCACGCTTCCAACAGTCATCGATATGGTAAATGTCATCTCACACAGATAAATACAAGACTTTCACCAAATCCAAGTTCTTTGATCACATCTGCCTGCGTACTGTCAATGGCAAGCTATGTTGTTCCTGCCGATATCAGTCCGACCAGATTGCCTATTGAAGTAAAAAGCGCTTTCATAAGCGTGACATTGTTTGCCACAAACCACTCTGACAGTCCAAGCCTTATAAGCATCACTCCCATAAGTGTTCCGGATACTGCTGGAACCATTCTTTTCTTAAAATGAAGTAATCTTCTCTTCATGCCTTTTCCCTCCAAATCCTTGTTTTCTGCATCATTGCAGACTGAATTGTTAGTTACTGTCTGCTGATCAAGCAGAAAGACACAGATTTACAATCCTATATTTGTCCCAAATCCGGTACAGATGTAAAAAGGCAAAAAGTATTCGTCTCTGCATCTTAAACAGATTCGTGACAAATACGGATAATGCGATGGATGTAAGCTGGGTTTTCTCCAGCTTGGTGGTAATACAGCTCATGCCGTAACAACGTTTGCTTAAGCTAAATGTACGTTCCACTTCGATCCTGTCGGTATTATCCTGATATTCCTGTTTTTTATCCACTTTTACATTCTTCCGTACCCTTCGCTGTCAAGGCTCAGATCGAATTTTGCACCAAATTCCACCGGTGCTTTGACTTTTCCTCTGACGATGGGACGCAGCCACGGCTGTGAGATGCTTACGATCCGGTGTTCTACACTATGGATCTTGTTGTCGTACATATATTTTTGCTGCTCATACAATGCAGTGATCGTCAGATACAGACCCGCTTCTTTATCTATTGTTGCATATCCGTTACTCATGAACTCTTCCAGATACCGAATGTCCCTTGCAACATAGCTCAGCTGTTTGCGGAGGGCTTTCCGTATTTTCTTCACACTGTGTTTTTTGCTTTTGGCAAATGCCAGATAATCTTTTCTGGCGCATTTTTTATAACGTCGCGGCAGCGGCAGATCATAGGACTTGCAGAAACGGCAGATGATCGTTTCCAGTTTTTTCTCGCCTCATTCAGTAGGGAAACATCCTGTGGGTAACGGATATTCATTTGCTTCCATCAGCATTTCAGAAGAAATACGTTTACGGAAGAAGACCAGTGTGCTTGCATCAAACGGCGCCTGCTCTTGATAGCCTGGCAGTCCGATAAAATACTGCAGATATGGATTTTCTGTGATCTGTCCGTTTTTTTGTACATGTCTATAACACACCTTTACTTGTAAAATTCTTCGATGATCTGCAAAGAAAATGATTTCATTTTATTGAAACCCTTGCAGATATTATAACAGATAATGGGTGAAAACTCAGCAAAATCAAGGTTTTTCAAGTTAATCAGCAGACACTATGTTAATCCCATCAAAAAAGTGGAACATACTTTACTAACTCTGCCAATTGCCTATCTAAGTTTTGTTCCGTTGATGATACTCTGACATAGCCAAATATTCTTCCCTATAATATTTCACTCACGTTTCACATTCTCCTTCCTTAAAAATATGAAAAGGATAAAGAACATATAACCCTTTATCCTTTTTATAATAATATGTGTTTTATATATCTAATTTTACTGTAAATGTTCTCCATACCAACAAATCAGAAGTTATCACTTCAGCTTCATATATAAAAGTGGAAATGGATTTCCTTCTACAAAGGAATCAACACAATTTTTACATCCAATTCTTTTTTAACTTTTTTCGCTGTTGCATACAATCAAATTTTTCTTTTTGCACAACCTTTTATATTTTTTCCAAATCCAAAATAGAAACATAATGCAATATATCAAATTCTTCCGGCAGTGATTGCATATATTTCCAATGTTCCTGCTCCCATTTCTGAATCTCACTTTCCTTCAGTCCACTCGCTCCAATTCCTCGACAAGCTTTCATCCTTCCATGCCATGCTTCTCTTGTAAAATGTACTGGCAAATCATATGTTAGCATATTTGCAGCCTTAAACATGCCTTCACACCAAGGTGGCTCCTGCAATTCATATCTTGTCATTCTTCCACCAGTCCATGCAGGATTATATTTCAAAACAAGATTTTCGCTTGTTTTGGCAATCTCACTCTCTTCTGGTAGCCATGCCATAAATAAAATTGAAAAATGACCATAATCCTTTAAAATATGATGAAGTTTAGGCAAAACAACCGATTTATCAAAATACATAAAACATTGACACGCTGTAACCACATCAAATGTTCTGTCAGGAAAATCAACCTCTTCTGCTGATGCAACAATATAATCAATGTCCATCCCTGCGCTTTTGCTGAGTTTCCCTGCATATAAAATTTGATTTTCTGAGATATCTGCCCCTGTCCATTTTGCTCCGTAGGAATACATATTTCTTGGAATCACACCCGTTCCTGTTCCTAGATCCAGTACATTTTGTCCCTTTACTCCTAACGATAATTCCGCTAGTTTTGCATAAAATTCTTTAGGATAAATATCACGGTACTTTGCATAGTCTTCAGAAGTTTTTCCCCAGTCAAATGCTTTCCCATGATCAATATTCTTATTGATTATTTCCATGATATTTGGCCTCCCATGTAAAACCTAACTTTGCTGTAACATTTTAATTTTATTATACTCAACCACTCTCTTATCAAACACCATCTGGTATAACACAGATTACTTTTCTCAATGCACCTTCAAAATTTACCTATAAACAGATGCATCCCCCTCATTTGTGGTATGGTTCACCGTAACGCCATTTCGGATTTTCATTTCTCAGTAGAATCAGGTATTTTTGCATCCAGTGAGGTTTGATTTCTCAATGGGATTTTTCATACTTTGATTTTATAGTCTAATAATCATCAATGGAGTTAAAGAAATTTTGTCCATTGATGATTACATATACAAACTAGAATTGAGATTTTATCTATTCCAAGGGATTTAATAACTATTATATTTTGTTATCAAATATCTCTCAAGCCCTTGAAAACACTAAGTTTATCGCATGTGAGCTTTCCCTTAGCCTTTCCCTTATGTTATATCTTCCCATATGAATTTACGAACTCTGATAAGGGCAAATACAAGGGCAAGAAAATTATATAACACATTATAACACAAAATAAATTTGACATGGTGAACTGATTGAAATGCTTCTAATTTTTGTAACGAATGATTGATTGGACGATAAGGAGATATGATATGATGAGAACAATATTTGCAGAATACAATCCACAACGCAACAGCATTGATGTATATACCAGTGCTGGCTATATGCTCCG
>CAKREB010000009.1 GCA_934317005.1 uncultured Lachnospiraceae bacterium
AACTTCTCATAATGTAAACTATACATTCAATTTCCACTCAATTCTCAATCAATGAGAGTTGGGTGGATTTTTTATATCCTATACTTACAAAACAAATCGTCCACAGGGCAGAAAGGCAGGTACGGGATATGTACAAAGATAATAATTTTACAGCAGAGCCGGTAGTGATTGCGGTTGACCACGGTTTTTCACTTATTAAGAGCAAGAACCATATTTTTAGCAATGGGGTAAGCAAGTGCAATGGTAAGCCACCGGTGATGGAGAACAGCCTCTATTATGATGGCAGTTATTATTGCATAGGTGGTGAAAGAAAAACTGTAGTTGAGGATAAGACCGCAGATGAAGATTTCTTTTTGCTTACACTGGCAGCAGTTGCAAAGGAACTTAAAACCAGAGGACTATCTCATGATGCAATCGTAGTGTTGGGAGTGGGGGTTCCGTTTAAGAGGTTTGGCGTGGAGGCACCGAAGCTGACGGCTTATCTGAAGCGAAGCGGTATTCTTGACTTTATATTTGAAGAAGAGAATTATTCCATAGCAATTGAAAATGTATTTTGTTTTCCACAATGTTTTGCGGCGGTTGCGGATCGTATGGCAAATATGGAAGGCAGATATGTTGTGGCAGATATTGGTTCATGGACTAAGGATGTAATCAGCATTGTGGACAAGAAGATTGATATAGCTAATTCCATAACAGTACCTAATTCCATTATTACACTTTTTCGGGAAATAAATGATGCAGTGATGCAAACCGGAGCAGGACAAATACCGGAAGGCGTGTTGCAGGATTTTATAGCTGGCAGAAAAGTAGCTATGCCTGAGAAAGTGAAGGGGATTATTGTGTCGAAGTTAAAGAATTTTGTACAGGAGACTGAGGGGATGCTTTCAGAAAGTGGTTTTGACCTTGATTATTGCAATGTACTTTATATCGGTGGAGGTGCAACCATTATGAAAAGATTTGGCGAGCATAGAGAGAATGTTGCTTATTTGGAGGATATCAGATTGAATGCCAAGGGGTATGAACTGTTGGCAACACATCAGATGAAAAGAGGATAGGTGACGGGATGCAAAAAACAAAGGATGGATATCGTTGCACGATTCGTTTTAGCAATAAGGATTATACCCAAAAGGAAGTAATTCGCATGTTTGAATATCTGTTTGCTACCGGGGAATATGCAACGGAGTCTGACATATTCAGAGAAGGTATTCGCAGTTTATATAAAGAGAAAACAGAGCCTGCTCAGGTGGTGGACTGGGATAATCGTATAAAAGAATGTGCTACAGCTACGGCGGATATGATGATGGTGCGAATGCAGACCATGCTTGACGGTGTTGTGATTAGTCGGGGAATAGGAACCCAAACTGTCAGAGAGACTCCTTGTAATAATCAGGATGTTTCCTATGTGGGAATGAAGCCGCCGGAAGTAGCGGAAGAGTTAGGAGCAGGCGTGGATGATTTTCTAAGCAGTTTATATGGAGATGTATAGGTATTTTCTATGGGTATCGTCAAGGCTGACAAAGTGGCGACATCAAATCTGAGTAGGCAGATTGTTGTACGTCTGCTTGTCAGACGGTGGTATATGGCGTGTGAGATATTTCATATGGAACTGGGGCTTGGGGATGTTAAATCCCCAACAAGTTTTGCCCGTCGTGTGTACACAGGGCGAAACTTGCTCTCTATCCCGCGAAGTATACTGAAGCGTATCTGAGCAGCTTGCTGCGAATATTCGTAAGCGACCATAGGGGAGAATCAGATTGCAAGGCATTTGAATAGCGGTGGGTATCCACAGGATATTTACCCATGGTTTGAGGATTGCAGAAAAGATATGGATGATTTTCGCATGCGATGTAAGATTTTAGTAGAGAAGAAGCTGGCTGCGTAGACAGCCGGAGGAAAGGTGATATTATGGCAATATTAAAGCATATTGCAAGTAAGAATAAGCTGTATTCCGGTGCGGAATTATATCTTTGTTATGAACATGATGCAAAGACCGGCAAGCCATTATTGGATGAGTCTGGAAGGTATATTCCAAGACGGAATATATTAAAGGATGCTATCAACTGTGATTTTGATACATTTGCGGCGGAATGCATTGAAACCAATAATTTGTATCATAAAAACAGAGGTCTAAAGGATATTAAATCTCACGATTATATTATAAGTTTTGCATCGGAAGATAATATTACACCGGATGAAGTAATGGATTTTGCCAGGCAATTTGTAAAAAGATTTCTGGATGGACATCAGATTATTATCGTGATTCATGCAGACGGTCATAATCATAGTGGAAATATTCATGCACATATTGTGGCTAATTCGGTACGCAAATATGGGGCTTTGAATCGGGAATGGAATGAAAAAGCATGTGAATACAAGCAGGGATGTAAGCATAAGTGTACCAATGCCATGCTTCGCTCGGCGAAGGGATGGGTAATGAACCAATGCAGGCTGCGTGGCTTGCGACAAGTAGATTTGTTCTCAGCTAAAGTGAAAGATGATTACTGGGTCAATAAACGAGGGAAAGATAATAACCTTGAATTTAAATCTTATAAGGAAAAATTGAGAATTTCTATTGATGCTGCTATAGAACATAGTGATTCTTTGGATGATTTTGTTAATAGGATGGGGCTGGATTAGGGTGTGAAGATTCGATTGACCAGGGAAACCATATCCTGTCAGTGTGGAGATATGAAAAAACCGATAAGAGGAAAAAGATTAGGTGATGAGTATGACAAAGCAAGGTTGTGAAAAATCAGCACCTATTAAGCCTGCTAAAAGAATCGTGGTTATACTGTGAAAATCTATTCGTCTCAATCTAATCATTTCCTGTATGTATTATGAGTGTATCGTTTAAAACAATTGTGAAAAGTATAGCACAAAAGCAAGAAAAGAACAACTGTTCGATTATGGCTTGGGTGTATATTTTCAATTTCTGCTCAAATTCCGTTCAATGCAGAAAAACCTATCCTTGGATAAAATGAATTTAACAAGTTTTTCATTTGTGCCGGCATAAAGATGAAAAATTTGGCAATCATTTTAAGAAAAGGAGGTTCCCGATGAATCTGACAGTAAATAGAGAGGGGAAGTACGCAATTGTCTGGATGACGAATGCGGAAAAGGCTGATCCTAAGGTTATGGACAGCTTGCAGCCTTTGATTGAGGAGTGTAAGGAGAAAAAGTACAGACTGGCTATCTTTGAATCCGGGGAGCAGGATTTGGTGGAGAGCACCAAAGATTTGCTGATTCACAATCGAGGACTGGAAAAGACTGATGATGGGAAAGAGACTATTCTGCCTAAGCAGGCAGCAGGTGCAAGATAGCTGACGGCATTAGTGGCTGATACTACCCCACATCGTTTCTTTCTACCCCAAAGTGATGGGATTGGGGTAGAAAATACATAATATGTGCGTGACAAACAAATGAAAAAGATATATAATACAAATAAGTTATTCCCCAAAAAAAGGTTTTTGAGCGAATTTGGGGAATAGAAAGGGAGAGAATTATGGCTATAGAAAGAAAAAAGTACATTGACTTTTTACTGAAGCAAAAAGATAAAGATATTGTAAAAATCATCACGGGTATACGTCGTTGTGGGAAATCAACGCTGTTATTTGAGTTGTTTTATGAAGAAATTAAGAAACTTGGTGTGCCGGAACATCATATTATAAAGATAGCACTTGATAATATTCGAAATGATGAACTGTTAGATGCGAAAAATCTTTATAAAGAGGTTGAAAATAGGATTAAAGATGAAAATTGCTACTACATCTTTTTGGATGAAATTCAGTTAGTAGAGAATTTTGAAGATGTGGTAAATGGAATAAAGCGAGATTTTAATTGTGATGTTTATATCACTGGTTCTAATTCGGAATTTTTGTCGTCTGATATTAATACAAAATTTAGAGGCAGGGGTGTTGAATTACATGTTCAGCCATTCAGCTTTAAAGAGTTATATGATTATTACCAGACAGATAAATATCAGTTATTTAATCAGTATATGTTATATGGCGGAATGCCGTATTTGTTGCAGGAAGAAGATGCCGTTCTAAAGAATAAATATCTTAAAACTGTTGCAGAGTCTGTTCAGATTAATGACATCATTGAACGTCACGGTATACGAAATAAAGAAGTATTTCAGGCATTGGTAGAACTTCTATGTTCTTCTATTGGGTCATATGTTTCGAGTAGAAAAATAGCGGATACATTAAGAAGTAATGGATATACAAGTGTTGACCATAAGACAATAGGTAATTATTTGGATTATTTGTGCGATGCATTTTTGTTTTATAAGGTGCAGAGATATGATATAAAAGGGAAAGCATATTTAAAGACTTTACACAAGTATTATGTATGTGATATTGGTATTCGAAATGCAATGCTGAATTTTAGACAACTTGAACCGACGCATACGATAGAAAATATTGTTTATCTTGAATTGTTACGCAGAGGTTATATAGTTGATATTGGAAATAATAGTGATAAGGAAATTGACTTTATGGCAAAGGATATGAACAATACCTATTATATTCAGGTGTCATATTCTGTAATTGATCCATCCACAAGAGAACGAGAGTTAGGCTCATTCAGGAATTTGGATGACGGCTATAAGAAGATAGTAATTACTATGGATAATGATCCTTTTACTAATTTGGAAAACGGCTATAAGAAGATAAATATGCTTGATTTCCTTCTGGATGAAAGTTCTTTAGAGAAAGCGTAGAGAGGTAGATATGTATACGTATGATGTTGAAAATGATATATCTATATTTGACGGAGATTTTGAAGGTTATCTAAAAGATATTGGGGTAGATGGTGAGCATATAAAGAAGATGCAATGTAAAATATTGCAGAAAGATAGGGATAGATATCAAGATTTTCCAGATTTGGGTTCAACTGAAAGAGACTATATACAGTTGGTTCCGTTGAATAAAGTGATTGGAACCTGTAGATGTACGGTAGGGTGGAGTGTTTATGAAAATGTAAGAAAAATGTATCGTGGAGATAGAGAGCCAGAGAGATTTCAAAGATGTTTTGGATATTTGCAAGAGTTGACATTGGATGAACTAAAAGAATCATATCAGAAATTATACAATCCTGTAAAAATGGTATATTATGTGGATGATGACGAGTACTATTTATCAGGAGACGGGAATCACCGAACATTAACGGCAATGTTGGTCGGAGCAGAAAAAATCAAAGCAAGGGTAACAAATGCATATTGTAATCCCTTAAAGAAACGAAAAGCAAGATACAGAGGTAGAAACGGTAAATTGTTTTAGAAATGATGCATCTGTTTTCTTCCTGGCAGCAAATAGTTATCTGACTGCATTCTATGTATTGAGTGAACAGATGAATAAATCTTTTGAAGCAGATGTGCAGAAAGAAGTTAGACATTTAGTATTACCATATTATTTTAATTTTAGACATTACGTGGAATTGGAATTAAAAGGTCTTATCATTACAATGACGAATGAAATGCCAAAGATAACGCATGACTTGAAAAGTTTATGGAAAGTATTTTCTGAAAAGATGGATGAACTGAAATATAATTCGGAAGTTGTAAATGATAAAGTGAAAGAAGTAAATTTTGTACGAGTGAAGAATGATATTAAAATTCACATGAAACAAGCATATAATATATTGGAAGAATATGTAAAAGAGGAACCGGCTGCTGATTATTATAGATTTTTGTTTGATACAAAATTCGAATTAAGTAAGATATTAGTAGAACTGGATTTTGGATATGTTGATAAATTGTTTAGAGATATGGCAAATGAATTTAAATTGATTAATGCTAAATTACATGAAATAGTCTACATATATTGTACACTTTAGGATTATGGCAAGCATTTTCCGCTTGCCTTTTTCACATCCTTCACTTACAATGTTGTTATAATCAAAGAAAGGAAAATTAACAATATGGATAAAAATACCAACGACCTTACACTTTGTCAGGAAATTGCTGGCTACTGCCGTATTTCTGTTGATGAAGAATTAGACAGGGATAATACCTCTATTGAGAATCAGAAGAAGATTATCGAAGAGTTTGTAAAAGCTAAGTTTCCCAAGTGTAAGCTTTCTATATATGAAGACCGAGACCGTTCCGGGTATACCTTTGAACAGCGTGAAGGCTATCAGAAGCTTCGTAAGAAGCTAATGAATGGTGATATCAGTGTACTTATTGTAAAGGATTTCAGCCGATTTTCCCGTCGAAACAGTAAAGGGCTTGTGGAGTTGGAAGATTTAAGAGATGCCGGTGTGCGTATCATTTCCATTGGTGACGCCATTGATTATCCTACTTATGATGACTGGACAGCCATACAGTTCCGCTTTCTGATTAATGAGATGCCGGTTACGGATACCAGTAAGAAAGTGCGTAATGTTATAAGTCGAAGACAGGCTGATGGCGAGTGGATTTGTTCTGTGCCTTACGGATATATTATTTCTAATATGAAGAAACAGGAAATATCTGTTGTGCCGGATGAGGCAGAAGTGATTCGCAAGGTTTTTGAATTGTATAATGACGGCTGGGGGTATAAAAAAATTGCCAACTACCTTACAGATAAAAAGATACCAACTCCCCGTATGAAAGAGATTCAGCGAGCTGAGGAGCGAGGGGATGAGTGCAAGCTTAAAGCGAAGCCTGAATGGAGCATTGTAACCATTCAGGGAATATTATCCAATGATTTTTATATCGGAACACTCAGGCAGCATAAGTACACCAGAAAGAAGATTCATGGCGTGGATACCAAGGTGGATGAATCAGAGCATTTTGTATTTGAAAACCATCACGAAGCAATTGTTGATTATAAAACATGGGCATACACCCAGGAGCAGTTGAAAAAGAGAACTACAACACATTATCGTGGAGTGAAGAAATATGATAATGTGTATTCTGGTTTTATGTTCTGTGGGGATTGTGGTTCGCCGATGTTTTCCATGAGTAGAAGTGATATTGCACCGGCATATACCTGTGGTACCTATCACAAGAGAGGCTTGAAGGGCTGTACATCCCATCATATAAGAGTAGATTTTCTCGATAAGATTTTAAAGGAGTATGTGAAGCTTGTCCGAGATAATTCCAAGGATATGATTAAGGAATTAGAGACTGCCATTAAAAAGGAGTCCACAGAAGTTAAGGAAAACGAGAATACCTTTGCTTTACTGGAAAATCAGTTGCAGGATGCCAAGGATGAATTGAAGGCAGTGAAGAAGCGTAAGATTAAAGAGATTGCCAAGGCTGACGAGGATACTGTGGAAATTATCGAAGAAACATATGCAGAGATTGAGGATGATTTGATAAACAGAATCAAAGGCTTACAGAACCAAATCAATCTTAGTGTGGATAAGAGAAATGACATTATCCGTGTCAAGCGATTGGCAAAGACGGCAATTGACATTTTTGACGATATATTAATTAAGAAGAATCTGGATAAGAAGGACTTGGAGCTTCTGATAGATAAAATAATTGTTTTCGAGGACAGAATTCATGTCAAACTGAAGGCAGATATTGATAATCTTCTAAAAGTAGGAGTTGTAACCACTTTCTACTATCAACAGATAGAAGGAAGGGAAGAACTGCTTAAAGTCGCAGAAGAATCCACCTATACGACAGAAGGTTCAGCTGTAAATTTTAATCATGACAGTAAAGTTATATCAAACAAAAAGGAGTCACCTGATACACGTAATAATTTAACCAAGTCATGTGTAGGTGATCTTCTAACCACTATCGTTCCGCTAAAAACCCGCAACAAACCGGAACGACTCTTTACTGTCAATGTTATCAGTAGTGGTGATTCTCTTGAAATATATACTGACCGGGAAGGTGAGATTATTTTAAAAAAGTATTCCCTGATTGGAAATATGGGAGTGTTTGCACAGCAGTACGTGGATTCGCTGGCGCAGACTACAGGTTATCAGGTGGTGATAACCGATCGGGAACAGGTGATTGCCACATCCGTGGGTGTTCGAAAGGAAATGATGAATAAGGCTATCGATGGAGATATGGAGCATACGATCGATCGTAGAGAAACTATGGTGGCATCCGGTGGCAGCAAGGAATATCGAAGTGTGTGCAGGGAAACAGAGCCGTTTGCGTGGGAGGTGATCTGTCCGATCGTTTCGGCGGGGGATGCGGTAGGAGCTGTCGTGATCCTGACAAGAAACCGAAAGGAAGCGTTTGGTGAATCAGAAAGAAAGTTAGCGCATGTGGCAGCCGTTTTTTTGGGAAGACAACTGGAGCAGTAGAAAAGAGTCCATTGCAGGAAATGCGATGGACTTTTGGCTGTATGGCCGGAAAATGCTGAAAATAGAAGTCGTATCATCGAAATAGTGTCTGTCTTTGCGTTGACACTGTAAATCCCTTTGATATAATTTTAAAGGAAAGACTTTTGAGGGATGCCATATGGTATCGGGTGTTCAAAGGCTTACGGTTTGTGACAGGGTGATTAAGAGAAAGTTTTGTGAATCGTCGTGTCAGGAAATGATTGGATAAAGAACGGAAGAAGGGGATAGTATCATGGAAAACAAGCTAGTACAGTTAAGAGAAATGGGATGCGATATGGAAGGTGCGATGAGCCGTTTCTTAGATGATAAAGAGTTTTATTTTGAATGTTACAACAAGGCATTGACAGATGATGGCTTTGAAAAGCTGCGTGAGGCACTGGAAAAGAAGGATGCAAGAGAAAGCTTTGAATATGCACATGCTTTAAAGGGCGTCATAGCAAATCTTGGATTAACCTCATTGTTAGATAAGATTTCTGAGATTGTAGAGCCGCTGCGCTTTGGACAGTATGAAGAGGGGCTTATGGAGAAGTATGAGGCGATGATGCAGGAGAGAGAAAAGTATCTTTCGCTGGTTTTCTAGACAATATAGCGGATCATTCATAATGGATATGTTGAGCAGGGATGCTTTATAGTGCGAATATACGAAAAGATTTTCGTTTATTTTGCAAAATTGTTACAGCTTTTTTTGAAATCCCTCAAAAATTAAGGGAAAAAGGTTGCAGAATTGCCGAAAAACCTTGACAAATAGGCATAATGAGGGTATAAATAGACTTGTAACATTTTACGGAAATAATTATTGAGGAGGATTTATCCATGAACAAAACAGAATTAGTTGCAGCAATCGCTGAGCAGGCAGAACTTTCTAAAAAAGATTCTGAGAAGGCATTAAAGGCATTCATCGATGTTGTTACATCTGAGTTAAAAAAGGGTGAGAAGATTCAGTTAGTTGGCTTTGGTACATTTGAAGTACTTGAAAGAGCTGCTAGAGAAGGAAGAAACCCATTGACAGGTGAGAAGATGCAGATTAAAGCTTCTAAGGCTCCTAAGTTCAAAGCTGGTAAGGCTTTAAAGGATGCTGTAAACTAAGATGATTTTATAAGCAGATTAGATGAGAGGTTGTCATGGGACAACCTCTTTTCTGTTGGGGAGGAGAGAGAAACAATGCGTTTAGATAAATACTTAAAAGTATCCAGACTGATCAAAAGACGTCCGGTGGCAAATGAAGCGTGCGATGCCGGAAGAATTACAGTGAATGGAAAGGTTGCAAAGGCATCCTTGAACGTTAAGGTGGGCGATGTGATCGAAATTACATTTGGAGATAAAAACGTTAAAGTTGAAGTATTAAGCATCGAAGAAACCTATAAGAAGGATGAGGCGAAAGAGTTATATAAAGTACTATAGCGTCTGAAAGCTTATGCGGTCTTTACGGTACGGGATATTGTGATGAAAGAAAAAAGCTGTCATGGAATATCATAGAGAGTCTTCTCATATACTGGATTGAAAGGATATGGGGAGGCTTTTTTTATGGAAGAGAGAAAGTTTGAAGAGAATCGAAAGAGTAACGGCGTACATAAAGTGTATTTAAATGCAAGAAAGACTGCTGTGTTGTCGGGAGTGCGGGATGTGCTATCCTTTGACGCTAAGGAAGTCTATCTTGAAACAGAGCAGGGCATCCTTTTAATTCGGGGAGATGAACTTCATGTAAACAGACTTTCGCTGGAAAAGGGAGAAGTGGACGTGGACGGTCGTATTGACAGCTTTGCTTATTCAGATGGAGAGGAAACGCAGAAAAAGAGCAATTCATTCTTTGGGAGGATGTTTCAGTGAGTGATATCATCGGCGGACAGGTTCGTTTTGTGCTGATCACGCTCTGTCTGGGCATGGGGCTTATGGCAGGGTATGATATTTTACGATTCCTGCGCTGGATAGTCAGGCATCAGAAGTGGATCGTGTGGTTGGAGGATATCTTGTATTGGTTGATCATGGCAGTGCCGGCATATGTGGTGTTTTTTATATACAATGATGGAGCAGTGCGGTGGTATGGGGCGGCTGCCGTCTTTTTGGGCGGAATCTTATATGAGCAGGGAATCAGCAGAGTAGTTCGACGCTTTGGACGCTGCCATCTGGAAAAACCAAAGCAGAGGATGATACGGGGAGTTGTACAGATAGTAAGATTCTTTTCGCCAAAGAAATGGAAAAGGAAGATATTGGCAAAAATGCACAAAAAAGAGAAAAAGGGATTGCATTATTCTGACAAATAGTATATAGTAAAGGAACTAGTAAAAATGCACGTAAAGCCTTATAAAATAAGGGTTTGCGGGTGTTTGAAAGACGTGAAAGCACAACATATGGTAGAAGGACTTAGAGAAGCTACATTATGTTGCTATTTTAGAAAGAAAGTTGGTGAGATTTTTTGAGAAAGCGGCGGAAAAGACTGAGCCGGATGACAGTGTTTGGTGTTATTGTATTGACTTTAGTTCTTTGCGGAACCATATTGTATAAGCAGAATACGTTACGTGCGCAGGGAAAGGAATATGCCAGCCAGATCAGTGAACTAAAGAAAGAGAAAAAAGAACTCACCGAGAAGAAAAAGGATTTAGAAGCGTTTAAGGAATATGTTAAGACAGACGATTACATCGAAGAAACTGCCAGAGAGAAGTTTGGCTTGGTACATAAGGGTGAAATTATATTTGAACCGGAAAACCAAAAGTGAAGTCATATATCCAAAAGATATGTGACTTCACTTTTGGTTTTTGGTTGTTTTTTATTTTTTTTGATCAAATAAACGCTTTGCAGGGATCCGGTCACCAAATAGGGGAAGACTGCCTCTTTTGGAATTTGTCGAAATTTTTTTCAAAATGCGTGGCAGGATTTGACAAATTCTGCAAAATCCCTTTTCTATACTTTGTTTCTGCAACGTAGTAACGGATTTGTGTTTGTGCGTGCCGGATATAAATCTACGGTGTACAAAACATGCACGCGGAAATGGGGAGTATTGTGAAAGGCATTCAGAAAAAAATGTTGCTGCAGATCATGTTGGGATTTCTCTTAGGGAGAGTAGATCTGTTTGGGATGAATCCAATCGGGATCGCTTATTTTGCAGCGGGTTATACGGAAGAGGGAGCGAGGCTTCCGGTGGGTATCAGTGTGGTTTTGGGAATGCTTACTGTGTTTCCGATAGAAAATGTGTTAAGCAGCAGTCTGGCAATGCTTGCGGTGGTTTTGGCGGTTGATCTGCTTGAGAGAAAAAAGGTGAATGTCCGTATGGGACATGCTGCGCTTTTACTTGGAATGTCAGTGGGGGCGCTGACGGCGTTTCGGCTATATCTTATGCCGCACAGTCGGGCTGAACTGTGGCTTGGGGCACTGGAGGCAGTGCTGGCGCTGGTAGGCACCAGAGTGCTGTATGATGGAATCCACTTTGTTCTTCATGCGAAGAAGGGGCAGAATCTGGGCAATGAAGAAGTAATCAGTCTGGTGCTTCTGGGGGCATTTAGCGTGCTGGGACTTCCGGATGTTGTGATAGCGGAGGTGTCTGTGATTCTGACGGTAATCTATTTTTTGACCTTGGTCATGGGGTACTGCTATGGCACCGGAACAGGAGCAATCGCGGGCGCAATCGGTGGAAGTGCACTGGTGCTATGTGGTGCGCAAAACAGCATGATAGGGATTCTGGCACTCGTGGGTATCTGTGCGGGGATGCTTCGGGAACAGGGCAAGGTATGGGTGTGTACAGGCTATTTTATGACAGCATTTGCACTAGGATGTATGGTAGACCAGAGGGTTATGCAGTTAGGTGAAATTGAGGGGATTGCGATCGCAGGGGGACTTTTTTTGCTGATTCCAGAAAAGGTGTTAGGAAAGATACAGGTTTATTCCGGTGGCTGGCATGACAACTGGGAGAGCGAAAAGCTTCAGAAGCTGATGAAATATAAGCTGAAGGATTTTTCGGCATCCTTTCAGTCATTGTCTGCTTCTCTGTCAAAGAATGTGACACAGGAGCAGAGGGGGACACAAAACGCCAGAGCGATGCTTGAGATGATGTCGCAGGAGGTGTGCAGCCGCTGTGAAAACAGGGAAAACTGCAGAGGGCAGATTGCTCTGATGCGTCCGGAGATGTTTGGAACGTTTGCAGTAGCGCAGGAACAGGGGCAGATTGCTTTAGAGCAGATGCCAGTTGAGTTTACGCGGGAATGTATCCATCAGGAACGCTTTTTGTCTGAGGCAAATCAGAATATCCATTTATCCAATATGACAATGGGGTTTCAAAACAGAATGCTGCAAAAGCAGCAGGTTTTGGCTGAGCAGATGAAAGAGGTCGGACAGATTGTGGGAGACTTGTCAGAAAAGCTTCCAAACATTCAGAAACTGCCGGTGGATCTGCAGGAACGTCTGATCAAGGAATTGAAAAGAAAAAGGGTGATTGTTGGTGAGATTGCTTTTTATGAAAAATATGATGGGCGTCTGGAAGTTCATATGAGGGGGAGAACCTGCCGGGGGCGGTATGTGACGACACGGGAGGTAGGCGAGGTGATTTCTGATCTGCTTGGATGCCGGGTGCTTCCCTGTGAGGAGTGCCGCAAGGTTTTTCCACGGCAGGAAGAAGAGTTCGTGTTTGAAGAGTGTGCAAAGGTAAAGGCGGTTACAGGAGTCAGCAGAGCAGCTAAGGCAGGGGAAGAAATCTCCGGAGATACTTTTTCATGTATGTATCTGCCTAGCGGAGAGCTTCTGATGGCACTTTCGGACGGTATGGGAAGTGGAGGAAGTGCGTATGAAGAGAGCGAGCAGGTGATAGAGCTGTTAGAACAGATGGCAGAGGCTGGCTTTTCGGAGGGCTCTGCCCTGCGCCTGATCAACTCGCTGTATATGGCGAGAGAAGAGTCCAGAGGCTTTGCAACGGCAGATCTGGCAGTCTTAAATCTCTATCAGCAGACGTGCCATTTTATCAAATGCGGGGCGAGCAGCACTTATTTTTTACATAAGGGAGAGTTACAGTGTATCGAGGGAGAAGCGTTACCGATCGGTGTGATGAATGAGATGGAGCCGTATATGATAAAATCTGGTATAAGCTCCGGTGATTATGTTATAATGATGACAGACGGTGTGGTGGATAGTTTTCTGGATGCCGGTGAGAGTATCGATCAGATACTGGCAGAGTGTCTGTCAGACAGGCTGGGGGCGCAGGATACGGCGGATCAGATCTTATCTGAGGCGATGTCTTGCTGGGAGATGACACCCGGTGATGATATGAGTGTGATGGTGGTTAGGTTATATGATGAGTGATATTTACGAAAGAATTGCAATATATTGTGAAGAAAACAGATTGTTTGAAGTGGGAGATGGCGTGATCGCAGGGCTGTCCGGCGGGGCTGATTCGGTGTTTTTACTACATGTATTGGCAAAGCTGCAGGAAAGATGGAAGCTGCGCCTGTGTGCTGTGCATGTTCATCATGGGATACGGCAGGAGGAGGCAGACCGGGATCAGAAATACGCAGAAGAGTTTGCGAAAGGAATCGGGGTGCCGTGTAAGACGTATTGTGGAAATGTGCCGGACATGGCGAAGGAATGGCATATGAGTGAAGAGGAGGCCGGCAGGACATTTCGGTATCAGTGCTTTGAAAACTGCCGTATAGAGCTTGGTTTTCAAAAGATTGCCGTGGCACACCATCAGGACGATCAGGCGGAAACCATTTTATTTCAAATGCTGCGGGGAAGCAGTCTGCGCGGAATGGGTGGAATGCTTCCAAAGCGTGGAAAAATCGTGCGCCCCCTGCTGGAGGTGGAGCGCAGAGAAATAGAAAAGGCGCTTGAAAAGGAAGCAATCGCTTATTGTACAGATCATACGAATCTGGAAAATATATATGCCAGAAATATTTTGCGAAATCAGGTCATTCCTTTTTTGCAGAGTAAAGTACAGACAGAGGCTGCAGCGCATATTGCCCATACCGGCAGACACTTAAGGGAAGTGATGGAATATGTGGATGCGCAGACGGCACAGGCGTATGATGCAGTCGCAAGGAAAGAAGATGGCAGAATACGGATGGAGCTTACGGCATATCAGAGCATTCCTGATGTGATCAAACGGGAACTGATTCTAAGGATCATGCAGGAGCTGGCCGGAAAGAAAAAGGATCTGACCTCGACACATGTACAGTTAGTGATGGGCGTGTTTGAAGGGGAAACGGGGAAGAGTATTGATCTTCCGTATGGTCTGCGGGCATACAGAGCATATCAGAATGTATATATAGAAAGGGGAGAAGAAACAAGACAAGAGGCGTCATTTTCGACAGATGCAATCTGTATGGGGCAGGAATATGATATTCCGTTTGGAGCAGATATCAGGAAATCTGTGCTCTTTCAGACAGAGAGCAGCGAAAATTTCTCAAAAGAGGACTTGAAAAAGCACTGTACGAAATGTTTTGATTATGATAGAATGGTTACTATGCCGAGATTTCGGTATCCGGAAGAAGGAGATTATTTATGGCTGGATCAGAGTGGGAAGAGTAAGAAGTTAAGCCGGCTGTTTATCGATAAAAAGATACCTGTTTTTCTGCGTCAGAGTATAGTGGTACTTGCAGAAGGACATCATATCTTGTGGGTGCCTGCGCTGGAACGTTGCAGCGCATATTATTATGTCTCGGAAAATACAAAAAAAATTATGTATGCACATATTTATGAATGAGAGGAAGGCGGACATCATGAAAGAAGTAGTACATGAAATGTTTTCGGAATCACAAGTGGAAGAGAGAGTTGCGCAGATCGCAGCAGAGCTTAATGAGCGTTATGAGGGAAAGTCTTTACACATGATCGGTGTGTTAAAGGGAAGCGTGTTCTTTTTTACAGATCTTGCAAGAAGATTGAACATGCCGGTTACAATGGATTTTATTTCAGCATCCAGCTATGAAAATGGAACAGTGAGCAGAGGAAAGCTAGAAATCTTAAAGGACTTAGATGATACGATCGATAACCGTCACTGCCTGATCGTAGAGGATATTATTGATACAGGTAATACGATCAGCAAGGTGAAAAAAATGCTGTTGGCAAGAAACCCTGCAAGCATTGAGGTGTGTGCCCTGTTAGATAAGCCGGCACGCCGTGAAACGGAAGTCGATATCGAATATATTGGATTTGAGGTAGAGGATGAGTTTGTAGTAGGATACGGACTTGACTATGCGCAGAAATATCGTAATCTGCCTTATATCGGTATTTTAGAATTTAAAGAATAAAGGAGATTGTTCATGAAGAAACAGATGAAGACAGGTGGAGTAGGTTTTTATATCCTGATTCTTGCTATTATCTTTTTGGCGGTATATGTGTCAGGAATATTTAACGAGTCCACGAACAGCAATTATAACCTGAATTCTTTCCGACAGGATGCGAGTGATGGAAAGATTTCTTCCGTTGAGATCTTGCCAAACGAAGAGGTTCCTACCGGCGAAGTGCAGGTGTTACTGTCAAATAATAAAACAGTTCGTTTTTATGTATCGGATGTAAAGGAAGTCGAAGAAATCGTATGGTCTAATGAATCATTGGCAAAGAAATGTAAGATCGCCGACATTCAGAAGCCATCCTGGATCATTACAACATTATTGCCATATGGACTGGGAATCGTTGCTATCTTCTTCCTGTTTTCGTTTTTGTCGGCACAGTCTGCCGGAGCCGGTGGAAGCAATGCCAAGATGATGAATTTTGGAAAAAGCCGTGCACAGCGTATCGATCCGGATGAGCATGCAAAACGTTTCCGTGATGTGGCAGGTCTGAAGGAAGAGAAGGAAGAGTTAGAAGAGATTGTTGACTTTTTGGCAAATCCGGGGAAATATACCGGTGTTGGTGCCCGTATTCCCAAAGGCATTCTTTTGGTGGGACCTCCGGGAACCGGTAAGACACTGCTTGCGAAAGCGGTGGCAGGAGAAGCCGGTGTACCGTTTTTCAGTCTGTCGGGTTCTGATTTTGTAGAAATGTTTGTCGGTGTAGGTGCTTCCCGTGTAAGGGATATGTTTGCAGAGGCAAAGAAAAACGCACCTTGTATCGTGTTTATCGATGAGATTGATGCAGTTGCCCGTAAGAGAGGCTCTGGTCTTGGCGGTGGTCATGATGAACGTGAGCAGACGTTGAATCAGATGCTTGTCGAGATGGATGGATTTGGTATCAATGAAGGTATCATTGTGATGGCGGCAACGAACCGTGTCGATATCCTTGATCCTGCTATCCTGCGTCCGGGACGTTTTGACCGTCGTGTGACTGTGGGACGTCCGGATGTCAGAGGACGTGAAGAGATTTTAGAGGTACATGCAAAGGGAAAACCGCTTGGAGATGATGTGGATCTTCGCAAGATTGCACAGACAACGGTAGGCTTTACCGGTGCTGATCTGGAAAATCTGTTAAATGAAGCAGCGATTGCATGTGCAAGAGATAACCGTAAGTTTATCGAGCAGGAGGATATCAGCAAGTCCTTTATCAAAGTGGGAATCGGAAAGGAAAAGAAGAGTAAGATCATTTCTGAGAAGGACAAAAAGATTACGGCATATCATGAGGCTGGTCACGCAATCTTATTCCATGTTCTACCGGATATCGGTCCTGTACACATGGTATCGGTTATTCCAACGGGAAGTGGGGCAGCAGGTTATACGATGCCGCTTCCGGACAGAGATGAGATGTTTATGACAAAGGGAAAGATGATGCAGGATATCATCGCCAGTCTTGGCGGACGGATTGCTGAGTCTTTGATCTTTGATGACATTACAACAGGAGCTTCACAGGATATCAAGCAGGCAACGGCAACAGCGAAGGACATGGTTACAAAATACGGCTTTTCAGACAGTATCGGTCTGATCAATTATGCAGATGAAGACGAGGTCTTTATAGGAAGAGATTTTGGCCATACCAGTCGTGGTTACAGTGAAGAGGTTGCCAAGACGATTGACGGTGAAGTGAAAAAGATTATCGATCAGGCATATGCAAAGGCAAAAAATATTTTGGAAGAAAACATTGATATTTTACATGCGTGTGCAAATCTTCTGATCGAAAAAGAGCGTATCGACCGGAAAGAGTTTGAAGCGCTTTTTGACAAAAATGAAACGGTAGAAGAACCTGCCGTATCAGATGAAGAAAATGTGTAGATTTTGGATAAAAGTCAGAGCATGATAGAAAATCGAAAAAAGTCGCAAGGATTTTGACGTATTTGTAAATGAAAATCCGCGGCTTTTTTTGATTTGATGTCAAGATGCACAAAAGAAATTGAAAAAGAATTTTCGTTTTGTGCACACTTTATGGGGAAGCCCTGCTATACTAACAATCGTAAACCCCAATACATTATATAGTTTTTGCTACACCCCATAAGTAACAAAAATACCTTCTCCAAAAGAGGAATCGCAATTTGCGGTTCCTCTTTTACTGTTACAGGAAACTTCGTGCTGCCTGCAACGCAGTAAACATTTTGCCGGGATAGGGAACTGTGCAGGAACATTCTTCTACTCGCAGAGTAGTGACAGAGTCGATAAGAATAAAAAAGAAAAAGACCTGAAACAACTTCAGATCTTTTAAAACAGGGGTGGAAGGAATCGAACCCTCCTCTGGAGTTTTGGAGACTCTTATTCTACCGATGAACTACACCCCTATAAGGTATATTGTTGTCGCTTCTGCAAGCGACTTTCAAAGTATACAACATTCTAATGATGCTGTCAAGAGATAAATTGTATTTTCTGAAAAAGCTGAAGTGAAAAGTTTATTCCCACTTTTTTGAAAAAGCGAGAAAATGAAATGAAAAAATAAGAAATCTGATATGCAATAAAATTGTAATGATTTTGACGCAAATATTTGATATAATAAAAAAGGATGATGAAAAGGAGGCGGAACCTTGTAATGAAAAGATGGGGAAACAAATATGGAAGATACGCAATGGTGGTACTCGCACTTGCGTGTGTTCTTTTGTGTGGGAAAAATGCGTATGCAGACGATGAAGAAACAACGATTCTGCGCGTGATTTCAACAACAGATATCCACGATTCGATCAATAGTGAAAACTATGATGTTGGTGGTAAAAATAATACAAGATCGTTAGCAAAGCTTAACACGATGATCAAGACAGCACGTTCCGAGATCAAGCAGGGAAACAGTATTACCGTTGATGCAGGGGATTCTGTCTATGGTTATGGCGCAGAAACGATCATGGGAAGCGTAGAAAAGCCGAGCAACAATCTGCAGCCGGTGTTTACGGCAATCAGTAAGGTAGGCTACGATGCGATCACATTGGGAAATCATGAGTTTGATTATGGCTATGGATTTATTACGAACCAGATCAGTCAGGCGGGGCTTGATGATATCTGTCTGGTTGCCAATGTCAAAGAATGGAGTACCGGAAAGTATCCGTGGCAGAAGACAAAAATGATTACGAAGGAGTTGGAAACTTCGAGTGGAAACAGGGTGTCTGTTAAGATTGGCATAATCGGTGTGACACATTCCGAGCTTTCTACTTATTATGATTATAACGGAATCTTAAAGACGGACAGCACATTAAAGACGGTGCGGACGTTATCGGCAGATTTAAAGAAGAAGGGTGCGGACATTGTTGTAGTGGTATCTCACTGTGGCATGGGAAATAATAAGTCAGATGATACAGCAGCGGATGTAGGATATGCCATGACAAAGATCAGCACGGTAGATTGTGTGATGTTGGGACATCAGCATCGGAATTATCCATCGGATGATGCAAGTGCACAGTTATTTTATAAGCTTCCAAACATTGACAAGGAGAACGGCCTGACAAATGGAAAACCGGTCGTGATGGTGGCAGATCATGCAGCAGGTATCGGTATTGCTGATCTAACCTTAAAGGTTACGGATGGAAAGGTATCGATAGCAGGAGCTAAGACAGAGGTGCGTAAGTGCAGTGCACTGGTTATGCCTGATCCGGAGATTGAAAATGTAACAGAAACCTATGATTCGCTGATCAAGGGAACGTACAATGAAATCCTTGCCGGCGTGGCAACGGGCAGTGCCATTACCGGATACTTCGGGCCGTTTGAAGATAACTATGCGGTACAGTTAAACAATGAAGCTAAGATTCGTTTTGGCATGAACTTTATTCACAGTGTGGATGGACAAAAGTATGCAAACTATCCTGTTATTGCAGCTACCCGCTATTATATGGATGGCAGTGAGGGAAAGGATGATTATATTGAGGTTGGACATGACTTTACGATGAAGGATGTGCTGAACACACAGGAATATCAGCACAACAACAACTATGCATACTGGATCACGGGAAAGCAGTTAAAAGAGTGGATTGAGTGGTCTGCAAGCATTTATGCAAAGACAGATGAAAAGATTACATCGGACGATACGCTAAGTACCCTGATGTCTCAGTGGAATGCCGCTTCTGTTTTGTCGCAGAACTGGACAAATGACTGGCACTCCTTTACCGTGTTTGACGGCTTGGAATATGAGATTGATGCATCCAAACTGGCACGATATGATGATGAGGGAAGTATCGTTCAGGCAGACGCTGAAAGAGTCAAAAAGCTGACTTACAATGGACAGGCAGTAACAGATGATATGAAATTTATCATTGTGGATAATTACATTTCCAAAAATCAGGCAGTCATCAATGCATTATATAATCAGCGTCTGACAAAGAAGGAATACCGCTGTACATATTATATGAAAAACTATGTTCGTGAGCTTGGTAAGTTTGGAGCGATTGAAGATCAGGCAGATCATAACTGGTCTGTATCCTTTGGAGATAAAGCAAATTATATTGTAAAGTCAAGCTCTTTATCAGAAATGTATGCGATGGTTAAGCCATGGTATAAGCGTACCTTAAAGGTGACTGACGACTATGCGTACTATCTTGCGGATATGGCAAAAAGTGCAAGAGAAGAGGATATCTACGGGCCGCTTCTGGTGTTATCACCTTCTGCAACTGTAGAAACAAACGATGACATTACCATCTATGCACAGGCATCGGATGCATCCGGAGTAAAAGAAATCCGCTATCAGGAAGGACAGGTAGAAAAGGATGCAGACAGCTGGGACAGTGCTGCAAGCCTGACTGATAATAAGCTGATGGTAAGTAAGAATGGTATATATTCCTTCTGTGCAGTTGATCTGCTTGGCAACAAGACGGTAAAGTATATCGAAATCTCCAATATCAATCCAAACGTATTGCAGATACCTACAATAGATAAGTTTTCAAACAAAAAGACGATACTGACCGGAAAAGCACAGGCAGGTGTTACCGTACATGTAACGATCAATGGAAAAACTTATAACACAACGGCAACAAAGCAGGGAACTTATTCCTGTACTGTAAGTAAACAGATGGCAGGCAAAAAGATTTCTGTCTATGTATCGGACAACAAGGGAAGAAAGAGTGCGGCAGTAGAGTCGAAGGTGCTTCGGAGAGGGCCAAACGCTCCTTCTCTGAATACGGTTACAAACAAAACGGTGACACTGTCCGGTAACTTAAATGATAAAAACTCTACAGTTGTCGTATATATGGGAAATAAGGCATATGTGCCAAAGTCAAATGGTGCTTCTTTGTACAAGAAGTGTGCAAAATACAACAAGGCAAAAAAGATTACGACAACATCCTATTCTGTAAAGAATGGAAAGTATTATGTGAAGGTGCCGGTACCGGCTGCCAAAACAAAGATTTCCATCTTTTCTGTAGACAGTGACGGCACATGCAGCCTTGCAACACAGCAGGCAACAAAGGAGGCTGCGCCAAATCAGCCGAGAGTAGATGCCATATGCGAGGTGGAGCGTTATGTCAGCGGAAAGATTCCAGCTGCCAATAAGGTATGCAAAGTGATTGTCAGAGCTGGTGGAAAGACATATACGGCAAAGAGCAAAAAGAGTGGACGATTTGTTGTCAATACAAAAGGATTTTCTTCGGGAACAGTTGTATCGGTTACGGCATCTGATACGCAGAATGGAAAGACCAGAACAAGTCTTTCTACCAAGCGTACGGTCGATGCAGAAAGCAAGTATGTTACATCAGCCCCAAACAGTAAGATCACCGTTCGCAGTATTGATAACCGTTCGTTAGAAATCAAAGGAAAGGTTAAGTCGAAGGATACCGATGATGTATACGTAAGCTATGGCGATACCAGTGCCAAGCTGGATATCAATAAGGATGGAAGCTTTAGCTATACACTGATCAGTCCTTTGGATGGCGGTACAAAGATTTATGTCAGCAGACATAATAAGACCAGTGGAAATACCGAGGAGATCAAGAAAACAGTAGTACAGGTAAAGAAGCCACAGAAACCGGAGCTTATCGAAAAGAAGCTGTCTGTGAAAGCGAAAAAGATGACGCTTGCTGCCAGTGAAAAGGCAACGGTGATCGTAAAGGTAAAGGGCAAAACAATCAAGTCGAAAAAGTGCACATACAGTACGAAACGTGGAGCCTTTATCTATAGACTAAAGATTCCAAAGGGAACAGGAAAGGTTCGCTGCTATGTCCGCAACAGTCTTGGAACAAGCAAGGCTGTAGTGATCGACCGCAGGTAGAGGATGCTGCCTGAAAATGCTGATCCGGAAAGGTGGTAGAATGGATTCGTATGAATAAAAGAAAGTCTTTGTATGATGTGAAATCATTTTATAACAAAAAAGCTGTGTTAAAAGCCAGCTACGGCGGTATGCGCTATCAGGTGGAGCAGGTAGAAGAGGACGAAAAGAAAGCTCTGCAGGCGACTATATGGCCGGAACCTTTCTGCTTTGAGCAGACGGTAGAGGAAGAAAAAGAGAAAAAGCAGTTTCCGTATACGGAAGAGGGCTTAGATGAAGTCTATGATTGGCTGTGTGAGCGCTATGAAGCAGAAAAAGAGCGGTTTGAGCATGCAAGGGATTTCCCGCTGGATGGTGCAGCACAAAAGCATATATAAGATAGCATAAGAGAGATCGTGCAGCATATGGGAGTGTATGCTGTCGTATGTAGCATATATGGAATGGAGAATAGAACATGACAAAGTTATGGCTGGTAGAAGGCTTTTGTCCGAAGGATCGTTATCATTGTCTGATGCCGGTTGCCTATACATCGGTGGAGCAAAACGGTGTGGTGCAGGAATATCAGAAGGCACAGATGGCGTGCAGGCATGCAAAGGATCACACCTGTGATGCTGTAGAAGAGTGTACTTTCTGGAAAGAAGCACCTGACACACTGGAAAAGAATGCGAACTGGTACGAGTCGTAGAGCTGGGAGGTACTTTTTTGAAGGCAGTATTGATTGCAGTGAATGCAAAATATATTCATTCGAATCTGGGGATTTATACACTATACGCCTATAGCAGAGAGCATGGGATCAGAGAAGATGAACTGTGCTATAAGGAATATACGATCAACCAGAGTCTGGAAGATATTATAGGAGATATTTATGAAGAAAAGCCGGATTTGATAGGCTTTTCCTGCTATATCTGGAATATTGAAATGGTTCGTAAGATTGCAAGGGAGCTTCGCAAGGTGCTTGCAGATTGTATGATCTGGTATGGCGGGCCAGAAGTCAGCTATGATGCACTTTCTACCTTACGGGAAAATGAATGGGTGGATGGTGTTATCATTGGTGAAGGCGAGCAGAGCTTTTTTGAGGTGCTTGAATGTTTTCGGGAGAATGGCAGAGAAAGTGCCTATGATCAGATTGCCGGTCTTGCGATACGAAAGAATGGGGAAAGAGTTCTGACAAAGCCACGGGAGCGTGCTTCTTTGGACGAGGTTGTATTTCCATATCATGATATGAAGGAATTGCAAAACAGGATCGTATATTATGAAACAAGCCGCGGATGTCCATATGGGTGTAGTTATTGTCTGTCATCCGTAGAAAAGAGGGTTCATTTTCGCAGCATGGAGTTTGTAAAAAAGGAACTTCAGTTTTTCTTAGACCAAAAGGTTCCGCAGGTAAAATTTGTCGATCGGACATTTAACTGCAATCCGGTTCATACGATGGAGATATGGCGATATATTTATGAACATGATAATGGGATTACAAACTTTCATTTTGAACTTTCGGCAGATATCCTGACTGATGAGGAGGTTTCTTTTGTCAGAAAGTTCCGTCCGGGTCTGGCGCAGTTTGAAATCGGTGTGCAGTCTACAAATCCTAAGACGATCGAGGCAATTCACCGCAAAATGGATTTAGACCGATTGAGAAAACGTGTGTCACAGATTCAGGAGGGAAGAAATATTCATCAGCATCTGGATCTGATCATTGGACTGCCATATGAGGATATCACATCCTTTAGAAAGTCGTTTAATGATGTGTATGCGATGAAACCGGATCAGTTTCAGGTAGGTTTTCTTAAAGTGCTGAAGGGTTCACCTATCCATCAGCAGGCGTTAGAATACGGTATTGTGTATCAGTCGGTGCCGCCATATGAGGTTTTGTATACAAACTGGATTACATATGATGAAGTGCGGCGCCTGAAGCTAGTGGAAGAGATGGTAGAACGGTATTATAACAGCATGCAGTTTGAAGCTTCTGTGCCATATCTGGTATCCTTTTTTGAAGATGCGTTTGGCTTTTATGATACGCTTGGTCAATATTTTAAAGAGAAAGGATATATTACAGTGCAGCAGTCGAGAATGCAAAATTATGAGATCTTATATGATTTTGCAAAGGAGTGCATGGCACGGAAAGGCATAGAACTTTCGCTGGTCAGAGAACTGTTGATCTTTGATCTGTATGCGAGGGAAAATCTGAAAAAAGAACCGGCATTTCTTGCCGGGAGAGTGCTCACGGATAAGCAGAAAGAAGAGGAACGTTTCTTTTATCAAAACGAAGAAATGGTTGCCAGATATCTGGAAGGATATGAGTCATATTCCTGGAAGCAGATGCTTCGCATGACGCATATGGAGTGGTTTTCTTATGATATTCCGGCATTTGTGGCAGGAAACGGCTTAAAGCGCAAGGATACCGTTGTGCTGTTTGATTATGAAAAACGAAATCCGCTGGATCATCAGGCACATTACAGTACGATTGAGCTTTCGTCAGTCTTCTAATCTGCAAAGCTGAAGCTGCTTTGCTATAGACTCCTTTAGCGGGTGTTCGGACTGTTTTATATCTTCAATCAGTCCGTCAAGCTTTGCAAGGTCGTTTTCGTGTGCATAGATGTGTCCCAGCGTGATATAGATACTGGAAATATCGCATCGCAGGGAAAGTGCGTATTCTAAAATGATTTTGGCATTTTCAAAATCTTTTTGCTCATAACGATATACACCCCAGTTATTCAATGCATGACTAAAGGTCAGGAAGTTTTGATCGTAGTCCGATAGCGCTTCCAGATTGGCAATACCGAACTGTTCCTTTAAGTCGGTATTGGTATATTGGGAAAGGTTTAGCATCTTTGTAGAAAGGCAGTTCTGTACCTGCTTTTGCAGATCCAGTTCTCTTTCATCGGTCGTGTCGCCGAAAGGAAGCAGATCGTCCGGTGTGTTGATATAATCAAGGGTAGTGATATCTTTGGCGCGCGCAAAATTTGCCTGATGTTCACGTTCCCAAAAATTCTCATTGGCAGCTGAAGAAGCAGAATCAGAACGTTTTAACTTGACGCGGATAATGATTGTGAATAAAATAATACATATCAAAAAAATAGGCATAGGTATCGTCCTTTCTATTTGATTAACAAAAATAGTGTCTGATATTTATGAATCATTAAAATAAAGTAACATTGGCAGGATTATTCCGGTCAATGGATCAAAGGAGGTATTACCGTGAATTTCTTTAATCGCAATACACAGAGAAAAATCGCTGCAGCAATTTGTATTTTAGTAATTATTGCAATGGTTGTTCCTATGGTATTAGGAAGTCTGTAAATATACAGAACATATGTCATCAAAAGAGGAATGTAGAAAGCATTCTTCTTTTTTGCTTTATAGGCTCAGGATATCAAAAGAGTACTTCGTACCAACCTTTTGAACCTTAAGCTTTATGGGAAATTAATTGCTAAAATCATATAAGCAAACTATACAGAATACACGAAAAAAAGTCAAATTCGCCGGAAATATTTGACTTGCCAATTCAGTGAGGTGTGATACAATAAAGGTTACGGTATAAGTTTAGAATGCAGACAATATCGTAAACGGTACAGAATGATCAATAAAGTGATTTGCTGTACTAAGTGGTATGGAGGGCTGAGATGACAAAGAAAAACAAAAAACTGACTGTCATATTTGTGATTGGCTGTATCTGCGCAATAGCAGTAGCAATAGCAGCAGTTTCAATCGCAAAGGGTGTTGAAAACAGTGATAAAATATTAGACGGTGTTACGATCGGTAATCTTTCCGTAGGTGGCATGACACAGGAGGAAGCGCAGAAAGAAGTTGAAGATTACACGAACAAGTTAGAAAATCGTAATGTTACGATAGCAGTAGGTGATGAAAGCGTTACGGCGACTGCTGCAGAACTTGGTTTTTCCAGTGATCCGAAGGACAGTGTGGAAAAAGCATATCAATTAGGAAAAAGTGGAAACTTTTTTAAGCGGATGCAGACGGTAAGTAAACTCGAAGCAAAGGATAAGAAGTTTGATCTGGAAAGTAATGTCGATGAAGCCGTGTTACGTGATTATATTGAACAGAACTGTACACAGTTTAATGTAAAGACAAAAAATTCAAAGCTAAAGCTGGTTCGCGGAAAGTTTAAAGCAACAAAATCGCGTGACGGCTTAGAGGTTCAAGTCGAGGATACCGTTGCCGTGGTAAGTCATGCGTTACTAAAGGATAACAGTGGAAAAGATCTGGACACAGATGCAGTAGTACAGGTAAAGAAAGCAAAATATACGAAAAAGCAGGTGGCTAAGTGCAAAAATCTTCTGGGAAGTTATTCTACCGATTACAGTAAGTCAACAGCACCGCGTGCCAACAATGTCCGGGTGGCAGCTAATTATATTAATGGAACGATCATCTATCCGGGTAAGGTCTTTTCTGTGGTAAAGACGATCAAGGACAGAACGGAAGCAAATGGCTATCAGTCTGCACCGGAGTATTCCAGTGGAAAAGTGGTTGCAGGCGTAGGTGGCGGAGTGTGTCAGGTATCAACGACATTATACAATGCAGTGATCAATGCAGAGCTTGAGATTGTAGAGAGATCACCTCATTCTATGGTTGTAGGTTATGTTGATGTGTCAAGGGATGCCGCAATCGCAGGAGATTATAAGGACTTTAAGTTTAAAAACAATACAGATGCGCCGGTTTATATCGCAGCATCAGCAGATGGAAGCACACTGTCCTTTAAGATTTACGGCGAGGAAACCAGAGCTGCGAATCGGGAGATTTCCTTTGAGTCTGAGATATTAGAAAAAATCCAGCCGGGTGAGGCAAAAATCACAGAAGATCCATCTTTACCGGCATCGTATCGGGCGGTAACACAGTCTGCTCATGTAGGTTATAAGGCAAAGCTGTGGAAGATTGTTAAGGTGGATGGTGTACAGACAGACAAGATACAGATTAACTCCAGTGTCTACAATGCAGAACCGGAGCATATTACGGTAGGAAAGCAGGCTGCGACACCTGCACCGTCAGAAAATCCAAAGAGCACGGAGGAGCCAAAGGAAAGTCAGAAGCCGAAGACATCGAAAGAACCGAAGGCGACAAAAGCACCAAAAGTGACGGCAGCACCGAAACAGACGAAAAGTCCGAAAGCAACAAAGAAGCCGAAGTCTGCAAAGGCAGAATAGAAACTTTAGCTATACTACGGAGTCAGGAAAGGAATAAGCAGTATGGAAATAGGAAAAGTACCTGAGAATGTATTGAAACGAGCTGTTTTTAAACAGATTCATCACCGCCGTTCGGAAGTGATACTGCATCCGGGAGTAGGCGAAGATTGCAGTGCTGTGGAAGTTGGTGAGGATGAGGTACTGGTTTTTTCAGTTGATCCGATTACGGCAACCGACAAAGGGGCAGGAAACTTTGCCGTACATGTTACAGCAAATGATCTGGCATCATCAGGAGCAGAGCCTATTGGTATTATGACAAGCATTATCCTTCCACCGCGGACACGCGAAAAGAAGCTGCGCGAACTGATGCAGGAGATCGAATATGCCTGCAACGGTCTTGGCATAGAGATTATGGGCGGTCATACGGAAATATCCGATGTGGTCAACCGTCCTGTGATCACGGTGACAGGTGTTGGAAAGGTCAAAAAAGGAAAGCTGGTTTCAACCGGTGGACTTAAACCGGGGGATGAGCTGGTCATGACAAAGTGGGCAGGTCTGGAAGGAACAGCAATTATTGCTGCAGAGAAGAGAGAACAGCTTTTAGAAACATTGCCGGAGGAATTAGTTGATACAGCGGCAGCTTTTTATAAATATCTGTCGGTAGTACCGGAGGCCGCAGTCGCCATGAACACCGGCGTGAGCGCGATGCATGATGTAACAGAGGGTGGTATCTTTGGTGCATTATGGGAAATGGGTGCTGCGTCCGGTGTTGGAATCACTGCCGATTTAAAGAAGATACCAATTCGACAGGAAACCATAGAAGTGTGTGAGGTGTTTGATATTAACCCTTATCGTATGATGTCCAGTGGCTCTATGCTGATTGGATGCAGAAACGGCAATCTTTTGGTAGAGGAACTGGAGAAGAGTGGAATTTCTGCGGCGGTTATCGGAAGAGCAAACGAAACGAATGACAGAGTGATCGTAAATGATTATGAAACCCGTTTTCTGGAACCGGCGGGCAGTGATGAGCTATATAAGATATATCAGTAATAGTAAGAAAAACAGGAGATCTGTGTCTGTGTGCACTTGTCACAGATCAAAATATATGTGCTGAAAAAGCATGATGTTTATTAGTGCGCAGAAAAGAGGATTTAGGATGAAGAAGCAGATTTTAGACGCGATCAGCAAGAACAGCCGCTATTCTACAGAAGACCTTGCGGCGATGCTGGCGACAGATGAAGATACAGTTAAGAAGGAAATTAAGGAGATGGAGGATGCCAATGTGATCTGTGGTTATCCTACGCTGATCAACTGGGATCAGACAGATTGTGAAAAGGTAACGGCATTAATCGAAGTAAAAGTCACACCACAGCGCGACATGGGATTTAATAAGGTCGCAGAGCGTATTTATCGTTTTGAAGAGGTAGAGAGTGTTTATCTGATGTCAGGCGGTTTTGACCTTACGGTTCTGATTCAGGGAAAGAGCATGAAAGAAGTAGCAAGATTTGTTTCAGAAAAGCTTTCTACCTTAGAATATGTAAATAGTACAGCGACATATTTTGTGTTGAAAAAGTATAAAGAACACGGACTGATCATGTCCAACGAAAAGCACGAATCAGAAAGGATGTTAATTACACCATGAGAGATCCATTATCAAATAAAATAAAAACAATTGAACCATCCGGTATCCGCAAATTTTTTGATATTGTCAGTGAAATGAAAGATGCCATTTCTCTTGGTGTAGGTGAGCCGGATTTTGATACACCGTGGCATATTCGTGAAGAGGGAATTTATTCCTTAGAGCAGGGACGCACATTTTACACGTCCAATGCCGGATTGAAAGAGTTAAAAGAAGAGGTTGCGTTGTATTTAAAGCGTCGTTTTCGACTGGAATATGATTATCAGCATGAGATTATGATCACAGTAGGAGGAAGTGAAGCTATTGATGCGGCATTCCGTGCCATGCTAGATCCGGGTGATGAGGTACTGATCCCACAGCCGAGCTATGTGTCCTATGAACCTTGTGTTGTTCTTGCAGACGGAGTTCCGGTTGTGATCGAATTGCAGGAAAAGGATCAGTTTAAGCTGACAAGACAGCAGCTTTTGGATGCAATTACCGACAAAACAAAGATTTTGGTTATGCCATTTCCAAACAATCCAACCGGAGCAGTTATGACAAGGGAGGATTTACAGGATATCGTTGATATTCTTATTGAGAAAGATATTTATGTGATTTCAGATGAAATCTATTCTGAGCTTACATACTGTGGAGATCATGTGTCTATTGCAGAGTTTCCGGGCATGAAGGAACGCACGATTGTCATTAACGGTTTTTCAAAATCTTATGCCATGACAGGCTGGCGCTTAGGATATGCCTGTGGCCCGCGACTTATCTTAGACCAGATGCTAAAGATCCATCAGTTTGCGATCATGTGTGCACCGACTACAAGCCAGTATGCTGCCGTTGAGGCACTGCGCAATGGAGATGAGGAAGTGGAGCGCATGAGAAGTGCTTATAACCAGCGAAGAAACTTTTTGATGGATGCATTTCAGAAGATGGGATTACAGTGCTTTGAGCCATTTGGCGCATTTTATGTATTCCCTTGTATTAAAGAGTTTGGCATGACTTCAGATGAGTTTGCAACCAGACTGTTGAAGGAAGAAAAGGTTGCCGTTGTGCCGGGCACGGCTTTTGGTGCCTGCGGTGAGGGATTCCTTAGAATATCGTATGCATATTCCATCGATGATCTGAAAAAAGCACTGGCACGTCTGGAAGCGTTTATTGAAAGACTGCGTGCACAGTAGAAAAATAGTGGTGCATACTGTTTATCTGATCAAATGATGTAGGGAATAGTACTGCTCAATGTCTAATCTTTACGTGTAACAAATGAAGGAGTGGAAACAGATGCTAAATATTGTACTTTTAGAGCCGGAGATGCCGGCAAATACCGGAAATATCGGCAGAACCTGTTGTGCAACCGGTACCAGACTTCATCTGATCGAGCCGATGGGCTTTAAGATCAATGATAAGATGTTAAAGAGAGCCGGATTAGACTACTGGGATCAATTAGATGTCACGGTTTATGACTGTCTGGATGACTTCTGGGAACAGAATCCGGAAGCGGTAGGGAAAACCTTTATGGCAACGACAAAGGCAAAGCATAATTATTCCGATGTTTCTTATCCGAAGGATGCATATATTATGTTTGGAAAGGAAAGTGCAGGGATTCCGGAAGAGCTTTTGCTAGACTATGAAGATACAGCCATCCGCATTCCGATGAATGAACACATAAGATCTTTAAATCTGTCCAATTCGGTAGCGATTGTGCTATATGAAGCTTTAAGACAGAATCAGTTCTTTTCCATGCAGATGGAAGGAGAACTTCACAGGCTTCACTGGAAAAAATAAAGAAAAATATGTTCTATGACAGTAGAGTGATTCTGGCGTTATAAAAGGCACAGGTGAAAAACATAGGTATTTCATCTGTGCCTTTTTGTGAAATGATTTCGTATCGAAACAACTGTTTTGTTGTTTTTGATGTTTTGCTAATAGCTTAGTTCTACTCTTACAACATTTTCTAATAGCTTTGCAGAGTCGAAGTTATCGTTTGAGATAACGGTGTACTCTAAAGTGTCCGGTGCAACAGCACGGTAGTAGATGCTTGCGTTTTCGTAGGCTTTGCTCAACCTGCAGTTCTTTTTATATACATCGAAGATGCTTAATGTGCCGCTTGCTGCCTCTGAACGAGGCGTATAGTAAATTGCAAAGTCCTCCGTAGAAGCATCACAAAGATAAGTCCACTTGTTATATGGCAGTGATGGATCGGAAATCATCTGGAACAAGTTCTTTTTCTTATATCCCACATAAAAGCGGAAGAGGATGTCAGAGCTGTCATTGGCAACATCCTGACTGAGAGGAAGGATGATCTTGATTCGTCCACCCGGACGGCCTTCCAGTAATCCGAAGGCAACACCGGTCTTGCCGTTTGGCTTTGTGATCGAACGGATGTCTTCTTCGGAGCTTGCAGTCTGCTGGATGCTTTGCGCCAGATCTTCAATATCAGAAACACTCTGTGTTAAGCCACTGATACTGTTGGCCTGCTGTGCCAGATTGTTGATGGCTGAAGAAGAGCGCTTGGCGGCAGCATTTGCAATATCTGCAATAGAACCGTTGGTAGACTGCTTTGCAGCTTCGATGCCTGACAGTACCTTTGTGGTCGGTGCGATTCCCTTTGACGGATCTGCCATGCCAAGAGCAGGGTGCAGACGGAAGAAATCATTTCCGATGCTGCTGTTGACGTGACGCTGTAAGTCATCGGCATATGTGATCATATAGGTTTCAAACAGATCTGTTAAAATCTGAGAACGGCTTCCGTTTCCGGCAAGGAAAATGTGTACGCAGTGAATATCCGTGCCAAGCTTGTCCTTAAAGGTTGCCTTTAAGCATTCAAAGAAGTTTGCGATACCAAGCTCGATACGTTTATGTAAAAGCTTATCAAGAATTGCCATATTGACATCAAGCTCGTAGTTTAACTTCTGTTCACCGGAGCGTGTGACAAGTGAAAGCTTAATCTTTCCGGTCTGATACAGAGAAGCATAGTTCTCATCACGCTCCCAGAATGGACGCAGCTTTTCCATTAACTGACGGGTATTTAATTTTGCTTCCTGAGAGTTAGAGATTAAAGATTCACTTCCCGGGAACGGATGACATTCCGGTGGAAGGGAAAATGTGATAGTATCCTCGCGAAGCTTATCCTGATTGGAGCGGAATACCTCATAAGCCATCAGCTGCAACAGGTTTTCACCGCCAAGATACTGGTCGCCACCACTTCCATAGCATTCTAATACATAATCGTAGCGTCGGCTTTCGGAAGCATCCGGAGTGTGCCAGTGACCGAAGTCAAAGTCTGTCGTACCGCCACCAAAGTCGAAGATACCGTAATATACTTCCTTTTCATCGTTTTCTAAGTCAAAACCATATTCCTCTAATGCGCAGATTGCATAAGCAGCAGGCTCGGAAGTACCTTTCATGACACGGAAGTTTTTCATGATCTCTTCATCGTGAAGAATACTTTCCGGAAGCGACTTGCGGATACCTCTTTTGAAACTTTCCACGATCTTGTTACAGATTGCCTGTTCAAAGGTAACAGGAAATGAGAGCAGATAGTTCAAAAAGATACCATTATTCATGTTGTTGATCGCCAGTCCGATATAGTAGGCATAGATTTCAATAGGGTTAAAGTCATCTTCACCAATCTCTGCAAAAGGTGGAAGTGAAATGTCGTGTCCGTTTTTATCTTTCAGACGGATCTGCTTTTTCTGGTTGCCTGCCCATTGCTTTAGCTCATTAAAGAAGGAATAGTAGTCGTTGCTTGTACTGTTCATCATACTGTTTACGGCACTGTGTGAAACAGTCAGATCCTGCCAGAGCGTGTCCGGTCTGCCTTCCCTCTGGCGGTAGCTTTCCATAAAGCGTTCCAGATTGATCAGTTCCATGACCGTAGGATTTTCATACTGCATGATATCAGCCTTTTTGGAATAATGGCTGGTGCCGATACGCATCGGAATGATACGTTCGGTATTGTCCTGATATGCGACTACGGTACTCTTTGTACCAAAATCAATACCGATGATACCGTTTAGATTGATATCCGCTGCCGGATTACGTGCGATCATTGGCTCTTTGATATTGGCAGTGTATTTGTTCGCTGTGTGTTCATCCTGCCACAGTCCCCAGTGACCGCGGTTTGGATCGACTAAGATATTTTCATCGTAGCGGTCAAAATCAGCGCGTGACTGATCGCAGGTTAAAAGATGCTCTCTGACAATCTGTAATGTAGAATCTGAGAGGTTGTCAAGAGAGATTGTTTTTTCATTCGCATTATATAAGAAGGAGGAACGATAAGCGTCATCTGAAATGAAATCTGCTTTTCCGTTCATGATGCTGTCCATAATGACATCTTCACAGATCTTGATCTGATCTCCCTCCCAGACAAGGCAGTCTTTGTTTGCTTTATATAGGGAAAGAACATGCTCATACGTCGCAAGCAGGTCTGCCGGAATGTCATCCGGCATCAGATCATTTTCCAGCCAGAAAAAGAGTGTTTTTGCCGGTGAGATGGATTCGCTGTCCATGCCATTTAGACGGTAAAGTGGGATGTGGTAAGACTCTGCTTTGGAAAATCCGTTCCAGCGCTTAGCACGCACACCGTCTGCGTGAAGCGCCTTATGAAAATCCATCACCGTAAAGTATCCGTCAAAAAGATACTCAGGGCAGAACTCATATAATTTTTCGAATTTGCCGGCAAAAGAACGGCGAAACTCGTTTGGTGTCATCAGTGTACCGCTGTATTCGCTGAATTCGTTGTGAAAAGAAATCGGATCATACGAGTGATTGACAGTGCAGTGTCCGAGTTCAAAGTTATTAAAATCCGGAAAGAGCGCAACGACAGCGTTGTTGTATAACACGTCTTTATTGCTGATATAAAACCAGTCGGACTGGTTTGTGTGATCGGTGATATAACTGCAGATACGACTAAAAAAATCAGTCAGTTGGGCAGTCTGCTTCTGGATCAGACGGGGAATATGTTCTTCTACTACTTCGTGAAATAAATCTTCCCCGATCGCGATTTTGTCTACTTGTTTTGTTGCAATTTTCATCTGTAACTTCCTCCTCCTACTTCAACAACGGCTTTTTTGATAACCTCGCCGGTAAAGGCATTTGTAAGACCGGTCAGCAGCACATTGGATATGATACCGGAAGCACTGCTTTCCTGTGTCCGGATATGTAAATCTACATCAAAGGTATCACCAGACTCGACTTTTTGAAAAGCGAGAATAGGAGATTCGTTTGTTTTGTTGTAAAGATTTACAAAATAAGTGATCATCTGATCTAAAATGGCAACATCCTTTGTGTTGCCGGCCAAAGCCTGACTGCGGGAAAATTCCCAGAGCGTATCAATGTTTCCGGGCTGTACGCCGCATGCTAAAAATTCTTCAAAGGAAGTACCCTTAAAGATTCCGCTTAATGCTTCGTAGCTTTGCTTTGATAATCCCTGATATTCATAGAATATTTGTGTCTGTCTTTGGAAAATTCCTTTAAACTGGAAATATTTACCTTTGTATTCATCACGATTACTTTCTGTTTTGGTTAATCGCTCTTTGGTTGACGCTAATTCTTCCAGCAGTTGTTCCTTTTGTTGCGTTAGTGAAAGAACCTGCTTCTGCATTTCCTGTTCCGTCATAGGTACCCCCAAAAAATTATATAGTATTGATATTAATATAGTATCATATATCCCTTAAAAGGGGAAAGAAAAATATTGCTTTTTTGTTAAGAGAATGTTGTGTTTTGTCGAAGTAATTTGTAGAGAGAACAGATTAGATGATCAGATGGCAAAGCTGTGCAAAGATGTGGCAGGTCATGTGAACTTTTGCATAGAACTTTTGACACGGCGATTATCTGTCTTTGAGTAAAAGGTGGAGGAATTTCATGAGCGTTCAGAATATATCGTTATATAGCAGGGCACTGCAGGCAGACAACGGAAAGCTGTCAGGTGCTTCCTTTCTTAATATTGGAAAAAAGGGACAGATCGTGCAGGGGCAGATTACAAAGGTAGGAGAAAATGTTTCACTTAATTTTAATGGGATCGAGGTCAGTGTTGCAAAAAATGCAGTAGCAGGTGCCAAAGAGGGACAAGTGCGTAATTTTGAAATCCGTGAAGTGTCAAAGGACAGTATTGTTTTAAAAGAGGTTGACATGACAGACAGCACAGATCAGATCAGAGGACGTGTCAGTACAAGTGTAGCACCGTCTGATTACTCTTTTGCGGAAACACTGGCGGCGAGTGCGGATGCAGCACAGGTAAAAGGAGAGGCAGGAGAAAGTATCTCTCTTCTAAATGGTGATGATTACCAATCTATCGAGGATGAGGAGGGTTCTTTAGAAAAAGCAACGCGTGAGTGCGTGGAACGTGCGGTAGAAAAGCGGAAGGAACGAAAAGAATGGACGAGTCAGAAGCTTGAAGAGGCGTCAGAGCTTCGTGGAAAGCAGCAGGAAGCGTTAGAAAAGCAGCAGGCGGCAGGATTTTTATATCAGAAGAGTGAAGCGCAGATACGCAATATGCTGCAGGATGCCGGAATTCCGACAACGGCAGAAACACTTGCAAATGTTATGACAGCTTTAGGAATGAGTCAGTCTGCCGGTCAGATGACAGATCAGGCAAAGGTGTATGTGATCGGACAGAATCTGGAGCCTACCATTGATAATCTGTATCACGGAGCTTATCTGGCAGGCAATGTGGCAGATATATCAGAGAGTCCGTCAGACTTTGGAGATTATCAGGATCAGATTCAAAAGATTCTTGAAGACTGTGGTCGTACCGGCAGTCAGGAGTTACAAAAGGCACAGTGGCTTTTTGCAAATGAACTTCCGATCAACGAAGCGACATTAGATAAACTGGATACGTTAAATCAGATTGCGGAAAACATCACACCGGATAAAGCATTAGAACAGATTATTTTTGCGATGACAGCAGGGGCAGCACCAAAGGATGCCGTGTTAGATGATCGTGAGTTTGTTATCGCAAAGGACGTGCTAGATAGCATAGATTCTATCAGCGATGTTGCAATCTCTTATGCCGCTAAGCAGGCACAGGAACAGCAGGATGTCAGCGGGCAGGAAAAGGATTCAGATCCAAGCGGTGACAGAAAGCCGTTTGTGATCAATCTGGCATTTTTGCGTCAGGCGCAGGAAGCAGTACAGGACGATAGAAAAGCAGAAACGGTTGTGATACCGACGCAGATTACGAAGCATATGACGGTACAGGAAGCAGCACAGGTGACATTGAAGCGTCAGTTAGAAGAAATCCGTCAGAAGATGACATTACAGTCTGCGGTTGCAATGGAAAAGAGAGGAATTCACATTGATACAGTATCACTTGATACAGTGATCCGTGAACTGCGTGATATGGAAAATGCATATTATTGCGGGCAGGTCGGTGAGGATGTAGAAAATATAGATCCAAAGCAGTTAGATGCCTTGCAGGAATCACTGGAAAAGACATCGGATATTGCAAGAGCACACGCTGCACTACTTGGCACAGAGGTGCGTAAACAGGCGCTTTTGACAGTAAATGAGCTGCATGCGGCTGCAGGCAGCCAGACGGCGAACCGCAATGAGTGGAATCAGGTATATGAAACGGTTGGCACGCAGGTTCGTACAGATCTTGGAGATTCCATTCAGAAAGCATTTCAGGGAATACCGGAGCTTTTGCGGGAAATCGGTCTGGAGGATACGCAGACAAATGAAAGAGCAGTACGCATTCTTGGCTACAATCAGATGGACATTACGCAGGAAGCAGTAGAAGAGGTCAAAATATTTGATGCTAAGGTCAACCGGGTGATTGACAATATGAAGCCGGTTGTAGTGTTAGAACTGATCCGACGTGGTAGAAATCCGTTAGATATGCCTCTCGATGAACTGAATCAGGAGCTGGAACAGATACAGGAGGATAGCAAGATCACATCGGAGGAGCGGTATAGCAGATTCCTGTGGAAGATGGAAAAGGGCGGTCAGATTTCAGAAGAAGAGCGGAAAGGTTATATCGGTGTGTACCGTCTGCTCAATCAGATTCAAAAATCAGACGGCGCGGTGATCGGTGCTGTTTTGGGTGCAAATCAGGAAGTGACACTGGGCAATCTTTTGACACAGGCGCGAACCAGAAAGGGAGGCAGGATTGACTCTGTCATCGATGATGCGACAGCGGTAAAAGAAAGCAGTGGTTATATCAATTCCATCACAGATCAGCTTGAGGCAGGATTTTCACAGGCACAGGTAGATATGTCAGAGGAAAAGACACAGTACTATCAGCATTTGGCTGAGGAGGCACTGGAGGAAGCAGAACCATCTAAGCTGCAGGAAATGACAGATGGAGATATGGAACGTTTACTGGATGTTTCGGTGGAGCGTTTCTATGAAGAGTTGAAACAGACACTGGGAAATCAGGAACTAAAAAAAGAATATTTTGAACAGCAGGCAAAGGAAATCCGTGATGCGCTGTCTGCAGACAGTGTGGCACAGGAGTATCTGGCAAAGCTGCAGATTCCGCAGACAGTCGAAAATCTGATGGCAGTGCAGAGCATGCTTGGGGAGAAGCTTTCCGTGCCAAAGGAGTGTTACGAGCGTAAAAATGTGCTGCCGAAGGAAAGACAGCAGGAGGCAGAAGAAGCATTTGACGGATTGGAAGCATTGGATGGTGAGGAAGAGGATTTACAGGCATATTGTGAAAAATCTGAGAAAATTATGGAAGAAATTCTCACGAAATCTTATCAACAAGCCGATATTAACATAGAGGATTTGACGAAATTGCGTAAGCTTTCGCGTGGAATTCACCTGGAGGGAGCCATGAGGCGTTCGCACAGCTATGATATTCCGATACGCACAGGAGACAGCGTGACTTCTTTGAATCTGACACTCATTCATGGTTCTAAAGAGTCAGGGAAGATTCAGGTTAGCATGGAAGATGAAACATTTGGTACGGTTTCGATGGACTTTAAAGTATCCGATCATCAGATCAAAGGACTGGTCTTGTGTGACAGACGAAGCGGTTTTGAAACGCTGCAGTCGCAGAAGGATGCTTTAGCTTCTGAACTCGAGCATGCCGGATATCAGATAAAGAACATTTCTTATGGAATGGATTTCAAGGAAAGAAATGAATTGTTAAACGAGGCGGTACAGGAACCGCAGGCAGACACAGGCGAATTATACCGGATCGCAAAGGTTTTGGTTCGCTCGGTGGCAGACAGTATAAAGGCAGAACAAGGAGGAGCTTATGAAGATTAACCATAATATTTCAGCACAGCTTGCAAATGTAAACTTGAAAAAGACGAACAACAGACTTTCTTCTTCACTGGAGAGCTTAAGTTCCGGATATAAGATCAACAAGGCAGCAGATGATTCAGCAGGACTTGCTATTTCAAACAAGATGCGTACACAGATCCGTGCATTGGATCAGGCATCCAGAAATGCGGATGATGGTCAGTCTATCATTCAGACGGCAGAGGGTGCACTTTCTGAGATTGAATCTTTGTTACAGCGTATGCGTCAGCTTAGTGTGCAGGCAGCCAATGATACATATACAATCGATGACCGTGAGGCAGCACAGCAGGAGATTGATAAGCTTTCGGACGAAGTGGATCGTATTGCAAGTACGACGGAGTTTAATGGAAATGGTCTGTTAGACGGTTCCTGCACAAGAGTCGTTACGTTTAGTAAGCAGGGCTTAAACTCCCTTGCTAATTCTGATAAAGTAGAAGCCGGTGTCTATAAGCTTACCGTAAATCAGATTGCAGCACCGGCAGCAGCAACATTGTCCTACAAGGCAGGAAGCAGTATTCAGATCAATGGTACAACGGTAAACTTTGCGGCAACGGATACAGATGCAGATATGAAAAGCAAGATTCAGAATGTATGTGACATGCTTGACATCGATGTGACAGGTGGTGCCGGTGTTGTCAATCTTAAGACAAGAGCGACTGGTCAGAATCGTGCGATTACGATTATAGATGAAAATGGAGAGCACACCACAAAGGGTGTGGACGCTCAGGTTACATTGGACACAACAACATCGAAGTTTGCAACAGGTGCCTTTGCAACATCAGATGGTACGAATATTACAATTGAAGATGGTACGGGATTTAAGATGGAGCTTGCAGTAGAAGATACGGCAGCAGGAGCTTATGAGATTACCGTATACGATACAGGTTCTATGATGCTTCAGATTGGAGCAAATGAGCACCAGACGCTTGCTGTTGACTTTCAGGAGGTATCCTGCAGAACCTTGCAGATCCGGGAGAGTGATGGAACCAGTCTTGTCAATGTCTGCTCGCAGGCAGGAGCAAGCAATGCGATCACAACATTTGACAATGCCGTTCGTTCGGTATCAGCGCTGCGTTCTAATCTGGGTGCGTATGAGAATCGTTTGGAAAAAACAGTTTCCAGTCTGGATGTCAGCAGTGAGAACATGACAGATTCCATGTCCCGCATCATTGATACGGATATGGCATCAGCCATGACAAACTATACACAGGAAAATGTGTTAGTGCAGGCTGCAACATCCATGCTTGCACAGGCAAACAACAGACCACAACAGGTGTTAAGTCTGCTGCAGAGCTAAAGGTGGAAAGATAATGTACTTGAATGAACCTGACAGCCTATAAAGTATTTTTGCGGGCTGCCGGGTTCCTTTCGTATAAAAAGAGAGAATGACAGCGCATTCTCTATGTATACTCGGTATACTATGTATACTCGGTATACTATGTATACCACTACCATAACAGCAATTTCCTATAAAGTAAAAAGCGGTTATATCGCGGAAATGAGGTTAAAATGGATCAGGAACAGAGAAAAGCGTATGTGGCGAGAGTAACGCAGGCGAATCGGAGTGATCTGGTTGTTATCATTTATGAACTTTTTCTGCTAGCGATGGATGATGCGGAAGAGGCATTTAAGAAGGGCAATCTGACAGAGGGAACCGATTTTATAAAAAAGGCAGAAGGATTTTTGCAGGAATTGATGGGAAGTCTTGACAGAAGATATGCGATTGCAGAGGAGTTGATGCGTCTGTACCGTTATGTGTATGAGCAGTTGATCTTTTCTGTTATTCGCCGGAAAATGGTTCATGCAGATACCGTTCGTGAAGTGATGACAAAATTAAAAAATGCATTTGTCGAGGTGGCAAAGCAGGATGATTCCGGCCCGGTCATGCAGAATACACAGCAGATATATGCCGGACTTACCTATGGAAAAGGTTCGCTAAATGAGGTATTATTATCTGGGAACGAATCAAACCGTGGGTATCGTGTTTAGAAAGTAAATGAGGTAGTATATGAAAAAAAGAGCAGCAGGAATATTATTGCCGATCAGCAGCTTACCATCTAAGTATGGCATCGGAACATTAGGAAAAGAGGCATTTCATTTTGTAGATCAGTTGGTAAAAGCCGGTCAGAAATACTGGCAGGTACTTCCGGTTGGACCTACCAGCTTTGGGGACAGCCCTTATCAGTCCTTTTCTGCCTTTGCCGGAAATCCGTATTTCATTGATCTGGAGTGTCTGATCGAAGACGGACTGCTTACAGAGGAAGAGGTGGCAGGCTTTGACTGGGGAGATGATCCATCGGATGTGGATTACGAAAAGATTTATAACAGCCGGTTTGTTTTACTGCATAAGGCATACCATGCCAGTCACTTTGAGATGGAAAAGAAATACCGTAAGTTTGTTAAAAAGAACAGCTACTGGCTGGAAGACTACTGCCTTTACATGGCATTGAAGTTTTACTTTGGCGGCAGAGAATGGCTTTCCTGGGAAGAAAGTATCCGCATGCATGAGAAGACAGCGGTAGAACATTACAAAAAGCTGTTAAAGGATGAGATCGGATTCTGGCACTACTGTCAATATCAGTTTTTCAGTCAGTGGAAAAAACTAAAAAAATATGCCAATAAGCAGGGCGTTAAGATTATTGGAGATATTCCGCTTTATATGGCACTGGACAGTGCCGATGTGTGGACGCATGGTGAACTGTTTGAACTGGATGAGCGCAAGAAACCAATAAATGTAGCGGGAGTTCCACCGGACTGCTTCAGCGAGGACGGTCAGCTTTGGGGAAATCCTTTATATAATTGGAAGCAGATGAAAAAAGACCACTTTGCATGGTGGGAAATGCGAATGCGTTCCAATGCAGCACTATATGATGTGATCCGTATTGATCATTTTATCGGCATTGTAAATTACTGGTCTGTTCCGGCAGGAAGTAAGAATGCGATTCAGGGCGAATGGAGAAAAGGACCGGGCAAGAAGCTGACAAATGTGATCAAGGCAGCGACAAAGGGTTCTGACATTATTGCAGAGGATTTAGGTGTTGTAGGAGAAAATGTACGCAAGCTGATTCAAAAAACAGGCTGGCCGGGGATGAAGATTTTGCAGTTTGCTTTTGACGGAGATAGTACGAGCGAGTATCTTCCGCATAATTTCCAGTCAAAAAACTGTATCGTGTATGGTGGAACGCATGACAATGAAACGATTGTCGGCTTCTTTCAGGGAAAGACAGAAAAAGAAAGCAAATTTGCAAAAGAATATCTGGGTGTCGCAACAAAAGAAGAGATTCCAAAAGCAATTCTTCGTCTGGGCTATGCAAGTATTGCTAATACCGTAATCTTTCAGATGCAGGATATTTTAGAACTGGACAATTCTGCAAGAATGAACCTTCCGGCGACAGTCGGTACTAACTGGAGATGGAGAATGCTTCCGGGACAGTTTACAAAGGAGCACATCAGACAGCTTCGTAAATTAACAAAATTATATAACAGATAAGAGTATGTCTGTATGAAGTGATACGCAAAAAGAGAGCATGTGCGGTATTTTCTATGCCGGTATTATGATATGAGAAGTTAGTTGTGTGTAACATGAAAAAAGGGACATATATGGAGAAAAAAGTGTTGTTTTCGCCATATATGTCCCTTTTATATAAAAAATATGTTATGATGGGAAGCAATGAGTGTACTTAGAGCACTATGGAAAGCGGCGAGCCGGATGAGGAGCTGCCTGCCGCAAAAGATGTGATCTTAGGACATGTTAAAGTTATGAAAGAGATTCTTTTGGAATACTTTCCAGGAGGGAAAAAGGAGGAGTGGAGTTGAAGATGAAAAAGAAATTGTCGATTGGTGGATGCATTAAATTATCGTATCTGATCATATTGATCCTTATGCTTGTGATCGCGACAATCAGTTATGAAAATGGAGTGAGTGCAATTGCCCAGGGTGAGAAGCTGTACAATGAGTGTGGGAAAACACAGGGGGAAGCAGGACTTGCTTTTGCGTATTTTCAGGAAGTGAAGTGTAACCTTAGAAACACACTGTATTTGTATGCAGATAACAAAAACGATCAGCAGAAAGCATTGGAGTCTATTCAGACATCAGAGGATAAGATGTATGATTATCTGGATCAGGCAGCGGATGGTCTTTCTGACAAAAAGGCATTGGAGATGTTACAGGAGGCAAGGGATAATATAGATGCTTATATTTCGGATGTAGATATTTGTACGAAGTATGTAAATGCAGGTAATATAGATGATGCCAGAAAGCACTTGAAGGAAAATGGTGTAGCATCGGCAAATGCAGCGGCAGACTCGATCAATCAGATTCAGACACGTTTAGATAAGCTTGCTGTAGAAGCACAGAGCAGCTTTGTGAGTGCAGAGCATAGAGGTCAGGTTGCAGTGGGTATCGCATTTGCGATTAGTATTCTGGCTGCGGTTACAGGAATTTTCTATCTGTTAAAACAGATTCAGCGACCGGTGCTTAAGCTTGCAAAGGCAGCGGATAATCTTGCAGTTGGTGAGATACAGGTGGAACTGCCGGAAAAATGTGATCTGTCAGAGGTGGCAGAATTAGATCAGGCATTTCGCAGTATGATAGAAAATCTGCAGGAGCAGGCAAATGTTATTCAGAACGTGGCGCAGGGGAATCTGCAGGTACAGATTAAGGCACATTCAGAAAAGGATGTTGTCGGAAGTGCTTTGGAAAAATTGTTATATGACGACAATCAGGTATTTCGTACTATCCGCAATGCAACCAATCAGATTTCCGTGGGTTCCGGACAGATTGCAGCGGCAAGCCAGTCTTTGGCGCAGGGCTCTACGGAGCAGGCAAGTGCGATTCAGCAGATTGCAGCGTCTATCTCGGATATTGCAGGCAAGACAAAGGAGAATGCTGCGCAGGCGGATGAAGTCAACCAGATTGTGTTAAAAGCAAAGGGGGATGTGACTGTCGGCAATGAGCGCATGGAAGAGATGGTTGCAGCAATGAAAGAGATCAGCGAGGCTTCTGAAAATATTCAGAAGATTATAAAGGTGATTGATGATATTGCCTTTAATACGAATATCCTTGCACTGAATGCGACAGTAGAGGCAGCAAGAGCCGGAGAACAGGGAAAAGGCTTTGCTGTGGTAGCCGAGGAGGTGCGTAATCTTGCAGGACGTTCTGCAGAGGCATCCAGTCAGACGGCTGAGATGATAGAGGATTCTATCCACAAGGTAAAACGTGGTGGCGAATTAGCCAAGCAGACAGCCGAGGCATTACAGCTTGTGTCGGAAATGATTGAAAAGATTACTGATTTAAGTGAGAATATCGCTTCTGCTTCCAATGATCAGGCATCTGCTACAGCACAGATTGATCAGGCACTGATGCAGGTATCGCAGGTGGTACAGACCAATTCTGCTACAAGCGAGCAGTGTGCCTCTGCAAGCGAAGAGTTATCCGGTCAGGCACGTGGCTTAAACGGAGAGCTTGCAAAGTTCCAGTTAAAGGATATTGTAGGAGATATGCCGGAGCACACATTAGGCTATGAAGAGCCAATGATGCTTGGGGATGATCGTGCGATGAAATATTAGAGGTTTCATGTAGAAGAAAAAAAGCTCTGTCAAATGTATGGATTGTGCATTTGACAGAGCTTTTTAGTAGGCGTTGCACTTTTCTATCCCTTAAAAAAGTGCTCGTACAATAACAATAAGCCAACAAGAATCACGAAGTGATTCTTGCAGTGCAACGCGCGGGCGTTGCACTTTTTTTAAAATTAAAGCTTTGTAAAGATTTCTGTTTCCTTCTTTAACAGACTGGCAATCTCCAGATTATCGCTGGTTTCCGTAGAAATCGTATCAATATCAGAAGCAAGTACCTGCATGCTTTCTGCGGTATTTGTTACACCTTCTGTACCTTCATCGATCGCAGTACTGATCGTATTGATGGAAGTAGCGATTTCTGATACAGTAGTCTTTAAGTTGTCTGTTTTTTCAGCAAATTCGTTCATAACGCTCTCGATATAAGTAGCATTCTTTTTGTATTCGCCACCTGCTTCCACAAAGGATTCAAAGTCATGCAGGATGGAATCATTTAAGTATGTAACCAGATCGGTTGCGTGGTTTGCAAGGTTGTGAACGGCAGTTGTGATAACACCATTGATCTTTTGGATATTATTGGCTGTTTCACGGCTGGCATCTGCAAGCTGGCTGATTTCATTTGCAACAACGGCAAAGCCTTTACCGACTTCTCCGGCTCTGGCAGCCTCAATCGAAGCATTTAGGGCAAGCAGGTTTGTCTGCTGCGCGATTTCGAGGATGTCACTGGTTAAAGTATCAATCTGGTCAACACTGTTGCTGTCCTCGATTGCCTGATTTAATACAGAAAGAATCTGGTTGACTTTTTCGGTTGTAGTTGTCATATTGGTGCTTGCTGTATTTTCCATGTTTTCGGCATGGACTTTCATTTCCTTAGAGTAAGCATTGATCTCATTTGTCTTTTCGGCAATCACATTGACCTCAGAACTGACGGAAGCAGCATTTTCATTGATCGTTGTTGCGTTGCGTCCTACCTCTGTCATGGTTGCTGCAAGCTCTTCTGTCAGGGCAGAAAGGTCACTTACACTATTGTTGGAAGTGATGACACTGTCTGAGATTTCGCTGGCAATGTGATCCATTTTTACGGAACTGTCAGATACCATACGGAAGATATTCTGTAATTTCTCAAGGAAGGAGTTGATACCTTTTCCGAGAGCTGCAATCTCATCATTAGAGTGAACCGGAATACGTTTTGTAAGATCACCCTTGCGCTCATCAATATCCTGAATGATAACAGATAATTCTTTCTCTGCCGCTGTGATCGGATGAATGATTCGGCGCTGCACGACAAATATAGCAATGAAGATAGATACAATGCTGACAATAATCGTGATGATATTGACTACAACAGCGAGATGATATACAGAAGCAAGCTCATCCTTTGCCTTTTCAGAGGAAGACTTTGCTGTATCAATCTGCTTATTGATGTCGGAGTATAACTGATCTGTATATTTCTTTAAGTCACCATTGGCAACGGCATATGCCTTTTCGCTTTGTGTGTCTGCACTCAATGCCATCATGATCGCAATAGAATCCTTAAATCCTTCATAGTTAGAAAGAATGGTTTTGTAGTTGGATGTGACAGCAGTATGCTTTTTATAATCGGTTAACTGCTTATCTAAGGTTGCTTCACTTTCATTAACACTATTAACTAAAGAAATCATAGTATCGGCATCGGTTGCAACGATATGAGAAAGTCCCATGCGGTGAATATCTTTTAAATTTCCCTGAATATCAGACAATTCGCTGATTGATGTCAGATATTCATCTGAGATAGTGGTTGCCTTGTCATTGACATTGCGCACATTTCGTTCTGCTAAGAGATTAGACCCGATAGAAACGATTCCAAGCAGAACCAGTGGGATAAAGATCCATAATTTAATGCTTGCATTATTTTTCTTATGCATGATAATCCTCCTTTGTGTATATTTACTGAACCGTGGAAGCGGTCACTTTCTTTACTGTTTTATCTAAAAGACTCTGCAGATCTTTGTCTGCAACCTTTCCGGAAGCTAAGGTGCTTCCGAGCTCTTTGGTAGGATCCCAGAAGTTTCCACCTAATCTCTGAAGTTCAGAGTATTTTGACTGGGCAAGGACTGCCTGCACAGCCTGTGCTTTCTTTACTTCCGGTGACTTAGCAGCCTTAATGTTAGATGGTCCCTGTCCACGCATGGTAAATCGGAGTTTCTGATTATCTTCATTGGCAATGTAGTTTGCCAGCTTGTGTGCCCATGCAAGATTTTTGGAATATGGATTGACACCCATCATCTTGTATCCGAAATAGCATGACATCTGGACTTTTTTGCCGGCACAGGTGTAGGATGGAAGCTTAGAAGCTGCATAATTGCTGCCCCATGCTGCTTTGATGGCACTCTCGTCCCATACACCACTGACACAGGCAATCACAGTACCCTTTTTAATGCCACCGAGCCAGTCGGCAGTATTTTCAAATCCGGGATTTTTGCCAATCTTAATCAGTGCTTTCGCAACATCTACACCGGTAATATCATTTTTCTTAGAATTCCAGTCACAGAAGTTTGTGACACCATCCTTGTTTAAACCGACCTTTAAACCGGTCTGTCCGTAGAAGGAATAAAGGTACCAGCCGGCAGTCCAGTCCATAGCAAATTTCTTTTTATGCTTTGCAGCAATGCTTAACATCTTGTCGAGATCCTTGACATCGGATTCCTTAAAATATTTTTTGTTGTAATATAAGAAGTAACCGTTATCTGCTGTGATTGGATAGCCATAGATTGTGTCGTTGATCGTTATGGCATTGACGGAAGCTTCCATGTTATTTGCCTTAATCTCATCCGGATTTGTGACAGGAGAGGCAGCACCACCGGCTACGATGGACTGAATATCACCATCAGTTGTAGTGTAGACATCAGCGCCTTCCAAAACATTTCCAAGAAGATTGGAACGGCATTCACCTTCTACCATAGGCGACCATTCAATCTTAATGTTAGCTTCATTTTTGTTTTCATCAATAAAGTTTTGTGTCACTTTGGCAAGAAATTCTTTGTCTTCCTGACCAGCCCAGAGCTTTAGAGTGACATCCTTTTTGGCAGAACTTTTTGTTGTGCCGTTGCTTGCGCCTTTGTTAGAATCCGTTCCACTGCCACCGGCACACCCGGTAAGTGTAAGACCGAGTAAGAGAACGGAGAAAAGACCGGTTATTACTTTTTTTCTCATAAAACATAACGTCTGCAAATGATAATGTAGTGGATCATAAATTGGCAGACTTTCCTCCTTTTTGTAGTATTTATTTTACTGTTGCCTGACGGGCAAAATAGACCATAGTTCTTTTTTGACAAAATTGTATGGAATATCTGCACACAAAAAGAAACGAACTCAAAAATAATTTCTATTACTCAGATTAAGGTGCAAAAAACAACTACCACAAATATGTGTATTGGTTACTATGCAAGTGGTATGTAGTTCTGACGTAATCTGTGTAAATAGAAATTATCGATGTGTTCATTTACTATGTAGACAAGTAGTTTTTGATGCTCTAAGTATACTATAATAATAAGTAGGATTCAATGGATATTGTACTTTATTTTGAAAGTTTTATAAAATTTTGTTGAAAAAAGTCTGAAGTGCGAAAGGAAAAATAGGCCATTTTATTTATTCTTTCGCTATTTAGAATGAGGTGAGGTTACGCTTGACAAAGAAAATGGATTGTACTAAGATGAAGTCAACGCGTAGATGAGAAGAGTACATGGCATGCGTGCTTTCAGAGAGAGATGGGTTGCTGCGACATCTTAGCACAAAGCGATGGAAAACTAACTCGGAGTGGCTCTAATCCAGCCCGGCAGACACCGTTATCGTCATAAGAGTTGCAATGAAGCAGGAAAAGGATCCTTTCTGCTTGATTGAAGTAGGGTGGAACCGCGATAGTGTAAATTCGTCCCTTCTGGCAATTGTGCCGGAAGGGACTTTTTTAACTTATAGGAAATTGCCCGTACAGTAGCATTCAGCGCTGGCGGTGCCCTTTTTGATTTGGAGGAAAAGAAAATGAAGGTTACGTTAAAAGATGGTTCATTTAAAGAATATGATGCGCCAATGGCAGCCATTGATATCGCAAAGGATATCAGTGAAGGTCTGGCAAGAGTTGCCTGTGTAGCAGAGATTGACGGGCAGGTTTGTGATCTGCGTACTATCGTAGATAAGGATTGCACACTTAACATTTTGACGTTTGACTCAGAAGAAGGAAAGAAGGCATATCGTCATACCTGTGCACATGTTCTGGCACAGGCAGTCAAAAATCTGTATCCGGATGCAAAGCTTACAATCGGACCGGCAATCGACAATGGATATTATTATGATTTTGATATGCCAAGTCTTGACCGCGCAGCACTGGATAATATTGAAAAGGAAATGAAAAAGATTATAAAGAAAGGCGATAAGTTAGAACGCTTTACGCTTTCGAAGGAAGAAGCAATCAAGCTGATGACAGAGCGTGACGAGCCTTATAAGGTAGAGATGATCAAAGAACATTCAGACGAGGATGTATTAAGCTTCTATCAGCAGGGCGATTTCATTGAGTTCTGTGCAGGTCCACATCTGATGTCTACTAAGACGATCAAGGCATTTAAGCTTACTTCTTCTTCCGGAGCATACTGGAGAGGTGACGAGAAGAACAAGATGTTAACACGTATTTATGGTACTGCTTTCAACAAGAAGGCAGATCTTGAGGAACATCTGGCATATCTTGCAGATATCAAGAACCGTGACCATAATAAGCTCGGTCGTGAGATGGAACTTTTCACAACGGTTGATGTTATCGGACAGGGACTTCCTCTGATCATGCCAAAGGGTGTAAAGATTATTCAGAAGCTGCAGCGCTGGATTGAGGATCTGGAGGATAATGAGTGGGGATATGTCCGTACAAAGACACCACTTATGGCAAAGTCTGATCTATATAAGATTTCAGATCACTGGGGTCACTATAAGGATGGCATGTTCATTCTAGGAGAAGACGACGAGGATGAGGAAGGCAACAGCGTTTCCGGCAAGGAGATTTTTGCACTTCGTCCGATGACATGTCCATTCCAGTACTATGTATATAAGGCATCACAGAAAAGCTACCGTGATCTGCCATATCGTATGGGTGAAACTTCTACTTTGTTCCGTAATGAGGATTCCGGTGAGATGCATGGTCTGACACGTGTTCGTCAGTTTACAATCTCAGAAGGTCATCTGATCTGTACACCGGAACAGATTAAGGAAGAGTTTAAGAACTGTGTAGCACTTGCGAAGTATTGCCTGACAACACTTGGTGTTGAAGAGGATGTAACATATCGTATGTCAAAGTGGGATCCGGAAAATAAGGACAAATATCTTGGAACAGACGCAGAGTGGGATGTTGTTCAGGATGCTATGAGAAACATTTTGGATGAGATCGGTATCGATTATACAGAGGAAGCTGGAGAAGCAGCATTCTACGGACCAAAGCTTGATATTCAGGCAAAGAATGTATATGGAAAAGAAGATACCATGATTACGATTCAGCTGGATATGTTCCTTGCAGAGCGTTTTGATATGTACTATATTGATCAGGATGGCGAAAAGAAACGTCCATATATCATTCACAGAACATCCATCGGATGCTATGAGCGTACTCTTGCTTGGCTGATTGAAAAGTATGCAGGAAAGTTCCCAACATGGCTGTGTCCGGAGCAGGTACGTGTATTGCCTATTTCTGAGAAGTATGCAGACTATGCTTACAAGGTACTTGATGAATTAAAGAAAAACGGCATTGATGCTACGGTAGATAACCGTTCTGAAAAGATTGGATATAAGATCCGTGAAGCCCGCCTGGATAAGCTTCCTTATATGCTTGTTGTAGGTGCTAAGGAAGAGGAGGAAGGAAAGGTTTCTGTCAGAAGCCGTTTTGCCGGTGACGAGGGACAGAAGGATCTGTCTGCATTTATCAGTGATATCTGCGAAGAAATCCGCACAAAGAGAATCCGTCCGGTAGAAGTAGAGGAAGAACAGAAATAAGAGTGTCCGATTTTTCGTACAGTGATTTAAATAAAAGCAGCACGTCTAAAGTAGCAGAGCTACGAAGGAAGTGCTGCTTTTGGATTATTGTAGAAAAATATATGGGAAATGTGTTATTCAAGGGAAAGCAGGGGCTTTAGAGGGATAATTATGAGAAAAATAATTGTAATGGTTGCTATTTATAAAGCAATGTGTTATTTTAAAAAAATAACATAAAATAAGTTACAATTTTAAAAAGGTGATAACATGAAAGATTTTTTAGAAAAAACATTACGCCAGAATATTTCTATAGAAGAAACGGAATATTTGTATAAAAAGTTACCATTGTTTTTTCGGGGAAAGTATACATTCTTTAAGATAGAAACCAATGGTCATCAGTGGATTGCAATTCAGCCAAAAACGGAAGTGGGACTGGTATCACTTAGAAAAGACCGCTTGCGGATTGAAAAACTTGCAGGACTTAATTGTGCGATATTTTTGGATACAACGACTTTTTACATTAAGGAAAAATTGATAGAAGAGGGGATTCCGTTTGTTCTCAAAAATAAGCAGGTATATTTACCATTTATTGGTCTTTTGCTGTCAAATACAAATAAGCGGGATATAGAACCGGTTCATTTAATCTCTTACCTAACGCAGAAATTGATACTTACTGCTATATATGAAAAATGGAAAGCAGTGACTGTTTCAGAAGCTGCAGGCAAACTGGAGGTATCGAAGATGTCTGTTAGCAGATGCTTTGATGAGATTGAATATCTGAATGGGGATATTATGGGTATGAAAGGAAAATCGCGGGTGATAACAATTCCGGCGGATATTAAAAAAGTATGGGAGGATATAAAGCCGATTCTAAGGAGTCCGGTTATTGCAAGATATGAACTGTATGAAGATATACATTTAGAAAAAAAAGCCGGAATATCTGCTTTGTGTGAGTATTCATTACTGTCTGATAATGAATATCCAACCTATGCTGTTACGAAAAAAGAGATATCCGGTGTAGGTGTTAAAAAGATGAAGCAGGTTCATCCGGGGGAAGAAATAGGGTGTGTGGTTTTGGAATTGGGATACTTCCTCGATTTTTGGAATAAAGCTGTGGAAGATCCTATGAGTGTTGCTTTGTCACTTACGGAAACAGAGAAGCAGGACGAAAGAGTGGAGATTTCTATAAATGAAATGTTTAAGGAGTATGTATGGTAAAAGGACTAGATACATTTAGGAAATATTTTGAAGAATATGAGGAACAGTATGTACTTATAGGTGGTGCAGCCTGTGATGTTGTCTTTGAGAAAAATGATACATCATTTAGGGCAACAAGAGATTTGGATATGGTCTTGGTTGTTGAGGCATTGACACCGGAATTTGGAAAAAAATTCTGGACATTTATTCAGGATGGTGGGTATAGAAATAAAGTAACAAATAGAGAAAACCCACAGTTTTATAGGTTTGATAAGCCAGAGAATATTTCTTATCCCAAAATGATAGAGTTATTTTGTAGAAGCAATTTCAAACTGCGTGAAATGACAGGAATTACGCCAATACATATTGATGATACGGTTTCAAGTTTATCAGCGATTTTACTAAATGATGACTATTATAAAGTATTACTGGATGGAAAGATTGTCACCGATGGACTTTCGGTGCTGCGTCCGGAATATCTGATATTGTTTAAGGCAAAAGCGTATCTGGATTTGAAACAGAAAAAGGAAAATGGTGGGGAAGCAGTGGATTCCAATGATATTAAAAAGCACAAAAAAGATGTACTGAGGATTGTTTCAGAACTTATGCTTGATAAAGTGACAAGCATACCGGCAGCGATAAAAGAAGATATTGATATTTTTATTGCGTCTTTGGAGAAAGAACCATTTGATGATAATTCCCTAAAGAATTATGGCCTTAAAAATGAAGAGGTGATTAAAGCCTTAAAAGGAGTATTCCAATAGCTGTGTATATATAATATTTGCATTAAAAATAAAGATTTCTATAAGGTAAAAAGGGAGAGTTTGTAATGCTATGGCATTATAGCTCTCCCTTTTGCCGTGGAGAGTGTGTTATCATTCCCCACAATAAACCACATCAATATCGCCCATAGAGCAGTCAAGCTTCAGAGTGCCAAATTGTGTGGTATCGGAACTGCTGCCCTTTGAGGTATAATTGATATCTCCCATCGACTGGCTGGTGTGCGCGATAGCATAGTTGTCTTTGCCGCCATACAGGTTTAAGTCGATATCACCCATAGAGCAGTCGAGGTCTGTCGTTCCACTCAGTTTTCCGTATACATCAATATCGCCCATAGAGCAGCCTGCCTTCAGGTTATTGCAGAGGTTAGAAGAAAGGCTGTTTTTCGTTCCCAATGTAATGTCTCCGGCACTGCAGTCGAGAGTAGCAGATTTGGAAATCTGGTAGCTGTCGATATCTGTGCTTCCGGCAGAAGCATCGAAGGCAGCAGTGGAAGTCTCAAGATTACGGATATGGACATCACCGGCAGAAAGCTCCAGCTTAAAGTTCTGACAATGAATGGAATCAATCACCACATCAGCAGCACTTAAATCTAATGTAATTTTGTTTAAGTCCATATCTCTGGGAAGTTCAATGGTAATGTTCTCCTCTTTGTGGTTATTTTTATAGAAGGCTTTTGGAACCGGAATCTTGAAGCCAAAAACGCTAATTTTAGTAAAGTGGTCGAAAAATGTGGAGCGAACCGTCCAAGTGCCATTTTTGACTTCGTTTTTTGAAAGATGACCTCCGGTGATACGGAACTGATCTCCGGTCTGGAAGGTGATATTATTGGCACCAAGAGAAAAGTCCAGATTTTCAATGGTATCTTCGTCTGTCAGTTCATGTGAAACGTTTTTAAACTCATGTGTTTCCTTAACGGGTTCGATTGACAGAGAACGGATAGAACCTCCGGCAACTACTCCGATGATGATCAAAACAATACCGAGAGCAAGCACGGCACTGGTAATACTTAAAAAAAGAGATGTTTTTTTCATGTTATCCTCGTTTCTGCGCACGTTTTACATATAATGGATTGTGTCAGGTGCGCACAGACACAACACGCTGTTGGCATGGAAATGGTTGCTTTTATAGAAAGGATATTTAGCAGAAAAATGCTTTGCAACCATTTCCGATGGATGTGCAGATCTTAGCACACCACTTAAATAATGCCGGATAAAACTTGATGCAAAAAAGGATGGCAAGATAAAATATAAAAATGCCAATGCATAATAATGTCAGTCCGATTCCGAGAATCAGTACAAAGTTTGCAACGGAGCCTGCAGATATCAGGTAAAAGGAGCTGACTGTACTTACAATTCCACCAAATGCTAATCCGCCACCGAGAGCAAAAAGGCTTAACGTCAATGCTGCGATCACAGAAAGGATGGCAAGAAGCAGACTAAAGATGGTTGAAAGGATCGGAATACCGACTGGGATGGCAAGAATCGCCAATACGACAACCAAAGTGACCTTTTTAGAGTCCTGTGTCCATTTCGTTTTTTGATCATTCTGTGTGTAAGCTGAGTTTCCGGCGTTGTTTTGATAGGTATTTTGCTGTGTGGCATTATCCTGAAAGCCGTTTTGCTGAGCATTTTGGGAAGCATTGCCATTTTGATAAGCGTTTCCGTAAGTATTTTGTGTGTCATTATTATTTTGCTGATTGTTTGCGTGAGTGCCGGTAGCTTCCGGATAAGCGTGGGAAGAGTGGAAATCGTTTCCCTGCCCATATTGGATATTGTCTGGATTGACAGATTTAATCTGCTTTGCAATATCTACCGGGGTTCCAAGTTCACAAATGACTTGTTCTTCGTTTTCAGGACCGGCATCTTCAAAGTAGTCTTCGTAATATTTAATTGCCTGCTCGCGTTCTTCCTCCGGCAGATCAGAAAGAAAACGGCGTAAATCTCTTAAAAATATTTCTTTGTTCATTTTTTACTCCATTCCTGCGCAGATATGCGCTATTCGTTTTTGGTATCGAGAAGAATTGCATTGATCTTTGCAATGTAAGTACCCCATTCCTGCTGATATAAAAGAAGCTGTCGTCTGCCGCGCTCTGTAATCTTATAGTAGCGGCGGTTCCGACCGGCGTATTCCTGATCGTATACCTCCAGACAATCATCTTTTAAAAGACGTCGCAGTACCGGGTAAAGTGTCGATTCTGAAATCTCAATAACAGAACGGACATCCTGGGTAATCTTGTAACCGTATGTGCCTTCTTTTTCCTTTTCTACGATCGCAAGAACAATCGCATCCAAAAGAGCGGCACCTGTGTTGAATACCATATGCTACCTCCTTGTTTGTAAATCTGCTTCTTGTCGGTGTTTGGCGGTTCAAGCCAACAGATTACAATTTGTATGTAAACATACATTACAATCTGTTTTTGAACCGTGCACAATACTATATGACATATAATATGTTTTTGTGTCTATACTATATGACATATAATATTGTTTGTCAATGGAAAATGGAGTGTTTAAGGTTTTGATAAGAAAGCGGAAATATTTTTACTATGAAAAATATTTAAATTCTTAAAAAAAGTGTAAATAGAATTCAAACAATATATTAATATAGGAAGAAAAGCGTTTTAAAAAAGAAGAAAAATGCCTTAAAATATATGGGGTTTGGTACAATATTGCTAGTTTCTATCGAGGTTTTTTGGCTATTTTAGCTAAAAAGTGTAAAATATGAAAAAAATGTTGAAAAAGATTAGAAGAAATACTAAAATAGTACCTGTGCGTGATGGCATAGATATAAACGGAAACGGCGGAATGTCTTTCCGGATGATACATAGAGGCTTTGTGAGGGACAGCAGTATTTCGCAGAGCGTACAAGAAATGGAGGCTAATATGATAGAGTGTAAAGGAAAAATTGCAGTATTAACAAGTGGTGGAGATGCACCGGGAATGAACGCAGCTGTTCGTGCCGTTGTTCGTAATGGTATTGCAAAGGGATATGAAGTATTTGGAATTAAGAGAGGATACAACGGTATTCTGAATAAAGAAATTGAATTAATGACATTCCAGGATGTTTCTGAAAAGCTCCAGCATGGTGGTACATTTCTGTTTACTGCTCGCAGTGCAGAGTTTGGAGAGGAAGAAGGAAAGAAGAAAGCTGCTGCCATCTGTAAGGAATTTGGAATTGATTCTCTGATCGTTATTGGTGGAGATGGTTCTTTCAAGGGTGCAAAGGGCTTATCAAAATACGGTGTCAATGTAATCGGTATTCCGGGAACAATCGATCTTGATATTGCATATACAGACTATACGATTGGTTTTGATACAGCAGTAAATACAGCAATGGAAGCAATCGACCGTCTTCGTGAAACATCAAACTCACATGAGCGTTGCAGCGTTGTAGAGGTTATGGGACGTTCTGCAGGTTATATTGCACTGTGGTGTGGTATTGCAAATGGTGCAGAGGGAATTCTGCTGCCTGAGAAGTTTGACAATGATTATGAGAAGTTGATCGAGCAGATTAAAGAGAATCGTGAAGCAGGTATGACACATCAGGTTGTTGTTAATGCAGAGGGCGTTGGTCATTCAAACAGCCTTGCAAAGCGTATTGAAGAAGAAACAGGTGTTGAAACAAGAGCAACGATTCTTGGACATTTACAGCGTGGTGGAAGCCCGACAGCACGTGATCGTGTGTATGCTTCTGTTATGGGCGCTTATGCGGTAGACATCATCGATCAGGGTAAGAAGAACCGTCTGGTTGGATACAAGGATGGACATGTATATGATGTTGATATCGAGGAAGCATTCCAGATGACAAAGAGTATTGACGATTATCAGTATGAGGTAGCCGGTATACTCGGTACAAGATGTGATTATAAAAATATCTAATACGATATAGAATACCAAAGAAAAAGAAGATCCGTTTTTTCGGGTCTTCTTTTTCTTTGACAGTATAGTGAAGCAAAAGTGCTGTGGATATGAAAAATTGTTGTTATGGTAGTGATACTTTTTTGTATTACTGCTCTTTTTTGCCAAGCGGCAGTGAGAAGATAAATTCGGTGCCAACGCCCTCTGTGCTGATCACGTTGATATTTTCACCGTGTGCATCAATAATTTCCTTTGTGATCGAAAGTCCCAGACCGGTTCCGGTTTTATCTTTGCCGCGGGAGATATCGGTTTTATAAAAACGACTCCAGATTTTTGGAATACTTTCCTTTGGAATACCGATTCCGTGATCCTTTACCGATACAAAGACTTTGTGCGTTCTTTGGGCAGTATGAATCTTAATTGTGGAGTCATTTGGGCTAAATTTGATCGCATTGTCTAAAAGATTTTGGATAACCTGTTGAATCCGGTTCAAATCACCATAAGCGTATAATTCCTGTTCTTCAAATAAAAGATCAAGTGAAATCTTTTTGGCGGTGCAGCGTTGTTCAAAAGAAGCAGATGTTTTCTTAACTGCCTCGTTGATATCAAAATTAACCTGTTCCAGTACCATGTTTTTGTGGTCAAGCTGGTTGAGTTCCAAAAGATTGCTGGTCAGTTTTGTCAGGCGCTCGGCTTCAAAGAGGATGATGTCAAAATATTTTTTTTGCAGCTCAGGTGGAATCGTGCCATCAGCGAGTGCTTCCGTATATCCCTTGATCGAAGTCAGTGGAGAACGGAAATCATGTGACACATTGGCAATAAAATTTTTCTGATATTCGGTCATACCATTAAGCTGCTGCGCCAGATAGTGAATCGCATTGGCGAGGTCTTTTTGGTGTCTTCCGGACATCTTCGGCATATCGTAATTAAAGTGACCATCGGCGTATTCCCTGGCAGCTTTGGTCAGTGAATGCAGAGGGATGGTTGCCTGACCGTACAGATAGAGAAACAATAGTGCCGTCATTCCTAAAATGATCAGCCAACAGACTAACATCGAGTCGATATAATTGGTGGCATTGTCGCTGATGCCGAGCGAAGGCGACATCAGGACAATGTAGCCATCCGTGGAAAGAGATTCTGTGATCGGATAGATAACAGAAATCATACTTTCTTTCATCAGTCCTTTCGGATATTGTCCTACAATAGACTGGTTAGACAGAAAGGAAGAATCGTAGTGATTAATATTTTTGTCAACGCAGGAGTTAGGCAGATTAGAATCCATTAAAATATTACCGGTTGCTGAAACAATCCAGACACGCATGTTTGTCAAAGTTTCCAAAGAACTGAAATGTTTGCGTAGTGTGGCATCTGCCGTATCCAGAATACTCATATTAGGGACATAATCCTTTACGATCAGCTCTGCTTCCTCATAGAGCTTAGACTGCTCTCTTTCGACTAATTTGTTGTAGATCGTAGAGTGACCATAAGTGTTTAACAGAACGAGAGTAGAAGCAACAATGATGATATAAGCAAGTAAAAATTTGAATTTCAATGGAATTTTCATAAGCTGCTCCGTTCTTCGTGATATTCAAATTTATAACCAATTCCCCACACAGTCGTTAAGTTCCATGATGGATGATTGGTAAACTTTTCACGTAATCGTTTGATATGAACATCTACGGTTCGGGTATCTCCGATATAATCATAACTCCAGATATGGTCAAGAAGCTGTTCGCGTGTAAATACCTGATTTGGATGGGAAGCAAGAAAATAGAAAAGCTCCAGTTCCTTTGGAGGCATCTCTACTACTGTGCCATTGTAATGGACTGAATAATCTGTCAGATTGATGGAAAGTCCCGGATAGGTTACTTTTTCAATCGGAAGATCATCATGGGAGGCAGAAGATACCGGAGGCTCTGCCTGAAAACGTCTGAGCACGGCTTTAACGCGGGCAACCATTTCCTTAGAATCAAATGGCTTCATGATATAATCATCGGCGCCAAGCTCCAGTCCGAGTACCTTATCAAAAACCTCACCCTTTGCAGAGAGAAGAATGACCGGAAGGTTAGAGGCTTTACGAAGCTCACGTAACACCTCATATCCGTCAATGCCCGGAAGCATGATATCTAAAAGCATCAGATCCGGCTGATAGGTTTTTACAGCAGTCAGGGCAGCTTCGCCATCTGAAACAATATGTGTGTCAAAGCATTCCTTGATCAGATACAGACTGATCAATTCTGCGATATTTTCATCGTCATCAACAATCAGGATTCGTTGTTTGTTTACCATAGTTCCTCCGTTTCCTATCATATAGAAATGATACTGCGTTGCTTATTTAAATTCTACAATCGTAACACCCATGTCACCTTCGCCAAATTCTCCAAGACGGAAGGACTTAACGTATTTCGTGCGCTTAAGGTGGTTGTGTACTGCCTTTCGCAGTGCGCCGGTTCCGCGTCCGTGAATGACAGTAACCTGGGAAAGATGTGCCAGATAGGCATCATCTAAATACTTGCCAAGCACCGGCATTGCCTCATCGACTGTCATACCGATCAGATTGACCTCCTGATGGATATTGGAAGCCTTGTCCATACGGATGCGTCCGCTTCCGGACTTCTTTTTCTTTTCTTCCTTTGGCTTTTGCTGTGTAATGATCTCAATATCACTTAGCTTTACCTTTGTTCGTAAAAGTCCTGCCTGCACAAAGAGTTCTCCCTTTTCGTTTGGCAGGGTGCTGACGGTTCCGACAGAGTTAAGGGAAAGGATGCGCACATCGGTGCCGATCATCAGATCAGAAGCTTTGATCTTCTTTGTGTTTTTCTTAGGTGCAGCTTTGATTGGACTTGTCTGCTTTGCGTTGATCTGTTCGCGAAGCTTTGCACGCTCTGCTTCCATTTCGCGGATATGCTTGTCGCTTTTTGCCCATTTTGTGTATTTGCGGATCGTTTCATCGGCGTATTCCTTTGCATCGGCAAGAATCTTACCGGCTTCTGCGTTGGCATTTGCTAAGATCCGTTCTTTGGCATTATCTAATTTTTCTGTTTTTTCCTGTAACTGCTTTTTCAGTGCAGCAATCTCTTTGCGGTTTTGGGATACCGTGTTGTGTTCTTTTTCTAATTTAAGACGTGTTTTTTCAAGATCGCTGATCACGTCCTCAAACGCCTGCGCGTCAGAGGTGACACGATGTTTAGCGTCTTCGATGATATCCTGCGACAGACCAAGCTTTCCGGAGATGGCAAATGCATTACTCTTGCCGGGAACACCAATCAGTAAACGATAGGTTGGGCGCAGGGTAGCTACGTCAAACTCACAGCATGCATTTTCGACATCCGGTGTCTGCAATGCGTAGAGCTTTAATTCACTGTAGTGTGTGGTTGCCATGACAATGGAACCGCGGGCATGCAGATTCGAGAGAATGGCTGTAGCAAGGGCAGCACCTTCTACCGGATCAGTACCGGCACCCAGTTCATCAAAAAGTACCAGACTGTTATGGTCAGCCTTTTCTAAGATAGATACCGTATTGACCATGTGGGATGAGAAGGTACTCAGGCTTTGTTCGATACTCTGTTCATCACCGATATCAGCATATACTTCCTGAAACAGACGAAGACAGGAGCCGTCAAATGCCGGAATATGAAGTCCTGCCTGCCCCATCAGTGTAAATAAACCAACGGTTTTTAAAGAAACTGTTTTACCTCCGGTATTTGGACCGGTTACGACCAAAAGAGAAAAATCTTTTCCAAGATGCAGATCAATCGGCACAACCTTGTCTTTTGTAATCAGAGGATGACGTCCTTTTTTAATCTGAATATACTGCTCTGCCGGAAATTTTGGTTCGGTCGCACGCATTTCTTTGGAAAGACGTGCTTTGGCAAAGATAAAATCAAGCTTTGCGAGGGCTGTCACATTTTGTCTGATAAAATGTGTCTGCTCGGCTGTCTGATTGCTAAGATCAGCGAGGATTTTTTCGATTTCTTCCTGCTCCTTTAATTCTAATTCACGGATCTCATTGTTTAACTTTACGACCGAAGAAGGTTCCATAAAAAGGGTAGAACCGGTAGCTGACTGGTCGTGAAGCATACCATGAAAAGAAGAGCGGTATTCTGCTTTGACCGGCAGACAATATCTTCCGTTTCGCATTGTGATGATACCGTCCTGCAGCATGGTACGCTGAGGGCCGGATAAAATACTGCCTAACTGTTCATGGATTTTATCGCTTGCGCGTTTCATGTTCTGTCTGACACGTAACAGTCCGGTGCTGGCATCATCGGCAACTTCATCCTCTGCAAGAATGCAGCGACGGATTTCGTTCATAAGAGGAGAGAGCGGTTCGAGCTGTTCGTAGTATGTGTTTAGAGAATCGCCTGTTTCGTCCTGCTCATTGAGTGTCTTGCGAAAGTATGCCTTGACGCTGCCGGTGTTATTTAACAGCTTTGCGATGGCAAGAAGTTCACCCGTGCCAAGAATTGCGCCGATTTCCAGACGCTTCAGGCTTTCGCGTACATCCAATGTTCCCTGAAAAGAGATGGACCCCTGCGTCAGTAAATGAGTCAGGGCGTCGGAGGTTTCACGCTGTTCCTTTTCGATGTCTGCAAGATCGGTAAGAGGCAGAAGCTTTTTACAATACTCTTTTCCGAGTAAAGAATCTGCCTGTTGTTCTAATTTTTGTATTATTTTATCATACTCTAAGGTATGTAAAGCTTTCTGATTCATAGGTTACCCCCAAAAAAATAATCAAATTTGGATGATGGTTTTAGCTATCCTATCCTATAATACACTACATCGCAATGCTTTGGCAAGGCAGGGAAAGAAAAAGGCGGAGGAAAAGAAGGATTCTTATTTTGTGTTCATAATCTATTCATGATTGTGTGTTATAATCAAAAAAGCGACAAAAGGAACGGCAGAATCAGAATCCTTTTCCGTCAAAGAATTAGAACGGAAACAGACGGAAGTAAAAGAGGATAATCAGGATGGGGGAAAATATAAAATTATCGGAGCAAAGATTTATGAGGAATAAAAAGAAAGATCAGGATATACATAGCGAAAAGCGATATCAGTTTATTCGGGAACAGGTTCGGCCACAGAAAAGAGAACTGGTCATCAGCTATTTGAAGCGTCTGGGAATGGCAGTTTTGTGTGCATGTGTGTTTGGAGGGATTGCAGGTGGAATCATCGTTGCGATGCAGAACCGTCTGGTGCAGCCTAAAAAGGAAGTAGTCGAGGTGAGTACATATAGTTCGGCACCGGAGCAGACAAGTGAACCGTCCGTAAAAAAGTCTAAAAAGACAGAAGAAAAGGTATTGTCTATCAGTAACCTTTATAAGCTGACTAAGAAGATGGCGGCTGTTGGAACCAGAATGGATTCCGCACTTGTGGGTGTTCAGGCAAAGAAAAATGCTAAAAATTGGTTTGACCAGAATCAGACAGCGCGCCGGATGGCATATGGCTTGATATTTTATGAAACAACCAGTTATTATGATGTTCTGACGACAAGTGATATTGTGCAGGAACAGGAGTCTGTCAATATACAGCTTGTAGATGATACGATGATTGAAGGTATTATTCTGGGAAGTGATACACAGCTTAATATCGCAGTTGTGCGTATCAAAAAGGATGATATTAAGCCGGCACTGCGCAAGCAGATGACAGTAGCCGAGTTAGAAGATGGACTTGGGCTGTCAAGCGGAACAAATGTGATCGCAATCGGAAGTCCGAACGGTGTATTACATTCTGTTATTCCCGGAACGATTACCAATGATTCCATTCAGGCTTCTCTGATCGATGGAGAGGTACAGTTATATACGACAGATATGTCCTACTCCAGTGTGGGAAATGGTATTGTGTTAGATACAGATGGTCGTGTGGTTGGCGTGATCACAACAGAATTTGGTGAGGAAACAGGGACAACAGCACTGTCCTTTATTAAGATGTCACATGTCAAAATACAGATTGGCATGCTGCAAAAGAGAAAGACAACTCCATATCTTGGTGTGGAAGGAAAGTCCTTTGGCGTAAGTGTGGCTAAGGCACATCACTTAGCAATGGGAGCATATCTGACAGAGGTTTATTTCGGTTCGCCGGCATATAAGGCAGGAATGCGCGTGGCAGATGTCATTACAGAGATTGATGGTGAAACGGTCAGTGGCATGTGGGATGTTTACCGGAATCTGATGCGGCATGCATCAGATGACAAGATCACATATACGATCAGTCGTAAGTCCGGTAACAAAAAAGTAAAGAAAAAGATCAAAGTAACGTTAGGATGATCATTTTTTCTGAAAATCTTCCAGAAGAACCTGCAATAGTGCATCATTGTCTTTCGGGTTCATAAAGCAGAAGCGGATATATTTGTTATCCAAAAATGGGAAAGAAGAGCAGTCACGGATCATCAGTCCCTTTCGAATCGTTTTTTCAAACAGTTCTTCGCTTGTGATATTTTCCTTTAGGATACGCAGCAGAATGAAGTTAGCATGCGGCGTATAGTATTTAATTTCAGGATACCGGTCTAAAATACGGCAGATGCGGCTTCGTTCAGAAGAAATCAGTGTACGGGTATCCTCGATATATTTTTGATCATAAAACATGATCTCTCCGGCAATGGCAGCAAGTGAGTTGATTGTCCACGGATTCTTAAAGCTGTCCATTTCCTTCATCAACTGGTGGTTGCCACAGATGGCATAGCCCAGACGAAGTCCGGGTGCTGCAAAGAATTTTGAAATACCGCGCAGGATGATGATATTGTTATAGTACTGTGTCAGAGGGATGGATGTGATCTCATCTGCACATTCTGAGAATTCTACATATGTTTCATCTACCATAACAAAGATTCCCTTTTCCTTGCAGACATCTAAAATGCCACGCATCGTCTGACGGGAAATTTGAGAAGAGGTTGGATTGTTCGGATTACAGATGACTAAAAGATCCATGTCCGGTGTCAATGCCTCACATAACGCATCTAGATTTAGTTCAAAATCTTCTGATTCACGCAGCCGGAAATAGTGGGAGCGTCCGCCACCCAGAGAAATCTCATGTTCATATTCGGAATAGGTCGGGCCGATGATCAGAGCCTTTTTCGGATGGATCATCTGCGTGACAAGAGAAATCAGTTCGGTGGAACCGTTTCCAACTAAAATATTCTGATAATCGGTATCGATATATGCACCGATAGCTTTTCTAAGGTCGGTATATTCACGATCGGGATAGCTTGAGATCGCATCAATATGCTGTGGAAGCTCTTCGCGGAGTTTATATGAAATTCCGAGAGGATTCACATTTGCAGAAAAACTAATGATATCTTCTTTTTTGATGCCAAATATCTTTTCTATCTTTTCAAGATCACTTCCGTGAAAATGTTCTTTTTGTTCTATCATTGTAGTACGCCTCGCTTTATAAAAATATACGGTTTTCTTTCTTTTTGCCATTACAGTATAGCATTCATGGAATGGAAACTCAAGGAATGTCAGGAGAGGGTGCAAGACTTGAAAGGTATATAGAAAAAGTGATATACTATTTATACTTATACCTATTAGGAGAAAGTGGCCGGAGGAACACGGCTGATCGAGAAATATGCGCAGCAAAGAGCGCAGAAATGAGGAAAACTATGAGAGAAAAGGTCAATCAGGCTGCCAAAGGGATTTTTGAATATAGTGCATCACCACTATTGCTATCGGAAACACAGCTTTCTATCGATGTAAATGCCGGAGAAGCTGTGGAGGGAACATTTCGTGTGTCCAATGAGCATAGTCGTATGATGCGGGGAGAAGTGACTTCTGACTGTCAGTTTTTGGAGTTTCCGGAAAGTGTTTTTCATGGAGCAGACAATAAGATCGAATATGTATTTCATGGAGAAAGTCTTTTGCCGGGAGATACCATGAAGGGAAATATTTCTGTCATTACCGACTGCGGTACCAGAAAAATTCCGTTTTCAGCAGTAGCCGGAGTTCCGTCCTGTGAAGTTTCTTCCGGAAGGATCCGCGATCTGTTTCATTTTACGAATCTGGCAAAGGAGCACTCTGACGAGGCAGCTACGCTTTTTAGAAATCCTCACTTTGAAGAAGTATTTTTATATCGTGACAATACCAATATTGCATTATATCAGGGCTTATCGAAGGGCGCGAGCAAGGGAATGGCGATGGAAGAGTTCCTGATCGCTATTCATAAGAAGCTGCCGATACAGCTTTCGGTGAACCAAAACAGTTTTCAGTATGAAAATTGTGAACGCAGTTTTACGGATAAGTTTATTATTACAAAAAATAATTGGGGATTTGGAGAGTATCATATTGCATCGGACAGTGCATTTGTAGTACCGGAGCATAAGATCATCTGGACGGATGATTTTATGGGAGATACATATTCCATGCCGTTTTTGATCGATACGGAAAAGATGTTGCCGGGAAGAAACTATGCAAGGATTACGGTATCTACCGTGCGGCAGAAAATAGAGATCACGATCACGGCAAATAAAGCAGGGGCAGACCACGAAGCCGTGTGTGCCAAAATAGCACAGCAAAAGCAGCTGTTTCAACTGATGAACTATCATCTGGAGTTCTGCATGGACCGGATGAGCCACGAAGAATATTTAAAAAATGTAGGCGACATCGTCTATACAATGGAGCAGTCCGGCATGGAACTGGTCACACAGCTTTTTCGGATTCATCTTGGAATCATGGAGCATCGTGAGCAGACAGTCAGAAGCGGACTTTCTTTCTTGGAAACGCAGGAAAAGAAGCTAAAGGATACAGATGTTGTGATGTATGCGGCATACCAATATCTGAAGGGGCTGTGGGCTGACGATGACACAGTTGTGGAACAGTGTGTTCAGAATATTGAAGCCTGCTATCAGAAGGATTCCAAAAACTGGAGATTATTATGGTTTTTATTATATTTATCTCCGGTATACCAGTCGGAACGCAGAAAATATGAAGAGATTGTCAATCAGTTAAAGGATTCCTGCCACAGTCCGATCATGTATTTAGAAGTATGCAGTATCTTAAACGATCTGCCGGAATGCCTGACAGAGCTGACAGATGGTATCTGTGAGGCGATTCACTGGGGAATCAAGAAAAAATATTTAAGTCGTGAAGTTGCCATGCGTTACTGCTATCTTGCCGGAAAGCGAAAGGGATACTCTGATGTAATACGGCGTGATCTGTGCAGCTTATATGAGCAGTTTCCGGAAGAAGAGATTCTGATCTCAATCTGCAAACTTTTTATGAAGGGGCAGCTTACGGATCATAATGCGTTTTATTGGTATAATCTTGGCGTAGAGCACAATCTCAAACTTACGGATCTGTATGAATATTATATGTATTCGATTGATGAAAGTCAGGAGATGACGTTAAAAGACAGCACATTGTTATACTTTTTATATGACAATCATCTGACAATCGCAAAGAAAGCTATGCTCTATGCTTACGTTGTGAAAAATAAGAAAAGTATCGAAGATACCTATAAAGCATACCGCCCGATCATGGAAGAATTTACCATGCGCCAGTTGGCTGCGGGAAGGATCAGCAGTAATCTGGCAGTACTATATGAAGAATTTGTTCAGGAAGAAAATATTGATGAGCAGATGGCGATGCAGCTTCCGGGCGTGATGTTCTGCCATGAAATAATCTGTGATAATGCAGATATCGTGGGAGTATATGTGACACATCGTGAGCTGACCGGTGAAGAGTTTGTGCCATTTCAAAACGGAAGGGCGATTGTACGGATATTTACGGAAAATTATCAGGTTTTCCTGGCGGATAAGCTTGACAACCGCTATGCATTATCCATCGATTATACGGCAAATAAGCTGTTACATATGGATTATCTGGCAAGCAAATGTTTTGAATGGAATAAGGAAGATACAAGACTGCTTCTGTATCTTTATGACAAAGCAGAGCGGATGAACCAGCAGGGAAAAGAAGTGATGGACATTCGCAGGCGTGTTCTGGATATTCCGAATCTGAGTGATTATCATTATAAAAAGGCATTTTGTTCTTTGGTTCGTTACTATTATGATAATTTTGAGGGAGAGCTGTTAGATGCCACTTTGGAGAAGCTAAACTGGGATTTTGTGAATCCGACCGACCGGGTACAGTTTATCGAATATTGTGCAACCCGACGTTTCTTTGATAAGGCAATGGAGGGCATTGAACGGTTTGGCTATGACAGGATTGATGGAAAAAGACTTTTGACGGTTTCCAGTGAAACGTTTGCCAAGGAAATAGATTGTGGTAAGAGCTTTTTAGTCAAGCTTGCATGGTACATTTTTGGGACAGGTCATTTTGATGAAAACATGATGCGCTATCTCTGCCGCTATTATGTCGGAAGTATCCATGAAATGGTACAGATATGGAAATACGCAAAGGGCTTTTCTGTTGATATGGCAGATTTTTCAGAGCGTATTCTGGGACAGATTGTTTTCACGGAGGAGATGGCACCGGATGCCTATGAGGTTTTTTATGACTACTATCAGACAGGGAAGGATAAGCGGCTTTTGTGGGCATTTATGAAGTTTGTGGCATATCGCTATCTGGTACACAATTGGATCATACCAAATAAGATGTTTGCTTATTTCTATAAGGAAGTGCAGATACAGGATAACATCTTCTGTCTGATCGCATCATTAAAGTATCTGAGTCAGAAAACGGAACTGACAGAGGAAGAGATCAAGTTTGTAGACTATAATATCAATAAACTGTATGAGAAAAAAATGGTCTTTCCGTTTTTCCGTGACTTTTATGGAAAGGTTTCGTTGCCTATCCACATTTTGGACGAGTATTATGTGGAATACATTACAGATCCAAACGTTGAGGTAAAGATCCATTATCTGATCTCGTCCGGTTATGAGAAGGGAGAATATATTACGGAAACGATGCGTGATATATTCTGTGGTATCCGTGTGAAAGAATTTGTACTTTTTCAGGATGAGATCTTACAGTACTATATTTCGGAGATGCGTCCGGAGGGCGAAGTGATCACAAAGAGTGTCAGCGTCAGCTTTGATGAAACGATGGACAATGAGCGCACAAGCAGCCGTTATCATATGCTCAATCTTATGATGATCGCGCAGGAAATGAAAGAAGAGGGAACGCTGATCGATCTGATGAAAGAGTATGTACAGACGCAGGAGAGTGTGAATCTGTTGTTTGAACCACTGGAATAAAAATGTTGATATAAGGGGGAAAATACGTGGAAGAGGAAAGAAAGCTGTTAGTAGGAATTGATCTGGGACAGGAGATTACGCAGATGACCTGTTTTGATTTTACTTCCTACGAACCGGTTCCAATCGGAAGAAAGGTACAGGGAGAGCGTATTTATGAAATCCCAACGGCTTTAGCCGTCAATCCGGTGTCAGGAGAATGGTACTGGAGTGATGAAGAATATGCACAAAAAGAGGGTGTGATACGGCTTAATTACCTGCTTGCAGATGTGATGCGGGAAGATAAGATCGTGGTTGGAAAATATACGCTGGAAAGCTATCAGGTGTTAAAACGTTTTCTGGTAAAGGTGTTGAGTATTCTTCAGGAATATTATCCGACAGATAAGATACGGAAGTTAGTCGTTACTGTGCCGGAAAAGACAGAGCGATTCAAAAAGGACATAACGGCGATCTGTGAAGAAATTGGAATCCCGAAGGGGGGAGTTGTCTTACAGAATTACCGCCAGAGCTATATGTACTATGCTATTAGTCAGCCCAGGGAGCTTTGGGTGAACAATGTAGGTCTTTTTGAAATGGAAAATAACAAGCTTTTGTATTCACAGATTGACATTGACCGAAAAACGACACCGTACATTATCGGCGTGACCCAGAAGGATCTGTCTGACGGAATTGACTGGAAGGAGTTAGCAGAAGAAGGGGATGCACATATCTCCTATGCATTTTTAAATGCTGCCAATACAGCGTTACATAAGCAGTTAGTTACAACGGTATATGTGACGGGAAAAGATTTTGAAAAGCCGTGGGCAGGGAACGCCTTAAAAGAGCTGTGTGTGGGAAGAAGAGTATTCCGCGGACAAAATCTGTTTACAAAGGGTGCCTGCTATGCAGCAAGAGAGCTTTCCGGGGAAGGTAAACTGTCGCAGTGCCTGTTTTTGGATGAAGAGATGATTGCGTGCAATGTGTCCCTGCGCTTATATAAGGATGCAGCGATACAGGATGTGCTGCTTGCAAAGGCAGGAGCACTTTGGAGTGAGGTAGATGTCAGTGTGGATGTGATACCGGATGATGAGGATGAGATTCAGATTACGATGCAGGATGTGTTAAAGCACGAAACGCGTGCGCATATGCTTTCACTCAGTGGATTTGCAGGAAGAGAAAACAAGATGACACGATTTACGATCCGTATCCGTTTTGCTGACAGCAATACGTGTATTGTAACCTTGAAAGATAATGGATTTGGGGAGTTTTGTCCATCCAGCAATCGTGTTTGGGAACGATATATTTCGATGTAAAAGCATTTTGACAGGGAAGGCTGTCAAGGTGAGAAAGGCTTGGTTATCGCTATGGGAAAATTGATTCAGTGTGGCAGTTGTATTGCAAAGGAGCCATATCATTTTCGATTGACAAAGACGAATGTATACTCGATCGAAGAAGTATGTTACTACATCCGTCATAATATTTATATGATGCAGGAAGAAGTCTTTGACAGAGAGTTTGCGCTGTGGCTGCGCAATGAGCTGCACATGGATAAGACAGCGGACAAGATGGAAAAGCTGATAAATGATCATCATAATATTAAGGATATTGTGGTTACAATCTGCTGCAGCTGTGACTACTACGATGAGGATGAGATCAACGAGCTGATTCGTATTATCGATGAGTTAGACAAGCTGCCAAAGTATGCAAGAAGGAAATATAAGGGAGATAATTACCTGAACTGTCAGTCATATGAAAAAGCGATTGAAGAGTATGAGAAGATTTTCGAGAGTGATGAGATTTTGCAGGCAGACAGTGGGGTATATGGAGATATTTTCCATAATATGGCTGTAGCCTATGTAAATATGGGAGAATTTCATAAGGCATCGGATTATTTTTTGCAGGCATATGAAAAGAATAATCGGGAGAAATCTTTGTTTCAATGCCTGTCAGCGCTGCGCATGTGTAAGGATGTAGAGCGTTTTAAAAAGGTTGTAAAGGATCTGGATATCTCACAGGAAAAACAGAATGAGTGGGAGAAGAAATATACCCGTGCAATGGAAATATGCAGCACGAACAGGGCGTCAAAGCAGATTGAAAAGTTAAGGATTCTTTTGAAAAACGGTCAGGTCGAAGAGTATTATGACAAGGTTCATGGATACATTATTGAATGGAAAAATGAGTATCGCCGTCAGATAAGTGTATAATACAGTGGGATAGAGTGCAAATGTCAGGAAGGATTTCTGATGTTTACGAGTTTTGGAAAGGCATGGTTATGATATGGCATTTTGGAATAGAAGAAAAAAACGGCAACAGGAAGAAGAGCTGGAACTGGAAGCAGAGGAAAAGTTAGAAAAACTTCGTAGGGAAAAGCAGTTAGAACAGGAGCAAAAAGCTACCACGGCAGAAAAAGAACGCAAGAAAAATCCGGCTAAGAGGGAAGAATATCAGACAGAGATCGTAAAACCGGCACATCCGGGAGATCAGAAGCGGTATGTGACAGAGTGTTGTCAGGCAGTACAGGAAGCCGACAGGCAGATCGCACAGATCCGTCGGGAGTATCAGGGAGTGACGGATTCTCTTCTGGATATTCAGAAGATTGATCGCGCATCCGGTGAGGACAAAAAGCAGATTCGTGATGCTGCAAGAAATATCATTAAACTGACGCAGGAAAGAAACCAGTATAAGAACCGGAATCTTACCATATCTGACGTGGTGATGCGGCGGTTTGAACCTTATGAAAATGAACTGGTGGATGAGATTAAAAAAATGTATGCCACAGAATCGTATCAGAAAGCAATTGAAGGAGATATGGATAAGCTTCATGAGGAAAAAAAGAAGCTTCGCAAGGAGCAGCAGGAGATTATTGAAAAGCAGAATGCATTAAAGGGTATGGCAAAGGTGTTGATCGTACTGATCCTTTCGCTTTTTGTACTGTTTGTGGTAATCTATTATGCTCTGGAGGTAGATATGACATTGCCATATCTGGGAACAGTATTGTTAGCTGCTGTGTCTGCGGGAGTTCTTTTCGTAGAGTCGAATCGGAACCGCAGAGAGATGGCATTGGCAGACCGTAAGATGGAAAAAGCAATCAGTCTGTTGAATCGTGTCAAGATTAAGTGCGTAAATAACCTGAATGTATTAGATTATACGAAGGAAAAATTTGGTGTATCGAGTGCGGCAGAGTTTGAAAAGCTTTGGAATGAATATGTTCGTGCCAGAGAATACGAAAAGAAATTTCGCGAAAATACAGAACAGCTTAATTATTATTGTGACAGTCTGTTAGATGGACTAAAACGGCAGAATGTCCTGAATCGCGAAATCTGGATTGGTCAGGCATTGGCTCTGATCGATGAGAGGGAAATGGTAGAAATCCGTCACAAATTAAATGCACAGCGCCAGATTCTGCGGGAACAGATTGAGTACAATGAGGGGATTAAGCAGGAGTTTGTGCATAATATTGAGGAAGTGATCGCACAAAATCCGGAAAACAAAGAGGAATGGTTAAAGATTGTAAAAAGTTATAGTCAGGAGGAAGATAACGAAGAATAGTATATGCGCCCTAAGTGGTGGCAGACAAATTCTAAGTGTCAACACTTAGAATGGGAAAAAAATTTTATTTGATAATACATATCCTATCATTCGAATAGGTTTATAGGGAAAAGCTATAAGCGTTTCAAGAATTTATGAATTATCCAAAATCGTAAAAGTTTGATATGGTAATGACAAGAAGAAAAAGGATACGATTTTTGATGAGGAGTGATAGATATGAAACAGATATTATGCTTTGGCGATTCGAATACATTTGGCTTGATTCCGGGTACCGATAAACGTTATCCGTGGGGGGTCCGTTGGACCAGCATTTTAAATATGGATCTGGGTTTGGATAAATTTCGAGTAATCGAAGAAGGATTATGTGGCCGCACGACGGTGTTTGATGATGTACTCCGTGACGGACGGAGAGGAACCGAACTGCTTCCGACTCTGTTAGAAAGTCATCAACTGTTGGATCTGGTTATTATCATGCTGGGAACCAATGACTGCAAAACACGTAACGCAGCATCGGCAGATGTGATTGGAAAAGGAATTACACGCATTTTGGATCAGGTGGAGCAAAAGGCGGATACCAAAAATGTTTTGCTGATCTCTCCAATCCACTTGGGGGATAAGGTTTGGGAAGAAGGATACGATGAGGAATTTTCCGAGGAATCCGTTGCGATTTCGAAAGAGCTGGCAGAGGTTTATCGTAAGATTGCAAAAGAACGCAAAGTTGCCTTTTTGGATGCCTCCCGCTATGCGGCACCAAGCAGCAAAGACCGTGAGCATATGGATGAGGCCGGTCATCTGGCATTTGCCAAAGCAGTAGAGGAAAAGATATATGAACTTGGCATAGCATAAAGCAGTGTCTTATATGCATGATGAATGGGAGAAAGTATGGAATTAAGGATATTAGACTGGATACAGACATGGCATACGCCGGCAGGTGATGTGATCATGCCGGTGATTACATCACTGGGAAATGCAGGAATCATATGGATCATATTGCTTGTTGTTTTGCTGATACAGAGAAAGAAATCAGGAGTGATACTTCTGGCAGCGCTGTTGATTGAGGTGGTACTGTGCAATGGCATCGTGAAAAATCTGGTAGCAAGAACACGGCCATATGATGTTAATACAGCCGTGAAGCTTTTAGCGGCAAAACCACATGATTATTCCTTCCCATCCGGTCATACGGCAGCATCCTTTACTTCGGTGGCAGCTCTTTATTGGGCAGGAGAAAAGAAGCTGTGGAAGATAACATTAGTCTTAGCAATAGCAATCGCTTTTTCAAGGCTGTATCTGTATATGCACTATCCGACAGATGTATTGGGTGGTATTTTTCTTGGCGTGTTTTCAGGGTATCTTGGCAATCTTGTTGGAAATTGGCTTTGCGACCGCAAGAAAAAACGATAAAGCTTGCATCTACAATAAAATGAGTAAAACACAATGCAAAAATAAAATATAGAATCAGTTGTCAAAATTTTAACGAAAGATAATGCCTGACCAATCTGTTTTCTTTTGTGCCATTTGATAAAGTCCTATAATGGTATCTTTTGATGCTGTGATTTTTATAAGAGTTCACTGCCGTGTTGGGTGAGCCATTGTCTGGCTTTGCGATAGTCGGGCATATAATGTTCTACAATATCCCAAAAGGCAGATGAGTGATTCATTTGCCTGCGATGTGCCAGTTCATGGATAATAACATAATCACGCACCTTTGGTGGGGCGAGCATAAGTGAGCAGTTAAAGTTTAAATTTCCTTTGCTGCTACAGCTCCCCCACCTTGTTTTTTGATGGCGGATCGTAATTTTCCCATAAGTTACGTCCATCAAAGAAGCATAGTCCGCCACAATGGGAGGAAGCTCTTTTTTCGCCAGCTCCTTTAAGTGCTCTATTTCTGCATCGGTTCGTTTGGAAGAAGCAGCTGTATTTTTTGGCTTTTGCTGTCGTTGGGCGAAAGCTTCCATATGCCGGTTGATCCAGATTTGATGGGATTCTAAAAAAGCAAGGATCTCTTTATCGGAAGTGTGGTTAGGGACGCGGACGATCAAATGACCGGCTTCTTTGATTTCCAGACAGAGTGTTTTTCGCTTCGAGCGGATGATAGTTGTCGTGTATTTCATAGAAAGTCCTCCTAATGGGAAAGGGTTAAAATATTAATGCTATTGTAAGCAATTTTGCGTAAATTGGCTAGAGGTTTTGAAGGATGGAGCTTATTTTTGCAGATAATTATTATTCTTGTAACTTTATCAAAAAAATGGTACTATTATTTTAGATAAAATATTAGCTAAAAATATGCAAAAATGCCTAAAATAGATAATATATTATCTATAAAATCGACGAATCACAAGAATGTTTTGTATCAACTACGGGCACTCTTTTGATGTCTTGATCTTATAAGTAATATAATAACAGGCATTGTCTAAAGATATTATCAGGAGATGAAAATGGACAATTTCGTATGGGAAACAGCTGAAGAACTCGATGAAAAAATAGCCGGAAGAGTGAGAAATATCAGAAAGCGCAGATTGATATCACAAAAAAGACTGTCGGAGATTAGTGGAGTTAGTTATGGCTCGATTAAACGCTTTGAAACAACAGGGCAGATTTCACTGATTCATCTTACAAAAATAGCAATGGCGTTAGACATTGCAGATGAGCTTAGAAACATTTTTTCACAGATACCGTATAAAAATATAGAGGAGGTATTGAATGAAACCAAATAAAAAGCTCACTGTTTTATACCATGAACGTGAGGTCGGAACATTAGCATTAACTGCAGATAGAAAAGCAGCATTTTCTTATAGTGACAGTTGGCTGGAGTCAGGATTTTCCATTAGCCCGTTCTCTTTACCGCTAAAAAAGCAGGTTTTTCTTCCAACAAAAAATTATTTTGATGGATTATTTGGTGTTTTTGCAGATAGTCTTCCAGATGCCTGGGGAAGATTGCTGTTGGAAAGAGTTTTAAAGGAGAGGGGAAAAGATCCTTATGCATATACGGTTTTAGACCGTCTGGCAGTTGTAGGAAAGTCCGGAATGGGTGCACTTACGTATGAGCCGCAGATTGACATATCGCAAGTGCAGCATATGGATGATCTTGATGAATTGGAACAGCAATGTCAAAAGATATTAAATACAGAGTATTCTGAAAAATTAGATGAATTATATGCTCTTGGAGGAACCAGTGGAGGAGCAAGACCGAAAATTATGACGCGATATCATGATGAAGACTGGATCATCAAGTTCCCGGCGCATGTTGATCAAAGAGATGTTGGAAAAATGGAGTATGATTATTCTGTTTGTGCAAAGGAATGTGGGATTCAGATGAGTGAAACAAAGCTTTTTCCCTCTGTTCGGTGTGAGGGATATTTTGGAACCAAGCGATTTGATCGAATGGAAGAAAAGAAGCAAACAAAACGTATTCATATGCTGACGGCAGCTGCTTTGCTTGAATTGGATTTTGAACAGCCAAGTTTAGATTATCATAGTCTGATGAAATTAACTAAGATTCTAACAAAAGATGATAAACAGGATTTGGAAAATATGTTTCGACGTATGTGCTTTAATGTGTTCGCGCATAATCGGGATGATCATTCAAAAAATTTTGCATATTTGTATTTGGAGGAAGAACAGAGATGGCGGCTGAGTCCGGCATATGATCTTACTTTTAGCAATACGTACTATGGGGAACATACAACGACTGTGGATGGCAATGGAAAAAATCCGGGTTTGTCAGAACTTGTTCGTGTAGGTGTTCAGGCTGGTCTTAAGAAGAAGATTTGCACAGAAATCGCACAGGAGATAGAAGAGCAGGTTCATAGGATGTTAGCGCAGTACCTGCAATCTTGACAAAACAGTGATTTATCAGTATATTGTACACGATACCTTGACAATTAAATAATAGTATTGTTATATGCGGACAGCCGATATGGCAATTCGCAGATAGCAAAATCCGTATCTCTATTTTACGCAGCCTCTTATGAAGCGCCAGAGCCTGTCTGTGTACCCGGAAAGGACAGCAGGCTGACGAGGTGAGGGATGATCGAAAGTTCGGCGGATGTCTCTCCGCGCGGCTCCAGCGTGTGATATATTGGCAAATATGCGGGTAACTGCAAAACAAATTCAATATAATGGAGTGATATAGAAGAGTGAAGCAGGGACGAAATACATTCGTTTCGTTGTATCATAAAATAGAAAAAAGTGGAAGCGTAGTGTAAGAAGCTTACATGCGGGCTTTGTGTCTGTACGCACTTGACACAGGCACGATATGCGCAAAAAAGTGTGTAGAAATGAGGAGTAATATGTGTGGAATAGTTGGATATACAGGAAAAAATTCTGTGACAGATGAGATTTTGGATGCATTGGAGCTTTTGGAGTACCGTGGATATGACAGTGCCGGACTGGCAACGATCAATGGTCAGACAGGAAAGACAAAGCTTAGAAAATGTGCCGGCCGTGTAAAGGACCTGCGTAAAAGATGTGCAAAGGATAAGAAACAGTCTACCTGTGGAATCGGTCATACAAGATGGGCAACACACGGTGGTGTCAGTGATGAAAATGCACATCCACACCGCTGCGGCAATGTTGTACTTGTACACAACGGTATTATTGAAAACTATGAGGAACTAAAGGACCACTTCATGCTTCATAAGGAACTTAAATCAGAAACGGATACAGAAGTAGTGGCAGGTGTATTAAACCGTTTTTATCAGGGAGATCCACATGATGCGATTATAAAGACGGTAAAACATCTAAAGGGAACCTTTGCGTTAGTTATCATGTTTGATGATATTCCGGATGTTATCTATGCGATCCGCAATGTCAGCCCGATCGTAGCAGCGTATACAGAGGATGGAACGATGTTAGCATCCGATGTAGTAGCACTTGGAGCACATGCAAAAGAGTACATGGTAGTACCGGAATATCAGATCGTAGAGCTTCACAAAGACTGTATCAAGCTTTTTGACTTAAAGGGAAAAGAAGTAGAGCCGAAGTTTATGGAGATTGACTGGGATACCACCCGTGATGGCAAGGGAAAATATCCATTTTATATGGAAAAAGAGATCATGGAACAGCCGGAAGCAATCCGTGCAACGATGGATTCGCGTATTGTTGATGGAAAGATTGATCTGACAGCAGACGGTGTACCGGATGACATTTTAAAGAACTGCGAGCGTGTATGCGTGGTAGCATGTGGTACGGCTATGCATGCCGGTCTGATCGCAAAGGCAGTTGTACAGTCAAAGCTTCAGATGCACATGCAGGTTGAATATGCATCTGAGTTTATGTACTCTAATCCGATCATTGACGAAAAGACATTGGTGCTTGCAATTTCTCAGTCAGGTGAAACGATTGATACTCTGGAAGCATTAAAATATGCGAGAAAGAAGGGTGCTAAGAGCATTGCTGTGATTAATGTAAAGGGTTCTTCCATTGCAAGAGAAAGCGATTATGTGATGTATACGGCAGCAGGGCCGGAAATTGCAGTGGCAAGTACCAAAGCATATACAACACAGGTAATCGCATTGTTCCTTCTGATCGGCCGTATGGCAAAGGTCAGAGGCATTTTTGATGCAGAAGCAGAAAAAGCCTTTGTGGATAATATCATTCAGGTGCCTTATGTGATGCAGAAGGTGTTAGATCAGAAGCATGATATTCACAAGATCGCGCATGAAATGCTTGAAGCAAAGGATGCTTTTATGCTGGGAAGAGGATTGGATTACTCAATCTTACTGGAAGGTGCATTAAAGCTTAAGGAAGTGTCTTACATTCATACAGAGGCATATGCATCCGGTGAGTTAAAGCACGGTACGATTGCGCTGATCACGGAGAATACACCGGTTGTAGCGTTAGTTACGCAGGATCACTTAAAGGATAAAGAGCTTTCAAATATCCGTGAAGTACAGTCCAGAGGTGCCAGTGTGGTACTTTTGGTTAAGGAAACATTTGACATGGCAGATGCAGAATATGCAGATGTATTTCTGCTTCCGGCAATGGCAGATGACTTTATGGTATTTCCGGCTTCTGCAGCATTGCAGCTGTTGGCATACTATGTATCCATGGACCGTGGACTGGATGTAGATAAACCAAGAAATCTTGCAAAGGTTGTTACGGTAGAGTAGAGGAATGTTTACAGAAATGTAGTAAAGAACAGGCAGAGTGATAGAGATACGGATAGTAGAACAGGACAATAAAGGAAACCTATGTTAAGAAGACTTTATTGTCCTGTTTTTTGTTTATTTTTAGGGAGCCTGCATATAATTCTCTTTATTTCGCTGATGCTTAGTGTCAGAAAAATGGTGAGTGGAATATCGAAAGAAGAGCCGAAGAGAATTTCAATGGAAACAGAAAACGTGACGGAGGAGGAAATAACCGGCGGGTGGCATATACTGCTAGTGGAGGACAATGATCTAAATGCAGAGATTGCGCAGACGCTTCTGGAGAATCATGGTTTTCAGATTACGAGGGTGTGCGATGGCAAGATAAAAATGAGAGTTCACAAAAAATTCACAAAAATTATTAGCACTCCCTATTGACGAGTGCTAATAATAGTGCTATAACATATTACAGAACAAAGGAAAAGAAAAAGTTGAGAGAAAGACTCAACGGAATCAAAATTAAAATTCCATAATCCCAAGTTCCAAAAAGTAACTTATAAATGGTTTTACAACAAGTCTGACAGATGGAAAGTCAGTGACAGAGTTAAGGAGGAATGACTTATGTTGATGCCTAGTATTTTTGGAGAGAACTTATTTGATGATTGGATGGATTTTTCATTTCCTGATATTGATAAAGCCTTGTATGGAAAACATTCCCAGAGAGTGATGAAAACCGATGTGAAGGAAACAGACACAGGTTATGAATTAGACATTGATCTTCCGGGATTTAAGAAAGATGAAGTAAATGCCCAGTTGGAAGATGGTTACCTGACCATTCAGGCAGCTAAGGGATTAGATAAGGATGAGCAGGACAAGAAAGGAAAATATATCCGTAAGGAACGTTATGCAGGTGCTATGAGCCGAAGCTTTTATGTGGGCGATGGTGTTGACAAGGATGACATCCATGCGAAATTTGAGGATGGTATCTTAAGACTTTCGATTCCGAAAAAGGAGCAGAAGGCAGTCAAAGAGAATAAGAATATCGCCATTGAAGGATAGTATAAGATAATGTTTTTCTAATGGATAGCAACTGAAAGTTCTACAGCGTTTCAAGGTTTTACTTTGAAGCGCTGTCTTTGTAAAAGAAATTATTTCGGAGAGGAGAGCCTATGAATATTAGTCGTTTTACACAAAAGTCACAGGAAGTAATGCAAAATACTGAGAAGGTAGCAATGGACTATGGCCATCAGGAAATCGGGCAGGAGCATTTGTTAGTGGCATTAATGAATGTAGAAGATAGTCTTATTCGCAAATTGATAGAAAAAATGGGAATTGAGCCGGAGGTATTTCTTGCGCAGGTAGATGGACTGCTTCAAAAAAGACCAAAGGTGCAAGGCGGCGATCTGCGGATTGATAAATATCTGAATGAAACGCTGATCTATGCGGAGGATGAGGCAAAACGCATGGGTGACGAATATGTATCGGTTGAGCATCTGTTTCTAAGCATGTTAGCACATCCAAGCAAAGAGATGAAAGCCTTTTTCAAGGATTGCAATATCACAAGAGAACGTTTCCTACAGGTATTATCCCAAGTGCGCGGCAATCAGAGAGTAACCAGTGATAATCCGGAAGCAACCTATGATACTTTGGAGAAATATGGTTCTGATCTGGTGGAGCGTGCTAAGGATGGAAAGTTAGATCCGGTCATTGGACGTGACGAAGAGATCCGCAATGTGATTCGTATCCTTTCCCGTAAAACAAAGAATAATCCGGTTCTGATCGGTGAGCCTGGTGTCGGTAAAACAGCCGCTGTAGAAGGACTGGCACAGCGTATTGTGAAAGGTGATGTGCCGGAGGGCTTAAAGGATAAGAAGATATTTGCACTGGATATGGGTGCGTTGGTTGCCGGTGCCAAATACCGTGGCGAATTTGAGGAACGTCTGAAAGCAGTTCTGGAGGAAGTAAAGAAAAGCGAAGGTCAGATTATCTTATTTATTGATGAGCTGCATACAATCGTAGGAGCAGGTAAGACAGATGGTGCGATGGATGCCGGTAACATGTTAAAACCAATGCTTGCGCGTGGTGAATTGCATTGTATTGGTGCAACTACATTGGATGAATACCGGATGTATATCGAAAAAGATCCGGCACTGGAAAGACGTTTTCAGCCGGTTATGGTCAATGAACCGACTGTGGAAGATACAATTTCAATCTTGAGAGGTCTGAAGGACCGCTATGAAGTATATCATGGAGTTAAGATTACCGATGCTTCTTTAGTGGCAGCTGCAACGTTATCAAACCGTTATATCTCGGACCGTTTCCTGCCGGATAAAGCCATAGATCTGGTAGATGAAGCCTGTGCCATGATCAAGACAGAGCTTGACAGTATGCCGGCAGAATTAGATGAAACGCGCCGTAAGATCATGCAGCTTGAAATTGAAGAGGCAGCCTTGAAAAAGGAAACAGATCATTTATCACAGGGGCGTTTGGAAAATCTGCAAAAAGAACTGGCAGAGCTGCGTGATACCTTTAACACGCAGAAGGCACAGTGGGATAATGAAAAGGCTTCTGTCGATGAAGTGAATAAGATCAAGGAACAGATTGATGACATTCATACGCAGATGGATGCAGCAAAGCGTGATTATGACCTGAATAAATTGGCTGAGTTACAGTATGGCCGTCTCCCGGAATTACAAAAGCAGCTGGAAGCAGCCGAGGAAAAGACAAAGGCAGAAGGACGCACGTTGGTACAGGAAAGTGTTACCGATGAAGAGATTGCCAAGATTATATCACGCTGGACAGGGATACCGGTGGCTAAGCTTTCCGAAGGAGAGCGTGAAAAAACGTTACATTTGGAGGATGAGCTGCACAAACGTGTGATCGGTCAGGAAGAGGGCGTTAAGCTGGTATCTGAGGCAATTCTTCGTTCGAAAGCCGGTATTAAGGATCCGACAAAACCAATCGGTTCCTTCCTGTTCTTAGGACCTACCGGTGTTGGTAAGACAGAGCTTGCCAAAACATTGGCAGCGAGCCTGTTTGATGATGAAAATAACATGGTTCGTATTGATATGAGTGAATATATGGAGAAATATAGTGTGGCTCGTCTGATTGGTGCGCCTCCGGGATATGTTGGATATGAGGAAGGGGGACAGCTGACAGAGGCAGTCCGCAGAAAACCATATTCCGTTGTCTTGTTTGATGAGATTGAAAAGGCACATCCGGATGTATTCAATGTACTTTTACAGGTACTGGATGATGGACGAATCACCGATTCACAGGGCAGAACCGTTGATTTCAAAAATACGATCATTATTCTGACATCGAATATTGGTTCCTCATATCTGCTAGAGGGAGTAGATTCGGAGGGGAACATCAGTGAGGAAGCCAGAGATCAGACGATGGCAGATTTGCGTGCAAGTTTCCGACCGGAATTTTTGAACCGTCTGGATGAGATCATTTTGTTCAAGCCTTTGACAAAAGATAATATTTCCGGCATTATTTCTATCCTGATGCAGGAATTAAACGACAGACTGGCAGAGAAAGAACTGACGGTTAAACTGTCAGACCGCGCGGTAACATTTATTGCCGAAGAAGCCTATGAGCCGGCATTTGGTGCCCGCCCTTTGAAGCGTTATCTTCAGAAAAATGTGGAAACACTTTTGGCAAAGAAGATACTAGAGGGAAATCTGACAGTTGGCGAAGTGCTGACCATTGATGTAGAGGATGGCAGATTAGTGATTCGTTCTTAAAGCGATAGAATGATGCAAAGGTCAAAAGCAGATAGCAATATAGATTTCCATACAGATTGCTATCTGGTAGTTTGACCTGACAAGCACTGATAAGCAGTTTTTGTAGTACTGTATCATAGAATATGCTGTATTTGAAAAACGTTTTCATTTTACTTGACAAATGAGATGGTTATGGTAAAATGAAAACGTTTTTCAGTTTTGCTTGTGATTTTTATTGTAAGATAATAGGATACTATTGTTTGGGTGCAAAGAAATGTCATTTAGAGTAAGTCGCAATGTTGGAAGGAGGATCGCTATGCGTAGAATAAAAAGACTATTATCTATTCTGCTGATAGGCAGTATGGTATTTGCTATGGCAGGATGTGGCAATACCGAAGTCTTTCAGAAAGAGGACGGAAGGTTAAAGGTAGTAGCAACTGTTTTTGCGGAATATGATTTTTTGCGCAATATCGCAGGGGATGTGATTGACCTTCAGATGCTGATGTTACCTGGAGTAGATCTGCACACCTATGATCCGGCTCCTAAGGATATGAAAATGGTACACAATGCGGATCTGTTTGTGACGATTGGTGGTGAGTCAGATGCCTGGGCAGACAAGATCATTGATTCGGTTGACAATGACAAGCTTCAGACAATCCGCCTGATGGACTGTGTCAAGGTGGTTCGGGAAGAAGTGGTAGAAGGGATGCAGGCAGAGGAAGAAGACCATGATCATGACCATGCAGAAGAGGCAACTTCAGAAGAACACAGCAAGGAGGAAAAAGAATTTGATGAACATGTCTGGACTTCACCGAAAAATGTGATCCAGATCGTGCAAAAGCTGTGTGATAAGCTTAGTAAGATGGATGCTAAGCATGCGTCAGTGTATCAGAGCAATACAAAGAAATATATTGCCAAGCTAAAAAAACTGGATGAAGCATTTACAAAAGTGATTGAAAATGGAAAGAGAAGAGAGATCATTGTTGCAGACCGCTTTCCATTCCGCTACTTTGCCGATGCGTATCATCTGAAATATTATGCAGCCTTTCCGGGGTGCTCTACGCAGACAGGCGCAAGCGCAGAAACCATTGCTTTTTTGATCGACAAAGTCAAAAAGGACAAGATACCGGTTGTATTTCACATGGAGCTTTCCAGTGAACTGATGAGTAGCACCATCTGCGAAGAAACTGGTGCAAAAAAAGCACAGCTTAACGCTGTGCATAATATCAGCAAGCAGGACTTTGACAAGGGCATCGGCTACCTGGAGCTGATGCAGCACAATGTCAAAGTTCTGAAAGAAGCACTGAACTAATAGAAACGAAGTTATCAAAAACTTTACAATACGTTGTTGAGAACTTCGGTTCCCGGAAGGACAAATCGTCCCTGTCTGATAATAGGGATGATCTGTCCTTCTTTTGTGTGTACGCAGATATCACCAAGCTCATCATAAGGAATCGTGATATCCGTGTGACAGTTAAAGTAAGCCTTCCGGCTGTCGGTATGGCGCAGCTTGGAAAAGTCATTTTCCTTTGCAATCATCTGTTTGCCATCCGGATTGTAAGTGACAAGCTCTTCCTCATGAGAAAAGCAGGTATCTCCTACTGCAAAGTGTGGCCCGGTTTTTTCGGCAATTAGAATAGGCAGCAGATGAGAGATATGGTATTTTTTACCCATTGCATAGGCTGTTGTGTTCGTACCGATCGCAAACTCGCCCATAGGGAGCGTTTTATGGTGGAACAAAACGTTTGCCTCAATATATTTTTTGTTTTCTTCCTCGACATCAAAATTACTACACGTGTAGTCTACAATAACTCCATCCTGAACGGTCAGAGTAAGATCGTGATATTCCAGATCATTTAGAAATACCTTTGTGACATGCAGGGTTCCCTCTGTGCCGGAAAGCTGTGGGGAAGTAAAGACTTCACCAAGCGGAATGTTTACATCGGCAAGGCAGTTTTCAAAGCGTGTTTCTTTTTCGGGATGCTCCATAGGTGTCAGGGAGATTGTCATCTGCGTTTTGTTGTCGCCACGTCCTGTTACTGTGACAAATTCGCCGAGATCTAAGGCATCGATGATCTTACTTTGAATGGCAAGATATTCTTTCTGATCCAGTGTGTTGACACGGATGGTTTCACGAAAGATCTCAGTATAGTTTTCACCGATTTCCGGCAGTGGATAGGCGATGATGGAAAAGCTGGTCTGATCTCCCGGAATATATTCATTGGTTAAAAGTCCGTTGGCAGCTTGAAACTCTAATTTCCATTTTTGCTGCTTCTTGGAGTAGTGAAGAGCTTCTTCCTTTTCTACCGGATTAAAAGGTGTTTCACCAAAGGTTTCGATGACGGCAGGACCGGCAAAGTCTGTGCAGAGATCTTTGATGGATTCCAGTGCAAGCTTCTGTTCCTGCAATCGACGGTCTGCGTAAGCTTTGTCAAAAAAGATGGCATCATCCATGCGGTGATCGTATTCGTATTGCTTGTTTGGAGAAGCACCAAAGTAGCCGACCTTGCCGCGGAGATTTCTCTGACGGATGCTGATACCGGCACGATAGATACAGGTTGTCAGACCGAGCTCTTTAAACTGACGGATCACTTCTTTTATCATGCGCTCCATACCCAGACGATAGCGGACGTTGACCGTCTTTTTCTTAGAAAGATCAATGTCGTACAGGGCAAAGCCACGGCGGTATCCGTCGGTGAAGGTAAATGCCATGTCATGAATCTCCTGATCAGACAGCGTATTTAGGTAGGCAGCAGTCTGCAGTTCATTGTCAGAAATATATTCACCAAAGTAATATAAATACCGTAGATCAGAAAGGTCACAGTTGCAGATGATATCCGTTGCAAAGGTGTAGGATGGATCAAAGGAATCGTGCAGGGAATCTGCTACCGTAACATCAGCATAATCAAAGAAGTAGTAGTAGATCGCAGATCGTACTTCCTCATAGTCTGCATACTCCTGTTCCATAATATTGTAGACCTCGATAAAAAGCTCAAAACTTGTGGTCAGATAAAACAGTCTGTCCTCAAAAGCGTACACAATATTGCTTCTAAGCTCTGTGTATAAGGTGCAGAGAATAGAACTAAATGTTTCACCGAGTCTGGTTCTTGCGTATGTCGGATTGGCAAAGCTGTGCTCATAGTTTGTATCGGTTACATCCTCGTAAAGCTTTGTGTTAAGCTTTTGCCAGTCTTCCAGTGAAGCATCGGCAAAAGCACCTTCTATTTTTTGATGGTAAAAATCAGAAATATCGCATAAAAAAGCTGCTGTCGTATGAAAGAAAGCTCCAAAGTCAGTGCCGTGAAAGCGTGTAACAGCGCAGTCAGGGGATGTAGTTTCCTTCTTTATGGATTGAACTCTTTCAACAGCAAGCGAAAAGCGTTCCTGATATTGCTCTTTTTCTTCTAAAATCTCGTCTAATAAATTCAAGGGTATCCTCCATTTCTATTTTTATATTCTCTATAGGTTATTATATCACAAATTCGCAAGCGCAACGCGCGGCAGATGCGAAGCAGCTGGATTTTGGAGTTTTATTCGCAACGCAAGGGAGCTTGCTTACTTGCGCAGAATTTGTGAACGACAAAATCATATAATTAGTTGATATATTTTTTAAGGATGGAAAACATCTGCCCTATGCGTATGGTATAATTATGCTCCTTTGTTACAAGCTTTAGTCCGTTTTGGGCAATTTTTGCACGGATCGTATCATGTGCCAGATAAAAGGCTGTCTTGTCTACAAGCTCTTCGTTATCTTCAAAAATATCTAATGTGCCTCCTGCCTGAAAAATGCCGTCAAACTCTGGCTGATAATTGGTCAGGGCAAATCCGCCACTTCCTAAGATATCCCAGACACGAAGCGGAATACCGGTTTTGATATTCGGAATTGTCATGTTAAGATTGATCTTACTGGCATGGAAGATCTGTGGCATTTGCGTAAGATAATCGATCGGAGGGTGGACGTGAATAAGTGGAAGCTCATCGGTATTACTGTCGGTAAAAAGGTGTACTGTCGCATGAAGGGACAGGAGATTTAATATATGATGCCGTTCCAAAGAAGCAGTCTTAAAGCCGAGTACCGTACTGGAAAAGAGCGTGCGTGTGGTGGAAAAAGAGTCTTTACTGCGCTTATAGTCCAGATGTTTTTCAAGCATCAGACAGATATCATCTGTAAGAAGCGGCTCTAAAAGATTGCCACCGGATACGAGAAGCTGCGCATTCATGGCACCTTCAAGATAGCCGCAAAGGTAGGAGGGAAGTCTGTCTGCAATGCGGTCGTAGGCATTTTTTTCATAAAGACTGCCGACAAAGGATACCGGGTAATCCGGCAAAAAGGCTTCGTTTTGCTGTGTGACAATACGATCTGTATTGACAGCGAGTGGCAGATGAAAGATCTGTGATACACCCATTGCGCGGAAGGTTTCATAGTTTGCCCGGTCAAAGGTAAAGCAGAATGTAGTAGGATAAAAGATGGATGTATGGTACATGGCAAGAAGAGGACTGTCGCAGTTCCAGCATACATAAGGCAGATTTTCTTCGTGGCATGCCGTGGCAAGTACCGGAAAAAAGTTGATGGAAAAAAGAAAATCGAAGGAATGGACAGAAAGATACGGTGTCAGCCTATCCACATAAGAATCGTCCTCTTCGGGATTTTTTAGCGGAATGGTAAGCATGGTGACATCATGTCCCAATTTTTCAAAGGTAATACGAATATCATATAGATTGTAAGCATTCCATTGATAAAATAGTATCTTCAATGTGTTCCTCCGATATCAGTCTGGTCGTATCCGTATGCAATGCAACGGAACAAAAACCTAGTATCCAAGCTGTGTCATGTATTCTTTTAAGGCATCCTGCCACTCTTTCATGCGATAACTTCCCTGCGCATTGAGTTTCTTGTTTTCCAAAACGGAGTGTTTCGGGCGTTTTGCGACAGCTGCCGTATATTCTTCGGTTGTAACCGGTACTACATTGATGTCAATCTTTGCCATTTCGAAAATGGTTTTGGCAAAGATAAACCAGGAAGTAGAACCTTCGCAGGTGGCATGATAAATACCGTATTCTTTTGAATCAACGATGTGTAAGATCATGCGTGCCAGCTCTAAGGCAGAAGTAGGAGAACCAAACTGATCATTGACAACGGTGATCGTATCGTGTGTTTTAGCTAAGCGCAGCATGGTCTTTACGAAATTATTGCCATCACCGTAGAGCCAGGCTGTACGTGCAATGTAGTATTTGTCTGTTGCTTCGGCAACCGCTTTTTCACCGGCAAGCTTAGTAGAACCGTATACGCTTTGCGGGCATGGTGTATCAGATTCGATATAAGGTCTGTCCGTATTACCGTCAAAGACATAATCGGTCGAAACCTGTACGATCACAGCATCGATCTCTTTGGCAGCAAGTGCGAGATTTTTGGGGCCGATCGCATTGATCTGATAAGCATTGTCCTGATCTGTTTCACATTTATCTACAGCAGTATGTGCCGCGCAGTTGATGATCGTATCGGGCATATGTTCTTTTACAAAGGTTAAAACCTGATCGGTGTCACAGATATTTAATGTGTCTACATCGGTATTGATCACAGTGATGTCTGTCTGATCGGCTAAAAGACTGTTGAGTGCCCGTCCAAGCTGTCCGTTACAGCCGGTAATTAATACTTTTTTCATAGTGCTCTTCTCCTCTTACTCTAATGTTTGACTGTCAAAGCAATCTCTTCTGAGAAAGCAGGGTATTTGGTATCTTTTTCTGCCAGAAGAGGAGTTTCGCCCTCTGGAACAGGCCATTCTACATGGATAGTCTTATCATTCCATAAAATTCCGGCTTCGGAAGAAGGATCATAGAAGTCTGTACATTTGTAACTAAACTCAGCAGTATCGGATAAGACATAGAAGCCATGTGCAAATCCTTCCGGAATATAAAACATATTTTTCTTCTCGCCGCTTAAGGTGACACCAAACCATTTTCCAAAGGTCTTAGAGCCCTTTCGGATATCAACGGCAACATCAAATACCTCGCCGCTTGTTACACGGACAAGCTTTCCCTGTGTATGCTCTTTTTGAAAATGAAGCCCACGCAGAACTCCTTTGGTAGAACTTGACTGGTTATCCTGTACAAAGACCATATCCAGTCCGGCTTCCTTAAAATCGTTGTAGTTATAGGTTTCCATAAAGTAGCCGCGGGCATCTCCAAACACCTTTGGCTGGATAAGATAAAGTCCCTCGATATCATTACATTTTTCAAAAGTAAAATTTCCCATGATAATGTACCCTTTCTTAATAAGAATCGTATAAAAATATATAAAAATGCCATAGAGCAGGCTATTCTGACTGGAATAAACATGCTATATGGCATTGTAGCATTATTGATTTGACTTAGCAAATAATTTTTTCCTCTGGTTTTTCGGCTTATCCTTATGACGCGATGAAAACTTGGCAACGCCATCTTCACAGCATGCAGCGCTCTCTGAAAGTTCGGGCTTTACTTCGGCAAGGATCTGGTTAAGAAGCTTGATCTGCTTTTGCTGCAGATCTTCCTTTTGACGTGTCAGATAATCCATTTCCTTTAGAAGCTTTGTCGTGATCTTTTCGCAAATGCGCTCTTCTGATTCGCGATCCATTTCAGCGACCGTTGCGCGTATCATTTTACGCATCATTGCTTCAAAGTGCCTGAGCTTATTTTCAGTACTCATTTCGGTATTTATGTCAGTATTCATAGAAGCGTCTGTGTGCAGTTGTGACACGATCGTGTTCTGTTTTGGGCGCAGTGGCATGATCTGTGCCATGTGCTGTGATGAGGCGTGGCTTGCTTCCTCCATCACCTGCTGGTTTAACTCTTCACGCAGCCGGTAAAGCTTCTGGGTTTCCATATGACACACCGTAAAGATGTCAGGCAGGATCAGTTTGATCGCTTTTAGCTGGAAACCGTGATCTTTCAGATCCTTGATGTTTTGCAGCAGGTTAATGTCCTCAGTAGTATAGAGCCTGTGCCCCTGCGCATTGCGCTCAATATGCAGACCGAGCTCTACCTCCCAGTAGCGGAGAGCATGTGTTTCAACTTCGAGTTGCTTTGCAGCGTCCGATATACTATATTTCTTTTCCATATTTGTCTACCCTTTCTTCGTTTTATAGGAAATTGCTTGTACGGTAGTGGTACACTTTTTAAAGGTACTCTTTCATAATCTCTTCCACCAGACGGAATTTCTCATTGGTAGCGGCAGCCTGAAGCTTCTCTTGTTTTTTGTTGATCTCATCTGTGATTTTTGATTCTTCTAATAAAGAGTCAATCAGTTCCTGCATGTCCGGAGAGATAGAACCAGATTGGTTTTTCTCTTCATCAAAGATGCTATGCAGGGAAATATCTGCATCTTTGTCTGGTTTTGGAACCTTCCCTGTAGTCGTTCCCTGCTGTAGGGAAGGCTCTGCTTCCGTGTCAGAATCAAAATAAGCCTGCTCATAGGCTTGTCTTTCTTCGGGGTGCAGATATTGGTTTTCAAATTTTGCCTGTAAGGTATTTTCAAAATAGTTTAAAAGCTGCAAATGCAGCAGGGCACGCTTGTGGCGGACCTGAAAAATAAATTCTCCAACCCCTAAAAAGATTAGAAAAAAAGCAAGAGTCATTGAGTGAATCCAGATAAAACGGGTTGGAAGTTCATAATAAATACCACAGATCACACTAAGCAGTGTAGAGGATGTCACAAGCAGTCCACAGAAAATATCCGTATTTTCCAAAGTCTGTAAAGGGATTCCGAGAAACCGGTACTGCGCCATGTAATGGTTGATAAAACAGTCCGGGTTGTGGATGGGAATCTGAAGTCTGTAGCAGGATTCGTATTTTGTGTACATGGTACGAAACCATTTGTTTTTTGTAGTCTGAACCTGCTCGGAATCCCGCAGCAGAATCTGATAGATGATCGCACAGATGCATTTTAGCAGGATGGCGATCGCAGTGACAGCAGTCATCATAAAAAGTAAATTGTAATTTTGTAAAAATTGTTTCAAAGTAGTTTCCTCCCTATTACTTTTTGGCGTTAGGTAACGTAACGTTGACAAGTTCATGATAGTATCGGAGAGGGGGAAACGTAAAGAAGGTATCGAATGTCATAATTAGTTCTTCTTCGACAAAAAAGGGGAATTTCGGAGTGAAGGTGTAGATAAATCTGTCGTTCTTTGTTATAGTAGAGAAGATACGTTATTGTATGAAAGCATATATCTGACAGAGGCGATTAAGCTTGAAAAGACAGGGAGGAAGGCAGATGTATCAACAGATAGAACAGATATTATGGCGTTACGGATATGAAAGCATTTCTATCAATGCAGCTGACATTTATCTGGCATTTCGACAGGATAGAGAAGAAGGCTATGCTGTTGTGACGTTAGATGAAACACAGGGAAATTACCTGTCTGCAGAGCAGTTTTATCATATTTCCGAACAGATCCGTGATTTTTTGCGTGGCAGAGGCTGCAGACACTGTCAGTTTTTGTATCTTCTGGTTAGCGAAAACGATAGCAGTGCCAGAAGATTGTTTCAGCATTATGAGTGTTTTTGGCGGATCGTACCGCATAAAGGGCAGGTTATGGTATTTGAAAATACAGCGGAGGCATTTCTGGTACTGCGGCGTCCGCTTGAAGATCTGTTTGAACAGACGCAGCAGGAGCAGACAGCTTATCCGGGGTATGGCAAAGGTCAGACAGCATGGCAGGATACCGCGCAAAGTCAGCCTTTTGGGGCATATGACAATCATAGCGGCAGCAGGAAGGAACGGATAAAGCGTTTGATACGGGAAAAGAGGATTCCATGGTGCAACGCGTTGATCATTCTGATCAATGTCTGTGTGTTCTTTTATACGGATTTTTTTGGTGTGTTTACCGGAAATGATCTGCTTGATGTAGGGGCACTTGGTTGGTATGAGGTTTTGAAGCAGGGAGAATGGTATCGGCTGTTTACCTGTATGTTTCTTCACAACGGAATAGAGCATATCTTTAACAACATGCTTGTGCTTGCCTTTATCGGTTCGAGTGTGGAACTTGAGATTGGAAGCAGACGCTATGGAGTTTTATATATTGGTTCCGGGATTCTTGCAGGCTGCACGTCAATGGTTTATAATATGCTACGGAATGACATGGTTGTTTCCGTAGGTGCCTCCGGAGCAATATTTGGTACGGTAGGTGCGATGCTTTGTCTGGTTCTTTTCCAGAAAGGAAGAAGGGCAGGATACAGTGTGCGTCAGATTGCATGGATGGCATTTTTGAGCCTGTACGGAGGTTTTACCAGTCAGGGAGTTGACAATGCAGCTCATATTGGTGGATTTATAGGAGGTTTTCTGATCGCATTGTTATTGACGCTTCGCTGGGACTCAGTGGGAAAGCACGACAGACAGCGCTTTTGAGGCTGCATGGGAAAGCAACAGATTAAATTGAGAAATGGAGATTGATGGATGAAGGTTAATATCTATTATGGCGGACGTGGTCTGATCGACGATCCAACGATATTTGTCATGAATAAGATCATGAAGGTATTAGATGAACTGAACATAAAAGTAAAAAAGTACAATTTATATGAAGATAAACGTGGTATTTCCGTGCTTCCTAAGACATTAAAGGAGGCAGATGCCGTGATCTTAGCGGCTTCGGTGGAATGGATGGGAATCGGTGGACTGCTTTGGCAGTTTCTGGATGCATGCTGGCTGTATGGGGATAAGGAAAAGATACAATCTCTTTATATGATGCCGGTTGTGTTAGCTGCCACGTATGGCGAGAAGGATGCGCAGTTTACGATGGTAAAGGCATGGGAAATGCTTGGTGGAATCCCGTGCGATGGTATCTGTGCGTATGTGGATGATGCCGTTACCTTTGAAACGGGCACGGAATATTCTTATCTGATCGAAAAAAAGACAGAAAACTTTTATCGTACCTTTTCTAAGAAGCTCAGTTCATTTCCATCCAGCAGTATGGCTGTCCGGGAAAATGTACTGCAACCTAAGGCAATCCGACTGACTCCGCAGGAAAGTGAGCAGCTTTCCATGTATGTTTCGAACGATTCTTATGTCAAACAGCAGAAGGAAGATATTCAGGAACTGACACAGATGTTTAAGCAGATGATGGGAGATAGCGAAGAGGGAGCAAAGGTCTTAGAAAAACAGGAGCCTTATCTGGAAGAATTTCAGAAAGCGTTTTCTCCGATTCCGGATATCGCACTGACTTTTTCGTGGGAGATCAAAGAGTTTGACAGGAAGCTGATCTTAGAGATTGATAATGGCAGCTTAAAAAGTTATTATGGAAACAGGGACTCGGTAGACGTCGCAATCAAGTCGGAAAAGAGAGTTCTGGAAAATATTATATACGGAGAAACACCTTTGCAGACAGCTTTCATGACAGGAGAGCTGACAGCGAAAGGAAATTTTAAAGTGCTTCATACGTTTGACACGTTGTTCCGCTTTGGAAAGCACTGATACGCGTTGCATCAGAGGCCTGATCTTTGATGTACCGGTTATGGAAAACAGATTATGGTAGGATGCACTGCCACCAGAATCTAAGTAAATCAGGCAGTGCGAAAGTGAGGTAAAAGGATGAATAAAGTAGTAGATGATGAATGTATTTTCTGTAAATTAGCTGGTGGCGATATTCCAACCAATGCTATTTATGAAGATGAAGATTTTAAGGTGATCATGGATGCCAGTCCTGCATCAAAGGGACATTGCATTATTCTGCCAAAAACACATGCAAAAGATCTGATGGAACTTCCAGAGGAATATTGCAGTAAGATTATGTTAGTTGCCAAAAAGTGCAGCAGCGTATTGATGAAGGTGTTACATTGTGACGGTATCAATGTGCTGCAGAACAATGGTGAGGCGGCAGGACAGACTGTTTTTCACCTGCATGTACATCTGATCCCACGCTATGCAGATGACACGGTTCAGATCACGTGGAAAGAGCATGCAGATGAGATGGATCTCAAGGCTTTGGCAGATGAGATCAAAAAAGGTTTTGAAGATTAAAAGCAGTGTGCAGAAGATATTGTATGTCTTGGCAGCTGTTATTTGATTTTATGGGGATTGTCGGGTATAATAGAAAGGTCGTTGTGACGGAAAAAAGGTGTTAGCTTTTTGGAAGAAAAAGCAGACAGAAGGAGGAAGGAATGGTTAGTTTAATTCCCGTATTGGGAGCGTTAGATGTGACGGCTCTTATCAGAGCGTTACCGGGAAATGTTTCACAGGGATTGATTTGGGGAATCATGTCAATCGGTGTATACATTACGTTTAAGATTTTGGATTTTGCAGATCTGACAGTCGATGGTACGATGGCAACAGGAGGTGCCGTGGCAGTTATGATGATCCTTGCCGGTTATTCACCGGTTGTTGCACTTATCATGGCTTTTCTTGCCGGTATGATGGCAGGTTTTATCACGGGTGTGTTACATACTGTATTTGGTATTCCGGATATTCTTGCCGGAATCCTGACACAGATTGCACTGTATTCTGTCAACTTAAATATAACAGGTGGAAAGGCAAATCAGGCGGTCAGTGTAGACCAGTTTAATCTGATCGTATCATTGCGCTATATTCCACGTACGATTTTAGTGACAGGTATCATTACGCTCGCGATCATTGCTATTTTATACTGGTTCTTTGGCACAGAGATGGGATTTACGATCCGTGCGACCGGATGCAACCCAAACATGTCCCGTGCGCAGGGTATCAATACTTCTGTAGCAAAGGTCATTGCATTGGTATTTTCAAATGGTCTGGTTGGTTTTGCCGGTGGTATGTTAGCACAGTATCAGGGTAACTGTGACGTTAATATGGGACGAGGTGCTATCGTTATCGGTCTGGCATCGGTTATTATCGGAGAAGTTTTAGGAGAGGCTATTTTTGGCAAAAAGCTAAACTTCTGTGGAAGACTTGTATTTGTTGCACTGGGAAGTATCATTTACTATATTGTTATCAGCTTTGTATGCTGGCTCGGACTTCCATCAATCGATATGAAGCTGTTCTCAGCAATCGTAGTGGCTATTTTCCTTGCTGTACCATATCTGAAGGGAAAATCAAAGAATTCATATCGAAAAGCAGCGAAGGGAGGTATCTGAGCATGTTAGATCTGATGAATGTACATAAGACCTTTAATCTTGGCACGATTAATGAGAAGAAAGCACTCAATGGTGTGGAACTCCATTTGGACGAGGGAGATTTTGCAACGGTCATCGGTGGAAATGGTGCCGGTAAATCAACTGTGTTAAATGCGATCGCCGGTGTGTGGCCGATTGACAGTGGAAGAATCTTAATTGATGGACAGGATGTTACCGGACTTCAGGAGCATAAAAGAGCTGCTGTACTGGGAAGAGTATTTCAGGATCCGATGACAGGTACGACAGCTACGATGGAGATTCAGGAAAATCTGGCATTGGCTGCAAGACGTGGACAGCGTCGTGGACTAAGCTGGGGAATTACCAAAAAAGAGCGTGCGCAGTATCGTGAGCTTCTGGCAACCTTAGATCTTGGACTTGAGGATCGTATGACTTCGAAGGTGGGACTTCTTTCCGGAGGACAAAGACAGGCACTTACTCTTTTGATGGCAACCTTAAAGAAGCCGAAGATGCTTTTGCTTGATGAGCATACGGCAGCACTGGACCCTAAGACAGCGGCAAAGGTGCTGGCACTGTCTGATCAGATTATCGAAGAGCATCATCTGACGGCTATGATGGTCACACATAACATGCGTGATGCAATCGTTCATGGAAACCGTCTGATCATGATGAATGAAGGAAAGATCATTCTTGACATTAAGGGTGAGGAAAAGAAAAAGCTTACAGTAGAAGACCTGCTTCGCAAGTTTGAAGAAGTCAGTGGCGAAGAGTTTGCAAATGATAAGGCTTTACTGGGTTAAGCGATATATTTTTAACTTGTATTTTTGGCACAAATGGTATTCTGTCTGTTTGTGCCTTTTTGCTTTATAGGAAACTATTCGTTTCCTATAAAACAAAAACGCTCCGCGAGGATGTAGGTATTACACAGAGGAAAGATAGAAAGATAGAAAGAGAGGAAAGAAAATGAGAAAGAAAAGATTACTTAGAGGAATGGCTGTGGCAGCAATAGTGCTTGGCGCAGGGCAGCTTTTGGGAGGACAGGACGCAAAAGCAAAGGAAATCACGTACAATGTAGAGAAGTACGGTGTTAAAGGGGATGGCGTAGAAGATGTGTCCTATTCGCTCACAAAATTGTTAAAAGAGGCAGATACCATGTCATCAGGTGATACTCTGGTGCTGAAATTTCCAAAGGGAACTTATAAGGTAGGAAGTCTGCTTCGTATTTATTCCAATACTACGTTAGATCTTTCGGAGGGGGCTGAGCTTTATCGGGATAATCCTGAGCAGCCGCTTATGATGAATGTCGGAGAAGGCGGTTCGCGAAAGGAAGATGATCCGTCCGGGGGAGGATATGCTCTTTCAGAAAATATTACAATTACCGGTGGTGTGATAAACGGTGGAGATATCGAACATGCGCAGACCGGTGGAAATGTTGTGAATTTTGCGCATGCGCAAAATATAACGGTGCAGGACGTGACTTTTAAAAATTGCTATGGCGCTCATCTTCTGGAGCTTTCCGGCGTGAAGGATGCAAAAGTTGCCGGATGTGACTTTTCAGGCTTCCGTCCGGAAAAAAGCTCGAAGGCAGAGGATGTGGCAGGCGACAGTTCAAATGCGAATAAGTCCGGATATGCTGCAAAGGAATGTATTCAGTTAGACTATACATACTTTGATCCGGAGAAGTCTATGCTGCAGTGGTGTCCGGGATACTATTCCGATAAGACAGCCTGCAAAGATGTTGTCATAGAAAATAACACGTTTCATGACTATCCGCGTGGAGTGGGAAATCATCATGGACAGGAAACATTTGCAAACCTATCTACAGATAATATTACGATTCGGAATAATACATTTAGCAATATGTATGTGACAGCACCAAATGGGAAAAAGGTGTATGACTATGCTATCTCCCTGCATAGCTTTAAGAATGCAAAGATAGAGGATAATATTATTAACAATGCAGGCTCAGCGGTGCTTTGCGCCTATGATGAAAACAGCACGATCAACAATAATCAGATGGAAGCACTTGACTGGTCGGCGATTGTTTTGACAAAGCACTCTAAGGGAAGCACGATTAAAGATAATACACTGTCAGACGTTGCGCGCTATGGTATTTCCGTGACAAATGGTTCTAATGTAGCTGCTTTCTCGGAAAATATCATGCGGGCAGGGGCAAAAAAGGTGTCTATGCTTAATGCGATTACTGTAAATGGTGCAGATTCCTATATTGCTTCTGTTTTGAACAATCATATCTCGAATTGTTCTAAGTTTGGAATCTCTTTGCTGAATGTGAAAAAAGCAGGTGATATCATTGGAAATGATCTGACTTCCTGTGCAAAGGGAGCTATCTGCATCGCAGGCTCTAACTGCAATAAAGTTTCCGACAACCATGTCGTAGGTGTGGCAAAGATCAATTCCATCACAGTCTGCAAAAAGTCTGAAGTAAGGGATTTGTCGGGAAACAGTATTGAAAAGAGCGGTAAGCATGCCATTTCAATCAGCAGCTCAAAGCTGACAAATGTCAATGGAAATACAATAAAAGGATCGGCAGGAAATGGAATCTGCACTACGGCGGCAACGATAACAAATATACGTTATAATCGTATAGCCGGTGCCAAAAAGGCAGGAATCGTAATCTGCAAGAAAAGTTCTATCGGGAATATATCAAAGAATACATTTTCTAAGATAAAGGGTAAGAAAATCGGTGTGGATAAGACTTCTAAGGTAAAAACAAAGAAATAACAGTACAGATTTTATATTGAAAAGTGTTGCAAGCTGATATCGCGAAAAATAATAGGATTTTTGTTCCAAATCAAAAGATTTGTGTTACAATGATAGCAATAGATTTTGTATAAAAAGTAAGGAAAAGAGAAGATTTTCCGTCTGAAAAGAGAAGGAGAAAGCGTATGAAGATTGCAGCAAAGATTCAATTGATTTTTGGAGGAACAGTCATTGTATTGATGTTCATTGTAGGAATACTGGCCAGTCTGCTTAGCTATGATGCTTTGATCGAGCGCGTGAATGACAGTATGATATCGTCTGCAAAGTTGGCAACAGATGATATTTCCAATCAGCTAAAGAATTATATGACGGCTGTTACCATAGCAGGAAAGGATAGCACGCTAAGCACAAAAGGAAATTTATCCGCAAAGAAAGCACTTGTAGAGCAGTATGTAAAGGATTACGGTTTTACGAGTGGCAATATTTTGAATGAAAAAGGAGTCAGTCTGCTTGATGGAACAGATTTTTCCGACAGAGATTATGTGCAGAAGGCACTGGCTGGAACTGTTAATGTATCCGATGTGACTTTGAGTAAGTATACCAATACATATGGCGTCAGCATTGCTGCACCGATCGAGGCTGGCAGTGGAAAGGTATCCGGTGTGGTCTATTTCCGTCTGGATACTGATTTCATGAACTCTATCGTAAAGAATATATCTGTCAGTGACAACAGTTACGCGTATATTCTTGATGAAAACAGCTACGTGATCGTTCATAAGGATGAGAAAAAGATTATGAATGATGATGTAAAAGAGAAGGAAGCTGCAGCAGTAAAGGCAATTCCGGGGAAAAAAGCAGGCAATACAAGCTATCAGCAATCCGGTAAGAACATATTATGTGGATATGCTCCGATTGAAAACACAAATGGGTGGGCACTTGTTATTGCCGCACCGGAAACAGACTATTCCACAACAATCGTTTCTATGGTAAAGAAGTTTGTAGCATGTGATGTGGCAGCGGTGATCATTGCATTGATGATCGCGGCACTTTTGGCAGTATCTATCAGCAGATCACTCAAGATGGTACAGAACTCTTTGGTGGCAGTATCAGGGGGAGATTTCTCTAAGAAGATTCCTAAGACAAAGCGAAAAGATGAGATTGGTGTGTTACAAAATGCTGCTTCTGATCTGTTAGATACCTTGTCGGAGATTATCGGGGAAGCCAATCAGGTGTTAGGTGGAATCGCACAGTATGATCTGACGCAGCCGGCCATGAAGACATATCCGGGGGCGTTTGACAGTTTATCAAAGTCCATCAATCAGATACGTCTGATTCTGAATCAGTTGATCAGTGAACTTCAGATTTCCAGTGTAAATGTGGAAAGCGGATCTAAGCAGCTTGCAGAAGCAGCAGAGCTTCTGTCAGAAGGTTCGATGCGTCAGGCAACGTCGATTCAGTCACTTGTAACAGATATTGAGAATATTGTCGAGAGCATCAATCGCAGCTCTGACAATGAAAATATGATCAACGGAAAACTAAACAGTCTGGATGAAGAGATTAAAGACAGTGATACACAGATGTCAGAACTGCTTCAGGTAGTTAGGGAAGTGGAGGAAATGTCAGAGGATATTCAGAAGATTGTAAGCACGATTGACAGTATTGCATTCCAGACTAACATTCTGGCATTGAACGCTTCAGTGGAGGCAGCGAGAGCGGGTGAAAACGGCAAAGGCTTTGCTGTAGTAGCAGAGGAAGTGTCTAAGCTCGCTGCTAAGTCGAGCGAAGCTTCTAAAAAGACAGGCGATCTGATTGAAAAGTGCATTCAGTCTATTGCAAATGCCAAAGAGTGTGCAGATGCAACCTTTGATTCTCTTAGAAAAATTGTGGGAGATTCAGATGAGATCGCACAGGCGTTCCGTGACATCTCTGCAGATACACACAGGGAAGCAGAAAAGGCGAACTCCATCCGAGGGGAATTGGGCAATATCAATAGTGTAGTACAGTCGAATACAGCAACAGCAGAACAGACGGCAGCGTCAACAGAGGTGCTGTCAAATCAGGCATTTTCACTGGAGCAGATGACAGCAAAGTTCAAAGTAGAAAACAATACTGTCGCCGGGATTTCACAGAACTATTCATAGAGCAGGAAAATTTCAGTGACAGTATCATGAAGGTTGGTAGTATGCTTTGGCAGCATCATTTATGTATTAGTTGTTAAGCTCATCCAGTGTAAGTTCATACATAGGGAAAAGTTCTTTCATAAATAAGTCGGCTTCCGGGCAATGCAATGCGGTGATGGCACTACGGGTTGTTATCTCTGCATTGCAAAACTCTCGGTTGCCGGCTTTTGCTTCTTCTACACATTTGATCAGGGCAGAAATCTTATCAGCCGCTTTGACTAAAAGGTGCGCTTCTTTGTCTTCAGGAGTGTCCAAAAAATAGGACTCATATTCTTCACGAAGATCAGCCGGCAGCATATTAAGCAGACGAAAAGCGGCTGTTTTTTCAATCTGTTTATAGGCGCTTTGAATCTCTGCGTTTTCATACTTGATTGGAGTTGGCATGTCACCGGTAATGATCTCCGTGCAGTCATGGTAGATGCCGAGCAGCGCAACATGTTCTGCGTTATATTCTTTTCTAAGACGTTTGTTACCAATCAGTGCAAGTGCATGAGCGATCATGGCAACCTCCAGTGAGTGTTCGCTGATGTTTTCACGGACAGAGTTGCGCATAAGAGCCCAGCGTTCAATATATTTCATGCGTGCGAGCATGGCAAAAAAGGAATATTTTTTCTCTTTCATAGTTTTTCCTATCCTTTCTTGTGATTTTATATTTTAAATATTATTATAAACTATAGTTTATAGCCTATATCTTAGATGTCATCTGTAAATCAGTTTATCGAATTTTATCTAACATTTTCTGAATATAGTAGCCGGTGTAAGAATCTTTGCACTTGGCAACCTCTTCAGGAGTTCCGGAAGCAACAACGGTGCCGCCCTTATCTCCTCCTTCCGGTCCGATATCGATAATGTAGTCAGCAGTCTTGATCACGTCGAGATTGTGCTCGATGACAATTACGGTATTTCCGCTTTCTGCCAGACGGTGCAGGATATCGATCAGCTTGTGGACATCGGCAAAGTGAAGTCCGGTAGTCGGCTCGTCCAGAACATAGACCGTCTTTCCGGTACTTCTCTTGCTAAGCTCTGTCGCAAGCTTGATACGCTGTGCTTCACCACCGGAAAGGGTTGTGGATGGCTGCCCAAGCTTAATGTAGGAAAGTCCGACATCGTGCAGTGTTTCAATCTTGCGGCGGATGCGGGGCATGGCATCAAAGAAGTGAAGTGCCTCCTCAACTGTCATATCTAACACGTCCGCGATAGTTTTTCCTTTGTATTTTACTTCCAAAGTTTCACGATTATAGCGCTTTCCGTGGCAGACCTCACATGGAATGTAAATATCCGGTAAAAAGTTCATCTCAATCTTATTGATTCCATCACCACAGCAGGCTTCACAGCGGCCACCCTTTGCGTTAAAGCTGAATCTTCCCTTTTTGTAGCCTTTTGCTTTGGCATCCGGTGTTGCGGCAAAGAGATCGCGGATCAGATCAAACACACCTGTGTAGGTTGCAGGATTTGAACGCGGAGTTCTGCCAATCGGTGACTGGTCGATTGCAATTACCTTATCAAGCTGCTCTAAGCCGGTGATGCATTTGTGCTTTCCGGGAATGCAGCGGGCACGGTTTAGGTTTTTTGCAAGACTCTTATATAGAATCTCATTGACTAAGGAGCTTTTACCGGAACCGGACACACCCGTGACACAGGTCATTACACCAAGAGGAAAGTCTACATTGATCTTTTTTAAGTTGTTTTCCTCGGCACCCTTTACCGTGATAAATCCGGTCGGCTTACGTCTTTTTTGTGGGATCGGAATCTGGATCCGACCGCTTAGGTAGTCACCTGTGATCGAATTTTCATTTGCCATGATCTCTTCGGCGGTGCCGGTGGCGACCACTTCTCCGCCGTGGATACCGGCACCGGGGCCGATATCGACAATATAGTCGGCAGCAAACATGGTATCCTCATCGTGTTCGACAACGATCAATGTGTTTCCGAGATTCTTTAAGCGGATCAGTGTGTTTAAAAGCTTATCGTTGTCGCGCTGATGCAGACCGATGCTTGGTTCATCCAGAATATAGGCGACACCGACCAGACCGGAACCAATCTGGGTTGCAAGGCGGATACGCTGTGCCTCACCACCGGAAAGGGAACCGGCATTGCGGGCAAGGGAAAGATACCCCAGCCCAACGTCCATCAGAAAGCTTAGACGCGCATTGATCTCACGCAGAACCAGCTCGCCGATTGCGCGCTGGCGGTCGGTTAGGGTGAGGTGATTCATATAGTCAACCAGATCCTCGATGGATAACTCGGTGATTTCTGCAATGTTTTTCGTTCCGACGGTAACAGCAAGTGCTCCCGGTTTTAACCGCTTTCCCTTACAGGACTTACACGGGATGATCTCCATGAAAGATTCATATTCTTTCTTTACGACATCAGAGGCTGTTTCACGGTAACGACGTTCCACATTGCGAATGACACCTTCAAATGGAATATCGTAAATTCCGGTTCCGCGCTGACCTGTATATTTGACACGGACTGTTCTGCCGTCCGTACCGTGCATGATTAGGTATTTTGCCTCATCAGAAAGATCCTGATATGGTGTGTTGATATCAAAACCGTATTCTTTAGCAATGGCATCCAGAATAGAACGTCCATAGCTGGAAGGATTTGTCGCTGACTGCCATCCGGGAACGGCAAGTGCGCCTTCAGGGATGCTTAAGGATGGGTCAGGAATGATCAGTGACTCAGAAAATTCCATGCTGAATCCGAGTCCGTGACAGGTTTCGCAGGCACCGAAAGGGTTGTTGAAAGAAAAGTTGCGTGGTTCAATCTCTTCGATGCTGATGTTACAGTCAGGACACGAAAAACTCTGGCTGAAATTAATCTGTCCCTGCTGTGGGATGTCTACGATCATCAGTCCGTCCGAAAGCTTTAAGACATTTTCAATCGAATCGGATAATCGTTTCTCGATGCCCTTTCGCACGACAAGACGATCCACCATAACTTCGATATTATGCTTTTTATTTTTGTCGAGCTTGATTTCTTCGGAAAGGTCATATACGTGTCCATCGACAACGACACGGACATAACCGCTCTTTTGCGCAGAAGCAAATACCTTAGCGTGTGTTCCCTTGCGTCCGCGGACGACAGGAGCCAGAAGCTGCAGCTTTGTGCCTTCCTCGTAAGTCATGATTTCATCTACCATCTGATCTACAGTCTGCTTTTTGATCTCCTTGCCACACTTTGGACAATGAGGAATACCGACACGGGCGAACAGAAGACGGTAGTAGTCATAGATTTCCGTAACCGTACCTACGGTAGAGCGTGGGTTGCGGTTTGTAGATTTCTGGTCGATGGAAATGGCAGGAGAAAGTCCTTCGATGCTTTCTACATTTGGCTTTTCCATGCGTCCTAAAAACATGCGCGCATAGGAAGAAAGAGATTCCATGTAGCGGCGCTGTCCCTCAGCATAGATCGTATCAAATGCCAGAGAGGATTTGCCGGAACCGCTCAGACCGGTCAGTACAACAAACTGATCGCGTGGAATATCAATGTCAATGTTTTTTAAATTATGTTCTTTGGCACCGCGGATGCGGATATATTTTTTCGCTTCTTCATGCTTTTGCAATGTAGTCACCTGTCCTTTCGCTCGATATATCTATTGTTTCCAATCATATCATGATTTAAACAGGAAAGCAAGAACTTATGTTCGGATTATGTGCGTGTTGCGTTTGTGATCGTGCATCTAAGACAGAAGTGACAGATGTGGGTTAAATGTGAAAAATTGTAAATTTCGCACGATTTACTTGAAGCAAATGTAAATATGCAGTATACTGTAAGTTGGTATTGTGTCACAAAGAGGTGCGAAATTGCTCTTTGTGTCAAAATTGGGAGGGGACATTTTCAAGATAAAATACAAGGGGAAGGATTGGCACAGATCAATATGGATACAAAATATATTGCAATTTGCTTAGCTGGTATCAATGCAGAGTACAATGATGTGCTGCTAAAGCATTTTTATTCACTGGCGGATTCTTTTGGTTACAAGCTATTGTTTTTTAATTCGTTTAGTGCATTATATACAAATGAGAAACATGATATTGGTGAGGGAAATATCTTTCATCTGATTAACTATCAGCTTGTCGATGCTGTGATCATGTTGGGAGAAACGATCAAGTCAGATGATATACGCAGACAGATAGTTGAAAGTGCCACGCTGTATGATAAACCGGTTGTTTCTATCGAGTATACGACAGATGGCTGCTATAATATAGATTTCCAGTATGAGGATGCGATGGAACATATTGTGGAGCATCTGATCGAGGAGCATCAGTACCGCAGGATCAATTTTATTGCCGGCATGCCGGGAAATGAGTTCTCGGAGGAAAGACTGCGTGCTTATAAGAAGGTGTTAGAGCGTCATGGCATCCCTGTCGAGGAAGAACGGATCGGATATGGGGAGTTCTGGAGTGGTCCGACTAAAAAGGTGATTGACAAATTTTTAGACAGTGAGCTTCCTTTTCCGGAAGCAATCGTATGTGCCAATGATGCGATGGCGATCGCTGCTTTTAAATATTTAACGCAGGCAGGATATAAGATACCGCAAGAGGTAGCCGTGACAGGCTTTGACGGTATCCGGGAGGCGTTAGAGCATATGCCGAAGATTACAACGGCAAAGCATGATTATCGTGCAACAGCGGTGATGGCATTTCAGATTTTACAAAAGGCATTTCAGGGGGAACTTGTGCCGGAACAATCATGGGTTGGTTCTGTTTTTATACCGGGATGCTCCTGCGGCTGCGAGGAAAGAGGAGAAAGACAGTACAGCTCTTTGGTACGCAGTCTGTATGAACGTCTGGATGATTATGAACAGTTTAATCGGGAGCAGATCGCAATGACAGCCGATCTGACGGATAATGATTCCTTCCAGGGCGTGTTTGACAATCTGCAGAATTATGCCAAAAACTTTTTTGCAGATAAGTTTTGGTTATGCATTGTCGATGACTTTTTGACACAGAAGGAAGTGTTGGCAGATATTATCGAGGAATCTACCTTTAAGCGTGTGGGATATTCCGCAACGATGGACATTATGCTGTCGCGGATTGACGGAGAGTGGACGGGTATCATAGATTTTCCAACCTCTGCTTTGCTGCCAAAGCTTCAGGAGATTTTAGAAAAAGAAAATAATATTATGTTTCTGCCGCTTCATGTATTGGAGCAGACGATCGGTTATGTCGCTCTGGTATATGATCCGGACAAAATGCATATGACATATTTACATCAGTTCCTGATGAACATCAGCAATGCCCTGGAAACAACCCGAACCCATCAAAGACAGCAGGCAGTCATCAATAATCTGGAAAATAAATATATCCATGATCCGATGACCGGTCTGTTTAACCGGCGCGGCTTCTACCAGAGGCTGGAAGGTGTATATAAGCAGTGTGTTGAGCAGCAGGAAATGCTTATGGTAGTATCGGTTGATTTAAATGGCTTAAAGCAGATCAACGACACATATGGTCATGCAGATGGTGATATTGCCATTTCTACCGTCGGAAAGGCATTATCAGAGTGCTTTCTGTCACAGCATACCTGTGCGAGATTTGGCGGTGATGAGTTTGTAGTTGCCGGCAAGGTAGACAGTGAGAAACAGTCAGATGCATTGTGTCAGAAGGTGAATGCATATTTAGAGCAGTTTAATGAAAAGTCCGGCAAGCCGTACCGTGTAGGGGCAAGTATCGGATGCGTGACAGGAGTTCCAAGTGGTCAGCTGACATTAGATGAGTTTATCAAAGTGGCGGACGAAAAGATGTATGAGGACAAGGTACGGTATCATTCTAGAAACCGTTAATATCGGAGGTTTGCATGGAGGATGAGTTTGAAGTATACGGAGGCTTTGCGTCTGTATATGATCTGTTCATGGATGAGATTCCATATGATGCATGGTCTGAATATGTGCAGGGGATGCTAAAGGAATATGGAATCGACAGTGGGATTGTTGTTGATCTTGCGTGTGGAACAGGAGAGATGACCCGACGGTTGCAAGATGCCGGATATGATATGATAGGCGTTGACTTTTCAGAAGAAATGTTAGAAATCGCGAGGGAAAAATGTGGGACAGAGGTATTGCTTCTGCATCAGGATATGCGTGAATTAGACCTATATGGTACAGCGCGGGCCATGGTATGTGTCTGTGACGGCATGAATTATATTTGCGAAGCGTCAGAGCTTGAAACGGTGTTTCAACGTGTGTCCATGTTTTTGGACAGAGATGGGGTATTCATTTTTGACATGAAGACCGATTATTTTTATCGTGAAGTTTTGGGAAACCGTACATTGACAGACAATCGGGACAATGCCAGTTATATATGGGAAAATGTTTATCATGAGCAGGAAAAATTAAATGAATATCTGCTTACGGTTTATCAGCTTGTTGATGATAAGCAGGATCTTTTTATGCGGACAGATGAGCTTCACAGACAGCGCGCATATGAGATCGCACTGGTAAAAGAGTGCATGGAAAGACAGGGATTTTATCAGATACAGGTTTATGAGGCAATGACAAAGACGGAACCTGCTAAGCAGAGTGAACGGGTTTATTTTGCAGCCAGAAAAAAATAGAGAAGTGAGGAACAGAACATGAGTCAGGATTATATTGTAAGAGCAACGGCGGCAGATCATCAGTTACGTGTATTTGCTGTGACATCAAGAGATTTGGTAGAAGAAGCGAGAAAGATACACAACACAAGTCCTGTGGCAACGGCGGCACTTGGAAGACTGCTGACGGCAGGAAGCATGATGGGGAGTATGATGAAGGGAGATAACGATGTCCTGACACTGCAGATTCAGTGTGGCGGTCCGATCGGTGGTCTTACGGTCACTGCAGATTCCAAAGCAAATGTCAAGGGATATGTCAAACAGCCTGCCGTTATCCTTCCACCAAATGAAAAAGGAAAACTGGATGTATCCGGTGCAATCGGTCCGGGCTTTTTAAATGTGATCCGTGATATCGGCATGAAAGAGCCATATAACGGACAGACACATTTAGTTTCCGGTGAGATTGCCGAGGATTTGACATATTATTATGCTACATCTGAACAAGTACCTTCTTCTGTTGGATTAGGTGTTCTGCTGAACAGGGAAAATCATGTGCAGCAGGCAGGAGGGTTCATTATACAGGTAATGCCATTTGCAGAAGATTCCGTGATCGATGTGGTAGAAGATTCCGTAAAGCATATTCATTCGGTGACAGATCTGTTAGAACAGGGTATGACGCCGGAGGATATGATACAGCATATTATGGGAAGTCTGGATGTAGAAATACTGGATCGGATTCCGACACAGTATCACTGTAATTGTTCGAAGGAGCGTGTGGCAAGAGCAGTGGCAAGTGTGGGGAGAAAGGATTTGCAGGAAATGATCGATGATGGCGAAACAATCGAAGTAAATTGTCATTTTTGCGGCTCTCATTATTACTTTACAACAGAAGAATTAAAGGCATTTTTAAAGTAAGGAGCGGATTGGATGAAGAAAAGTCGAAAGAGAGCCGGCTATATCGTATTTTTGATGATATGTATGGTTGCTTTTTTAACTATGCTGCAGTACAGAGGAAAAGAGCATGTGATCGCAACAGCGGTTGGTACGGTAAAGGTAGAAGGATATCTAAATGTGCGTTCCGGACCGGGAACCGGCTATAGTCTGGTCAAGTCAGGCGGAACCAATGTCACCCTTTCGGATGGAGCAAAGGTGACGATCACCGGAACAAAAGGGAAGTGGTATCACGTTAAGTTTACGCAGAACAGTAAATCATTAACGGGATATATCTCTTCGGATTATGTTACCGTGCAGACCGGCAAAGTATGTACCAAGGTGTATGGCAAGGTAAATGCCAAGAGCATAAAGGTTTACCAGACAGCGGGAAAGAGTACAACAGTAAAGAGCGGTAAGACAGCGATTGCCTTAAAAAATGCGGCAAAGGTGCGGATTCTTTCAGAAAGTATGGTAAAGGATCAGAAGTGGTATCGGATTTCTTTCTCTTATCAGTCTAAAACATACAAAGGATATGTGTTATCAACACAGATTACCCTGACATGTGAAAAAGGTCTTCCGGGTATATTAAATTCCAATAAGACGGTTTCCGTGTATCAGACAGCTGAAAAAAAGGCGGTACTGACGGTTAAGAAGCAAAAGGTTCAGATTAAGAAGGGAAAACAGTTTACCATCTTAAGTCAGTCTGTGGTGAAGGGAAAAAAATATCTGCAGATCAAAGTAAGCTTTCAGGGAAGCTCAGTCAAAGGATATATTGATGATAACGATGGCAGGCTGCAGATTGTAAAAGAGGAGTCGGCAGCAAAAGCGACAGCTGCACCGAAGGTGACTGCCAAGCCGAAAGCAACTCCGAAGCCGACGAAAAAGCCTGCGGCAACCGCCAAGCCTACGGCAACACCTAAGCTGACAGATGCAGAATATAAGCAGAAGCTTAAAAAGGATGGATTTCCAAAATCCTATGTGTCAAGTCTTCTGGCATTACATAAAAAATATCCGCAGTGGAGCTTTAAACCGTATAAAACAGGCTTAAAGTGGGATGATGTGATCAAGGCGGAGAGCAAAGTCGGCTTAAATCTCTTAAGCGTAAATAAGTCCTATGCGTGGAAATCTACGCAGGAGGGAGCATATGACTGGACAAAGGACAAGTATATTCCGTTCGATGGTTCTACGTGGGTTACGGCGTCCGAACAGGCAGTCAAATATTACATGGATCCAAGAAACTTTTTGGATGAGAGAGGAATCTTTCAGTTTGAGAGTCTGACTTATCAGAAAGAAACACATACCAAAGCAGGTGTAGAAAAGATTTTACAGAATACACCGATGTCGAACAAGTCCTTCTCTTATAAGGGCAGTGATGGAGCTACTAAGAAAATGAAATATTCCACTGCATTTATGAAAGCAGGAACTAAGTCGAAGGTTAGTCCGTATCACCTGGCATCCAGAGCAAAGCAGGAGGTTGTCATAAGCTCCGGTCTGATGAGCAGCTCGGTATCCGGTAAGGTGGCAGGATATGAAGGAATCTATAACTTCTATAATATCGGTGCCAATAACAGTATCGTGGCCGGTGGAGCGATTGCTAATGGTTTGAAGTGGGCAAGTTCAGGCACAACGTATTCCAGACCGTGGAATTCACCATATAAATCTATCGTGGGCGGTGGCTCGTATATTGGCAAAAACTATATTAATGTAGGACAGAATACGCTGTATCTGCAAAAGTTTAACGTGACATCAAAGAACCGCTATAATCATCAGTATATGGGAAATGTGGAAGCGCCAAACAGTGAGGCAACGAAGACGAATACCGCATACGGCACAGATAAAAACGAAATGTCAATGGTATTTAGCATTCCGGTCTATGAGGATATGCCGGATACGGCATGCAGTGTTCCGTCCGGTGGAAAGAATCCAAACAATTATCTGAAATCACTTTCGGTGACAGATCATGCCTTTGCATCTAAGTTTGTACTGGGAGATAACGGAAGTAAGATTTATAAGCTGACAGTAGAAAACAAAGTGACTTCGATCAAGATCAACGCAAAAGCGGTAAGCACAGAGGCAGCTGTCACAGGAACAGGTGTTAAGGAACTGGCGGTGGGAACGAAAACATATACGGTTAAAGTGACCTCGGAAAGTGGAAGTGTCCGTAATTATAAGATTAAAGTGACAAGAGAGGAAGCATAAATGAAACAGACAGACAGGATTTTACAAAAGAAAGCACAAAAGCTGTGGCGCCATAAGGCAGGGGCAGTCAGGTGTTTTTTTGGAATTTTGTCTGTTTGTCTTTTTTATCCGGGGATGGGCTTAGGAGCAAAAAAAGCTTCGGCAGCCGGAGCTACAGTGTCGATCACGACGAAGAATACTACGGTGACGAAGGGAGATACCGTCTATGTTGTGATCAGGGTCAGTGCAGCAGATAAGATGCAAAGCTTTGAGGGATATTTTTCTTATGACAACCGCATCCTGCAGTTTGTGACAGGGGGAAGTGTGGTACATGGAAATGATGATAAGTTTCGGATACAGGATACAGAGCGCGAAAGCAGTGCATCGGATATCACGTATTCCGTGAAGTTTCTGGCAAGGAAGCAGGGAAGCACAGCTATTACAATGGAAAAGCCGTATTCTGTCCGTACAGATGATGACAATGCGACAAAAATGTCGGTTTCCTACAATACATTAAATATATTAGTCAAAAAGAAAGCACAGGAAAAGACAGATAAGAATATGGATACTCCAAAGCAGTCTGTACTTCCATCGAAATCTCCGGAAGCATCCGCATCGCCGGAAGCGTCTGTAGAGCCGTCAAAGACACCGGGGAAAAAAGATATTCCCGGCTCTAACAAGCTTCGGAAGCTAACGATCAAAGATGCAGAGTTTGCACCGGATTTTTCACCTAAGATCAGAAAATACAGTGTTTTAGCTACTACTTCGAAGAAGAAGTTAGACATCACATGGGAAGCACAGGACAGTCAGGCAAAGGTAGTAGTCAAAGGAAACCGGGACTTGACGGAAGGCAAGAATATTATTAAAATAGCTGTCACCGGGACAAATGGAAAAAAGCGGGTGTATCGTTTATCCGTCACGGTACAGAAGGAAGACAAAAATAAGCAGAATAGTACGGTTCGCAAGGAAAGTAAGGAACAAAAGACACAGGAAGAGCAGCTTGCTTTGGAAGCACAGAAGCGGAAAAGCCAAAGTATGAAATATATGGCAGGCATCATCGCATCTTTCTGCGGTCTGCTTTTCATACTTACGATTGGAATTGTCATGAAAATAAAAAGAAACTGGAGATCATAGCGCAGCAGGAGGGAAATATGCAGAGAAAATATACGAAAAGTGCGCAAAAGGTTTTAGAAAATACCGGAAAACAGGCGGTATCTTTTGGACATAATTTTGTGGGAACGGAACATCTTCTTTTGTCTTTGCTGGTGACAAAGGGAGTTGCAAGCGAGGTTTTGAAGGAAAACGGGGTATCTTATGATAAGATAGCTGAATTGATCGAAGATAACCTTACATCAGACAGCGGAGTGCTTGTGGCAGATAGGTCAGAGTTTACTCCAAGAGTAAAAAAAATTATTACAAACAGTGCAGCTGAGGCAGAGAGATTAGGGGCATCCAGTGTGGGAACAGAGCATATTCTGATCGCCCTGCTAAAGGAAACAGATTGTATTGCCATGCGTCTGCTAAATACAAAGGGCATTAATGTACAGAAGCTGTATGTGGATGTTTTGACAGCAAGTGGACAGGATGCGACAAGTGCCAAAAATGAATATATGATGCAGAAGGGACGAAAAAATAAATCGGCAACACCGATGCTTGACCAGTACAGTCGTGATCTGACAGCTTTTGCAAAGGAAGACCGCCTAGATCCTGTGATTGGAAGAGAAACGGAAACAAGACGTCTGATCCAGATATTAAGCCGCAGAACCAAAAACAATCCATGTCTGATCGGTGAGCCAGGTGTCGGAAAGACTGCTGTAGTAGAGGGACTGGCACAAAAGATCGTGCAGGGAGATATTCCGGAAATCCTACAGGATAAAAGGGTGCTGGTACTGGATTTGTCTGGAATGGTAGCAGGTTCTAAGTATCGCGGTGAATTTGAAGAGAGGATTAAAAGATCACTGCGTGAGGTCAGCCAGTCAGGAAATATCCTGCTGTTTATTGATGAGATTCATACGATCATTGGTGCCGGTGGTGCTGAGGGTGCGATCGATGCGGCCAATATTTTGAAGCCTGCTCTGGCAAGAGGAGAGATTCAGATTATCGGAGCTACGACAAGGGAAGAGTACCGGAAGTATATTGAAAAGGATGCTGCGCTGGAAAGACGTTTTCAGCCGGTTGTCGTAGAAGAACCAAGTGAAGAGGAAACAATCGCTATTTTAAAAGGGCTGCGCAGCCGCTATGAAATGCATCATCAGGTTACGATCACAGATCGTGCGATCGTGGCAGCAGTCAGGATGACAGAGCGTTATGTCAATGATCGTTTTCTGCCGGATAAGGCAATCGATGCAGTAGATGAGGCTGCTGCACGTACCAGTATCAGCCAGTATCTTCCATCAGCACAGCTGCGGGAGTTAGAGGAAGAGAGGATTTCTTTTGAAAAGCAAAAGGAAGAGGCTATCTGTCAGGAGGACTTTGTACTTGCCGGTCAGATGAAGAGAAAGCAGATGGAAGCAGAAGAAAAGATACATGAATTGCAGGAGCAGAAGGAAAAAGAGCGCCAGAATCATGAATTGCAGGTGGACGAGGAAGAAATTGCCAATGTGATCGCTGACTGGACGAAGATTCCGGTGCAGAAGCTGCAGGAGGAAGAAACAGAGCGTCTTCGTCATCTGGAAGAGGAACTGCATAAGAGAGTGATCGGTCAGGATGAGGCAGTGACAGCTGTAGCAAAGGCTGTGCGCCGTGGAAGAGTCGGACTCAAAGATCCTAACCGTCCGATTGGTTCTTTCCTGTTTTTGGGACCTACCGGTGTGGGAAAGACAGAGCTTTCTAAGGCATTGGCAGAAGCGGTCTTTGGTCAGGAAAATGAGATTATACGTGTAGACATGTCAGAATACATGGAGAAGCACAGTGTTTCTAAAATGATCGGTTCACCTCCGGGATATGTAGGTTATGAGGATGGAGGACAGCTCAGTGAAAAGGTTCGGCGTCATCCATATTCCGTTATTTTATTTGATGAGATAGAAAAGGCACATCTGGACGTGTTTAACATTTTGCTGCAGATTTTAGAGGATGGTCATGTTACCGATGCGCAGGGACGCAAGGTAAGCTTTAAGAATACGATCATTATCATGACATCAAATGCCGGTGCACAGCAGATTATTGCGCCAAAGCATATGGGATTTGGAACGCAGGAGGATGCCGAAGCAGACTATAAGAGAATGCGGGAAAATGTATTAGAAGAAGTGAAAAAAATCTTCAAACCGGAATTTATCAACCGAATTGATGAGATGTTAGTATTCCACACATTGACGCAGGAAAACATTCAGGATATTGTCAGACTGATGTTACACACGCTGTGTAAACGTTTAGAGTCGCAGATGAGCATGACACTGGAGGTTTCTGACGAATTAGTGGCTTATCTGGCAAAGAGCGGATTTGACAAGAACTATGGTGCGCGTCCGATCCGTAGAAGCATTCAGACAAAGATCGAGGATGAATTGGCTGACCGGGTGCTTAGTGGCGATATCAAACCGGGGGATAAGGTTCTTGCCGGATTTGATGGGGAAAAGATTACATTTACGGTATAGAACTTAGCATTTTGCAGATAAGGTTATATAGAAAAATCCTATGCCTACAGCAGGAAAATGAGATGGGAGTTTCGTGCCAAAAGGGCAAAAATGGATATGGAAAACATGCAGTCGATATGCTATAATTGATTTACTATATAAGAACGTTAGAGGAAATATCTTAAAAACAAAATACAGGAGGACAAACACCATGTCAGTAATTAAAGAATTAATTCGTAAGGAAAGCAACGGAACATTAAGTTTTGGAAACTATGAATTTGACACAAAGCAGAAGCTTTCTGACTTTGAATTTGAGGGAGATCTTTATAAGGTAAAGACGTTCAAAGAGATTACAAAGCTTGAGAAAAATGGACTGTTTGTATATGAATCAGTACCGGGAACGGTAGTCAATGATTTAAAAGTAACTGACAGAGAAACTACATTTTCTGTGGAAGGCTGGGAAGATTCTTCCATTACTTTGGAGTTAGAGCCGGAAACAGCTTATGTGGTATATGTAGATGATGTAAATATTGGAGAGATGAAAACCAATCTTGGTGGCAAGCTTGCAATCAGTCTTGAGATGGATCCGGAGAAGTCATACAAGGTTTGCGTTGTAAAGATGTAATTTTATGGCAAAGGGAAAGAGTAAAACAGTCTTTTTCTGTAAGGAATGTGGCTTTGAAAGTCCCAAATGGCTAGGACAGTGTCCGGGGTGCAAGGAGTGGAACTCATTTGTAGAGGAACCGGTAGTAAGAAAGTCATCCGGAAAAGAGCAGATCGGACTGGAGAGAAAGAAACCTTCGAAGCTTTCGGAGGTTTCCGTAACAGAAGAAGAGAGAACACTGACAGGGATTGGTGAGCTTGACAGAGTGCTGGGAGGCGGCATTGTGTCAGGCTCTCTGATTCTTGTCGGTGGGGATCCGGGAATTGGAAAGTCGACTCTTCTTTTGCAGATGTGCCAGAAGCTTTCTGCAGAGGGAAAACATGTCTTGTATGTTTCCGGTGAGGAGTCTGTAAAGCAGATTAAGATGCGCGCAGACCGTCTTGGAACATTTGAAAATGAAATACTACTGCTAAGTGAAACGGATCTTGATATCGTCACGGAAAATATCACAGAGCTTAAGCCGGATGTGGTCATTATCGATTCGATTCAGACAATGTATCGGGAAGAGCTTGGCTCAGCACCCGGAAGTGTCGGACAGGTACGTGAAACGACAGGTGCGTTGATGCGTCTGGCGAAGGAACTTACAGTATCTATCTTTGTGGTTGGTCATGTGACGAAGGAGGGAGTTGTTGCCGGACCGCGTGTGTTAGAGCATATGGTAGATACGGTGCTTTATTTTGAAGGAGATGGCAGTGCTTCCTACCGCTTTTTGCGTGGTGTCAAGAATCGTTTTGGTTCTACTAATGAAGTTGGTGTCTTTGAGATGCGTGGAAGTGGATTGGTGGAAGTAGCAAATCCATCCGAGTATATGCTTCAGGGAAAACCGGAGGGAGAACCCGGATCGGTTGTTACCTGCTCGATGGAGGGAACCAGACCGATTCTGATCGAAGTGCAGGCACTGGTCTGTCAGACGAATTTTAATATGCCCCGCCGTACAGCAGCAGGAACCGATTATAACCGTGTCAATCTGTTGATGGCAGTGATTGAGAAACGTCTTGGTCTGCGGTTAGGTGACTGTGATGCGTATATCAATGTGGCAGGTGGCATGAGGATCATGGAGCCGGCATTGGATCTTGGTATTATAGCGGCACTCCTTTCCAGCTATCGCAATCAGGCACTGGACAATGGAACCATCTGCTTTGGTGAAGTGGGACTGGTCGGAGAGGTGCGCGCTGTCAATATGGCAGAGCAGCGTGTAGTCGAGGCGGCGAAGCTTGGATTTTCGCGGTGCATTTTGCCGGAAGTCAACAAAAGGCAGTTAGAGATACCAAAATCGTCATTGCATGGAATGCAGTTGATCGGTATTCATACGATACATGAGTTATTGGGGGTGTTGTAAATGAGTTTGAGGGAAACAGAAGAAACCACGGAGCTGGTACTGGAACGTATGGAAAATTCCCTAAGTTCTCTGGAACAAATGTCGTTGGATTCTATTAATATTACGGACAAGCTGGTATCGGGAATAGATGAGATCAGACAGAGCGCAGAGGAAATGGCGGGATGTCCCGATCAGGACAAGGCAGTACTGTTAGAAAAGATACGAAGTCTGTTAGATGAACTTCTAAGCACGGCATTTATTGTCAACAATGTTTCACACGAGCTGGAGCAGGAAACCAGCTATCAGCGTGGAACGGTAGAGAGTATCAAGCAGATCGTAGAGTTTTTATATGCGATGTCAGAATAAATAGAAAAAGCTGAGAAATGCATCTGTGAGGATGTTAACTCAGCTTTTTTTAACTCTAAGTGTTTCCTTCCGGTTTCTTTGGTCTTGGTGGCTTTGGCCCCATATATTGATAGAAGTATGTTTTCATCATGCCGTTATAGATTTTTCGGTTTTTATCTGCCTTCTTGCCGATATAACGCTGGGCGTCTTCATAGGCAGTGATTAAAAACATAGACCAACTGTCCAGATTTCGGTACACCTCGCCAATCTCACGGTAAAGTGCAGGCATTTCATCCGGCCCATCCAGACGCATGCCATATGGAGGATTAGTAATGATAAAACCGTATTTTTTGCGGTGGCTCATATCCTTTAAAGCGCGTTTTTGAAAATGTACGATATGATCTACATCAGCCATGCGGGCGTTTTCCATTGCTGCCTTTACAGCATTGTCGCTGATATCGTATCCCTGAATATCCATATCGCAGTCACGTATGATAAGATCCTCAGCTTCGTTGATGGCATCGTACCACTGCTTCTTTGGAATCAGATGTGTCCACTGCTCTGCTGTAAAAGAGCGGTTCATGCCGGGAGCAATATTGGCTCCAATCAGGGCAGCTTCGATCGGAAAAGTTCCACTGCCGCAGAAAGGATCTACCAGAATCCGGTTTCGATTCCACGGTGTCAGAAGGAGCAAAGCGGCTGCTAAGGTTTCTGTAATCGGTGCTTTGACAGTGGCTCTGCGGTAGCCGCGCTTGTGAAGGGAGTCACCGGAGGTATCTAAGCCTACGACAACTTCATCCTTCATGATCGTTACACGTACTGGAAAATCAGCTCCGTCCTCCGGAAACCAGTTGACATTATATTTTGATTTCATACGCTCTACCATTGCTTTTTTCATAATGGATTGAATGTCTGACGGACTAAAAAGCTTACTTTTTATCGAAGTCGCCTTTGTTACCCAGAATTTTCCGTTTTCAGGAATATAATTTTCCCACGGAATTGCTTTCGTGCCTTCAAATAATTCATCAAAGGTCGTTGCGCGAAAGCTTGCAACCTTCAAAAGGATACGTTCCGTGGTGCGTAAAAATATGTTTGCACGGCAAATGGCATCACTGTCGCCTGTAAAGGTAATCTTGCCGTCCTCTACTTTTACAATCTCATATCCCAAACGCAGGATTTCTTTTTTTAAAACTGCTTCCAGACCGAAGTGGCATGGCGCAATAAATTCAAATTGACTCATTGTAATCTCCGTTTCGTGTATAGTGTTAAAATGCAGCATCTGCAGGTATTGGATTCTTAGCAGGAAGCTTTAAAGCTGTTCGTTCAAAATAAACTTTTCAATGACGTGTGCGATTCCGTCATGGTTATTGGAAAGTGTGATATAATCAGCAGCTTCTTTGACTGTATCCTGTGCATTTTCCATAGCAACGCCTAAACCGGCATATCGGATCATCGAAAGATCGTTAAAACCATCTCCGCAGGCAATCATATCGTCTTTTGTACAGTGGAGAAGTTCACATAATTTGGCTAAGGAAGCAGCTTTGTCGATTCCCTTTGGGACCAATTCGATGAAAAACGGTTCGGAACGGCTTACACTGATACGGTCGCCGAAATGTCCTATAAACTGTTGTTCTACCTGTGGTGCTCTGCTTACAGCTACTGTTCCAAGGCATTTGTTGACAGTGTTATTTAACTGCTCCAGTGGTTTTTCAAAGTGATGCAGCTTTAGGTGGTTGATCTTAGCCTCAAGCTCCATGAACTCATCATGATGCATGTTGGCAACGATTCCGGCAGTATTGTATGTCATCATACCCATATCAATCTGATCTGCGAGTGCAAAAAGCTGCGGGACGATATCATCTGGAAGAGTCTGGTTATAAATGACTTCATTGGTTTTACAGTTTAAGACAGAACCACCGTTGTAAGATAAAATATAAGATTCATACTGGTTTAGCTGCAACTCATTGGCAACCGGAAGAACACCAACCGTTGGACGCCCGGAGGCAAGAACAACTTTATGTCCCTGCCTGAGCATGGCTTCTAAAGCCTGTTTTGTCTTTGGGGTAATCTTTTTCTCATCGTTTGTCAATGTCCCATCAAGATCCAGAACAAGTATTTTTTTCATAAGTTTCCTCCATAGGTGAGTAGATAGTATTGTTACTTTTGATAAATTGTATAGCAGCAGGATTCTATGCATAGAGTGATCTTCGTTGTGTTTATCCTGCAAACTGGCTGGTATATAAGTTATGATAGAAGCCGTTTTTCTTTAACAATTCTTCGTGATTACCCTGTTCAATGATCTGACCGTCTTTCATAACCAGAATAATATCTGCGTTTTGAATCGTAGACAGACGATGGGCAACGATAAAGCTGGTTCTGCCTTCCATAAGCTTTTCAAAGGCACTTTGAATTTGCATTTCGGTACGTGTGTCGATAGAAGAGGTTGCCTCGTCTAAGATCAGGATAGACGGTTTGCACAGAATCACACGTGCGATACACAGAAGCTGACGCTGCCCTTGGGAAAGCGTCTCACCATTTTCCTTTAAAACCGTGTCGTATCCGTTTGGCAGACGTTTGATAAAGCTGTGTGCGTGGGAAAGCTTTGCAGCTTCAATCGCCTCTTCTCTTGTTGTATTTTTATTGCCAAACAAAATGTTATCTAATACAGTACCATCCTTTAACCAGGTTTCCTGCAACACCATACCGTACTGACTGCGGAGGTTTTCGCGGGAAAGATCGCGAATATCCTTGCCGTCAATCCTGATGGCACCCTGATTAACATCGTAAAAGCGCATGATCAGGTTGATAATCGTTGTCTTGCCGCATCCGGTTGGACCAACGATGGCAACGCGCTGTCCGGGCTTTACCGATACATTCAGATCCTGAATCAGTGGCTTATCTTCTACATAAGAGAAGTCAACATGCTCAATCGAAACATTTCCCTGTGTCTGTTCGATGGTTTCTTTGGCAGGGAGTGTTTCAGTTTCTTCCTGCTCTTCGATCAGTTCAAAGACACGTCCGGCACAGGTGATCGCATTCTGCAGTTCTGTGATGACACCTGAGATTTCATTGAAAGGCTTAGTATACTGGTTGGCATAACTTAAAAAGCAGGAGAGGGTTCCTACGCTTAACATGCCATTGATCGCAAAAAGGGCGCCTACGATGCCGACACCGGCATACACAAGGTTATTGACAAAACGTGTCGCAGGATTTGTGATGGAGGAAAAGAAAGTAGCACGCAGCGCATAGTGTTCCAGTCTGTCATTTACCTCATCAAACTGATCCAATGCTTTCTTTTCGTGACCATATGCCTGTACAACCTGCTGATTACCAATCATTTCATCAATCAGTCCGGTCTGCTCGCCGCGTGTTTCAGACTGCTTCTGGAACATGGAATGTGTCTTTTTCGCGATAAAGGCAGCGACAAAGAAGGAGAGCGGAGTGACCAGTACAACGACCAGTGTGATCCATACATTCATGCGAAGCATGAAGATCAAGGTGCCAAGAATCGTAAGGATTCCGGTAAATGCCTGCGTAAAGCCCATCAATAGTCCATCGGCAAACTGATCGACATCGGCAATGATACGGCTGACAACATCACCTGCAGGGTGTGCATCCAGATATTTTAACGGAAGCTTTTGGATTTTATGAAAAGCGTCCTGACGGATATCACGTACTACCATATAGGTGATGCGGTTGTTTGCTACGTTCATAAGCCACTGTGCGACACCGGTGATGGCAATGACAACAGCCATCTTCGCTAAGAGCTCCCGCAGGATGGCAAAGTCAACCTGCCCCTTGTCGATCATAGCATCGACAGCGTAGCCGGTCAGTGTCGGAAGATATAAAGTAAATACAACGCTGACTGCTGCGCATAAAAGAGAAGCGAGGATCAGCCACCAGTAATGTCTGATATAGCGTAGTATTTTTAAGATTGTTTCCTGTTGTGTTTTCTTTTTCATAGAGAAGCCGTCCTTTCTGTCGTTTCCTGATATTGCGACTGGTGAATTTCACGGTAAACCTCACAGGTGGAAAGCAGCTCATCATGTGTTCCCATACCGATTACCTTACCATCCTCTAAAACTAAGATTTTATCTGCATGACGGATAGAAGAGGTTCTCTGTGATACCATAAAGATAGTCGGATGATAGGAAAGGTTTTTTAAACCGTTTCGCAGTCTGGCATCTGTAGCATAATCAAGAGCAGATGTACTATCATCAAAGATCAGGATTTCCGGTTTGCGTACCAGAGCACGCGCAATGGTCAGACGCTGTTTCTGACCACCGGAAAGGTTCCGTCCGCCCTGTTCCACAAAGGAATCGATGCCATCCTGTTTTTTTTCAACAAATTCAAGGGACTGGGAAAGCTCTAAGGCTTCCATAAGCTCCTCTTCGGTAGCATTTTCATTGCCCCATAAAAGGTTATCGCGGATGCTTCCCTTAAATAAAACCGCTTTTTGCATGACGATGCCGACCTTACTGCGCAGAGTTTCCAGCGGATAGCTTTGTACATTTTGTCCATCCACTGTCACCGTACCTTCTGTGACATCATAGAAACGAGGAATCAGATGCACTAGTGTACTTTTGCCGGAACCGGTACCACCGATGATGCCGATGTTTTCTCCGGGATTGGCAGTGAAGCTGACTTTTTCAATCGAAGGCTCCTGTGCCCCTTGATATGCCATAGAAACATTCTGGAAAATAACCTGTCCGGATTTGCTTTCTACATCCGAAGTATTATCTGCTTTTGGATTGTCTGCATCGGAAGTATTTGTTGTATCATAGTCTTCGGTATACTCGACAGAAGCAAGCGAGGACTGGATTTCCATGATTCCCTGAATGCGGTTTGCACATGCCAAAGCTTTATTTGACATAACGATTACATTGGCAAGCTTGATCAGCTCTACTAAGATCTGTGAAAGATAGTTGATCAGAGCGACAATCTGTCCCTGGGAAAGTGTACCGGCATTGATGCGGATACCACCTACCCACAAAAGAGCAACTAAAGCAAGGTTGATCATGACATAGGTCACAGGGTTTGTCAGTGCAGAGATTCGTCCGACAAAAAGCTGGGATTTTGCGAGAAAATTATTCTCTTCACAAAACTGTACCTCTTCCTCCGGCTCACGGTGAAAGGCACGGATGACACGGACACCGGTCAGGTTTTCGCGTGTGCTTCCGAGTACGCGGTCTAAGGCGCCCTGTACTTTTTTATACAAAGGCATGCTGATTCCCATAATACCAAAAACCACAAGTGCGAGAAGTGGAATGACGATCGCAAAGACAAGCGCTGCCTTAATATCGATCACAAATGCCATGATCATAGCACCGAATACGATAAATGGGGAACGTAAAAACAGTCTTAATGCAAGATTGACACCAGATTGTACCTGATTGATATCACTTGTCATACGAGTGATCAGGGTAGAAGTACCGATGGTATCCATTTCTGCAAAGGAGAGTGTTTCAATATGGGAAAACAGGGCATGGCGAAGTCTTGCGGCAAAACCAACGGCAGCTTTTGCTGCGAAGTATTGCGCAGTGATCGAACAGGTAAGACCAATGATTGCTAATAGAACTAATATAATACCATATTTTGCAATGTAGCCTTTGTCCTGATAGCTGATACCGTAGTCAATAATCGCTGCAGTAACCATTGGAACGGTCAGGTCAAAGCAGGCTTCTAATAGCTTGAACAGTGGGCCGAGTAAGCATTCTTTCTCATATCCTTTCATATACTTGAGTAGTTTCTTCATAAATAATCTCCCTTTCTAGGTAGCGTTTGTTTTTTTAGTGTATGATTTTTATGTCTGATCCATAAGCACATCTCTACTATTTTACCACATTCGTCAATAGAAAAGACACTGTTTTATGCACTTCTGTGGAAAATAATCATTGGAAAGGAGAATTGTGTGCATCAAAAAGTCTGTTTGTCACGTCATAGAAAGTAAAGAATCCTTTGTTATTTGAAATTCTTCGTTCAGAAGATTCAGGGAGTACATTAGGGAAGGAATGGTGGTTATGGTGTTAAGAAAAAGAATCGGAATCTTTTTTGGCATTTGCTGCATTCTTGCAGTGATAGTGGCAGTGATGGCAGGGATACAGAGAAAAGGGCAGGAGCAGTCTGCACTAGCTGAAAAAGAAAAAAGGACAGCTTCGTCAAAAGTATCTTCTGAAACGTCAGAGGAATTATATCGGATGTTGTTGGATGAGGTAAAAAAGTATGCAGGAAAAGAAGTAGACCGAGTGAAAGCAGATTGGATAGCTACATATTTAGAGGATCCGGATATCAATTGGAAGAAGTGGAAGAGAGAAGAGGTTTCTTTGGGAAATCCGCTTGTTATCTACAATCCAAAAGAGGATGGGAACAATCTAATGACAAAATATCCTCTGATAGCGGATAAGGAAGTGATTGGAATGCTGGAAGCGTGTGTATATCAGGGGAAATGGAACTTTTCGGTATCTGATATGGGAGACAGGGATGAGGTCTTCGCGCAACTGGTATGTCAGCATCAGAAGCCGATTGCTTATGTAGCAGGGATGACAGAATGTGGATATCTACTGGATATAGAGATTCCTCAAAAAGTGTATGAAGATACAGGATGGAAAGGAAAGATTACAAAAAGCAGCACAATCCAAAAATTTATAGCATTGTCCTATACGGAAAAGTTGAAAAAGATCATAGCTTATGTGAAGAAATGTCGACAGTCCCAACAAAAAAACAGGAGATAAAAAAGGGCACACTGCGATATTACAGCAACTTCCTATTCCATAAAAATAAAACCGTATCTATAGCCTGCCATGGGTTCTTAGCGTTCACTTTAGCAGGTTGTAGATACGGTTTTTCGTTTCGTGTGAGATTTATTTCATTTTGGCACGATTTGCTTTTGTGTTTTTCTGAAAATGTAATGTGGCTGCCTTTTGATTTTTTGTCATTTTTTTGAATTGCTTTTTGTAATTTTTATAGCTGGTTTCCTTATTGTTGATCTTGTAGTTAGTATAATAAATGGAAAAGCCATAGCTACTATGTTCCGTATGTTTGGCTTTTTTGGCATACGATTTGTCATCTGTTCCGCCATAGCTTGCTTTGACAATTAATTTTCCGTTTTTCGTCAATCGATAGAAATCGCCCCAGTAAGCGCCTGTGTGAGCATCCTCAATACCGATGATCTTTCCTTTCTGATACCAGGTAATACCGCTGCAGGTAGTGACACATTTCACCTTATGATTGACATAAGCAAACACCTTCGTATAACCGGCTGCATAGCAGGCATTTGGATTCGTAACGACAAGTTCGCTGACACCGTCGCCATTCAGATCTTTGCAAAGGAAAGTGTAGGAAGAAGTGTCATTTTCTGCTTGTGCGAGGTTGCTGCTCCAGGAAAATGTTTTTTTGGCAAGCATCTTTTTGTATGCGGTAATTGCTTTCCTGTTGGTGCCGGCTGTGTTTGCAAAGGCAGTACTTGCCGGTGCTGCAGCAGATGTTGTGATGATAGCAGCAGTGAGTAAAGTGCCAAAAAGTTTTTTTAAAGTTGTCAATGTTTTGTTTCTCATAATTAGCCTCTTTTCTGTGTGATTTATTTATTCCCGCAAAGCAACAAGCCAGGCGCAAGCTTGCTCGTATTTGGCGACTGCCGTAGGGAATTTGACTCTGCAATTTATGCCATTTCATTATAATGTGCATAAATTCCGTGTTTCTTTAGTAATTCTTCGTGTGTTCCGCGCTCTGCAATTCCGGTATCTGCAACGACTAAAATTTCATCGGCATTGCGGATTGTAGAAAGGCGGTGCGCAATCGTGATCGTGGTACGATCCTTTGAAAGCTCCGTAAGGCTCTTTTGAATCCAGCGCTCACTTTCGTTGTCCAATGCACTGGTAGCTTCATCCAGTATCAGGATAGGCGGATTTTTTAAAAATACTCTGGCAATCGAGATACGCTGCTTCTGACCACCGGAAAGGCGGGTTCCACGCTCTCCGACAAAGCTGTCGTATCCGTCAGGAAGTGATTCGATAAAATCATGAATATTGGCTTTTTTCGCAGCGGATATGATTTCTTCCATTGTAGCATCCGGTTTGCCATAGGCGATGTTTTCTCTAATAGTACCGCCAAAAAGATAGACATCCTGCTGTACCAGTCCGATCTGACTTCTAAGACTTTCCAAAGTTAAGGTGCGGATATCTTTTCCGTCAATCGTGATGCGTCCGCCGGTTACATCGTAGAAGCGTGGAAGCATCGAGCAGATGGTTGTCTTACCACTGCCGGAAGGACCAACTAGTGCAACTGATTTTCCAGCTTCGATATCAAAAGATACGTGAGAGAGTACAAGTGTATCATCATCACTGTAGTGGAACGATACATCTTCATAGGTAACATGTCCTTTTACATTTTTAAGTGGCTTTGCATCCGGTGCATCTACGATATCTGGCTTTGTTTCAACGACAGCCAGAAAGCGGCGAAAGCCTGAAAGACCTTTTTGCATCATTTCCGTAAGCTCGACTAAAATCTGGATCGGACTGATAAAAATACCGATGTACAGTGCGTACATGGCAAGGTCGGCAACCTGCATCTTTCCCTGTGCGATCAAAAGACCGCCAAAGACAAGTGTGATCAGATACATCATTCCCTGAAAGAACAGGTTCCCACTCATAAAAGTTCCCATGCAGTGATAGTTGGCATCTTTAGAAACCAGAAAGGCTTCATTGCTTGCCATAAACTTTTGGCGTTCAAGCTGTTCGTTTGCAAAAGACTGTACAACACGGATGCCGGAGAGCGTATCCTGCAGACTGGAGTTAATGTCACCAATCTTTTGGCGGTTATCCATAAAGGTTGCCTGCATCTTCTGATTCTGTCCAAATGAAAAAATAATCATAATAATTACGAGGATCAGAAGAGGAATCGCAAGACGCCAGTTGATCAAAAACAAAAAGATAAACGAGCCGATGATCTTGATCAGGGAGATGAAAAGATTCTCCGGACCGTGATGTGCCATTTCAGAAATGTCAAACAGGTCAGATACAAGTTTACTCATCATCTGACCGGAGTTGTTCTGATCGTAATAGGAAAAAGATAATTTTTCGTAGTGATCAAACAACTGCTGACGCATATCGCGCTCCATGCGGGCACCCATCATATGTCCCTGATAGCTGACATAGTATTTACACAGAGCCTGCAAAAGGTATAGGATCAATAGTCCTAAGGCAATCGGAGGCAGAGCATGTAAAATACTAGCCGGGCTTTCACCGAATAATGTTTTTGTCAAACTTCTTAAAATCTGTGGGTATGCCAGATCAACTAAGCTGATGAGAGCAGCACAGATCAGATCCAGAAAGAACACCCCCTTATAGGGGGCGTAGTAAGGAATGAATTTTTTTAATGTATGCACGTAGATCGTCTCCTTATTCTGCAACAAATACATTTTTAAGCTGTTTCATATTCAATGTCTGTTCCGGTGCAAATTCATCGGAGGTCAGGTAATCAAGCAGTGATTTGGTAAACTGTTTTACTTCAATACGGTCTGCAATTTCGCTCAGACGGCTGGTGCAGATCATCAGACGTCCGGAATCAACCTTTCCTTCAAATAAAATACCAAGCTTGTGGTTCCTTTCAAAGTTATCTACCATCTGTACGATCGGACGATAAGATGGATCGGTAGCATCATCCAGAATAGCACAGTCCGCATGAGATACAATCTGATACCACTGCGGAGTAGAATATTTATGCGTTGGGAAGCTCTTTAAGGCAGGGTGATCCTTTTTGATTAAAAGTCCCATTGTTCCCACGGCTACCGGCTTTTTCATCCATTCACAGATATCACGGAACATCGGATAGCACCAAAAGTCAGTGCAGTAAAAGCCTTCCAGACTTTCCTTTACCTCCTGTGGAAGATAAAGAACACGCTTGCCCTGCTTTAGTAAGGCTTCGGCTTCATCAAAATCCTGTGTCAGGAACAGGTGTGTTCCATTCTGGTTGATATTTGATATTGCATTGAGGGAAAGACTGCTCTTTGCAGCAGGATAGCTATATAGTTCATAGGTGTTTTTCATAGTAGTTCCCGGAATGGTTAAAGTTAATGTGTGTACAAGTGCTTTGTCACTTTCCGGAAGAGGAATCGTCACATCGCCAAGCTCTACAAGACCAAAAGCGTGATCCGGAATAGGAACCTCTCCGGAAGCAGAAGTCTTACCCTCGGTAGTAAGCTCCCAGTGAAGTGTCTGATTGATTAGTTCTTTTGGATTGTAGTAGCGGATTGCCATAGCAGATTGGAATGACTCACCATTTGTCTGGATATAGGAAGCAAACTGTGCCAGAAGAATACCGTCTGAGCAGTAGCCGGCCCATTCTTCAGGTGTGACATGTCCTTTACTGTCCATAAAAGCATCCAATATACCGACAAGAGCAGTTCCCTGACCTGTAAAGTCCTGAATATCCAGGATCTGATAACCGGCGAGAAGCTTTGTGCGTGCGGCTGCCTCTAACTCTTCTTTGTAACACTGTACAGAAAGCTTTCCAGATGTGTAGAAAAAGTCATCTGCCTGATCTAACATGCCCTTCTTTTCTAAGCGTTCACGGAAGACTTCGAAGTTACGTGCTTTTAAAACACCGGTATATTTCGGGATTTCGTGGAAGTTTGGATAGACAGCAAACTGTCCAATCTCATGTGAAACAACCGGGATATGTGGAATCAACACACCCTCGCCCTGTGCCGCTTTGACCTTTTTGACGCCTGTGCCGTACTGAATCTCGATTTCTTCTGCACCGTCAGCGTTAGAAGCCTCTGCATTGCTTGGACAGATTTCTTCATCATAGTTGTGCATGGTAGAAGGCTCATCCCACTGGATATGACCGAGTGGTGCATCACACATGCCATAGGAACCGCGGATCAGGCGGTTTTTGCTAAAGCGCACACCGACAAAGAAATCATCTTCCGGCAGTAGTACCGGCGTATGCTGGAAGTTGTTGGAACCCTGCGTATATAAGTGACGTGTATCGACCTTCTTGTAGTCGCGGATAATCTGTGCCATACGCTCCTTGCTGCCCCAAAGCTCGTTGCCAAGTGACATCATGCAGTAAGAGGCATGATTACCAAAAGCATCCATCATGCGGTATCCCTCTGTGATCAGATACTGCTGTTCTTCTTCGTTATGATTTTCATCACCCGGTGCGGTAAGAGTACCCCAAAACGGAAGTTGTGGTTCCATATAGATACCCAGATAGTCAGCCGCGGTAAAGGCGGCATCCGGTGGGCAGCAGGTATGAAAACGGTAATGATTGATACCATAGGATTTTGAAATCTTCATGACGCGGATCCATTCATCAACGGTGGCAGGAACAGCGCCGGTCAGAGGAAAGATCAGACCATCATGCTTACCACGCAGAAAAGTAGGTGTTCCATTGATCAAAAATTCTGTTTCTGTTGTAGAGAATCTGCGAAGTCCAAAAGTAGTTACGGCTTTTTCTGCATTGTCATCCATCGTCAGCTCCAGACGGTATACGACAGGTGTATATTCACTCCAGAAAGCAGCATCCTCCCCTAAAGCATAGGTAAACTCTGCGCTTGCTGTGCCAACCGGAAAATCAATCGAAAACGCAGCCTGCGGTGCTGCCACGCCGGTATCTCCGCTGATATCGGTAAGGATTGCATTGGCAGTTACTGTCTTTGTGACGGCAGCAGATGTCGTGTTGACTGTGTCAAAGGTGACGCGCACGGATTTTGTGTCGATATCCGGAAATGTTTTCAAATTAGTTACATAGACTGCATCATAGATATGCAGTGCAATCTCACCGATGATACCATTCCAGTTTGTCTGTGTATCCGGTGAAGTCAGATGTCCGCCCTTTGTCGGATAATCCACATTGGATACTAAAACGGTCAGACGGAACTGTGGTGCTTTGATATAATCACTCAGATCATACTGATGCGGTGCGTTTAAGCTGTCAAACTCTCCGACAAATGTATCATCTACCCAGACCTTTGTCATACGGGTACGCTCCAGATAAAGAAAGATATTTTTGCCGAGTAAAGAAGCATCAAGTGTCACCTCTTTGCTGTACCAGGCATATCCTTCAAAAAGATATGGATCTGTTAAAAAGCCGGTTTCTCTTACATCCGATGGTTTTCCCTTTTGTGCCATCGAAGTAGTGCCGGGCAGAGTAATCGTATCTTCTGGTAAAGAAAGATACTGCTTCTTTTGGATACCCTCCCTGGCTTCGTCCATCGCAAAGTGCCATGAGCCGGCTAAGTTAAGTGTTTTTATCATAGTAACCTCATTTCTGCGCATAAGGCGCTTTTGTATTTATGTATTTTAAATAGGTTGTTTTTGTCCCCAACCAATTATACTATGATTTGATATAAAATGCACCACTTTTGTTGCATATGGAATGGAAAAAGTGCTATAATGGGCACGGAAGAAAAACCGATTGCCAAAGAAAAATCTGAAAAAAGGCAATGGATAGGATACAGGAGAAAAAATGGAGATGAAGGAATGGCGCCGCCTTGCAGCACAGAGTGTATCTCTGCTTCTGGTGGTGTTTATTTGTTGCATTTGTTTTTCGCAGCGCCTGCAGCAAAGTGCACAGACAGAGGCTCATGCAGAAGCAAAGCTTTCTAAAGGCATGGAAGAGGCTAAAAAGCAGGACGAAGAAAACGTGCAGGAGATGGAAAAGACGATACAGTGGGAAGAGGCGAAGAAGGAAGTAAAAGGTGTTGTGGTTCTGGATGCAGGACATGGTGGCATGGACGAAGGAACCTCTTCGAAAAATGGAAAATATCTGGAAAAAGATTATACCCTGCTGATTGTAAACCGTGTGAAAGAATTATTGGAAGAGAGTAATATCAAGGTATATTATACAAGAACGGATGACCGGAACGTATCGAAAAAAAAGCGTACAGATCTTGCTGACAGGAAAAAGGCAGATCTTTTTATCGGCATTCACTGCAATGCATCCAGTGACGGAGATACTACAGCGAATGGTCTGGAGGCGCTGTATTCTATGCGGACGCCTAAGACAGGAAGCATAAAAAATAAAGAGTTAGCAAAGGTAATGCTAGAGGAATTGTCCCAAGCGACAGGACTTCGAAAGCGTGGTGTGATCCGGAGGGAACAGTTGTATCTGCTGCATCATGCAAAGGTCCCGACTACTATTGTAGAAATAGGATATATGTCAAATAAAGATGATTTGAATTTCATGAAGAAAGAAGAAGGTCAGAAAAAGATCGCGCAGGGAATCTGCGATGGAATTGCAAGGGCATTGGAGGAAAAGTGATGGATACACAGACAAAGAAGATTATCGTAGCGACAGGAAATGAAGGGAAGATGGATGAAATACGCCAGATCCTTGGTCATGAAAATATCACATTTACATCGTTAAAGGATGAAAATTTACAGAATGTGGAGATTATAGAGGATGGTTCTACATTTGAAGAAAATGCGATCATAAAAGCAAGAAAGATCAGCGACCTGACAGGAACAATGGTTTTAGCAGATGATTCCGGTTTAGAGGTGGATTATCTGGATAAGGCACCGGGAATCTATTCGGCACGCTATTTAGGGGAAGACACACCGTATTCCGTGAAGAATCAGCATATTATCGATCTGTTAGACGGGGTCGAGGACGAGAAGCGCACAGCACGCTTTGTATGTGTGATCGCATGTGCATTTCCGGATGGTCATACCATTACGACAAGAGGAACGATAGAAGGAAGGATCGGATATGAGGAGCGGGGAACAAATGGCTTTGGCTACGATCCTATTTTTTATGTACCGGAGTTTGGATGCACGACATCAGAGCTTTCTCCGGAAGAAAAGAACAAGATCAGTCACAGAGGAAAGGCACTGACAGCTATGTATGACGAGTTAGTCAGAGAGAAGGTTTTGTAACATGTCAAAAAAGATATTGGTAGTAAGTGATTCTCATGGAAATACAGCAAACCTAAGAAAAGCTATCGAAGTATTCGGTCCCCGAGGGGAGCAGTTGGAGCTTTTGATTCATCTGGGAGATATTCAGGGTGAGGTTGAGAACATTGAGCGTCTGGTGGATTGTCCGGTGGAGGCAGTCAGTGGAAACTGTGATTTTATTCCACAGCTTCCGGGCACAAAGATTATTACGATTGAGGGACAGAAAGTGCTGCTGACGCATGGTCACCGCTACGGCTGCAAAGCAGGCACGGAGCAGATGAAGGAACTCGCGCGTGCCAATGGTGCAGGTCTGGTTTTGTATGGTCATACGCATATTCCGATGATAGATGAGCATTCTGGGATTAAAGCGATGAATCCGGGAAGTATTTCCCAGCCGCGTCAGGAGGGACACAGACCAACTTATCTCGTGATCACGATAGAAGATGATGGCAGATGGGAATACGCAGTTGTGACGATGTGAATGGGAAAAAAGGAGGGGTTATGTGAAGCTGTCTGAGGAAGAATTCAGGCGTATCGTTCATTATGTAAGGGGACGCTATGGAATCGATCTGAGTCAGAAGAAGGTTCTGATAGCGGGGAGAATGGAAAATTATCTGCTTCGAAACGGGTATCACAGCTATGAAGAATATATCCGTTTGGTAGAACAAAATCCGGAGGGGATGGAAGCAAAGAATCTGATCAATGTATTAACGACTAACCATACTTATTTTATGAGAGAATCTGTTCATTTTGAGTATTTGCAAAAGACTATCCTGCCGTGGATCCGATTGAGGGAGCAGAATCGCAGCAAGGATGTAAGAGTATGGTCGGCAGCGTCTTCTACAGGAGAAGAGCCGTATACCATCCAAATGGTGTTAAGTGATTACTTTAGTCTGGACAGCGGATGGGATACACAGCTTCTGGCGACGGATGTGTCGACGGAGGTGTTACAGAAGGCAAAAAGCGGAATTTATCTGGGGGAGCAGATAGAAGTTGTGCCTGATACATGGAAAAGACGCTATTTTCAAAGAGTGAATGAAGAGAACTATCAGGTCAGGGAAGAGATACGCAAAAAGATTATATTCCGTACCTTTAACCTGATGGAAGAGATACCCTTTAAGGGATTGTTTCATGTCGTTTTTTTGAGAAATGTCATGATTTATTTTGAGGAAGAAACAAAGCGAAAGCTTCTTTCCCGTATTTATCAGCATATGGCGGATGGAGGATATCTGTTGATCGGGACGACAGAGAGCATTGACAAAAGCATGTCAGAGTTTCAATATATCCAGCCATCAATTTATCGGAAAATGGTAAAAAGGTGATGCAGCAAATGGCAGGACACAGGGGGAGGTTTTCGATGAAACAGATAAAAGTATTAGTGGTAGACGATTCCATTATGTTTCGTCAGTTATTGTCAAGAGCACTGGATCAGGATGAGTCGATTCAGGTTGTTGCTACAGCGGGAGATCCTTTTCAGGCGCGGGATATGATCCTTCGGTTTGAACCGGATGTCATGACCTTAGATGTAGAGATGCCGCGCATGAATGGAATTGAATTTTTAAGAAAGCTGATGCCTCAGTATCCGATTCCAACCGTGATGATCAGTTCGTTAAATAAAGCGGTTTTTGATGCGATGGATGCCGGTGCGGTGGAGTTTGTGAACAAACCTGAGAACATGGAGGCAGAACATATTACTGAGTGGGTTTCTCAGGAGCTGATCACAAAGATTAAGATCGCTTCTACGATCAAGGTTGGAAACAGAAAAAAGGAAAGCGGTGCAAAAGTAGCTTCATACGGAAGAAATTATCGCGACAAGATATTAGCGATCGGTGCTTCGACAGGAGGCACGGAAGCAATTTTTGAAGTGGTCAGACGCCTGCACTCGGATATTCCCGGAACAGTGATCGTACAGCATATGCCGCCGGGCTTTACTAAAATGTATGCCGAACGCTTAGACAATCAGTGTGAGGTGCGGGTAAAGGAAGCCGAAAACGGTGATCTGGTAGAACAGGGAAAGATACTGATCGCACCGGGAGATAAGCACATGCGATTGACACGAAGTGGAGGTATCTACCGTGTAGAAGTAAAAGAAGGCGAAAAAGTAAGCGGACATTGTCCATCGGTAGATGTATTGTTTCAATCTGTTGCTAAGACAGCGGCGAGCAATGCGGTCGGGGTGATACTGACCGGAATGGGCTCTGACGGTGCGCGTGGACTTTTGGCGATGCGCCATGCCGGGGCAAAGACGATTGGTCAGGATGAAAAAAGTTGTGTCGTATATGGCATGCCGAAAGTGGCATATGAAATAAAAGCAGTGGAACAGCAGGTTTCATTGGAAAATATTGCCAGTAAGGTGTACAATATTTTTAATTCCATGCCATAGAACATAAAATTACAAAATCAGCACTTTGTGTATGTGTGTCATCCGACACAGAGCTGCTTCATAGAAAACGATGGCACAGAAAGAGGTAATATATGAGAATTTTAATCGCAGAAGATGATTTTGCAAGCAGAAAGTTCATGATGAAATTTTTGTCAAAGTATGGAGAGTGTGATGTGACAGTGGATGGTATGGAGGCTGTTGACGCATATCTGATGGCTTTAGATGCAGAAACACCATACGATCTTGTGTGCCTTGACATTATGATGCCTACATTAGACGGTTATCAGGCTTTGAAAGCTATTCGTGATATAGAAGAGGATCGTGGATTGGAGGAAGATGCACGGGCAAAGATTATTATGACAACCGCATTAAATGAGGGAGCAAATGTCAACAAGGCTTTTGATCTTGGCTGTGTCGCTTATGCAGGTAAGCCGATCGATCAGGCAAAGTTTGAGAACGTGTTGCGCAAATTAAATCTCATCTAATCATGGAAGGGAGGAAGCTATGGCTGATGATATGATTACGGAAGGCATGCTTGACATGTTTATCTTCGAAACAGAACAGGGCTTGGAGACATTGGAAAATATATGTCTGGAAAGCAGGGATGTTGGCGAATTTGATGATGATCATGTCAATGAGATCTTTCGTATAATGCATACAATCAAGGGAGCATCGGCGGTAATGATGTACCAGAACATTACCACGTTATCTCACAAACTGGAGGATGTATTTTATTTTATCAGAGAGAGTCATCCGGAAAATATTCCGCATGCGGAATTATTGGATTACATATTTGAAGTATCTGATTTTATTACCGGTGAGTTAGAAAAGATCAAAGAGGGGGAAGAGCCGGATGGTGATGCGACAGACCTGATCGGACAGTTAGACGTCTATCTGAAAAAGATCCAGAAAGCGTCCGGCGTAGCAGAACAGCCACAGGAAAAGGCACAGAGTCAGGCAGCACAGACTCCGCCGGCTGCTCCGGCAGAAAAGCCTCATTTTTATATTGCACCGGTGGCATCTGCGGACAGTAAATTTTATACGATTTTTATTACCTATGCAAAAGATACGGAAATGGCAAATATCAAGGCATATATTGCGGTTAATTCGTTAAAGGGGATTGCAGAAGATATTTTGTTTACACCGGCAGATATTATTTCAAATCCGGACAGTGCTGCAGTTGTACTGGAGTTTGGATTTAAAATTGCGCTGCAGACGGTAGAAAAGGCAGATCAGATCATGGAGTTAGTCAATGCCAGTGCAGGTATTGAGCATGTAGAGATCAACGAGTGTACCAGCGAAGAGTTTATCGCATTTTGCACAGAGGCAGAAACACCAATCTCTGCCGCAGGTGAAGTGCTGATGGCGCCGGTAGAACAGCCGACCGTTCTGGTGGAATCCCAGAAGCCCAAAGCGATTGTTTTATCGGAAGAGGAAGATAAAAAGGAAGAGCCGTCAAAGAAGAAGGAAGCAGCGAAGAAACCGGCAAAGAAAAAGCCGGTAGCCAAAAAGGGCGAAGCACAGAGCTTTATCAGTGTCAATATTAATAAAATGGATCTGTTGATGGATCTGATCGGTGAATTAGTTATAGCGGAAGCTGTTGTGCTGCAAAATCCTGATTTAAAGGTTCCGGGCTTAGACCTGACAAACTTTCAGAAGGCAGCAGGGCAGTTGTCTAAGATTACATCAGAGCTACAGGATGCGATCATGGCAATGCGAATGATGCCTTTGAAAAATACATTCCAGAAGATGAATCGAATTGTATATGATACATCGAAAAAGCTTGGAAAAGATATTGAACTGGAAGTCATTGGAGAGGAAACAGAGGTGGATAAAAATATCATCGAGCATATTTCAGATCCATTGATGCATCTGATCCGAAATTCGGTTGACCACGGTATTGAGAGCAATGAAAAGCGTCAGGAGCTCGGAAAAGAAAAAGGTAAGATCACGCTTGCAGCGAAAAATGAAGGCGGACAGGTCTGGATCAGTGTTTCGGATAATGGAAAAGGTCTGAAAAGAGATGAAATTCTGGCGAAAGCTAAGGCAAACGGGCTTTTGGGAAACCGTTCCGAAAAAGATTTCAGCGACAAGGAAGTATACAACTTCATTACTCTGCCGGGCTTTTCTACCAAAAAGCAGGTAACAGAGTACTCCGGACGTGGTGTTGGAATGGATGTCGTGGTAAAAAACATTCAGGAAGTCGGCGGTGTGCTGGAAATCGAGAGTGAAGAAGGTCAGGGTTCTACGATGACGATGAAGATTCCGCTCACACTGGCAATCATAGATGGTATTATCTTCTCGGTAGCAGGAACAAGCTTTGTGACATCGACAAACGCCGTGACAGAGTTTATCCGTGTCAACAGTGATCAGCTGATTATCGAACCGGATGGAGAAGAGTATGTGATGATCCGTCAGGAGTGTTATCCTCTGATCCGTCTGAACCGTTTTTATCATCTGGAAAATGCTAAGGAAAATATTGAAGATGGTATCGTTATCATCCTGAATCATGAGGATCGAAAGATTGCCGTCTTTGCAGATGGACTGGTTGGCGAACAGGAAATCGTTGTAAAACCGATGCCAAGCTATATCCGTCAGGTGAAAGGAATCTCCGGCTGTACACAGCTTGGAGACGGAAGCATCAGTCTGATCTTAGATACCGGTGGACTCGTAGGATAATAACTGATAAAATTAGGTCAGCAGAAGATAACGCAGCGAACAACATTCGCAGAAATGAGGAGGAATATGTCGGAAGAAATCAATGCAGTAGAAGAACAGGAAATAGAAGAGGGAAAAAAGCAGTTTATGACCTTTTTATGTTGCGATGAGATTTATGGCATTTCTCTGGAACATGTCAATGAGATCATAGGTTTGCAACAGTATACCAGTGTTCCTGAAACAGAAGATTATATCAGAGGGTTGATCAATCTGAGAGGAAAAGTAATTCCGATCATTGATGTGAGGATACGATTTGGCAGAGAGTCACTAGAGTACAATGACCGTACCAGCGTGATCGTGATTCAGGTAAAAGGCACCGTGATCGGTCTGATCGTAGATGGGATTGAGGGTGTAGCAGATATCCGGGAAGCAGATATTGTGCCACCGCCTAGTGTAAGTGATCTTAAAATACAATCACGAAAATATGTATATGGAATCGGACGTGTGGGAAATGATGTGAAACTGCTTTTAGATCCGGAAAAGCTGATCGCGCATCCGGATGAGGAAAAAGACGAATCGGTAGATGAGGAAGAAGAGTAATTTGGAGGTAAGACATATGAAGAAAAGTGTAAAAATAAGGACAAAATTGTATATTGTGTTTATCGGAGTAGCTTTGATCGTGACAGCATTCAATACATATGTAAATGCGCGTTATGCACAGGTATCAAAGCAGTATGAGAGCATCATAGAAAAATATGATGAGGTTCGTTTGGATTTTGCAAAGATCAACGTGAACTATCTGCATATTCAGGCATATGTGGAGGGGCTTCTTGATAATGATAAGATAACAGACTCTGTTTATCAGGAAGCATTGGGAAAGATTCAAAGTGAAACAGAAGAGGTTGATAAGCATGCAAAATATATCAACAAGATGATCACAAGCGGTGATCTAAAGGATGAGATTGATGCTCTGGAGAAAAAGACAGCATCTGCAACAACAGCCTTTGAAGATGTGATGCAGAAGGCAAAGGCCGGAGATGTGAAGGCAGCAAGAGAAGAGTACGAAGGTACGGCGGTAGATATTGCAACTGCTATTGATGAAAAGTTGGACGAGTTAGAGAATCAGTGCTCTGATACAACCTATGCACTGATAAAGGATGCACACAGTGACCGTATGGTGGTAGAACGCAATGCAATCGTATACGCTGTCGTTATGTTCCTTGCGCTGGTTGCCATTGCTTTCGTAACAGTAAGAGATATCACAACCCCTCTCCGCAGTGCGATGGATGCTTTGAAGAAGCTTTCTAAGGGTGAAGTAAATGTTAAGGCGCAGAAGAAATATCAGGATGAGATCGGTGATATGGTGGATGCCTTGAATGCAATGGCGGCAAAACAGCAGAGAGCATCTGACATTGCACAGAAAGTATCTGCCGGTGATCTGACAATGCTTGTAAAGCCGGAGTCAGATCAGGATGTTTTGGGAATTGCCATCAAGATGTTGGTAGATGAGAATAATGGTACATTGTCAGAGATCAGAGAATCTGCTTCTCAGGTTGGAGCCGGATCAAATCAGGTTGCTATCGCAAGCCAGTCTTTGGCACAGGGCTCTACACAGCAGGCAAGTGCATTGCAGCAGGTAACAGCGTCTATTGATAATATTACGGAAAAGACAAAGGTTAACGCAGAAAATGCAGCAAATGCAAATGAACTGGTTCGCAAGACAAAAGAAAATGCAGAGGAGGGAAATCAGGAGATGGCACAGATGGTTGGTGCGATGCGTGATATTAATGAGTCTTCTGAAAACATTTCTAAGATTATTAAGACAATTGATGATATTGCATTCCAGACAAACATTCTGGCACTCAATGCAGCGGTTGAGGCAGCACGTGCCGGAGAACATGGAAAGGGCTTTGCGGTAGTTGCAGAAGAAGTGCGTAACTTAGCTGCAAAGAGTGCAGAGGCAGCAAGTGAAACAGCAGAAATGATCGAGGATTCCATTCAGAAGGTACAGAATGGTTCCGAGCTTGCAGAAAGAACAGAGAAGATGCTTGTGGAAATCAGCACAGCAGTAGATAACACGGTAAATCTGATCGAAGAGATTGCATCTGCTTCCGGAGATCAGGCATCCGCTCTTTCACAGATTGTGCAGGCGGTCAATCAGGTATCGCAGGTGGTACAGCAGAACTCTGCAACAAGCGAACAGTGTGCTGCAGCTAGTGAAGAGCTTTCTAATCAGGCAAAGAATCTGGAACATTTGGTTGGAAGATATCAGCTTCGCGGTATACCGGCAGACAGAACATTATCGTTGGGAAGTCGGGGAGCTGATTCCTTCGATGCACCAAAGCTTGGCGCTGCATCTGCCAATGTAGGAAATCAGGCACAGAGCTATACAGTGCCGACCGGAAGAACGAATATACCGGATGCGGCAGATTTTGCATCTGTTACAAATGAAGCACAAAATGAGAAGATTATTTCACTGGAAGACAATACTTACAGTAAATATTGATTTGGCAGTTTTAGGTTTTGAAAAAATATTAGATTGATAGTTCAATAAATAAAAATAGGACTTTTTGATGCATGTTGTCTGTGCTTTGAAAGTCCTATTTTTATTTTACTCAAATATGGGAAGTTCTCTGCTTTTGAAAAGATTCCTATAAAAAGGCGTCTAAAGTGCAGTGAGTCTGTTAATCAAACAGATCGCTGCTTGGTTTCTTTTCTGTAATGCGCAGATCCTGATTTTCTACGCTTACGCGGGAGCCGGCAGGTACCGATTCTGTGATAAAGCAGTTACCGCCAATTACACAGCCCTTTCCGATCACTGTTTCGCCACCGAGAATAGAAGCACTGGAATAGATGGTTACATTGTCTTCAATCGTTGGATGACGCTTGACGTCGCGCAGTAACTGACCACTTCGCGTAGAGAGCGCACCTAAGGTAACACCCTGATACACCTTTACATTATTACCGATGATCGTGGTTTCTCCGATTACAACACCGGTTCCATGATCGATGAAGAAATATTCTCCAATCGTTGCACCGGGGTTAATATCGATTCCGGTATGACCATGTGCATATTCCGACATGATTCTCGGAATAAATGGAACACGCAGACGATATAACTCATGGGCAAAGCGGTATACAAAAATCGCAAAAAGACCGGGGTAGCAGAAAATAATCTCTTCTTTGGAATGTGCAGCAGGATCACCGTCAAAAGCAGCCTGCACATCTTTCATCAGAAGCTGCTGGATGTTTGGAAGCGAAGAGAAAAAAGAACAGCAGATCGTATCTGTTTTTTCGATGATCGCACTTTCGTCGGCACCATCTTTTTCGTGCTGGACGAGTGCTGCCTTAATCTGCGCATGAAGTGCGTGATATAGCTTTAAGGTCTTGTGTCCTAAGAAGTAACCGGGAACATTGCGGCTAAAAGGTTCTTCGTCAAAATATCCCGGAAACATGATCTGGCGCAGCCCCAGAATAATATGAATGATTGTATCACGATTTGGCATCTGGTGTCCCTGCTTTACATAGAAAAGTTCTTCGTTTTTATAATTATCTGAAATTTTTTGTACAATTGTATCTAATTCTGTTTCTGAAAACATAATGCTATTTCCTCCAATCGTTACTGCTGTTATAAAAAGGCACCACTATTATATGAGCGTTCTCCTTTTTCTTATTACATAAAGAAAAAGCAGTAACCTCTATTTTACTTAATAATCTATAATACCATAGTTATGCAAAAATATCTAGTATAAAGAGAAAAACACCGAAAAAAGTCTTTAAAATTCTAAAAAAAGTATGAATTGTTTGACAATAGGGCGGCAAAACTTTATAATAGTTCTAAAGCGAACTGTTTCACAATAGACTAATTAATATAGCTGATGAATCGTTTGAGGAGGTGATGGGGTGGATGATAAAGTTGATCTGTTGTTTAGCGGACAGCAGTATAAGAAATTTCAGGAAGCCTATTATAGTCCGATATTAGAAAAATATTCCCTGAATCTGATCGATGTGCGTGTATTACTTTTTTTGGTAGAGCATGAAGGATGCGATACAGCAAGAGATATCGTTAAGATACATGGTCTTGCAAAATCATATGTATCAAAATCGATCGACAAGCTGATTGAAAAGGGATTTTTAGAGGGGATGCATTTGAAGGATGACAGAAGATACATTCATCTTCTGGTGACAAAGAAAGCATTTCCGGTGATTCAGGCGATGCGGGAACAGCGCAAAAAGATGCTCCAAAGACTTTTTGAGGGTATTAGTGACGAAGAAGTGTTGATGCTGCGCAGGGTGGCAGCAAGGATAAGTACAAACATTACGGAAATGGAGGGATTGTATGAGCAACAGTTTTGAGAAGATGATGGATGATTATGCAAACAGATACACAAAGGTCTGTGTAGAGAACAACCAGATTGATCCGGGATTATTTGAACAGTTTGGAGTAAAGCGCGGACTGCGTGATAAGAACGGAAAGGGTGTTTTGTCAGGAATTACAAACATATCATTGATCAAAGCAAGTGATACAAAGGACGGAAAGATTATTCCGTGTGATGGTCAGTTATATTACCGCGGATACAACATTTTTGATCTGACCAGAGGATTTCGTGAAGATAAACGTTTTGGATTTGAGGAAGTGGCGTATTTGCTGCTGTTTGGCAATCTGCCGACAAAGGACCAGCTTTCAGAATTTACAAAGGTTTTGGCGAAGAACAGAAGACTTCCTACGAACTTTGTGCGTGACGTTATCATGAAAGCACCAAGTAAGGATATTATGAATTCTTTGACAAAGAGTGTATTAACATTGTCTTCTTATGATGATAAGGTGACAGACAATTCTTTGGAAAATGTACTGAAGCAGAGCATGATGTTAATCAGTGTATTCCCAATGTTAGCGGTATATGGATATCATGCATATAATCATTACGAATGTGATGAAAGCTTTTATATACATCGTCCGGATGACAGCTTATCTGCGGCAGAAAACATTTTGAGAATGCTTCGTCCAAACAAAGAGTATACAGATGTAGAAGCAAAGGTGCTGGATCTGGCATTGGTGCTTCATATGGAGCATGGAGGCGGAAACAACTCTACATTTACTACACGCGTAGTAACATCGGCGGGCTCTGATACCTATTCGGTTATTGCAGCGGCATTATCTTCACTTAAGGGGCCAAAGCACGGTGGAGCGAACATTAAGGTTGTAGAGATGATTCAGGATCTGAAGCAGCATGTCAAGGATACGACAGATGAAGAAGAGGTACGTGCTTATTTGCGTAAGCTGGTTCGGAGGGAAGCCTTTGACAAGCGCGGTCTGATCTATGGTATGGGACACGCTGTTTATTCTATCTCCGATCCGAGAGCGGTTGCTTTTAAACAGTTTGTGGAGCTTTTGGCAAATGAGAAGCACCAGAAGAAAGAGTTTGAGTTATATTCTATGATTGAAAAAATCGCACCGGAAGTCATCGGTGAAGAGTGTGCTATTTATAAAGGTGTCAGTGCAAATGTTGACTTTTACAGCGGTTTCGTATATAACATGCTTGGGATACCTAGAGAATTGTTTACTCCGATCTTTGCGATGGCACGTATCGTAGGCTGGAGTGCACACCGTATGGAAGAGCTGATCAATGTAGACAAGATCATTCGTCCAGCATATCAGAGTATTATGATTCCAAAGGTATATGAAACATTACAGGAACGTTCTACGCCGAAGCTTGATACACAGTATCGCAAGGAATTACAGCTTTCGATGAAGGAAGAGAGCTGTTAATATTTGCAGGCTGCATTTTCAAAGCGTTATACCGTTCCGTTTTGAAATAAGACAGCATTGTCTAAAGTGATCACAATGCGGAAATGAGGAAAAAGTGAAGAAAATAAGTGAGAGAAAACGAATTGTAGTAAAGGTAGGTACATCTACCCTGACACATAAAACCGGCAGACTCAATATCAGAAGGGTAGAGCAGTTAGTAAAAACGCTGGCAGATATTTACAATGCAGGGCATGAAGTGATCTTGGTTTCCAGTGGTGCGATCGGTCTTGGCATGGGAAAGCTGGGGCTGATCGAGCGACCGAAAGATACGCCCGGAAAGCAGGCCTGTGCAGCTGTCGGTCAGTGTGAGTTGATGTATCTGTACGACAATTTGTTTTCGGATTACAGCATTTCCGTGGCACAGATGCTTTTGACAAAATATATTTTACTGGAAGATCGCCGCAAGAACGTGGAAAATGCGTTGGAGCGTCTGCTGGCACTCGGAACGATTCCGGTTGTCAATGAAAATGATACGGTTGCTATTGATGAGTTGGAGTTAGAAGTGGGTGAAAATGATTCGCTGGCAGCAATCGTAGCAACAATCGCGAAAGCTGATCTGCTTATCATTATGTCAGACATTGATGGATTATATGATCACGATCCGCGCCAGAGTGAAGATGCAGAGATGATTCCGGTTGTCCATGAGATTGATGAAGCAATCCATGAGTTAGCCGGTGGTGCAGGCTCCAAGTTTGGAACCGGTGGCATGAAGACAAAGATTCATGCCGTGGAAATTGCATATGAGGCAGGAATTGATGTGGTACTGATGAACGGAAAGAAACCAAAAAGATTATATGATCTTTTTGAGGACAAACCGGTCGGAACATTATTCACATTGGAAAGAGATTAAAAAATACGGGCAACATTAGTTTGCCCGTGTTTTTTGCTTTATTTTATTAAGAAACTTCCCATATGGCAGTGATGTCGTAGAGAATGCGCTGCCCTTATTTTTAATGACTTACATTGTCATCCTTTATGATCTGTACCAGTTTATGTCGGAATGCTTTTTCGGAAATATTTTCTTCATGGAAAGCAAAACGGTTGAAATCAAACTGCGTGTCGATCACCATCTGGCGGGTAAAAAGTTCGGTTTCCCTCTTTGAGAAGGATGGCCAGAAGATACAGATACATCCAAAGACATCGGAATCTTTGATCGAAAATGCGTGACCAAAAGCTTCGGTCAGCTTGTAGTCCACCATAAATACATGAGAATAGTGTCCGATCACTTTTGCAAGTCGTGTGCCATTGATCGTAAAAGTATTCATATCGTAATCATGATATGGCGTCTTGGTTTCGACCGGAGCATCAGAAGTGTGCTGCGTGATCGCAATGACAGGTAGCCGACGTTCTTTAGAGTGAACAAGATGCATCAGATTGGAAAGCTGATCCTCGTTCGTAATAAACTGCGCCTTGCTGTTGAGCCGTTCTACATCGACCAATCCTACCTTATGCGAAAGATCCGGCAGGAACGAAGGACGGCTGAAGTTAGAATGCTGCGAGATACCACGAGGCATGTCGCGGGATGTCATGTGATAAAAATGTAGTCTTCCGTCGTCAAGAAGAGCGATCGTAGAATGCACATGCCATAAGGTACCAACAGATTTGGAATCAATATAGTGCATCTTCATGGAAAAGCTCAGTGCTTCCGGCTGGAAATTAATCTTTAACTGATAGCCCGGAAGCTTGTTTTTATAGGAACTGATATCTGCCGGGATATCTTCAAATACAGGATTGAGCTTGAAGCGTGCCCATTTATACAAAATGGCAACGGCACTGTTATACTCTGTTTCCAGCTTTTTGGAAGGTCTATGGAGCAGTGGCTGTTCCAAATGGAATAAAACATTGGATTCCAGTCGGGTGAGTGTATTTTTCTGGTAGACCTTGTCATCGCGTGTCGGTGCAAGATTTTTACAGATCTGTGTGATCTTATCATCATGTACAACACTGTCATTCATCAACTTGACAATTAAGTTATAGTTGATATGCGGATTGTCAAGTTTTAGAAGCTCACGGATCAGACGCATGCGTGGTGCCTTGAAAAACTGTTTGGCAACTTCGTGGTTCTCATCGAATACTTTTAAGATTTCGGGATCTAAAGTTTCGTCATCACTCATCTTTATGCGATACTTACTTTTAAGCATCAGCTCCCAGTTGGAACGCTTGTAGTGATTATAAGAAAGCTGCTCAAAAAGCTGCACCAAAGACCAGTCACTTAACTCCAGATTAGCAAGGATGCAGTTTAAGATGCGTGACAGCTCCTCGCTTCCCTTCCAAAACTCATCATCGGAAAGAAAACTCTTATAACGCATGTCATGTTCAATTTCATGCCAGCCCTCAAAAAAGACGGTACGGAATTGCACCTCAAAGGTAGTATCGATAGGAAGTGACCAGATTTCTCTCTTGTATAGGTTAAAATATTCTTCCGGAAAACGAAAGACACCGTTGATCTTTGTGGCTTTAAACTCGTCTGCATTATATTTGGCGCGTGACCAGTCGTCTAACATCTGGAAGGTTTTTTCCATAATTTCCCGACATACACTCAGGTCATCATAATAATATAAAACAACACGGAGTCCGAGAAGGTCCTGAATCATCTTTGGATTCTGTTTCGTACCATAATTTCCGCGTTTGATCTTTTCTGCGATGGAGTGAACGGACTTTACACGGGAAAAAATACGGAAATATAAGCCACAGGAATTTAAAATTTCGCTGACGGCATCGTTTAAGTGCTCGCATAACTCTGAGAGCTTTTCGAAGTCAAGTTCTTCTTCAATCTGCTTTTCTAAATCTGCCAGACTGGAAGTTTGGCCTGCAGCTGTTTCTTCGGAAAATGTATTATTTTCTGTCTGTATATTATCTGTTTCCATGTTTCTGTTTTGCATAAATTACCCCTTTAAAATAACTGTATCTGTTTTTAAATATATAAACAAATGCTCATACACGCTCTATCATACCATAAAATCACCGATTTGGTGTATTGTTTTTTTACACCCGTTTGTTATAATAATTTGAAAAACGATGTTAGAGAAATGAGGTTAGTTATGAAAGAAGTTCATTTTGATGTTACGTTGCAGACAAAAGATCTGTTTCGCTTTACGATGAGACACACATATTTTAGTATTTCCGGAATCTTTAGCCTGTTGATCAGCTTTGGCAGTTTGATCGCATGTGCTGCTACCATTGGAAAATATGCAGTGTCTACAACTGTAGTATTGCTGGTGATAGGATTGCTCTTTACTGTGGTACAGCCGTGCATGCTTTATATGAAGTGTAGCGTGCAGGTAAAAAAGAGTGAAAATGTGAATGCAGCACTGCATTATACATTATCCGATGATGGTATCGCTGTGCAGCAGGGAGAACAAAAGGCGCAGGTTCATTGGTATGAGATCAGAAAGCGGATATTGACAAAGCAGGCGGTATATCTGTATATGTCACCGGTTCGTGCATTTATTTTCCCGAAGGATCAGTGCAGTGAACGGTTTCAGGATATTGTGACGATGACAGCAGAGCTTGTAGAAAAGTATAAAGATTACGAACCGGAAGAGGAGAATGTAGAAAATGAATAGTTGGATTTATGAAAGTCAGTCTGCTAAAGAAACGCGTCTGCTGGGAGAAAAAATAGGCCAGAAGGCAAAGGGCGGTGAGATCATCCTACTCAATGGAGATCTTGGAGTCGGCAAGACTGTTTTTTCAAAAGGACTAGGTGCAGGTCTTGGGATTGAAGAACCTATTTCCAGTCCAACATTTACTGTGCTTCAGATCTATGAGAGTGGACGACTGCCCTTATATCATTTTGATGTATATCGGATTGCGGATGTAGAGGAAATGGATGAAATCGGGTATGAGGATTATTTTTATGGACGTGGAGTATGTCTGATCGAGTGGGCAGAGCTGATATCGGAAATTTTGCCTTCCGAGGTGATTCGTGTTACGATAGAAAAAGATTTACAAAAAGGAATGGATTACCGTAAGATCACAGTAGAAGGGATGGAACAGATATGAAAGTATTAGGAATTGACAGTTCAGGGCTGGTAGCGTCGGCAGCAATCGTTTCGGAGGAAGCATTGATTGCAGAGTTTACGATTAATAACAAACAGACACATTCACAGACACTTCTGCCTATGATCGATCAGGTAGTGCAGATGTCAAATATAGCCTTAGAAGAGATTGATGGAATTGCGGTAGCGGCAGGACCGGGCTCTTTTACTGGATTAAGAATAGGCTCTTCTACTGCAAAAGGAATCGGTCTTGCTTTAGATAAGCCAATTATATCTGTCCCGACATTGGAAGGACTGGCATACCGGATGGCATGCACGGATGGCGTAATCTGCCCTTTGATGGATGCGCGCAGACAGCAGGTATATACAGGAATATACCAGATGGACATGGCAGGAAAGCTGGTATGTATCACGGAGCAGTGTGCGATTTCCGTAGAAGAGATGATCTGCAAGGTAAATGAACTGGATCAGAAGGTTCATTTTCTAGGGGATGGTGTTGCAGTTTACCGGGAACAGATTGTAGAAAAGATTGCAGTACCATATGATTTTGTGCCAATTCATCTAAACCGTCAGAGTGCTGCTTCCGTAGCTGCATTGGGGATACAATACCTAAAAGAAGGAAAAGCAGAGAGTGCAGATGAACACAGACCGTATTATCTGCGCAAGTCACAGGCAGAAAGAGAACGGGAAAAAAAGCTGCAGGAGCAGAATGCATAGAGATAGAAAATGTATGGCAGCTGCAGCGAATGAAAAGTGCAGAGCACTTAAGGAGAAGTCAGATGATACGACCGATGCAAAGGCAGGATATAAAACGTGTGCTTGAGATAGAGCAGAGCATTTTTTCGGCACCTTGGAGCGAAAAGAGCTTTATGGATGCCTATTGTGCAGAAAGCAATATCTATCTTGTGGCAATAAAAGAGGAAATGGTTATCGGATATTGTGGCTTATGGGTATCCTATGAAACGGCAGATCTGTGCAATATGGCAGTGGATAAAACTTATCGGCAGCAGGGGGCTGCCCGGGAACTTTTAAAGGAGGGACTGCGTCTGTGTAAGGAGCGTAGTGTGGAAAGTGTTCTTTTGGAAGTGCGGGAGAGTAATATTCCGGCAATACGTCTGTATGAAAAGACGGGATTTGCAAGAATTGGAAAGCGAAAAAAATACTATAAAGAGCCTGTCGAGGATGCTATTTTGATGCAACTGGATCTATAGGTGTTAAAAAGACTTTAAGGTTATGCCAGACATTTCCACTATACATTGACCGGTCGGCAGGGTATACTTTGAGAAAAAACGAGATGTCAGATCATGTACGTTGTTATCAAGTGCTGTATCAGATGTCGGGATATGAAATGTGTGAGTGAAGGGAGAGTTTATCGATGGCGAAGGAAAGAAAGCTTTTTTGCAATGCCTGTGGCAGAGTACTTCGGGTAGAAAATGGAATTTTAAAGGAAGATATTTTTGAAGGAGATAAGGAATGGGGCTTTTTTTCGAATAAGGATGCCGTCCGTCATACATTTTTTTTGTGTGAGGCCTGCTATGACAGGATTACAGATACCTTTGTGATTCCGCCGGAAGTAACGGAAGTAACAGAACTGTAGTGTCTGTTTGGAAAAAGATGTGCTTTATGCTATAATAAGTACAAAATTCAGTTGCTTAGCGTCTGTTGACTGTAGCATAAGAGAAAGGAATTAATAGATTAATGTTAGATGTGTGTTTGTTGGGAACGAGTGGGATGATGCCACTTCCGGAGCGTTGGCTGACTTCGCTGATGACGCGTCTGGGTGGAAGCAGTCTTTTGATTGACTGTGGTGAAGGAACACAGATTGCTATCAGGGAAAAGGGATGGAGTGTCAATCCAATTGATACCATATGTTTTACACATTATCATGGAGATCATATCAGCGGACTTCCGGGACTGCTGTTATCGATGGGAAACTCAGACCGAAAGGAGCCGGTTACGCTGATTGGCCCAAAGGGACTGGAAAAGGTGGTCAACAGTCTGCGTATTATTGCACCGGGGTTGCCGTTTCCGATTCATTTTCACGAATTGATGCAGAAGGAAGAAGAAATTGAGATCAATGGATATCATCTAAAGGCATTTCGGGTAAATCATAATGTGACATGTTATGGTTATACGATCGTAGTGCCAAGAGGGGGAAAGTTTTTCGTTGAGAAGGCAAAGGCGAATGATGTTCCGATGAAGCTGTGGAGCCGTTTGCAAAAGGGTGAAGTGATAGAGCTTGAAGGGAGAACTTATACGCCTGATATGGTGATAGGAGAGCCACGCCGCGGAATTAAGCTGACCTATTGTACAGATACCCGTCCTGTGGTAAGTCTGATAGAAAATGCCAGACATTCGGATCTGCTTATCTGTGAAGGGATGTATGGCGAGAAAGAAAAGCAGGAAAAGGCGGAAGAAAAAAAGCACATGACCTTTGTAGAAGCGGCAAAGGTGGCAAGAGAAGCGCAGGTGGAAGAGATGTGGCTGACACATTACAGTCCTTCTCTGATCAGACCGGAAGATTATATGAAGCCGGTCAAAAAGATATTTCAAAATGCGTATCCGGGAAAGGATGGGAAGAGTCGGACGTTAGAATTTTTGGATGAAGAAAGTGATTCGGAATAGGAAACAGACCGATACAAATTAGGGATGTTATATTATTTTGTTTGCGTTTGTGCACTGCCTGATGCAGACAGAAAAGGGAATGCAGTGTAGAAAAGAGGTAGAATATGGACAAAATGACAAAGAAGATCATAGGAACATTTGCCGTGATCATTGTTGTTGCGGCAGCAATCGTAGGCGTGTTCTTTTTTATGAACAAGCAGGCAGAGAAAAAGGCACAGCAGGATCAGCTTCCTACAACGGAGACAGGAAAGCTTCTGGCAAAGGATTTAGATACCAAGTATCCGGAAACTCCAACAGAAGTTGTTAAATTATATTGGAGATTCAACCGTTGCATGTATAATGAGAAGATGAGTGACAAAATGTTTGAAAAGTTATATAAACAGCTTCGGAAACTATATGATGAGGAACTTCTTGCTTCGGATGGCAATTCTTATGATGATATGCTGCAGAACTTTAAAAAGGACAAGAAGAAAAGTGAAGAAAATGATCAGTTGATCAGTGCATGTGTCGTACAGGAAAATAAAAAGGTTACGGTAAAAGAAATGAACGGCAGGGATTGCGCTACGGTTATTTCGTATTCTCTGATCAAGGTAGATGGCAAAATGACAAGAACATATGAACAGTTTTTGTGCCGCAGGGACAGTAAAAGAAAGTGGCGTATCTTAGGCTGGCAGCAGACCACGAAAAAGGAAGCAGACAAAGTGGGCGTAAAATAGAAAAAACAATGACATTGGAGGCATAAGCAATGAAGGATACATTGGTGTTAGGGATAGAGAGTTCCTGTGATGAAACAGCGGCTGCTGTGGTTAAAAACGGACGAGAGGTGTTGTCTAATGTGATATCTTCACAGATTGACATCCATACCTTATATGGTGGTGTGGTGCCGGAAATTGCGTCCAGAAAGCATATAGAACGAATCAATCAGGTGATCCGGGAAGCACTTACAGAGGCAAATGTATCTCTTCAGGAAATAGATGCTATCAGTGTGACTTATGGACCGGGGCTTGTAGGAGCCTTGTTGGTTGGTGTGGGAGAGGCAAAGGCTTTGGCATATGCAGCACATAAGCCTCTTGTTGGTGTGCACCACATAGAAGGGCACATTGCAGCTAATTATATTGAACATCCAGATCTTGAACCTCCATTTCTGTGTCTGGTTGTTTCAGGAGGGCATACACATCTGGTGCAGGTAAAAGAATATGATAGTTTTGAGATAATCGGATGTACGCATGATGACGCAGCAGGAGAAGCCTTTGATAAGGTGGCACGTGCGATTGGACTGGGATATCCGGGTGGTCCTAAGGTAGATAAAGTTGCAAAAGAAGGAAATCCACATGCGATAGAATTTCCACGCGCAAAAATAGCAGGTGCAGAGTTTGATTTCAGTTTTTCCGGGGTGAAGTCTGCCGTTTTGAATTATCTGAATCAATGTGAAATGCGGGGCGAAAAGTATGTACAGGCTGATGTTGCAGCTTCTTTTCAGATGGCGGTTGTCGATGTGTTAGTGGGAAGAGCGGTCGCAGCAGCGCAGAAGCTGGGGGAGAAGCGCATTGCGGTGGCTGGCGGAGTGGCAGCAAACTCGCAGCTGCGCAGTAAGATGCAGGAAGCTTGTGAAAAAGCAGGGATTCGTCTGTATTATCCATCTCCAATCTTTTGTACGGACAATGCAGCAATGATTGGAGTACAGGGATATTATGAATATATTGCCGGCAGAAGAAGCGGGCTTGATCTGAATGCCATACCAAACCTGAAAATAGGGCAGCGGTAAAGATAAAAACAAGAAAATTGAAAAAAATTGAAAAAAGTACTTGACGAAGTCTGAAAACGATGATATACTGGCAAAGCAGTGTTTGAGAGAGCACTTCTGAAAAACACTTAATCGTGTTTGAAGGATTTGAAAATTGAATATGGAGAGGTATCGAAGTGGTCATAACGAGGCGGTCTTGAAAACCGTTTGTCCGCAAGGGCGCGTGGGTTCGAATCCCACCCTCTCCGCTTCTTTTTTTTTGCAAGTTTGCCACTTGTAGGAAACATGGAGAAGTACCCAAGAGGCTGAAGGGGCTCCCCTGGAAAGGGAGTAGGTCGTTAATAGCGGCGCGAGGGTTCAAATCCCTCCTTCTCCGTTGCACAGTATATACTGTGCTTTTTTTACTTTATAAGAAACTTCTCGTTTCCTATAAAGTAAACTGGCTCTGTAAGAAAGTTTTTATATCTTAAAAAAAGATATTGACAATTGGTGGAAGGCGTGATAATATATATTTCGCTGTCGCAAAAAGAAGAAGCGTGTCGGCTGGAAAGTGAGAACAGCTTCAGAAAAAAAGTTGTTGACAGACAATACATAGTGTGTTAATATATAACACGCTGTCGCAAAAGTAACAAAGTGCGACGGTAAAACAAAAGAAAAAAGTTGTTGACAAGCAGTTGGAAATGTGATAACATAATGTTTGTTGTCACGAAGAAAACAAACGACAACAAAAAGAAAAAAGTTGTTGACAAAGACTTGTCGGTGTGATAAAATATAATGCGCTGACGCAATAAAGAGTCAGAGGAAACAACAGCAAACCTTGATAATTAAATAGTAAAACAACCCTGAAAATTCTAAATAAAGGATATGAAATATCCAAAAAGATTTTCAAGA
>CAKREB010000010.1 GCA_934317005.1 uncultured Lachnospiraceae bacterium
TCATAATCTTCCGGTAACACTTTGGCTCTTATCAGCTCCTGCTGCAAAATATCCACAAAGTCCAATAAATTCTCCGGTTGATGATTTCCAATATTGTAAACTGCATACGGCGGTATCGGCAGACCATCTTCTCCGTTCTTCTTTGCAGGCGGGGATTGCATCACACGCATTACCCCTTCCACAATATCATCTATATAGGTAAAATCACGTTTGCAATTTCCATAATTAAAAATCTGGATCTTTTCCCCATTACGCAGTTTATTTGTAAAACCAAAATATGCCATATCCGGTCGCCCTGCCGGTCCATATACCGTAAAGAAACGAAGTCCTGTGGATGGAATATTATAGAGTTTACTGTACGCATGCGCCATCAGTTCATTAGACTTCTTCGTAGCCGCATAAAGGGACACCGGATTGTCCACCTTATCCCCCGTAGAGTATGGCACCTTCTTGTTACTTCCATATACAGAAGAAGACGAAGCATACACCAAATGCCGTACTCCCTCCTGTCCATCATCATAGGAATGGCGGCAAGCCTCCAGAATATTATAAAATCCAATCAGATTACTCTCTATGTATACATCCGGGTTTGTAATAGAATACCGAACCCCCGCTTGTGCCGCCAGATTGACTACAATAGACGGATGATATTTTTCGAAAATATCATTCACTAGCGTTTTGTCTGCAATCGAACCCCTGATAAAAGTCCAAGTAGATTTTGGATGTTTTTCAGCTGCTTGTTCAATCTGTTGTAAACGATATTCTTTGATTGAAACGTCGTAGTAGTCGTTCATATTGTCGATACCGATAATTGTAATCGGTTCTACAGTATCTAATAGTTGCATCACAAGATTAGATCCAATAAAGCCAGCTGAACCTGTAATTAAAATGTTTTTCTTTCGTAAAACCATATTGTTTTGCATATTAATCCCGTTTTCCTTCCATTAATCAATAACTACTGTAAACATTTTATATTTTTATAAAACGGCTAGTAGAATCTAGTCTGGCACACCAAATTCCGGCAATCTGTTTCCAATACCATTGCATCTGGAAATTTTCAATAAATTTGTTTCATTATAACAGAAGATGCGAGTTTTTACTAAAAAACGTAAACACCTTACCCACAGATTACTCTACTTTATTATTGATGTATCCTTCTGTAGCGCATTGTTTTGTTTTAATAATACATGGATTTCCAAATACTATGGAATGATCTGGTATATCACAATTTACATATGTATTAGGTGCTATCAACACATCATCTCCAATATGTACAGCTCCTACTATTGTTGCATTAACTCCGATCCATACTTCATTCCCAATTATTGGGGTTCCCTTTCTTGCCCCTCTATTTTCCTGTCCTATCGTCACACCTTTATGAATATTACAATTTTTTCCTATTATAGCTTTGGGATTGATTGTAATACAATATGGATGACCTAAATATAGCCCCCCGCCGATATTTATATCAAGCGGCATTTCAACAAGACTTTTATTTCTATAATACACAAACAATATCTTATATAGAAGTCTACAGAATGGATTTTGAGCTTCCTGTCCTCTTCTCATGTATTTTTGAAATATAGGCATTTCCTTTAAAGCGTTGTATCTATTTTTATCTTCTTCTAATTTTCTCATTATAATCTTGTATGATAATTAGGAAGTTAATTATCACACGTTTCCTTTCTTTTAATATCGTGTTTCAATACAATTCAGGTACTATGGACTTTTGATTTATTTCCTGTAGCTTGACTACTCGACTGGAGTGTATTGCCGCTACCTTTATCTGAATTGTTTATCAGCTGGATGTTGCCGGAGTGTTTTTCACTCAGAGTACTTATTTCTATCAAGTCTACGATGATAATCGATGGTGGACATCATGGTATCAGACTTTTGGAAAGGGAGGTACAACCTCATGAAAATTTATGTAGGCATTGATATTGCCAAGCTTAACCATTTCGCCGCTGCGATTTCTTCGGACGGTGAAATAATTCTTGAGCCGTTCAAATTCACTAACGACGCTGATGGCTTCCAACTGCTGGTCTCTAAGCTCGAATCATTCGATAAGAACAGCATCATCATCGGTCTTGAGTCGACGGCACACTACGGTGACAACCTTGTTCGATACCTTGTTGCTGAGTTTTACCAAGTGTGTGTGTTGAACCCCATCAAAACCTGTCAGATGCGTAAGAATAACATTCGCAAAACTAAGACAGATAAGGTCGACACATTTGTTATTGCTAAAACTCTTATGATGCAGGATGACCTCAGATTCGTCAGTTTCTATGACCTTGATATGATGGATCTTAAGGCCTTGGGGCGTTTTCGTCAGAAAACCATAAAACAACGCACCCGATTGAAAATCCAACTGACAACCTATGTTGATCAGGTTTTCCCGGAAATTCAATACTTTTTCAAATCCGGTCTGCATCAGAATGCTGTCTATGCTCTTTTAAAAGAAGCACCTTCTCCAAAAGAGATTGCTTCCATGCATATGACTCATCTGGCAAATCTGCTCAAAGTGAACTCACACGGACACTTTACCAAAGAGCAGGCCAAAGAATTAAGAGTTCTTGCACAGAAGTCTGTCGGTGCTAACGACAGCGCTATATCTATTCAGATAACTCAAACCATTCAACAAATCGAGTTACTGGATAGCCAATTAGAAAAGATTGAAGCTGAGATGACGGATATCATGAAATTCAACGATTCTGTCATCATGACCATTCCTGGTATCGGTTATATCAATGGTGGAATGATTCTTGGTGAAATAGGTGATATTCACCGTTTCTCCAATCCAAACAAGCTGCTTGCTTTTGCTGGTCTGGATCCTTCTGTTTACCAGTCTGGTAACTTTCAGGCCAAAACAACGCGTATGTCCAAACGTGGCTCTCGTGTATTACGATATGCCCTTGTAAATGCAGCTTGGAACGTTGTCAGAAACAACGCAACCTTCAAGGCTTATTATGATGCCAAGAGGGCTGAAGGCCGGTCTCATTACAATGCACTTGGTCACTGTGCCGGCAAGCTTGTCAGAGTCATCTGGAAGATGCTCACTGACGAAGTAGAATTTAACCTCGAATAAGAGGTCTGTATACCAATATCGATAGATTTTGAAAAAGCACCCTAAGGGAGCTCTATTAAAGTTATCCTTTTTTACCACCGATATGAAAAAGAAATTTTTTGCTAATTTATGGTTGACTTTTCATAGCTGGTCTCCTTCAATAAACAACTATACAATAAAATTTTCTCCGCATTAACTTTAATTTTTCATTTTTCTTTTCCATAACATTCCTTTTAAATTCTCTACAATTCGCTTAATATGTTCTCTATAGAATATCATATTTATACCAAGCACAATAATCATTGCCACCATAGACACTAAAATTGCATATAGAATCCAACTACTCCACGAAACAATATCAACTCTTATTACACTAGAAACAAACAGCAAGCACAAAACAGTTACCATATCAACAAATAATTGTTTACAAAAAAAACGTATCGGCCAACAAATTAAATTTCGAGAATCATATATTGCCATCCATATAGTCTGATAGAACATCGCCACCAATGTTCCAACCGCAACCCCAATTAATCCCCATACTTGAACTGCCAATACTGAAATAACAATATTTATAATTGCAGCTACTATATAATTATTTTGAGTCTGCTTATAATGTCCCCCCGCTAAAATCATTATATTATAAGGCAATCGCAAACAATGCCCTGCATTAGCAGCAATAAGCAACAATGCAAACAAAGGCTGCACATAATTCACATCTTCTACACCGACCGTATAAATTTGAACAAACGGAAGAATTAAGACTATTGTAACCCCAAAAACAAATATTGTTCCTGTATGAATAGCCCATTCAATCCACCCAAAAAAATTTCGTAATTCATCTAACTCCTGTTTTGCCCATAATTCTCCCATCAACGCTTGAATTCCGTTTGTTATTGCGAAGATTAATTGCTTTATTCCAGATACAACAAGATTATATACAGAATATATCGAAACAGCTTTCAAACCCACAAATATTGTCAAAATAATACTATCCGTGCTATCCAAAACTACTGCCGCAATATGCTGCGCTACTCCATTCCATTTTTGTTGAATAGGTTCCTTTTTATACCTAATTTTCCAGTTAATTTTATAATTTTTTCTTACATAAGCAGCAAGCACTAAAGGGCGAACAACATAAATAATTGAGGTTGTCAGTTTGACAATATGTATTGACGCCCCTAACTTAATTAATACAGCACAAATTACTGTATTTAAAATCAATGTGATAGTTTGTATATTATAAGAAATGTATCCTCTTTGATCAGCAGTCAATAATAAACTATTCACTATTCCAAAATAATACTGAGCAAACGAACTTATACTAATTATTACGATAAGTGTAACTGTATAAAACACTCCAAATTTCTGTTCTGTAATATAGGGATAAATACTGCTTAATATAACTACATAAAGTAGCAATACCAATGCAATTTTCGAAAAAAATTTCTGACCAGAAACCATTATTTCACTAATTGTATTGCTATCTTTATCAGCCAGTGGTTTATATAATGCTGATTGTATAACAGCTCCTACACCTAATTCTAAAAATGTAATAATACCAAGAAATTGCGTGATTGAATTTACAAGTCCATTTACCTCTGAGCCAAAATTACTCAATATTATTCTTGGCAAAACAAATCCACAAACAATAGTACATATTCGAAATAGAAATGAGGACACCGTATTGGCAACTAACCTCTTTTTTCTCATTTGTCCATTCTCCCCTATATCAAAGTTAGCTTTAACAATTACTTTTTCTCTCTTCTAACACTTCTTTTAAAGTTTGTTTAAGAACCTCTAAACCTCTCATTAGTACATCATGTTCTATCGTTAATGGTGGTAATATTTTTAAAACAGAATCTTTACGACCTGCAACCTCCAAAATCAAACCATATTCAAAAGCTCTATGAACACATTTTAAAGCCAAAGCAGACGAAATTGAATTCAAGTCAATCCCCCAAATCATACCAATTCCCCTAACTTTAATTCTTCTGTCCAATCCGCAAATCTCATTTTTCAAAAATTCTTCTATTACTTTTCCATTTTCCCTAGTTATTTCATCTAGCTTATTTTCTACAAAATAATGAATAGCTGCTTCACCGCCTACAAATGCAAGTTGATTACCTCTAAACGTTCCATTATGTTCTGCTGGCTTAAATATGTCTAAATCCTCTTTTATTAATAATAATGCCATCGGCATCCCAAAACCACTTATCGATTTTGATAACACAACCATATCCGGAACTATTCCCGCTCTTTCAAAAGAAAAGAACCATCCCGTTCTACCATTTCCAACTTGGATATCATCACACACTAATAACATATCATATCGATCACATATTTCTCTGATTTTTTTCAACCATTCTATGCTTGAAACATTTATGCCACCTTCCGCCTGTACCGTTTCTAAAATAATTGCCGCAGGTTTTTCAATACCCGAATGATCATCCTGCAATATCCACTCCAAATATGCAATAGAATCAAAATCTCCTTCATAAGGAACAAATGTAACATTATTTAGAGATACACCAGCTCCCCCCCTACTTGTCCTATCTGTAGTAAGTGCTAAACTTCCTAATGACATTCCATGAAATGCCCCCGAAAATGCAATCACATTAGTTCTGCCTGTATTTTTTCTGCATAATTTTAAAGCCGCTTCTACAGCATTTGTTCCAGTAGGTCCGCAACACATAACCTTATAGAATAACCCTCTCGGCTTTAAAATCTCTTCTTTAAACGTTGTAAAAAATTTTTCCTTAGCTGTTGTATACATATCTAACGAATTAATAATTGTATCTTCTGCCAGATAATTCATGATTTTATCCTTTATGAATTTATTATTATGTCCATAATTCATAGAACCTGCTGTTGCCAAAAAATCAATATATTCTTTTCCATCTTCTGTAATCAGTTTTGCATTTCTAGCATATTGAAAGACTGCCGGATATTTTCGACAATACGATCTAACCTCTGATTCCATTTCATTAAAAATTTCAAATGACATATCTATTTCTCCTCTCGATTCAATTTAATCCATGAGCCAATAATTTCATTATATTTTTTAGGTAAAAACTCTGAAAATCCTGCACCATCAAAAAAAGTTAATTCTCCAACGTATATCCTCCCATCCACATCATACCAATCCACCCGTAAATGATGCATATTATCTGCAATCTTTTCCGATAAAGTAATTATTTCTTCGAGTTTCTTAGGTGGTGGCACTATATCTTCCGACTTTGGAATATCACTCTCATAGATTTCTGTTTTTTCCCAATGTGCTGTATAAAAATCTTGTGTTGGATGCTCCGTAAAACGATTACGAATTAATTTTACAAGTTTAGCTTGCCCTTCAAAACATAGAACTTTATATTCTATAATTTCGCTACCATCTTTTTTTTCTAAATATTCCTCAGCAAACACTTTTCTTTCTATATTTTTATACGGCCATTCTCGATAATATATATAATAATTTTCTTTAATTCCTTTTTTTAATTCTCTTTTTATCGCTGCTATATTTATATCATTGCAATCTTTACAGATATACATTCCTCTTCCTGAATTATGATTACATTTTAGAACATATTTTTTAGGAAGTTGAGAAAAATCAATATCATCTACAGAATTCCATACTTTAATAATTGGTACAACATACTGTTCTCCAATTATTTTTGACACGTATGCTTTCATCTGTAACTTATCTGCCATCACTGTATATATCTGCTTCCTGTCATTTAATTTCAACCATTGAACTTTTTCTTGATATGTTATTGGATTTTCTAAATTTAATTTTTTGTTAAAAGCCATTAAAAAAAATAGTTTTAAAAATTTTTTGTCATTTTTGTATTTATATATCTTTCTTGTATTATTCACATAAAATCGATATTGCTTATTAATAAGATACTTACATACTTTTTTTATCATAACTATCCTTTCTGCCCAATTTGGGTTGTCAGATTAATTTTATTGTTCTATATGGTACAATAATAGAACTCTTATTTAAAATATAAAACATTGCTATTAAACATACCATAACCAATGCACACATAACAATTCTATTTTTTCCATAATAATCATTCACTATTTTAGGAATAAGAATTAATAAAAAAATCGAATAATATGGAACAATCCTTCCAAAGATTCCCATAGCATAACCTAACACCAAAAGCAGCGTTGCACACCCTGTTGCACAGAATGATATGTGCATCCATTTATCCTTCTCATTTTTTTCTCGTATTGCCATAAAATATGCTACCACAATAATAAGATTGTAAACTATTAACAATAAATAGCTTCCGCCCTGTTTATCATACTGACCTCCAACATATCCTGCATATTTCGGAAATACTTTTACTGCAATTAGTATTACTGCTCTTGATGTTAATAATAATGCACATTCTAATATAAAAAATATATACAATCTATGCTTAAATCTAATCTGCGCAATCCAATAAAAAGGTAACATAATGATTGCCGTTGTATGAAATAGCATAGCAATTCCAATGACTATCATATAACGAATCAATTCACGCTTCTCTATATACTGAATGCCTAATAAAATAATTGATATTGCCATCATTTGTCTAAATATTCCAAGACTATATGTAAAACAACTAAAAGCAAAATATGTATAAACACTTATTAATGGTTCTTCAGAATATCTGTAAATAAACACACACACTGGAATATACGTTAATATTGCAATGGTAAATAGAAAAACGGTTTCATTCATAGATAACCATGCGCATATTTTGGTAAACAAAAAATAACCATCTTCAAAGTCAAACGGCCAAACTAACTTTTGTTTCAAAATAGAATCCTTAGGAAACGACTTATAATAATTTAATGCCTTAATATACGTCTCCGTATCTGCTCCTACATCAATAGCACGCAAACCTGCAAAACATATCAATTCTATGCATACAATAATCATAAAAATGCTCTTCTGCCTATTATTTCTTATTTTACCTATTTTTGCACTCCCTATTGGGAAAAATACCAACCATTGTATAAAAAATACTCCCATTAATATCATGTATGCACTCATTTTCTAATCCTCATTATTCAAAAATCATTTGCTCAAACTCTTTTGTAACACTTTCTATATCATATCCTGCATGTATAAATTTTTCCTTTGTATTAATACGCGGCTTTTTAGCAATTTCCATAGCCTCTTTCGCCCATTCTGTTGCTGATTTATTCAAAGATTCATATTTTACTAAACCAGTAATATCCGCTTCCTTTGTTATTGTATCTGCAATAATACATGGAAGTCCTGTCGCTTGCGCTTCAATTACTGTATTGGGCATCCCCTCATATAATGAAGGAAAAACTAAAATATCCATTGCAGAAAGTAATTGAGGAATATCTTTTCTAATTCCTGCAAATATTATTTTTTTATCTATACCTAATTTTTTTGCACACTGTACAATTTCTTTCTTTAATTCCCCCTGTCCTATTAGTAACAACATCGCACTATTCTTTCTAATACATATCTGCGAAAATATTTCTAATAAAAACATATGATTTTTTTGCTTTGAAAATCTACCCACATGTCCCACTACAAAAGTATCCTCTATTATTCCAAGTTCTTTTCTAATCACCTCTCTCCATTCCAAACTATATTGATATGCATTCAAATCTAATGCATTATGAAGTATCTTTACATTATGATTTTTATAATCTTTCTTTCCAAATGTATATTTTGCTGCCAAATCAGAGGGAGCTATTTTTACATCAATATATTTTTTAAATAATAGTTTTCCAATAATATGAGCCAATTTCTTATAACTGCCACCATCACTTGAATTACTAGAACGCACAATACATCTTTCTGCTCCAGCTTTCTTAGCTATTTTTAAATCATAAAATCCCAGAGCATTTGATGTTATTCTCATAACATATTTATACTGATTTTGAAAAACTATTTCTTTCAACATTTTTTTAAATAATCGAACATTTTGTGATTTGCATGGAATCACATATATTTTTCCGCCCATCTCACAAATTTCATTATTATAAAATCCCTTTTTTGACTCAGAAATACAAAAATCCATCTGATATTTACTTTTGTCAAGTTGACGATACACTTTCATTAAAAATGTTTCCGCCCCTCCCGCATTCATAGAACTAATAATACACAATAATCTTTTCATTTTAGTCTCCACTCACTTTTTAATATAATTTTTCACAAATTCTTTTACTACATTTGATGAAGTGTATTTTTCTGCCTCTGCCAAACATTCACGCTTCATCGAAACAATAACATTTGGCTTTTCTGCTAAAAAGTATAGTATTTCTATTAATTTTTTATACTGACCAAATTCATAACCATATCCCAATCTTTTCTCATCTATTATATCTCCAAAACTTTCCCACTTTGCAGAAATAACTGGTATTCCCGAAGCATATGCATCAATAATTGTTCCTGGAATTCCCTCTGTATAGAATTTAGTTGGAAACAGTAATGCATAATAGTTTCTTAATATTGCAGTAGATTGATCATAATCTACCATCCCACAATAACGAATATACTTTGGAAACTCTTTTTGCATTTGTTTAAACTTCTCACTATAATTAGGCTCTATAAATCCATAGATATCTAATGAATATACAATGTTATTCTTTGACTTATTTATCTCCATTACAGCATTAATTGCATCCTCAATCCCCTTTTCTCGCATTACTCGCGAAAATGTACATAATTTTAACGGATATGAAAAAGACTCTGCCAAGTCAGCTTGATGTATTATTTCCAAATTTTTACAATTTGGCATAATGAATATATTTTTAAATCCCTTTTGTTCCAAAGACAATTTCATTACATTTGTTTCAACAAAAATGCCATCAAAACTCTTTAAACTATTTTTTAGCATCGCTTTTTCATTAATAAAGTCCGAGAGCCATCCCCCAATAACAATATAATAAATTGATGATCTAAAAATTTTCTTCCAGAACCACAACGTTGGTGATAAGAAACGAACACCATTTTGTGCTGGCATCATCACTACATTTTTACAACAACGCATCATCTTCCCAATATCAAAAAATAATCTTATTAAATGCTTCTTGGCACCATATGTATCAACCGCTAATACCTCGCTTTTTCCTAACTCTTTTTTTAATTCTTCCATAACAATTTTTGTTTTTATAGTTTGTCCATTTAGCAACTCTTTTTCTAATGCCAAATGACCTATTATACATATTTCTTTTTTCATACATTTTTTTCTCATAGTTTTCTTTTTTAATACAGCAAAAAACATATTTTCTAGGGTATTACATACTGAATATATTATATTTTTCTTTTCACACTTTCGAAACAACTCATAATGGCTTTTTACTTTGCGCAAAAATTTGTCATGTGAAATAGATTTCTTTCTAACTCTATATTCTGCTAGGCACTCCTTCAGCAAATAGCAATCTGCCTTTTTACAAACCTTCAGCCACATAGCATAATCATTATTCTTCTTAATATCTTCAATTTGAAGCAATCCAATCTTTTCAGCATCATACATAACAGTAAGGCACCCAGGCCAACAATAACGATACATTTCGCGTTTTGTAATTTTCTTAGGTCCTGTTACTCTTACTCCTGTCTTCTGTCCATCTTCATTAATTTCTTCGTAATCAGTGTATGAAAAAAAATAATGATTTTCTTCCATAAAACGAACTTGTTTTTCTAGTTTTTGCGACATCCAAAGATCATCCGAATCCAAAAATGCAATCCATTTTCCTCTCGCCTCTCTTAAGGCCCTGTTTCTCGAAACTGCAGCCCCACTGTTAGTATCATTTTTGAGATAATGTATTCTTTTATCTTGAAATCCTGCCACTACTTCATCGGTCTGATCGGTAGAGCAATCATCCACAATGATCAGTTCCCAATTTTGATATGTTTGCTTCAAAACACTCCTGATCGTATCTGCAATATACTGCTCTGTATTAAAAGATGGCATTATAACGGATACTAACCTTTCACTCATGTCTTTTTCACCTCAACAACTTTCTCGCTTCTTCCTGTTTCTTCTCATACTCTTCTTCATCCACCAATTTCTGATGCAGCAAATAATCACCAAAATCCTCTGCCGTTGCTGCTATGCCATCTGTAATTCCCTCTTGTCTGACAAATGCCTTAAACACTGTTTGCAATACTATTTTTATATCTCCTAAAAAAGTAATATTTTGTATATATTTCAGATCCCATTCGAGTTTTTCTTCCCAACTGATCCCATTTCTTCCATTAACCTGTGCAAGTCCCGACAAACCCGGACGCACTAAATGTCTTCTGCGCTGTTTTCCTGTCATAAAAACCATATCTCTAACGAGCTGTGGACGCGGTCCTATGATGCTCATATCTCCACGCAAAATATTAATTACCTCCGGCAATTCATCGAGGGACGTACTTCGAAGCATTTTTCCAAACTTTGTCAATCGCATATCATCCGGCAATAATTCACCATTAGCATCCCGTTCATTGGTCATGGTACGAAATTTATACATTTTAAAAATCTTTTCATTTTTCCCCGGCCTGGGCTGAGTAAAAACAACTCCCTTACCTAATTTGATTCTTACCAATAATGCTACCAGTAAATAAAGCCACCAAAAAAGTACAATAACAGCAAGTGAACAAATGATATCCAAAAAGCGCTTTATATAGTAGGAATACATTCCATTCTTCAGTTCATTTTCCTGCTCTTGCGAAGCACAATATAATTGCTCTGTATTTTCTTCTAATTTTTCTTTGCCATCTATACTTTTTTCCATTTTCACAATACCTTATCTATACGAATGATTCATCCGATCATTTGATTACTGTCTTTACTGTCTATCCATCCACCTGTGCATAGTAAGTAGTGACTGCTGTGACAATCCACTTGTAACAAGCTAAATCTTTACGCAAAACAACTTTTTACAATCTCAATCACTACATCCTGCTCTTCCACTGTCATCTTATTATCACTCGGCAGGCACAAACCTCTCTGGAAAATATCCATTCCGACATCCAGTGGCTTCCCATCCTGTCCAAGTGTACCGCCTGATATGTATGCATTGGTTCTGGCATGGCCATCACCTTCTCTGGTCACAAAGCCGTTCATGCGATAAACCGGCTGCATGTGCATTGGCTTCCAAATTGGTCTTCCTTCTGCGTTATATGTTGCCAGTCGTTCCAGAATCTCGGTCGGACAGGTTTTTCCTTTTTCAGAAACATACAGGCTTTCCTGTTCGCCACGCACCTGCCGGCACATTGCTTCCGGATTGATCAAAAGGCATGATAGCCAGAAGTTTGGTTCACTGTTTTTCGCATCATACGGATTCATCGTTACCGGCAAGTTGCAAAATGCTTTTTGGTATCTCTCATAGATTGCTTTCTTTTGTGCGATGTGCTCCTCCAGATAAGGGATCTGACCTCGCACCACGCCTGCAATCACATTGCTCATGCGATAGTTATAGCCAATCTCCTCGTGCTGATACCAGGCTGCATGCTCGCGCGACTGCGTTGACCACTTGCGAACCTTATCTGCTGCTTCCTTATCATCTGTCAGAAGCATCCCACCGGACGAGCCTGTGATGATTTTATTTCCGTTAAAGGAAATCGCCCGATAGTTTCCAAAGGTTCCTGTCTGCACTCCCCTATAAGAAGCTCCCAAAGACTCTGCTGCATCTTCGATCAAAATAGCATGGTGCTTTTTGCAAATCGCCTGAATCTCGTCCATCTTACAAGGTGTCCCATATAAGTGTGCAATCATCACAACACGCACATCCGGATACAATGCAAATGCCTTTTCCAGTGCTACCGGGTCCATGTTCCAGGTATCATATTCTGTATCGATAAATACCGGGACGCCACCCTCATATACAATCGGATTAACCGTTGCTGCAAAAGTCATATCGGAACAAAACACTTTCTCACCCTGTTGTACTCTTGCAAGCTTCACCGCCATATGTAACGCCGCTGTTCCAGCAGAAAGCGCAACCGCATATCGACAGCCGACCTTTTGACATATCTGTTTTTCTACTTCATTGATATTAGCTCCCACCGTACTCATCCAGTTTGTATCATACGCCTCTGTCATATATTTCAACTCATCGCCATGCATCGTCGGTGATGAAAGCCATACCTTGTTTTCAAATGGTTTCATTTCCATAGTTTCCTCGATTCTGCGCTTCTTCCCTCCTAAAAAACAGACCATTTTGTTTTTGGTCATCATTAGGATGCAAAAAAACACGCAATATCACTTTCTGAACTTTGCGCTCTTATTTTTACCATTTTTCAGACTATCACATAAGTTGATACTAGTCAAGATTTTATTTGTCTTTTCGTATAATATACATTACAATTGTGGTATTTTATGGTCATTCCCGTATTATAAGCCAATCAAATATAAAGAGACAGCTGAATATTTGCCTGTCCTGCAAGCAATTCAACTGCCTCTAAAAAACTGTATTTTTTTACTATAATCAGATAATCCAGCACTAATCTCTCCTTGCATTTTGGGACTTTGCTGATTGTGCTGATTTTTTATCGCAGTGGTAAGCTTCGGCTTAACCTGCTTTGGATTAGGATATTCCCTTGGTAAGGATACTGATAAGACACAGAAATAGCCGCCCCGGTCTGGTAAACTGAGCGGCTATTTTCACTTAAAATTTTCTGGGCCAACCGTCTATCGGTGGCATCTTTTCTACTAATAATATAACACGGTTGTTTCATGATTTCAAGAAAAACCTTTATCTCTCCAACGCAAAAAGAACCTGAATCTCTATTCTCATAGAAATCCAGATTCTTCATCCCTCTAAATTATTTACTTACAAAACAGCCAGCCAGGCGATATGCTTACGCATTCATCTGAGCAGCTACTTCTGCAGCGAAGTCTTCTTCCTTCTTCTCAAGACCTTCACCAGTCTCAAAACGAACGAACTTCTTAACTGCTAACTTGCAGCCTTCTGCCTTTGCTACGCTCTCTACATACTTAGCAACTGTTTCTTTGTTCTCAGCCTTAACGTACTCCTGCTCCATTAAGCAGACTTCCTTTAACTCCTTGTTCAGACGACCAATGATCATCTTCTCAATGATGTTGTCCGGCTTGTTTGCGTTCTTAGGATCATTCTTAGCCTGTGCAAGTAAGATTCCTTTTTCATGCTCTTTGTACTCTTCGTCTACATCATCAGAAGATACATATTTAGGATTCAATGCAGCAATCTGCATTGCAACGTTCTTTAAGCACTCTTTTACAGCATCGCTGGAAGAATCTGTATCAGCCTCAACTAATACACCAATCTTACCACCAGCATGGATATATGAAACAACAAGACCTTCTGTTTCAATCTTCTCGAAACGACGGATGTTCATATTCTCACCGATTACTGCGATCATAGCTTTTAACTTCTCATCAACTGTCTGAGAGTTATCAGCAGCCCAAGGCTCTGCAAGAAATGCATCCAAATCAGAAGCTGTTGTAGTCTTAACCTGTGCTGCAACTTCTGCAACATAAGCCTGGAACTTTTCATTCTTAGCAACGAAGTCTGTCTCAGAGTTAACTTCTACGATAGAAGCAACTTTTCCGTCATCTGATACGTCTACTGCAACGATACCTTCTGCTGCAATACGTCCTGATTTCTTCTCAGCCTTTGCAAGACCATTTTCTCTAAGCCATTCTACTGCCTTATCCATATCGCCGTCTGTGTTTGAAAGAGCTTTCTTACAATCCATCATACCGGCGCCAGTCATTTCTCTTAACTCTTTTACCTGTGAAGCTGTAATTGCCATCTTCTTTTTTCCTCCATTCTAAATTGCTTGTCTGTGTTTCTTATGCCTCAGCAGCCTCATCTGCTTCTGCCATAGACTCACCCTGATTTGCTTCGATAACAGCATCAGCGATTGTAGATACAATAAGCTTAACTGCTCTGATCGCATCATCGTTACCAGGGATTACATAATCAAGTTCTTCCGGATCACAGTTAGTATCTGCAATACCGATAAGAGGAATACCTAATGTATGTGCTTCCTGAATGCAGATTCTTTCCTTCTTTGGATCTACTACAAAGATAGCATCCGGAATCTTCTTCATATCCTTGATACCACCAAGGTTCTTCTCAAGCTTATCCCACTCTTTCTTAAGACCGATAACTTCCTTCTTAGGAAGAACATCAAATGTACCATCTTCAGCCATTGTTTCAATAGCTTTTAATCTCTTGATACGAGTCTGGATTGTCTTGAAGTTTGTAAGCATTCCACCTAACCATCTCTCGTTTACATAGTACATACCACAACGCTCAGCTTCAGCCTTGATAGAATCCTGTGCCTGCTTCTTTGTACCAACAAAAAGAACAGAACCACCGTTTGCAACGATATCCTTTACCGCATTGTAAGCTGTGTCTACCATTCCTACAGACTTCTGTAAGTCGATGATGTAGATACCATTACGCTCTGTGTAGATGTACTCAGCCATTTTAGGGTTCCATCTTCTTGTCTGATGTCCAAAATGAACACCTGCTTCCAGTAACTGTTTCATTGAAATAACGCTCATGTTAATACCTCCAAATTGGTTTTGTTGCTTCCGCATACTTCCAAACGTATGACCCAAAGGGCACCAATACGAAATCCGCATGCGTGCTTTTTATAGTTTCCCGTATTATTTGCTTTCTGCTGCCTCCCGCCACCTAAGAAACACGATCACACCGAATCATGCTCTTATCAGTAGAAAAGCGCGCAAAAAGTCTGTCAATACGCAACGCACTTTTGCAGTTTAACACAAAAGAAAGCCTGTTGCAAGGCTTTCTTTTAATTTTCCATGATTTTATTCTGTTTTTTCCTATAAGCATTCTTTTGAATCTGCTTATAGAATGAATGAAAATACTTACATGATCTTATTTTTTCTATAGGTACTCTTCCAGCTTTACAACTGTGCTTTGAAGCTCACCCATCAGGACATTGGCTTCTTCTGCCTGTACTTTTCCCTGATTTCCCACTTCCGATGCAGATGTGGTACTTGCTGCTACCTCTTCGCTGACAGCGGAAATCTGTGTGATACTGTCGACGATCGTATCATTTGCCTCCATGATCTTTTCAATCTGTCCGCTGACTGTGGTAACATTTTCATCCAACTGCTGCATTCTGTTTCGAATGTCTGCAAAATCATCCTTTGTAACATTTAACAGCTCTTTTTCCTGTGCAGAAGCTTCTAACACTTCCGTAATCTGCTCCTGGGTCTGACTGGCATTTTCCTGTAATTTGTCGGTAATCTGCTTGATTCCCTCGGTCAGGGATCTGGTCTGCTCTGCAAGAACACGGATCTGGTCTGCTACTACAGCAAAGCCCTTTCCTGCCTCACCGACACGCGCACTCTCAATAGAAGCATTGAGTGCAAGCATGTTCGTCTGACTGGAAATAGAGAAAATGTCTTTTGTGATCTCTGATACCTCATTGGCATTTTCAATCAGATTTTCCATCAGACTGTTTACATTGGCATTTGCCGTTTCAATCTTCTGTGCATGTGCTAACAGATCCTCCATAGAGGCACGCCCCTTGTCTAGGGCATCCATACTCTCCTGTGCTACCGTCTGCATCTGCTCCGAACGATCCTTTGTTTCCGTGATCATAGTCTGAATCTGTCCGGTCATCATCGTCTGTTTCTCGATACTCTCAGAGTTTGACTGGTTTCCCTGCGAAATCTCTTCTAACGCTGTCGCTGTTGTTTCCGTCACATCACGGAGATTTTCCATCAGTCCCGCTGCCCTTATAGAATCCTCCTTGACCTTTTCTGAAATCTCAAGGACATCTCCTAACAGCTTCTCTGTCTTTTTCTGATGTTTGACTGCCTTTGCAAGCTTTTCTTCATTCAGTGTCTTGGCAAGCTTTGTCACTGCGCACAGGGATACCAGCGTAACTGTAATGGTTCCCATCTGTAATAAGATTGTACTGATTTCCACACTAAGCCCTGACGGCATCTGCTTTGTAAAAACAGCGCAACGCACTACATAGATACTGTTTAGTAAAAAGACACCGATAGAGCTTTTTAACATAAAGCCAAAGTCAAAATACATGATAAACAGACTTGCCACCGGAAATGCTGCCGTAAATACCAGGTCATTTTTTGCACCCAGTAAGATTACTGCATACAGTGCCGCATATCCCCACATAGCGACATGTTTAAAGTAACCTGCACTTTTATTGATCTTCATGACAACGCTGTTTGCAATAAAGCTTGCGACAACGATTGCAACGATTAGTCCTGCATATCCAAAGGAAATATTCCCGTCAAGGGCATCCTTGATATAACCAAACACAAAAATCACATCAACTAGTGTGATTACTGCAAACACCAGCCGATTTACTCTTCTAAGTTCCTCTGCTAATTCTTCTTTTTCCTGTCCATTTTCATTCATGCACAAATGCCTCCTTCAAACGAAACGTCCTATAAGCCTAAGATTTTTTCTACAGTCTTCTGCATGTCCTCCGTTTCACATACTGTATCATGTAAAACTGCTGCACTGCGGATCTCTTCTACAGCTTTTGGAATAGGGGTGCCGGATGTCTTACTTAACTCATCGATCAGTGCAAAGTCATCCATTCCTTCATATTTTGCATCAATTGCTGTCATAACACTTGTTGCAAACTTATATGGACTTGCTGTGGAAGCAATTACCGTCTTTGTCTGATCCTTTGTCTTTTCCTTGTAATCATGATAAACAGCAGAAGCTACTGCAGTATGTGTATCCATAACATAACCTGTTGCTTCATAGACACGCTTAATTTCTGCCGCAGTCTTATCTTCGCTTGCCCATCCGCCAACGAAATCCTTCATCTGTGCTTTCATCTCGTCTGTAATACTATACTTACCGGAAGTTGCAAGTGCAGTCATCATATCCGCTGTTGTCTTAGCATCTTCACCGGCAATCTTATAGATCAGTCTTTCCAAGTTACTTGAGATCAGAATGTCCATAGATGGCGAAGTGGTAAGAATAAACTCTCTGTTCTTATCATATACACCTGTTTCGAAGAAATCATACAACACTTTATTGTCATTGGAAGCGCAGATAAGCTTTCCTACCGGTACTCCCATGTTCTTTGCATAAAATGCTGCTAAGATATTTCCAAAGTTACCTGTTGGAACAACGAAGTTTACCTTTTCATCCTTCTTAATGGCACCGCTTGCCAAAAGTCTTGTGTAAGCATAAACATAATATACGACCTGTGGTACCAGACGTCCGATATTAATAGAGTTTGCAGATGAGAACTGATATCCCTTTTCATCCATCACTTTGGCAAGCTCTTTGTTGTTAAACATAGCCTTTACGCCACTCTGCGCATCATCAAAGTTACCGGTGATACCTACTACGGATGTGTTCTTTCCCTTCTGTGTTACCATCTGGCGTTCCTGAATTCTGCTGACACCATGCTTTGGATAAAACACGATAATGCTGGTTCCCTCTACGTCAGCAAATCCAGCCAAAGCAGCCTTACCGGTATCTCCGGATGTTGCTGTCAGGATAACAATCTGATTTGTAATATGGTTTTTCTTTGCAGAAGTTGTGAGAAGATGTGGCAAAATAGAGAGTGCCATATCTTTAAATGCAATTGTAGCACCATGAAATAATTCTAGATAATATGTACCATCTTTTTCTACAAGTGGAGCAATTTCTTTGGTATCAAACTTGTCATCATATGCACGATTAATACAGTTTTTTAATTCCTCCTCTGTGAAGTCTGTCAAAAACTGCTTCATCACCTGATATGCTGTCTGCTGGTAATTCATTTTTGATATATCTTCTAAAGATGTGTCAAGTGTTGGAATGCTTGTTGGCACAAACAAACCACCATCATCGGCAAGTCCCTTTAATATGGCTTCTGATGCAGACACTGTCTTTCCACTGCTTCTTGTACTCTGATATCTGATTTCCATGATCAACCTCTTTTCTGCACTGTGCTTTTTATGTTCTCTTTTGTATCCGACAGTGCTATAGACACAAAATCATATACAAATTGTCTGTCTATTTAGACTAAAACAACGATATTATACACTACAACTCCCTCTTTTTCAAGCATTCTATAAAGTTAAAATACCGATAACAGACCTTTGCCTTTAGTAAAGCACGGAATCTGTTATCGGTATTTCACATTTAGTGTTATACTTAAACTATTATTATAAGTGCCTATATTGCATTCTTGTTGATACAACGCTACTATACAAGCATTTTCTATTACCTGAAAAATTCATGGCATCCATGGCGGAACAGTCTTGTCAGTGCTCTGTCAAACCAGCTTGCGTTGGAACGGTCTGCACAGGATCTTTCCATAAAGTAAAGGGCACCTCTTGATGGATCATTTCCGTTTAATGCTGATTGTACTGCCTTTTTCGTGCTGTCTGAAACATGCACGCTATAATATCTGCCGTCAGACAACGGCGAGAACTGATATCTGGAACCACGATGTGCAAACACCACTCCTGCTACACTGGAAGGAAATGCTTTGTGTTTAACGCGGTTTAGCACAACATTGGCAACTAAAACCTTTCCGGTAAAATCCTCTCCACCTGCCTCTGCCTCTACGATTCTTTCTAAAATCCTGCGATCATCGCTGCCTGCTGCCACTCCACAGCATGCCTGAATTTCTTTTCTTCTTTTTGCCTCTTGCTTTCTCTTTTTTTCTGCAAGACGTCTGGCTCTTAGCCTTTTCTTTTCAAGCTTTTCCTGCTTTACTCTGTCTGATCGGCTTTCTGCCAGCTTTGCGATTTTTCTCTTAGCCGCATCCTGCACTGCAAATGCCGGAACACTTTCTTCTGTATCTGCTTCTTTGCGAAGTACAGGGTTAGGTAATAATTCCATCTCACATCCTGTTTTTCCAGAACCGGATACCGATATGACAGTCTGCGTCGGTGCCTGTGCAACGGCAAAGTTCTCAGGCATACTCAAAACAATTCCTGTTGTTGCCATTGCTGCAATAGCACCTTTTACTATTTTGTTCATATATTTCCTCATTTCTGCACTGTCTGCCTTTCTTACCACCGGAAAAATCATCAGACAGTGCCAGAATGATCTTTCCTTGTGCAGTCGAAAACAACCTGCCCGATCTGCCATACAAAGCGGCTAAACTTTTAAAGACATATCATAAAGCCAAAAGCTCAGCTTATATTTGTTACAAATCTATTACAAAGTATATGAATTACATTTCATCTTTATTCACTTATTACACATTTTTGTAATATTTGCGGAAAAATATACCAGCAACATGATTTTTTTGTACAAATTATTTAGTCTGTCTGCCAATCCTCGACTTTTACAGACAAAATATGCTATAATGAACCGACATTCGCAATGAAATAATCTATGGTATCAGTTGAGGACAAAATATCTTTTCACTCAACATCGTAATATTTATATGCGTAAGCGCAAGGTATACTCTTACAAGTGTATGCCGGTACAAAAAGGAGAAAATCATGGCACTTTTACCCGGTGTTTTTAAGGCAAAAAAAAAGGACGGCACTATCTATTACCGCTCTTCTATTACATATCGTTCGAAGCATATCAGTCTGGGAAGCTTTTCCGATGAGCTTCTGGCTCATCATGCCTATCTGGAAGCAAAGAAGCTTTTGGAGCAGACCGATACATTGACACCGGATGACTATCCCTTTGATCAGAGCATGGTTCTTTCCTTTCATAAATGGATCAGCCTGATTAATTTTAAAAACAATGGCTTCTATATTAAGACACCAATCTATCTGCAGAGCAACTTTTTTTCCTATCATCTGTCTCCTACCGATGTTTTGCTTTTCGATGCAGATGATCTGTTTTACTATTCCAATCACTCGATCATGCGGCGCGGCAGTCATCTCTTTGTCGCAGAATATGGCATGCAGACCAACGTTCATTCCCGATACGGAATCAAGAACTTTGCAAGGCTTGGCATTGATTACCGCTTTGTCAACGGCGACACCAATGACTTTCGTTATAGCAACATTGAAATTCTCAATGCCTACCACGGTGTTACCAAAAAGCTGCAAAACGGACGCGAAGTTTATACTGCTAAAATACATATTGTCGGTGATTTTATCATCGGTCACTATGATGATGCAGTCAAAGCGGCGATTGCTTACAACAAAGCGGCAGACATTTTACAAAAAAAGGGATTAAAAAAAGAATATGAGAAAAACTATATCGAATCTCTTCGCAAAGAGGAATACTTAAAGATCTATCAGAGCCTATCCGTATCAGAAAAGATTCTTTCCTATACAACAATATAAGGCACCGCCCAACATTCATGGCGATGCCTTTTCTTATCTTATTGTAAATTATAAAAATACGGTACCGTTCTTTTTTCGACGATACTTTGCAAGCACAACCTTTTCTAAGATGCGCTTTAAAACAATCTGTATTTCTTCATGACGTGCAATCTGTTTCACCAGAATAGAATGAATCCCGGCACGATTCGCTCCCCAGATGTCCGTAAATATCTGATCTCCCACAAAAAGTGTGGTGTCAGGCGTTGTCTGCATCCGTTCCATTCCTTTCTGATATCCTTTCGGAGATGGCTTTCCTGCTTTATACACATACTCCGACTCTAATGCCTCTGCAAACGGCTTAACTCGTTCATCCTTGTTGTTTGAGATGATACAGGTTTGAAATCCCATCTCCTTCAACTGCTGAAACAATGCAATAGCTACTAAAGTAACCGGCTGATCGTGCTCCACCAATGTGTTGTCAACATCAAACAGGATTCCCCGATATCCCTTGTCATAATACGACTGATAATCTATTTCGTATGCCGAGGGTGCATCCTCATCTGGATATAAATTTTGAAACATGTACGTTATGATTCCTTTCTGATATAAATATATTTTATTTGTTCCTAACTCTGAAAAAATCATGGTTTTTAACTGTTCTGCCAAAACGCACTTTGCTAAAACATTTTGCAGCTTTTAAAAGACCTGTCACTTCAAAGTCTGATTCAACTAAATAGTATAATATATTCGTCACAAAATTACAACTGCTTTGTCAGATTAATCATCTCAATCGCACCAAGTGCACAATCATAGCCCTTGTTGCCTGCCTTTGTACCGGCTCTTTCGATTGCCTGCTCAATATTATCTGTTGTCACAACACCAAACATAACAGGAATCCCTGCTTCTAAGCTGACAGAAGCAATTCCTTTAGAAACCTCATTGCAGACATAGTCGTAGTGACTGGTTGCTCCACGGATTACGGCGCCAAGACAGATAACAGCATCGTATTTTCCTGACATTGCCATCTTCTTTGCTACCAGCGGAATCTCAAATGCTCCCGGTACCCATGCCAATGTAATGTCCTCTTGTTTTACGCCATGACGCACCAGACCATCCTGTGCGCCGCTTATCAGCTTAGACACGATAAACTCATTGAAACGTGCTCCTACAATGGCAATCTTTGCTCCGTCTGCTACTACATTTCCTTCTAATACTCTCATCTTAATTCCTCCATTTCTTTGTAAACCTTTATAATTCAAACTGCAGATATCCATATGATTTTATATCACAGTACCTATACTATTTTTCATTGCTTTTTATCACTTTATAAATCCAAAATATGTCCCATCTTCTCTTTCTTAGTTTTAAGATAGAACCGATCGTACTTTCCCGGTTCCATCTCAATAGGGACACGCTCTACAATTTCCAGATTATAACCGGACAGACCATATACCTTTAGCGGATTGTTTGTCATAAGACGAAGCTCATGGATTCCAAGATCCACTAAAATCTGCGTTCCTATCGTGTAATCTCTGGCATCCTCCGGAAAGCCCAGTTCCAGATTGGCTTCTACCGTATCTCTTCCGTGATCCTGCAATTCATAGGCACGGATTTTGTTGATCAGACCGATTCCGCGTCCCTCCTGCCGCATATAAAGAAGCACACCTCTTCCTTCTTTTGCAATCATTTTCATTGCCGCATCATACTGCTGACCACAGTCGCAGCGTGCAGAACCAAGCGCATCGCCTGTCAGGCATTCCGAATGAACACGGCACAAAACCGGTTTTCCATCGGTAATATCTCCCATCACCAGTGCCACATGATGCTCTCCGTTTAGCTTATTGACATATCCATGAATCGTAAACTGACCATATCTTGTCGGCATCTTCGCCTTTGCCACACATTCTACCAAAACCTCATGCTCTTTGCGGTACTGCACCAGATCTGCGATCCTGCCGATCTTTAACTGATGCTTTTTGGCAAATTCCATCAGTTCCGGTGTACGTGCCATGTAGCCATCCTCTCTCATGATCTCACAGCACAGTCCCACCGGTTCCAGACCTGCCAGTCTGACCAGATCAACTGTTGCCTCTGTATGACCATTGCGCTCTAAGACACCGCCTTTTTTTGCCTGAAGCGGGAACATATGACCCGGTGTGCGAAAATCCGAAGGCTTAACGTTTGGAGCCACCGTTTTCATCGCTGTGATGGAACGCTCATACGCTGAGATCCCGGTTTCTGTATCCTTATGATCGATCGACACGGTAAATGCCGTGCAGTGGTTATCGGTGTTTACCTCACACATCTGATGTAAACCAAGCTTTGTTGTGTATGCTTCATCCATCGGCATGCAGATCAGACCCTTTGCATAAGATGCCATAAAGTTTACATTTTCTGTTGTAGCAAATTGCGCTGCACAGATCACATCTCCCTCATTTTCCCGATCTTCATCATCGATCACTACAACGATCTTTCCATTTCGGATATCCTCTATCAGTTCTTCTATTGTATTAAATTTATAATCCATAATAATCCTCACGCCTTTCTATCTGTCTGCATGTTTTTGACTGCAGACATGGTTTTATAGCTTGAACCTACTTTACATATGATACGAATCACGCTGATCTAAAATCCGTTTTTTGCTAAAAAATCCATTGTGATCCTGCTTTCTTCCTTTGATTCTGTCTTGTTGCCAAAAGAAAGCAGCTTATCAACATACTTTCCTATCATGTCATTTTCCAGATTGACGATATCTCCCTTTTTTCTCGTAAGAAGCGTCGTTTCCGCCCCTGTATGTGGAATGATTGATACCGAAAAGTCTGTGTCTGTTACATCTGCTACGGTCAGACTGATTCCGTCGATTGCGATTGATCCCTTCTCGACGATATATTTTAGAAGCGGCTGCGGTGTACTAATTCTCACCCATACTGCATTGTCCTCTCTTGTCAGAGATGCTATCTCTCCGGTGCCGTCAATGTGTCCTGACACGATATGTCCGCCAAATCTGCCATCTGCAGCCATAGCACGCTCTAAGTTGACCTGACTGCCTCTTTTTAGGCTTCCTAAAGAGCTTCTGCGTAGTGTTTCTGCCATGACGTCTGCTGTGAACTTCTGCGTAGTCATCGTTGTTACCGTTAAGCACACACCATTGACAGCGATACTATCTCCAATCTTTGTTCCTTCCAAAACCTGTGATGCCTCTATGGTAAGAACTGCTGACTGACTGCCCTTTGTGACTGAGCAGATTGTTCCCACTTCTTCTATAATCCCTGTAAACATCCGCTATCTTCCTTTCTCCTGCTCTTCTTTTGGCACGACATCATATTCAAGCAAAATGTCGTTTCCAATCTGCTGTATGGTCTGATTCGTAAGAAGATATGCATTCGCCGGATCGGTTACACTCTTTCCGGCAACCGGTGTATATCCTGCATTTCCTCCGAAAACTTTCGGTGCTATATATGCCTGGATATGCTGAACAATTCCCTGTTCCAATGCTGACTGGTTCAATGTACCGCCACCCTCTAAAAGAATGCCATCCACCTTTTCTTCTCCCAGTAAAAGCATCAGTTTCTTAAGATCTACTCTGCCGTTTCGCTCCTTAGTAGTAAGAACACGCACCCCCTTTTTTTCCAGTGCTTTTCTCTGTTCGCTATCTGATGATACGGTTGCTACGATTGTCGGAATCTCCTGTGCTGTCTGTACCAGCTTAGAAGAAAGTGGAATCCGCAAATGACTGTCGCAAACGATACGGACAGGGTTTCTTCCATCCGGTATCCGGCAGGTCAGACTCGGATCATCTGCGATTACCGTCTGAACTCCTACCATGATCCCTTTTAAAGCATTTCTTGTTTCCTGCACCCGATCTCGCGCCCTCTTAGCTGTGATCCACTGACTTTTTCCATTGTCACAGGCAATCTTTCCATCCAGTGTCATCGCATATTTCATGACAACATAAGGTGTCTTTGTCGTGATATAGTGGAAAAATACCGGATTCAAGGCATCACATTCCTCTTTCATAACATGTGTTTCCACCTCTATTCCGGCTTCCTCTAACTGCCTGATTCCTTTGCCTGCAACCAGTGCGTTAGGATCATCCGATCCGACGTATACCTTTCGTATTCCGTGTTCTATGATCGCCTGTGTACACGGCGGCTGCTTTCCGTAGTGACAGCAGGGTTCCAATGTCACATACATTTCTGCGCCCTTTGCATCCTCTGTCAGATGAGCAAATGCATTTCTTTCCGCATGCAGATCACCATATCGTGCATGGTATCCTTCTGCAATGATTCTGTCATCTTTGACGATCACAGCACCAACAAGCGGATTGGGATTTACTTTACCAATTCCTTTTTTTGCCAATTCAATGGCTCGAAGCATATAGACTTGATTCAATTTTTAACACCTCCCTGATATGATAGGCGTATATCAAAGGAAAACATTCTTGTTGACATCCCACTACTGTGCAAGCAGTTTCCTATAACGTCAAAAATGCCCTGAACATAAATAAATTACACTCAGGGCACTGCTACTTCTGATTATACAAACACTATCATCTTCTCTCATCCAGACTATACTGTCGGCTTTGGAATCACACCAAATCATGCCTTTCGGCTCGCGGGCTTACTTTTTACAGAATACCGCCGGTGGGGAATTGCACCCCGCCCTGAAGACTATTTACTTCTTTTTTACAAGTCACACTATATCACGTTATATTACTTTATTCAAGTATATTTCAAAATTTCATCCATCTTCTCTGTCAGTTCATGCTTTCAATCGCCTTTTTAAGTAACGCTGTATAGGGCATATCCTGATTTCTGGTACAGCGTTCCATATTAAGAAGTTCTCTGCCATCAACCAGGCAGACTTCGTCTACCTCTTCCTTCTGAAGCACGCAGTCTGACAGACAAAACTCTTTCTCTGCAAAGTAAATATCTGCAAACTTCCGATTCTTTTTTACCCGACCGATATACCGTATTCTGGCATCTGAAATATCAATTCCGACTTCCTCCAGAAGTTCACGCTTCGCACCTTCTATGCTTTCTTCGCCGCACAGCACGGCACCTACCGTGATATCCCATTCCCCCGGATGGCTCTCCTTGTTTGCCGACCGTTTCTGTATCAGAAACTTTCCATCCGGCGTATGCAGATAAACATGAACGCACAGCATGTAATCTCCCTCCTGTGGAATGCCACGCCGCATGGTTTTACCGGTTTTCTCCCCTTTTTCATTATACACATCCCAAATCTCTGTCATGCCTTCCTCTTTCTTTTCATGCTTGTTCCCATTGTTTTTTGCTAAACTCACATCCGCAATAATTCTGCCGGTATAAGTGATACTCCTTCGAAAGTTCTATCGATTTCAAATAACCGCCTTTCTTCTTAAAGTCAGAAACAAGATAAGGCTGATCATATTCCTGTGCTAACCGCAGACCTATCTCGTTTAGCTTTTGTGCATTTTTATGAGGGCTGACAGATAGCGTCGTTGTAAAATAATCAAACCCATGCTCCTTTGCATAAAGCGCTGCCTCGCGCTGACGCATCTCATAGCATCGAAAGCACCGGCTTCCTCCCTCTTTCACATCCTCTAACCCTTCTGCCATTTTATAAAAGCTTTCCGGATCATATTTTCCCTCTGCAAAAGAGATTGCATGCTTTACGGGAAGCTCCTTTATCAGCCTCTTCTGCTCCTGCACACGCTTTTCATACTCATAAGCCGGCGATATGTTTGGGTTATAATAAAAGATCGTAATCCGAAAATACTCTGCCAGATAGCTAAGACAATAACTGCTGCACGGCGCACAACAGCTATGCATCAAAAGTGTCGGCACCTTATCTTCCTTTTGAATCTGCTCTATGATCTGATCCAATTCTTTTTGATAATTGACCTTATTCACCACATTCCTCTTTTCTCTCAGACACCATACATCCTTCTCTTATGGAAATCTGCCATAGTATCTTTTCCTTTAGATAACCTGCTTATTTCAAAAATATCTGTAGAAGGTAAGTATTGGCGATAACACTTCTTGTAAGCCCCCACTGTGACCATACATGCTGCGGTACCACGGCTCCCAAAAAGGCAAAGATCAGATAGCACCACAAAAAAGCGGTCACAAATCCAACCACTGCACCACCCAGCCGGTTTACCGTACCGACAATAGGAAGCCAGTTTACAACATCCACAACCTTTACCAGATGATAAAGTACAAAAAGCAGAACAACAAAAAACACACCGTACAGCGGCAAGGTCCCAACCAGCTTTGCTAACACCTGTGCGCCTATCCCTGCTGCAATAAACGCTGCCAGATGGGCAGCCTTAAGGGCAAGTCCCACATACCAGCCACGCACGATTGACAGCAAAAGATATGCAGCCAAAACTATGTCAAAAACCGTTCCCTGTGTCACAGTCATTACAATAACACATCTGCCATGTCATAATGTCCAGGCTTCTTTCCTCTTAAGAATTTCGCTGCTACAACAGAGCCTTTGGCAAATACACCTCTGGAGTATGCTGTATGCGAAAAAGTAACCACTTCATCTGTTCCCGCAAAAATAACATCATGCTCACCAACGATCGTACCACCGCGGACTGCTGAAATTCCAAGCTCTTTTTTATCTCTTTTCTTTCTCACCTGAGAACGGTCATATACATACTCATACTGGTTGTCCATCGCTTCATTAATAGAATCGGCAAGCGCAAGCGCTGTACCGGACGGTGCATCTAACTTCTGGTTGTGATGCTTTTCTACGATTTCGATATCAAAGCCCTCTGCAGCTAACTTCTTAGCAGCCTCCTGTACAAGCTTCATCAAAAGATTAACACCAAGCGACATGTTAGCTGAACGGAGTACCGGAATCTTATCTCCTGCTGCTAACAGATACTTTGTCTGCTCATCTGTAAGTCCTGTTGAACACTCTACTAAAGCAATCTTACGCTCTACTGCATAGTCAACTCTCTTTTCGATTTCCTGTGCAGACGAAAAATCTATGATGGCATCAGCCTCTTCCCTGCATGCTAAAAGGTCTGTATAAACCGGATATCCATTGTCGCGATTATCTACAATATCAATTCCGGCTACGATCTGAGCGCCTTCATCGTCTGCTACAATATTTGTGATCATCTGTCCCATACGGCCGTTACAGCCAATTAAAATAATCTTTGTCATTTTCTCTGATTTCCTTTCTTTTGTAATAACATAAGAACCTGCCATACAAGAAAGAGTTTCACTTGCAAAACTCTCCGCCTGCGGCGGGTCACAAAAACGAGAAGTTTCCCGGTAAAGTAAAAAAGGGCACCGTAAACGCTGGTGCCCTGGCAGGAATTTCTTCGAAATCCCTGCTGACATACCGCTACATTCTGAGCAATTCCTATCGGTATACTACTACCCATGTAGCTTAACTTAATCAACTACCTTAATGCCTGCATCGATCATTGCCTGACGAAGCACCTGCTTATGTGCATCCTCCATCTCTGTAAGTGGCATGCGCAAAGAACCTGTATGATACCCCATCATGTTCATAGCTGCCTTTACAGGAATCGGATTTACTTCACTAAACAGTGCATGGATCAGTGGCAGATACTTTAACTGAAGCTCGCGGCTTCCTGCTACATCACCCGCCATTAACTTTGCAACCATGTCATGTGTATCCTTTGGGGCTACATGAGATAATACCGAAATAACACCCTTACCGCCCAAAGCAACGATTGGCACGATCTGGTCATCATTTCCGGAATACACATCAATATCTCCCTGTGCAAGAGAAAGAAGTGTTGCAATCTGTGACAGATCACCGGATGCCTCTTTTACAGCAACAATATTATCAACCTCTTTTGCAAGATCAACTATAGTCTGTGGCTGAATATTTACACCGGTACGTCCCTGAATGTTATATAAGATAATCGGAATATCAACATTCTTAGCAACCTCTGTAAAGTGCTTCTTTAATCCGTTCTGTGTCGCTTTATTGTAGTAAGGAGATACGACTAACAGACCATCTGCGCCTGCTTTCTGTGCCTCCTTTGACAAATAAACTGCCGTAGCCGTACAGTTTGAACCGGAACCTGCAATAACAGGAATCCGTTTTTTTGTCATGTCCACACACGCTTTGATGGTTTCAATGTGCTCTTCATGTGTCATAGTAGATGCTTCACCTGTTGTACCACAGACGATGATGGCATCTGTACCATTTGAAATCTGATCATTTACAATGCGCTCCATCTCATCATAATTAATAGAGCCATCCTCATGCATTGGTGTAATTAATGCTACACCTGCACCTGTGAAAATAGACATTCCTATCTCCTCCTTGTATCTTTATATAATAATATATGCATTTGTATCAACCAAGCAAATCTTTTTCCAGATCAATTTTGGAAATAATATCTGCCCGTTCTGCAATCGCTTCCGGTAACTCCCTTCCCGTCAATACCAGACGACTGTAATCATCCCGAAGATCGATCAGATTCAGAATATCTTCTACGGATATGATTTCCAGATCCAGCAATCCTAATACCTCGTCTAATACCAAAACATCACATTCGCCGGTGTCGATCACCTTGCGTGCGAAGTTAAACCCATTCAGAATATTCTGACGCTCTTCCTTCTGCTGTGAAGCAAGTAACTCCTTGTAAGAAAGCATCTCTTTTTCAAAACGGAACAGCTTGATATCCGGCTCTAACCTCTCTAAAAAGCTGAACTCTTCAGCATCCTTTCCCTTCAGAAACTGAATGATGTAAACAGACTGTCCAAGACTTGCCGCCCGGATACACTGTCCTACTGCTGCCGATGTTTTTCCCTTTCCGGGGCCATAAAACACCTGAACAATTTTTCGATCCATTGGAATAACCTCCTCCTTTTCCATTTAAAACAAACTAAAATGGCTAGGATAACAAATTTTCTCAAATCGTCAACTCTAGCCATTCTATCATATATTATAGGAAAAATCTACTTTTTTTTCGTTTCCCGGTTTTATCTGTTATTCTTCCTCTTCTATAAACTCCATTTTACTGACCGAAACTTCATATGCCACACGCTTTTCATACTCTTCTTCTCCGATCTTTTTCTGATACTCCCTGCTCTGGATTCTTCCCCACAGCTGAATATGTGCTCCTACTTCAAACTGATCTGCATATCGCGCATTTCTGCCCCAGCAGATACACGGAATATAATCAGACTTTCCATATGGACGGTTTACGGCAAGTAAGACATCGGCAATCTCACGTCCAAGCGGCGTCTTGCGATAGATCGGTCTTTTACATACATAACCATCTAAAAAAATATGATTTGGATTCTGCTCCTCGTCATCTTCCTCCAAAAGCGTCACTTCTCTGGCAAATACTGAAAGAACCAGTCTGTTTTTGTTTTCTTCGTGGCGGTTATAAGAACGAAACTGACCACATGCCTGTAAAATGCAGCCCCTATAATCTGCCTTCACATCGATCAACCGCTCCGAAACCATGACTGGGATAATATCATACGAATTGCTCAAGCGGCAAACTGCAATATCAATAAGAAAAAAATGCTCTCCATATACCTCATGACTGAACACGAAATCACTGACGACCTCTCCCGCTATTGTAACCTGATTGTTTGTAAATACTTTATCCAACATATTTTTTCTCCTCCCTTTTTCACAAGGACATGTCTGTCCCTCTAGTATCTTGTTTTAATATATGTATACTAGGCTGATACCCATTTTAGAACAAAGTCAGCGGCTTTCCAAACAGAAACTGCTGACAATCTTCGACGCCGTCTTTCCTCCTGTTATTATTTTTTACATTTTCTTCCAGAGTATTCAATCAATCCCTATGATTCGCTTTTTCTCCACATTTTCTTATTTTACCATTTTGACGTCTAAAAAACATCCATTTTTTGTTAAATTTTTGGTAAATTTTCTGCCTTGTATAATTAACGAAATATAGTATACTAATAGATTGTGGTATTAGAACATAAATCGGTTAGTTATTTCATAAAGAAAGGATAAATCGTATGAAACGAGAAGATGTAAGAAATATTGCTATTATCGCCCATGTAGATCACGGAAAAACGACTTTAGTAGATGAACTGTTAAAACAGAGCGGTGTTTTCCGCTCCAATCAGGAAGTTGCAGAACGTGTCATGGACTCTGGAGATATCGAGCGTGAGCGTGGTATCACCATTCTTTCCAAAAACACGGCGATCACTTATAAGGACACAAAGATCAATATCATCGATACACCGGGACATGCTGACTTCGGCGGCGAGGTTGAACGTGTCTTAAAAATGGTAAACGGTGTTGTCTTAGTTGTAGATGCTTTTGAAGGTGCCATGCCTCAGACAAAGTTTGTATTAAAAAAGGCTTTGGAATTAGAGCTTCCTGTTATCGTATGTATCAACAAGATTGACCGTCCGGAAGCAAGACCGGATGAAGTCGTAGACGAAGTATTAGAGCTTTTTATCGATCTGGATGCCAACGAAGAGCAGCTTGACTGCCCATTTATCTTCGCTTCCGCAAGAGATGGTATCGCTTCCTACAGTGCAGACGAGCCAGGTACTGATATGGTTCCGCTGTTTGATACAATCTTAGATTATATTCCGGCACCGGAAGGTGATCCGGATGCCGGCACACAGGTTTTGATCAGCACAATCGATTACAATGAATATGTTGGTCGTATCGGTGTCGGTAAGGTTGACAACGGTACGATCAAGGTTAATCAAGATGTTGTGATCGTCAATGCACATGATAAAGATAAATGTAATCGTGTAAAGATCAGTAAATTATATGAATTTGACGGCTTAAAGAAAGTAGAAGTCCAGGAAGCTACCATAGGTTCGATCGTTGCCATCTCCGGTATCACAGACATTCACATCGGAGATACGATCTGCTCTCCGGAAAATCCGGCTCCGATTCCATTCCAGAAAATCTCTGAGCCAACGATTGCTATGCACTTTATGGTAAATGACAGCCCACTTGCCGGTCAGGAAGGTAAGTTTGTCACTTCCCGCCACTTAAGAGAGCGTCTTTTTAGCGAGTTAAATTCTGATGTCAGCCTTCGTGTAGAAGAAACGGATAACATGGATAGCTTTAAGGTATCCGGTCGTGGTGAGCTTCACCTTTCCGTTTTGATTGAAAACATGCGCCGTGAGGGATATGAGTTTGCTGTCAGCAAGGCAGAGGTTCTTTATAAAACGGATGAGCGTGGCAAAAAGTTAGAACCTATGGAACGTGCTTTCATTGATGTTCCGGAAGAATTTGCCGGAAATGTTATCGAAAAGCTCAGCAACCGAAAAGGCGAACTGCAGGGCATGGGTTCCATCGGTGGCGGATTTACCCGTCTGGAATTTTTAATCCCTTCCCGCGGACTGATTGGTTATCGTGGTGAGTTCTTAACAGACACCAAAGGAAATGGTGTGATCAACACAGTATTTGAGGACTATGCTCCATATAAAGGTGATATCTCTTACCGTAAGCAGGGTTCTCTGATTGCCTTTGAATCCGGTGAAACTGTTGCGTATGGTTTGTTCAACGCTCAGGACCGTGGTACACTGTTTGTCGGACCGGGCGAAAAGGTATACGCCGGTATGATCATCGGACAGAATGGAAAAGCGGAAGACATTGAGTTAAATGTCTGCAAAACAAAACATCTGACAAACACCCGTTCTTCCAGTGCTGATGATGCATTAAAGCTCGTTCCTCCAAAGATCTTAAGTCTTGAGGAAGCTTTGGAATTTATCGATACCGATGAGTTATTGGAGATCACACCGGAAAATCTTAGAATCCGTAAAAAGATCCTAGATCCTACTCTTCGCTTCCGTGCAAAGAAAAATGGTGGAAAATAATTCTTTGAATATATTTCTTAAAAAGAGAATGCGCTGTCATTCTCTTTTTTGCGTTATAGGAATAGGGATAGAAAGTTGAAGCATATTTCCTGCTTTGTTTCATTACAGTTTTAACGTAACATGATACTCCTTAAGCCAGCTGTTTATCTGTAACAGATACGCAATCATCTGAGGTCCTGCCATAAGCTGACCATACCACGGTTTTCCATAATCCTTCACACTCTTTATAAAGCACTCTGTCTTCTTACGGTCTATAAGCTGCAGAATTGGTGCGGAAGAATCCTCAAGCACCCTTTGCAGTCTGCTTCCTAACATCTTTTCATAATATGGATGATAACTTTTGGGATAAGGACTTTTTTTACGGAATAAAATTTCATCCGGCAGCTTTCCGATGCTGCTTTGCCGTAATATATTTTTGACAAGACCATCCTTTGCTTTCATTTCCCACGGAACATTAAAGATATACTCTACTAACGCGCGATCAGCAAAAGGGACCCTTGCCTCCAGTCCCCAGTGCATACTGGTGCGATCCATGCGATTGAGTAAGGTCTGCATAAAAAAGCGGATATTCAGATAGCCAATCCTTCTGCGATTCGTTTCCATCTCATTTTCCGTTGGTAACGTTTCAATCTGGCAGACTGCCAGATCATATGCCTCCTGCACAAATGCGTCTAACTGCAGTTTTTCTACCACCTCTTTGCGAAGCAGCTCCTTGCGCGGTGCCAGATCCGGTGTCCACGGAAATGTTTCCTTTTCCAAAAATTCCTGTCTGTGAAACCACGGATAACCTCCAAACACTTCATCCGCACATTCTCCGGTTAATACTACCTTCTGTGTCTTACTCACTTCACGGCAAAAATATAGTAACGAAGAATCGATGTCTGCCATACATGGCAGATCATGGGCACGCACAGACTCCTCTAACAGATCTGCCTGCTTCTGATAGTCACAGGAAAGATAATGGTGGTCACTTTCTAAATACGATACCATCTGATCCACATAAGGACGATCCTGCGATGGCTGAAAAGCATTTGCCTGAAAATATTTTTCATTTCCATCGAAGTCAAAGGAAAATGTCGTAAGCTTCTCTCCCTTTTTTTGCAGCTGTTCACTACATATCGACGAAACCAGACTGGAATCAATCCCGCCTGACAGGAAGGTGCAGATTGGCACATCCGATACCATTTGCCGTGTAACGGCACTCTCTACTAACTCCTTTGTCTTAGCGATAGTCTTTTCATAAGAATCCTCATGCGGATGACTGGTCAGATGCCAGTAATTCGTTCTGCGGATTCCAAAAATACTGCAACTGATGTAATATCCCGGCTCTACCTCACAAATTCCCTGATATACCCCGGAACCCGGAATCCTTGCCGGGCCGACACCCAAAATCTCACACAGCCCTTTCCGATCTACACAGGCTTTGCAGGCTGTGTGACAAAACAGTGCTTTGATTTCTGAGGCAAATATTATCTCATCCTTTTGTACTGTATAAAATAAAGGCTTTACACCAAAGCTGTCCCGATACAGTAACAGCTTTTGATGACGTTCATCAAATATGGCAAAGGCAAAAATACCATCCAGCCGATTGACAAAATCACTTCCATAATGTAAAAAGGACAGCAATATCACCTCCGTGTCAGAGGTTGTATCAAATCGCCATCCTTTGTTTTGTAAATCTTGTCTTAACTCTTTTGTATTGTATAACTCTCCATTGTATACAATGGAATAGGAAAAACCATCGATCCTTCTTGTCATCGGCTGTAGTCCGTCTTCCAGATCAATGATGGAAAGTCTGGTATGTGAAAGACCGCAATGGTCATACAGCACACTTCCATTGCTATCCGGTCCTCGCGGAATCAGTGCACTTCTCATATCACCCAATATTTTTTTATAGTACGCTTCCTTTGCAGTATATTCTCTCTTGGTACTAAAGAATCCGGCAATTCCACACATATTCTCTGTCATCTCTCCTACATTCTTATCTGTTATCTTATGACAGAGCTTCCAAACGGTGCATTGACAGCCTACAGTTCTTCCAAAAGAGAATGTCCGATCGTTCCCTCCGGCATCTTCACACCAAAGTTTTTGGCAATCGTTGCTCCGATCACAGCAAAGGTATCCTGCTCCTGCAGTACCTTTCCACCATGCATGGATGGAGAATATGCCAAAAACGGAACTTTTTCTCTCGTATGGTCGGTTCCTGTATAAGTTGGATCGTTTCCATGATCTGCCGTCAGGATCAAAAGATCATCCTCTCGTAAAACCGGTAACAGCTCTCCAAGCTTTTTATCAAATCTCTCGATCTCTTCTCCATATCCGACCGGATTTCTGCGATGCCCCCACAGTGCATCAAAATCAACCAGATTAGTAAAGCAAAGTCCCTTAAAATCACTCTTTGCAATTTCTATCGTCTGTTCCATTCCATGGACAGAGCTTTTTGACTTATTGGATGCTGTCAGACCTTCTCCGTCAAAGATATCATATATCTTTCCCACTGAGATCACATCATATCCATTTTCTTTCAGTACGTTTAGCACTGTTTTTCCAAAAGGCTTTAGTGCATAGTCATGTCGGTTTGAAGTCCGTACAAACTCGCCCTTTTTCTTTCCGACATACGGACGTGCGATCACGCGCCCAACCTTCCACTCATCCTTCATCGTCAGACGGCGTGCGATCTCACAGTAGTGATAGAGATTTTCCAGTCCCATCGTTTCTTCGTTACCACAGATCTGCAGAACGGAATCTGCTGAGGTATACACGATCAGATGTCCCTCGTTAATCTCCTCTTCGCCAAGCTCTTCTAAAATCTCGGTGCCGCTCGCACTTTTATTTCCGATAATCTTTCTGCCAGTCTCTTTTTCCAGAGCATCAATCAATTCCTTTGGAAAACCATGCTCTGTAAAAGTAATAAATGGTTTGGTAATGTATAACCCCATCATCTCCCAGTGACCGGTCATTGTATCCTTTCCGGTGCTGCGTTCTCTAAGCTTTGCATACACTGCCATCGGTTCCTTTACCGGTGGTACGCCCTGAATCGTATGCAGATTGGCAAGCCCAAGCCTTTGCAGATTTGGGATATGAAACGCCTTCATCTTCTGGCTGATATGTCCCAGGGTATCTACCTGCACATCTCCGTATTCTCTGGCATCCGGCATTTCACCGACTCCAAGTGAATCCAGCACGACTACAAATACTCTCTGATATTTCATAATCATCCTCTTTTCTGCGCACCTTTTTGCACGTAACAGGCTTGTGTCAAGTGCGCACAGACACAAATCCCGCATGTGAACCTTCTATCTCTTTACAGAAACCACATCCTACACAAGTGTTTCATTTGCAAATAAACCGGCAACTGCTGCCTGATATTCACTCAATTTATTTGTTTTTTTAATCTTTTTTAAATACTTTTCGTAATTTGTAAAAGATGGTGCCAGATAAATCCAAAGCTCTTTCATCTTAAACAAAGCATGAATGTCACCGGACATGACTTCCCGATAATCTTCTAACAGCCGGTCCATAAACGTGCGCACAACACTTTTTTCAATCACATCCTGCTTTTTTGCGGCATTTCCAACAAAGCCGGGATGTGAAAGAAATCCTCTACCGATCATTATATGCTCTAAATTCGGAAATGCCTCCTGCAACTGCTTTGCATCCTCACTGCTCAAAATATCACCGTTATAACAGACAGGATTTTTGCTATGCCCGTATGCATATTCAAAGATTTCCCTGTGTACCCTCCCCTTATAAAATTCCATTCTGGTTCTCGGATGGATCGTCAAAAGCTTTACAGGATAACGATTGTAGATTTTCAAAAGATCATAAAATTCTTCCGGTCGTTCAACTCCAAGTCTTGTCTTAATCGATATGGCACAACTGCATTTTTGAAAAATAGTATCTAAAAAGCGGTCTAACTCCTCTGTTCTTGCCAAAAAACCTGAACCTCTGCCCTTTGATACCACTGTTCCGGAGGGACAGCCTAAGTTTAGATTGACCTCGTTATAGCCTAGCTCCTGCATCTGCTCTGCCGCACGGCAAAAGTTCTCTGCCTGATTTGTCAAAAGCTGTGGCACCAGATGTATCCCCTGATTGTGTTCCGGCAAAATATCTTTTCTCTCTTTATTTTTCATGATGCCGCCATCTCTTGTCACTACAAAAGGACTGTAATAGCAATCAATGCCGCCAAAAATATCCTGATATGCCTTTCGAAAAATATATCCTGTAATCCCCTCCAAAGGCGCAAAATATATCTGCACGATCTACCTCTTTTCTATTGTAATTCTATCATAAAGCTATGATTCCTTTTTCTGTTCCAGATACTTCTGGGAAATTCCTTTCGAAACCCGCTTATCACAGATGATTGGAAGTGCATACTGATGATTCTTCATCACCACTTCACTGCACACTCCGCCATCCTCTCCGTCTAACGTCCACTGCACGTCATCCTCGCTTGTAATATGAATCGCACTTGCACTAAACTGAAAAATACGCTCGGAATCAAACTTCTTAGACATCAGTGCATTTAAGGTTGCCTGCAATTCCAAAGGATTGCGGATCTCTTTGATAAATAATGCCTCAAACAGTCCGTCATCCATCATAATGTCCATTTTGCTATATGCTTTATATCCTGCCACGGAAACAGAGTTGCTGACCAATCCAAGTATAAACTCATCTTCTATCACATTGCCATCATACTCTATCTTCATACGATGTGTCTTGATATCCGCAATATGCTTCAGTGCCTCTGCAAAATACGCGACCTTTCCCAGTGCATTTTTCCACTCCTGCGGTGTCTGATATGATACCTCTGTAAATGCACCAAATCCTGAAACATATGTAAAATAGCGGTCATTAAATTGTCCCAGATCACATCGGAACACACTGCCTTCCGTAATCAGCCTGGCTGCCTTTTTCATAATCTTTGGAATCTTTAATGTCGAAGCAAAATCATTGACGGTTCCTGCCGGAATATAGCCACAGATTGGTCTTTTTTCTATATCCAGTGCCATAAGTCCTGACGCTACTTCGTTCATAGTGCCATCTCCGCCGGAGCAGACAACATATTCAAATTCTTTCCCGCGCTCTTTTACAATATTCGTTGCATCTTCTTTTCCCTGTGTGGCAAAAATTGTAATTTCAAAGCCACCTGCACACAATACCTGAATAATATCCGAAAGCTTATTGCGAATCTGCTCTTTTCCAGCCATTGGATTATAAATAAACAACATCTTTTTCACAAGCATTTCACCTCATCCTCTTTTATGTCCTACAAACTACGCTATATCGTTCTTTTCTATTTTTTGAGATCATCCGTAATAAACATCGCATCCCCAAAAGAAAAGAAACGGTATTTCATTGCCACTGCCTCATGATATGCTTCCATAATATGTTCTTTTCCTGCCAACGCAGAAACTAACATCAAAAGTGTCGATTCCGGCAGATGAAAATTCGTGATCAGGCAATCTAATACCTTAAAATGATATCCGGGATAAATAAAGATACTGGTATCTCCTTCCCCTGCCTGTACTTTTCCATCCTCCGTTGCTGCTGACTCAATGGTTCTGCAGCTTGTCGTTCCCACACAGATCACTCTTCCCCCATTTTCTTTGGTCTGATTGATCGTATCGGCTGCTTCTTTTGTCACACGGTAATATTCCGTGTGCATATGATGCTTTGTCACATCATCAACCTTAACCGGACGAAATGTTCCCAGTCCGACATGCAGTGTAACACGCGCGATGGATATTCCCTTGTCCTGAATGGCTTTTAGAAGCTCCTGCGTAAAATGAAGCCCAGCTGTCGGAGCTGCTGCTGAACCCTCGTATTTTGCATAAACTGTCTGGTAACGGTTCTTATCCTTTAACGCATGCGTAATATATGGTGGAAGCGGCATCTGTCCTAACTGATCTAACACTTCCTCAAAAATGCCTTCGTAGGAAAACTGTATCAGACGGTTTCCCTCTTCTACGACCTCAAGCACCTCTGCCTTTAAAATGCCATCCCCAAAAACAAGCTTTGCGCCCGGACGTGCTTTCTTTCCGGGCTTAACTAACGTTTCCCACACATTATCCTGCTTTCTCTTTAACAGAAGAACCTCTACCTTTCCACCAGTGTCCTCCTTCTGACCGATCAGGCGCGCCGGAATGACCTTCGTATCATTTAATACCAGACAATCTCCTGCATTCAGATAATCTATAATATGATGAAAGTCTGTATGTTCTCTCTCCCCTGTTTCCTTGTCCAAAAGCATCAGACGTGATGATGCGCGGTCTTCTAACGGGTCCTGCGCGATCAACTCTTCCGGTAAATCATAATAAAAGTCTGCTGTCTTCATGATCAAACCTCATTTCCTAATATCTATTCCTTCTAAAAGAGTGCTGTTTTTACCGACACCCTGATAGGATGTTTCCTATAAAGTAAGAAAAATCCGCTATACAATTTCCTTGTCATGCAAAGCATAATTATATAACGGATTTCTATAAAAAGCAAATATCTGCTACTTGTTCCAGAGCATGATCGTCTTACCGATACTCTTATGGATATCTGTTTCAAATGCCTTATTCATATCTGCGATTGTATGAATCTCAATCTGTGCACCGACAATATTACTTAAGTAATTAATAATCTCCGGATGCTCCTTGTAAAGCTCTACAGTCTTTAAAAAATCAGCTCTTCCGCTTCGGCTGCTTCCAAAGATCCGCAGCCCCTTTTCTAAGACCATACGCGTATTGATCGGCACCGGATATTCTGATACACCTAAGATAGAAATAGTTCCTTCCGGCTGAATATGATCAATGATCTGATTGATCGCTTTCTGGGAAGCATCTCCTCCGACACACTCAAATGCATGATCTACCAGAAGATCTTCCGGAATGTCTGTTACCGAAAAGGTGTCATCTGCAAAGGAAAACTGTGCCATCTTATCCTGATCCACACCAAAAATATAAAGCTTTGTATCCGGAAACATTGCCTTAAAAAAGATAGAAGTAATATAACCTAAGTTTCCATCTCCCCAGATACCAACTGCATTTCTGCGCTGATGTGCAATGCTGTCAAAACGGCGGATCGCATGTACACTGACAGAAACTAACTCCGTAAATGCTGCCACGATCTTATCGATCGACGGATCAAGCGGTACGACACGGTCAGGATCTAACGCAACATGCTCCTGCATAAAGCCGTCAAAACCACTTGCGCGGAACTTGCTGCTGCGCAGGTAATTTTCCGCAATAATATCATCATGTTCTACCGGTGTGTTTGGTATCATGATCACGGAATCTCCGCTATGAAAAGTTCCTGTCGGATCATAGACAACTTCTCCCAGACCTTCATGGATCAATGCCATCGGAAGCTTCTGCTTCATAACCTCTGCCGGACGCAGTCCCTGATAATAGCGCTGATCTGCATGGCAGATTGACAAATGAGTTGGTCTGACAATAATCTGACCCGAATGTAAATCAATATCACTAAATTCCACTTCAAAACGCCGTGGTGCTACCAGGCGATATACTGTATTTAACATATTCCTCTCCATTCCACCGGGTACGTTTGGATGCCCGGTCGCTTAAACGTATGCTCCCATCTGCTGATATGACATGTTTAATGCGCATACCATACAATCTATTTACCTGCTTTCTGATCCTGAATCAAAGATTCTGCTACGCGAAGGTCATACGGATAAGTAATCTTGATATTAAATACTTCTCCCTGCACCAAATATACCTTTTCTCCCTTGATGACAAAAATCTTAGACGCATCCGTCAAAATTTCTTTTTCATCTTCCGATAAGGACTGATATAAATCTTTTAACTTTTTCGCCTTAAATGTCTGTGGTGTCTGTCCCTGATACATCTTAGAACGATCCGGAACGGATGTGATCACATTGCCATTCTGACTTTCTACGATCGTGTCTGTTGCCGGAATAACCGTATCAACAGCACCATATTCCAAACCATATTTGATATTTTCTTCAATGATGCGATATGTCAAAAATGGTCTTACAGAATCATGTGTCACGATCAAAGTATCATCATCTAAACCATATTCTTTCTCAATATAAGCAATTGAATTCATGATCGTTTCATTTCTTGTGCTGCCACCTTCTAAAACGACTACATGATCTGCACCCTCGCCAAGATATTTCTTAACAAGATTTTTCGTATTCTCCACCCACTGCTTTGGACAAAGAACGATCAGCTTTGTAAATGCATCATGTACAAAAAACTTCTCGATCGTATGAATAATAATCGGCTTATCTCCAACCTTTAAATACTGCTTTGGCTTTTCTACATTACCCATACGGCTGCCGATTCCACCGGCAAGAATTACTCCAAATACCATGTTCTTCCCTCACATTTCTGTTACTTATTTGTTTTCGTTAATGTAGTTGATCAGACCTTCTGCCTTAATGATTTTCTGCATAAAAGGTGGGAATGCCTGACCTTTGTATTCTGTTCCCTTTGTCTTATCATAAATCATTCCGCTGTCAAAATCAATTTCTACTGTATCACCGGCTTCAATTTCCTTTGCTGCTTCCGGACATTCAATGATTGGAAGTCCAATGTTGATCGCATTGCGATAAAAGATACGTGCAAAGGTTTCTGCGATAACACAGCTGATACCGGAAGCCTTGATTGCGATTGGTGCATGCTCTCTGGATGAACCACAGCCAAAGTTTTTATTTGCAACCATAATGTCGCCCTTTTTAACACGCTTTACAAAATCAGGATCAATATCTTCCATACAACTCTTTGCAAGCTCTGCCGGATCTGAAGAATTCAGATATCTTGCCGGGATAATTACGTCTGTATCTACATTGTCACCATATTTATGAACTGTACCACATGCTTTCATCCTTTTTACCTCTTTCCTGCACTGACATCTTATTTCATTTAGTGTTTCAGTGCTTTTTGCACTAAACGATTACTGCTTTACGTTCTGACTTTTCTATTTTGATCAGGCGATACATTTCATCACCTGATTTTCATGCTCTTAACTGCTTCTTACAGACCAATATCAGATGGCTGTGAGATCTTACCTGTTACAGCACTTGCCGCAGCAACAGCCGGACTTGCCAGATAAACCTCTGAATCCACATGTCCCATACGTCCTACGAAGTTACGGTTTGTCGTAGAAACGGCTCTCTCTCCCGCTGCCAGAATACCCATATAACCACCAAGACATGGTCCACAGGTAGGTGTACTTACAATCGCACCTGCATTGATAAAAGTCTGTACCAGACCTTCCTCAATTGCCTGCATATAAATTGCCTGTGTTGCCGGGATCACGATTACGCGGAGACCATCTGCCACCTTGCGTCCCTTTAATATCTCTGCTGCTGTACGAAGATCTTCAATACGGCCATTTGTGCAGGAACCGATCACTACCTGATCAATCTTTACATCACCGGCTTCGGAAACCGTCTTTGTATTTTCCGGAAGATGTGGAAATGCTACAGTCGGCTCTAACTTGCTTAGATCAATCGTATATTCTGCATCGTATACTGCATCCTCATCTGCCTCATAAACCGTATATTTCTTTGTAGAGTGCTCTTCCATATATGCAATTGTCTTATCGTCAACCGGGAAGATACCATTCTTAGCGCCTGCTTCGATTGCCATATTTGCAATAGAGAAACGGTCATCCATAGAAAGGTTTGCTACACCATCTCCGGTAAATTCCATTGATTTATAAAGTGCACCGTCTACACCGATCATTCCAATGATATGTAAAATAACATCCTTACCGCTGACCCACTTAGAAGGCTTTCCTGTAAGTACAAACTTAATGGCTGCAGGAACCTTAAACCACGCCTGACCTGTGATCATGCCACAACCCATATCTGTACTTCCGACACCTGTCGAAAATGCACCAAGCGCACCATATGTACAAGTGTGTGAATCTGCACCGATACATGTTTCACCTGCTACGATCAGTCCTTTTTCCGGAAGAAGGGCATGTTCAATACCCATCTGTCCTACCTCAAAGTAGTTTGTAATATCGTGTGCCTTTGCATATTCTCTGACACACTTACAATGCTCTGCAGACTTGATATCCTTATTTGGTGCGAAATGATCCGGCACCAATGCTACCTTGTCCTTATCAAACACTGTCTTTTTGTTAAGCTTTTCTACCTCATGGATTGCAACCGGTCCGGTAATATCATTGGCAAGTACCAGATCAAGATCTGCCTCGATCAACTGTCCTGCTTCTACAGATTCCAAGCCTGCATGTGCTGCCAGGATCTTCTGTGTCATTGTCATTCCCATAATAATTCCTCCATTCTATCTAAGCCAGATTTTTATAATCTGATCATCTGCTTTCTAAACATTTATAGATTAAGTCAACCGTTCTCTGTGAGCTCTTTCCATCCTTTCCATCGAAGAAACGGTCACGGAAAAGCTCTAACTTCTGCTGATCCAACTCACCCGATGCGATAGATGACGCAATATCGTCAAAATGCGTAACAATCTTTCCCGGTACAAATGTTTCGTATTCATAATAGAAACCTCTTGTCGCAATATACTGCTCCAGATCAAATACATAAAACAGCATCGGAATCTTTAACAGTGATGCTTCAAATACAACCGATGAATAGTCTGTGATCAAAACATCTGTGACAAACAAAAGATCATTTAATTCTGAATTCATGGAAAGATCAATGATCGCATCCTTATACTTTGGATGAATGATATTGCGGTTCTTGACAAACGGATGGTGTTTGATGATGATCGCATATTCATCCCCTAACTCTTCGTATAACTTATTGACATCAAAAAGCTCGATTGGATAATATCCGCTGTTCTTGCCATTCCCACGGAAAGTCGGTGCAAACAGAACGATCTTTTTGTCCTTTAGCTTAGGATACTTCTCATAAAATGACGTAACTACTTTGCTCTTATATGCCTCATCAAAGAAGATATCTGTTCTTGGAACACCGGTCGCCACAACCTTTTCCGGTGAAAGGCCAAAGCCCTCTGCATAAAACTTAGCAATCTCCTGTGAGCTTACCGTAGCAAAGTCATAGCTGCGGTGGTTTGGACTCTTTAATGTCTGTCCACCCTTTTTACCCAGACGGCTGCAGCCAAATGTCTTAAATGCACCACATGCATGCCATAGCTGTATCAACTTCGTTCCCTCTCTTCGCGGCATCTTAAAAAGCAGTTCCATATAGTCATCAACTAAGATTACCTTTGAATCCGCAAAGTAGATTGCCAGTCGAAGCATATTCGAAAACTTCATCTTTCTGACACTCTTATCATCCAGCACAAAACGGATATCTAACTTTGGATCATCCTTTAAAAGATTATAGACAAACTCAAAGTTACCACTTAAATCTGTTCTTCTGTTCGAGAAAAAGACAATTCTGTTTTCCTTTACCTTCACATGAGAAGCCACACTGTTTACAAACTGCATACACTTTAGCTTAAACGGCAATATGCCAAAGTTTATATGACAAAATGAATTGAGCTTCCAGCGTGCATGCTTCAATATATAAATGAACCTGTTAGAAAGGCTGATCGAACCTTTCCGTGCTGCACATCCAAACGCTGCCAACACTGCATCCGCTATAAAGACCGGAAGCAGGCAGATGCCAACGATCAAAAGGATAAGCTTCCACAGCCCACCGATTATTTTCTTAATTCCTTTGATCACCTTTCTGCCTGTCGTGATCCGCTCCGGTTTAAACTTTGCGAAAAGATCAATATCTCCCTGCTCTGTCGAAAAGATAATATCATAGAAATCACCTTTTCCTGTATTTTCCTCTTCATCGTCATTGCCTTCATCACCGGCTTCTTCGTCATCATCATACTTCTGATTGACAATCTCACCTAACTGAAATGGAACATGCTCCATATAGTTATCTCCGTACATCACATCGAATGATACGGTAATCTGCTTTCCGAGCGGTTCGTTGTAAAAAATGTTCCGCACATCATAACTATACTGCGCATAGATCAAAAATGCACCATTTCTCTCCGTGTACGATATTGTTAAAAGAGGAACCCGCCGTATCTGTGTTCCACTGTCAAAGACTACTGTAATCTTAGGATTTCTGACAAGACTGTCATATGGTCCCCGCACATTAACGGAAAGAAGGAATTTCCATCCTTTTAATTCCGCCTGCTCTACAGTAAGCTTTATATCATTCATTTCTCCACCTCATCTCATAGATTTCCCTATATCAATGCCTGCTAAAATTCTTTACCCCTTAAGCGCAAAAAACTTTTCAAAAAAGGCACTCTAATGTTTGATTTTACATCATTTTAAATTGTCTGTCTAGTATCACAAATCATAATTTTTGCTTTGGAACAAAAGCCCATGCTTTACCTAGATCAATCTTTTAAGCGCTTCTTTTTTGCCCCATGTACAGCCTTCCGTGCAGATAAAATCAGGATATTCGCATCTTGCACATGGCTTTTTGTCCTCTAACATCTGTTGCAGACGCTTTTTGTTTGCTGTAGACAGATTCTGCTGATTGACTGCAAACTTTTCCAATAAATCTGCAGAAATCTGCATGATCTCAAGCTGTGCTCTACCACACATTCTCTCCTTACACTTTAAGGCAAAATCCTCAAAAAGTCCCTGTTCTGTCACAGACACTAAGATTCCCTGTGGATATACACTGCCCACACGCGCCATATCCGAAAGCCACTCCTCTTTGCGGCCGGCTGCTTCTACGATAGGCGGCACAAAATAGCCAAATTCTGCCGGATCGTCACCACCAAAGTTAATCTTTACGCGTGTCGTGCGATGACGCTGTTCCTGTGCAACCTGTGCTAGCGATGCCTGAAACTTTGCTGTATATACATCACCATAGTATTCTATATTGTCATCATCATACGAACCGGTTGCCTGTACCGGCATAAAACGAAAATATTCATTTTTATTATCATGGAAGCTTTCCGTTCCAACCACTGTAAGAAGTGCCTGACGCAGACTTTCTAACTCCTGTGCCATTCTCCGGTTAAATGCCCCGGATAGTTTTTTCAGACTGTCAAGCATGCCCTGTATCCAGTCCAGTACATAAAAGAAATTACGAAACGGAAGCGAATACACCATAGAAGTTTCGCTAAATACAGAAATCATATAACGTGCATTTTCATAGGCAAGCTTGTCTTTTTCCTTTTCCTGAAATCTCTGCGGATATATTTTTTCAATTTCTTCTGCAATGATATCATGCCATTTCTGATATAATATTTCCTCTTCTTTTGTATCCGGCTTCATCTGGGTATAACGTGCACTCTTTTCTGATGTGTTGGATACACCGATTGAATTTAAGAGCATAGCGATCATTTTGGGACATATGATCTCCATGTTGACCACACCATGCTGAAATACCGAGTGATGACCTCTTTTTGCTGTTCCTTCGGCTCTTTTTAAAGCCTTTTCTTCCGGTTGTGTGCGGATTGTGGCATATCCTTCTTTCGCATAGCAGGTACCGGCAAACTTTCCGCTAAGAAGCATCTGTTCATGGTTTAACTGTTCCGGTGTAATAGAATCTATCTCTTTTGTCAAAGCAATCGTTTCAATCGTTACCATTTTTATTCCTCACTTTTTTGCGTTTTACTCTTTGTTGCTTTTGTCTGTGTCTTTTCTTTGTTATCTGCCTTTTTATTGTCTGCTGCCTTTTTTGTCTGCTTTTTGACCGGCTGATAATAATAACAGATTACCGGCATCCCCGCTTCTACATAGCGATATAATTTTTGGGCATTTTCCGGTGGAAGATTCACACAGCCGTGGGAACCGTTTCTCTTATATTCCTCTCCACCGAATCTGCTTCTCCAATACGCATCATGTAAACCGATATTTTTGTTAAACGGCATCCAGTAATGAACCGGTGTAGAGTAGTTTTCTCCATTTAATGTTGCATTTTTCTGCTTATACGTAATACTATAGGTTCCTTCCGGTGTATCAAAGCCACGGACCGAATTTCCCGTGACGCAGTCTGTTTCCATAATCTTTTTTCCTTTGATATATAAGAAAACATGCTGTGTCGTGAGATTGATCTCGATATAGGAATCTCCATAATCATTTGCACCATAGCTTTCTGCCTTCTGATAGTATTCCGGTGTTCGTTCCCCGCTTTTTCCTGCCTTCAAAAGCTTCAGTAACTCCGTTTCCTCTTTCTGGTAGTTCATCCACCAGCCATAGTCACCGCCCTTTACCGTAACCTTCTTTCCATAGCTTGTCTGAAACGTTCTGTTACGAAAGATCGTATCGTATTTTTGCCGCAGACCGGCAATATACGCCGAAACCTTTTCCTTTTGCAAAACCACTTTATTCTTTTTTGTAACCTTTAGCCACTGGGAAATCAAACTTCCGTCTACCACTTCCTCTTTTTCTCCGAAGCGATAGGTGATTTTTGTCTGTACATAGTGGTTTAACTGATTTAAAACCTCATTAAGCTCCTTGTCATCACTTGTGATCTCTGCCTTCAGATAACAGCCCTTTTTGTCCAGATTTACTTTCTTATCCAGTTCCTGAATTGCCTGACGGAGCACCGTCTTTGCCTTTTCCTGTTCAACGGTATTTCCATCCTGCTCAGCAATAATCTCATATGCACTGCTTTCTTTATTATATGTGGAAAGATGTGCATTTTGTGGCGCTGCTATCTTATTCTCATCAAAGCACGCTAAATCATCTATCGCCTGTTCCATCTTACTCTCATCATAGATAAGCCAGTCCTTTACCTTGTGCTTTTCTCCTTTTCCAAACAGATACTGCCACACTGTCTGACTATGTAAGATGTCTTTTACGGCTCCCTCATTCGTTCCAACACCGATGGAAAAGTCTTTTCCTGAAATAGTTTCCGTAAAAGTGCTTCCATCCTTATTCTTTTCTACTACCTTTAAAGAATAACCGCCAATCTGCCGGTTTAATTCTTCTATTGACATCTTAGATACATCTTTTCCATTAATCGTAGTCCCATCTGCAAAATATTTTTCAGATTTTCCCTTTACCGCAAAAAATCCAACCAAAAATACAGCCAGAAGGACAACCAAAACTCCTCCAATAATCATTTGTTTTTTATTTATCTCTTTATGCTTCATCGTTCCTCCAATCCCATTTTTAATGGCATTTTTCTAGGTCTTTTCGCTAAAATCAAACGGAAACCTCTATAGTATATACCAAAGCAATTTATCCGTAAACACCTAATTGCAAAACGTTTTCTGAAAAATCATCGCATCGGTGTCATGCAGTCAATTTCCTATTCCTCAAAAAAAACCTTGTTATTTTCCTAATTTCGAATATAATAGTAAGAGTTACCGCTATGCCTGCAAAAGCTGGCATATTCGGAACCGGATAGTTTTCGATACCAGAAAACGCATACTGAGAAAGGATAGATATTTTGTTACGCATCGCACAGACTTCCATTGTATATATGAGCATATGGCAATCGGAAGAATTTGTCTGCATATTAAAAAAACGTAACGGAATTTGGGTACAAATTATGAATCAACTGGAAGAGATCAACAAGTTAAAGAAAGAAAAAGATGCCGTTATCCTGGCACATTATTATGTAGACGGTGAAGTACAGGCAATCGCAGATTATGTTGGCGATTCCTACTTTTTAAGTAAACTTGCTACTACCTTAACAGCTAAAACAATTATTTTCTGTGGAGTATCTTTCATGGGTGAAAGCGCAAAGATATTAAATCCGGAAAAGACAATTGTAATGGCTGACGAATATGCCGACTGTCCAATGGCACATATGGTAGATGTTGACACGATTGAAAAAGTACGTCGCGAAAATGAGGATGTCTGCGTAGTCTGTTATGTTAATTCTACTGCCGAGATTAAGGCACACAGTGATGTATGTGTCACCTCTTCTAATGCGATCCGCATTGTAAAGGCACTGCCAAACAAAAAGATCTTTTTCATTCCTGATAACAACTTAGGACACTATGTTGCCACACAGGTTCCTGAAAAAGAGTTTATCTTTCATGATGGCTTCTGTCATGTACATAAAAGTATTGAAAAAGAAAATGTTCTCGCTGCGAAGCAGGCACACCCGGAAGCTCTTGTTCTGACACATCCGGAATGTACACAGGATGTATTAGAGATTTCCGACTTTATCGGAAGTACTTCGGAAATCATTGATTACGCTACAAAAAGCGAACAGAATACATTTATCATCTGTACAGAAATGGGTATCTTCTATGAGCTTGGTCAGAAAAATCCGGATAAAAAGTTCTATTCGGTCGGACACAGACAGTTCTGTCCAAACATGAAACGCATCACGGCCGAAAAAGTGCTTTCTGCACTGCAGACACTTACACCGGAGATGAAGTTAGATCCTACACTGGCGCAAAAGGCAAACGTGCCACTTGCCAGAATGTTAGAACTGGCTGCAAAATAGAAAATTCCTGCCAGGGCACCAAAGCATGGGTGCCCTTTTTATTTTCGTACATTCAGATATACATCCTCCTGCGCATGAAAGCCACTGTCAATAATGACGGAATCAATATTTTTCCGATTGACTGCCTTTGGCTTGATAATAAACGATGGCACTTCTTTTTTTCCATCACTGATCTTTTGTGTTGTAAAGTAGCCATCCATCTTACCATCTCCATCCAGATCAACATCCCTTGTAATATCCTGATGCTTCACAAGCCGTACCGCAAAGTACGCTGCTGCCTTTGCAATCTCTTCAATCGGCTTATACACTGTCATTGTCTGTGTCTTTTCCACGATACGCTGGCAGGCGACCAGATCAGCATCCTGCCCCACCAGTGACACCTTTCCAAGCAGCTGATTTTCTGCCAGAACCTTTGCCACCTGACTGGCAATATCGTCATTTCCACACATAATTCCCTTGACATCCGGACATTTTTTTAAAGCCTCTTCTACATAGCCGCGCGCATATTCTGCAAACCACTGTTTACAATTTGCGGTATAGACTACTTTTAACTTACTCTTTTTTATCTCCTGATCAAATCCCTCTTTTACCATTTTCACATTTGGGTCAGCAGGCGAGCCTCCAATTTCAAAAATCTCTCCACCCTCCGGATTGCTGTGAATCAGACTCTGCGCCATCAAAGTTCCAACCTCTTTATTGTCAAAGGACAGATACAGATCACTTTCTGCCTTTGCGATCAGCCGGTCATAGGAAATTACGACAACTCCCTCACGCTTTGCCTCCTGCAGTATCTCCGTTAATTTACTATAGTTACAGTCCGCCGCAATCACAACTAACGCATCTACTCCCTTTTTCAAAAGATATTTAATCTGTGCCACCTGCAGCTCCTTATCTCCATTGGCATTCTGGACATTGACCTGTGCGCCTAACGCCTTTGCATTTGCCTCAAAGGTGTCCCTGTCACGAACCCATCTTTCGATCACAAAAGAATCAAAGCTAAGTCCCAATAAAATTTCTCCATGCGCTTTGGGATTTTTTTTGCTTTTTTCTGAACTCTGCCGTGCGCATCCGGCAGACATAGTAACAAGCAACACAATACACAAAAAAACGGATAGCATCTTCTTATATGTTTTCATTTTCATCCTGCATTCCTTTCATAGTCCACAAGCCTCCTGTTACGAACAACACCTCTTACAATACTCTGTCGTTATAAACGATACCTCTCACGATACTCTGTCGGTGTAACGCCCTCCACCTTCTTAAAAATGCGGCTAAAATAATTGGCATTCCCATATCCTGATAAGATACAGATTTCTTTAATGCTTTTGTCTGGTATCCTAAGTAACTCCTTTGCCTTTTCTATCCTGACATTGGTCAGGTAATCAATGAAATTAACGCCTGCTTCTTCTTTAAACAATTTACTGAAATAGTAAGGGCTTATATTTACTAACTCCGACACATCATTTAAAGAAATATCCTTTGCATAATTCTGGTCTATGTACTGGATGACCCTTTCAACAGCCGAATCAGATTCCGTATGCTCTGCCATCGCATGACACAAAGCCGCGATCTTTACATTGATCCACGACAAAATCTGCTTTCCATCATTGCACTGTAAAATCTCTTCCAGATAATTCTGATAGCTTGAAAAATCATAGCCTGCAAACCCTTTATGAAATGCACTCTTTTCAGCAGTCACAATAAGTTCTAACATCTTAAGGCGAATCCCATTTAAGTTCTGTTTTCCCTCCTGCTGCATCCAGCGCAGAATTGCTGCAATACACTCCTGTGCCGAACTAACCTCCCCCCGCTCGATCACATCATAAAACTGTTGTTCCAGCTGGATCGGATATTGTTCATATACCGCCTGATTTTCCGGAAGATCGGCATAATGCGCTACCCTGCTCTTTTCATCTGCCAAAGCTTTGCCTGCCTCCCGATAAGACTGGCTTAACGCTGCAAATTCTTTTGGAGTGCCGATACCGATCCGGTATTTTGCCTCAAAGACTTCCGTAAGACTTTTTCTCATCATACGTGCCTGATCTATAATCTTAACACGCTCATCATAGGAAAGAATTTCTTCATCACACGGAACTAATATTGTGATTTTATTTGAAATGATCGGACTGATAAGGCCATCGAAATATTCTCCTACCGTTTCCCTCAATTTATTATAAAACTTCTGCGCCCGCATTCCCATGCCGACCGGATTTGTCAAAACTCCATCGACACTTTCTTCGCCAAACTGCAGTAAAATAATATAACCGTATCTTTGCTCTATATCTAACAGCTCCCTATAATGCTCTATCTCCGCTGCCGATGCCTCCTGTAAGATCACATTGTGGATAAATCCGCTTTCCAGAATAGGAATAACCGTATCTAACTTCTCTTTGATCCGTAGAGCATCTAGCTTGTTCTTTCTGTCCTCCTCAAGCTTATCGATTGCTTTCCGGCATAAGTCGATGATAACCTGTTTACTCACCGGTTTCATCACAAACTCAAACACATTCAGACTAAGTGCCTCTTTTGCATAATCAAACTTATCATATGCTGTTATCACAACAAAAAGCGTATTTTCATGCTTTTCTTTAATCTCTTTGATCGCATCAATACCATTCATCCCCGGCATATGAATATCCATAAAAATGATATCCGGTCTAAACTCATCTGCTAATGATACCGCTGTATTTCCGGTCTTAGCTGTTTCTATTTCAAACTGATCCGGAAAGTTTGTTTCAATCATTTTCCTAAGCGACATCAACATGATTCCTTCATCATCCGCCAATAATATCCGATACATTTTCTTCCTCCTGCATTGTTCCCTTAAAAGGCAGCGTGATAATAACTTCCGTTCCCTTTTCTATGCCCTCGCTGATCATTTCAAACAGATCATTTCTTCCATAGTATACTTCCAGACGGTTCATTACATTGTCCACACCGATTCCCGTCTGTTCCAGACGATAGGATTCGTTGCTCTTTTCTTCTTCCTCATGTGGCACATTCTTACCAAGTACCTGTTTGATACGTTCCTTTGTCATGCCATGACCATTATCTTTGACATGAACCACCAGACAATCCTGTTTCTTTTCTACAATCAACTCAATCTCTCCCTTTCGATCGAGTTCACGGATTCCGTGATTAAACGCATTTTCTACGATTGGCTGCAAAATCATGCAAGGTACCATGATTTTTTCAACCCCTTCATCCAAGCGCTTTGTCATATGAATCTCACCATCAAATCTTACATTTTGAATATATACATACGCATCAACGGCACGCAGCTCATCACAGAGCGGATTTTCATTTGTCACTGTTCTTCTGACATTGTAACGAAAAAACTCTGCCATTCTCTCTACAAATTCCGCGGTCTGCTCTGCATTTTCCAAAAGTGCAAGCTGCGCACACGTATTTAGTGCATTGTACAAAAAATGAGGATTGATCTGCGCCCGAAGATACTTTAGCCTTGCATCCTTTAACAGTACCTCCATCTTAAGCTCCTTTTCCTTCATCTCCTGCTCTTTGCGGCTGCTCTCCTGAATATGCTGCACATACAGCGAAATGCTGTGTACCATCGTATTAAACGCTCTGATTACTACATTAATCTCATCTTCATTTTTCATCGGCAGTAATGTTACCTGAAAATTTCCCTGCGCTACTTCTTCTGCCTTTTGCGCAAGCTTGGTCAACGGACGTACGATGCTTCCTGCAAATCCACTCATAACGATCAGACAAATAGCTGAAATAGCAACTATTGCAAACATGCTGGTCGTTTCCAGACGCTTTAGATCCTTGCACAGTTGCTGGTATCGAATGGAGTTTGCATTTAATCTTTCGTTATTTAAATTATTAATGTAGTCATTGATATATCCGTACAACGTTTGTGTATCTTCATAATATGATTTATAGTACTCTACATTTCGTCCGCGTTTTGCCTGAATGGTTCGCTCTGTCTTTTTCAGATATGTAACAGAAAGCAGACGAATCGTTTTTTCACACATCAGATATTGGTCAGCAACTGTTTCATTGTTTAACTCTTCGATCATCGCTTCATAATCAGATACATCTGCATAATATTGCTCCAGATTTTCACTGCTTTTCGATACCAGATAATTATACATGGAGGCCTGCAGATCACTTAATTTATCTGACAGCTCATTGGCACCAACATTTGTCGCATATACCTGATCGATCTCTGCGACATAACGCCCGACCTGATAGAAGTTGATCAGGTTAAACACCAAGATCACACTAACCGACACAATATACATAAAAACCAGTTTTTTTCGTATGGATAAATCCCCAATTCTTCTCAATGTATTCTCTGTCCCCTTTTTCTACTCTTCTTTTTTCAGTTCCTTTAGATACGCTTCCACATTTTCTTTCGAAATAATGTCACAGTCTACACTATAATACTCACTTACATAACCGGCATCGTAGTACTCTGTCAAAGATTCGATACTCTTTTTGCCAACCTCTCCGGCATCCGGCTCCAATGTCACGGCAACATTGCCTTTTTCAATCGCCCGCAGAATATTTTCAGAATGGTAATATCCGATCAATGCTGCTTTTCCTACATAGTTATAGTCAACAAGTGCCTGATACAGATATTCCGTTTCCATTTCATCCATGCAGACAAAAATATCCGGTATCTCCTGACCACTCACAAAAATATCACGAATTTCTTTTTCTGTTTCAAATGCAGAACCATCCACAATATTGTGCGCTTCAATCTGCACTTTTTTCCTTCCGGAAAGATTCGCCTTCAGTTCATTTTTAATCTGATTATAAACCATCCCGTTTTCTAAGGAATTCTGCTTCAGATCATACAACACCTGAATTTTTGTCGTTCCCTTTTTGAGAAGCTTTCGAATCTGTTCTGCATATAATTGTCCCAGCTGATATGTATTCATTCCGACAAAACTCTCTCTTTTTGTGCCGGATTCATCATGTAACATTGTAATGACCGGAATATGATTCATCTGTGCCTGTTCGATCAGTTTGCGCACTTCATCGCTTCCATCCGGCCACAGTAATATTCCATCTACATTCATTGCAATCGCAATCTGCAGATAATCTGACAAGCCATATTCCTCTGAAATATTTTGTCCTAACAGCTCCAGATATGCATTTTCTTTTTTGGCTGCTTTTTTTGCACTCTGATAAACCTCCTGCCAGAAATCAGAATCCAGCCGCTCTACGATCATCACATAATGCTTTTCATAACGTTCTAACTGCTGTATCTTTTCTGTCTTTCGTCCCAGATGCAATGCATCAATGCTGGTGATCAAGGAGATTACGATCACAATAGTTAATACCGTAATAATGATTTTGATTGATTTTTTCACGTCTTATCCCTCATTTACTGCTGCCTGCACTGCATGACAGATTCGCTCATAGACAAGGTTGCATATTTCTACCGATGTCATCCCTTTATAGTCATCATAATACAACGGTTTTAAATAAAACACTTTTGTTTCCACTCTGCGTAACGACCACAGATCAAACACCTTCCATGAATCCACAAGTGCCACCGGTACGATTGGTGCTTTTGCCTTCATCGCACTTTTAAAGCTTCCCGGCTTAAATGGATCTACATAGTTTCTGTTTCTATGACAATATCCACCGGATGGAAAAATGATAAATTTTCTTCCTTCCCGCACTTCTTTGGAAACCTCACGTATCACTCCTGCTGCCTGACGCAGATCATTCAATTTCAAACGTTTTCCCTGTACCAGATCAATAAACTGTTTTACAAGAGGCGTATGCGATTTTGCATCATCCATCACAATAGAGCAAGGCTTTTCATGAGAAAGCATAATCCCTAATGCATCGTATTTTCCCTGATGGTTGGCAAACATCACGTAACCGCCTTCTTTTGGAAGATTCTCCATCCCGTATGCCTTTGTCTGAATCCTTCCTCTATGATTCATCAACTGTATCACATGCTGATCATAAGCATAACGAAATTCCTCAGAGTATTTTTCCGTATGTTTTGCATAATACCCCATTGTCGGAATCATCCAAATCCTATGTACATTTGCTAAGATCACATAAAAAAAACGTATCAATCTGTTCACCTTATCCTTCTATTTTAATCTTCTTTGCCTAAAAAGCCAACTATAAATGTATCACACAATCCCTGTTTTTACAAGTTCTGAGCCCGGCAAAATGTACCGACATTGAATTCCTTTTAAAAACATACTATAATAGGATGCGAAAACGAACAAAGGATTGGAAAGGAACCGATATATTATGGCATTTGATGGAATTGTGATTGCCGGACTTGTTTCTGAACTAAAAAAAGAACTGACCGGTGGAAGAATCACAAAAATCGCACAGACAGAAGCTGACAAGCTTCTTTTAACAATAAAAAGCAGCACTACAGATGGGGATGGCAAAACACTGCGCACACAAAACCGCCTTGTAATCTCTGTAAACCCCAGTCTGCCACTGATCTACCTGACAAAAGAAAATCAGAATGCTCCGCTTCAGGCACCGACCTTTTGTATGGTACTGCGCAAGCATTTAAACAACTGTAAGATTCAATCCATCGAACAGATTGGTTTAGAGCGTGTCATCTGTTTTCATCTGGAACACTTAAATGAAATGGGGGATTATTGTCAGAAAAAGCTCTATATCGAGTTGATGGGAAAACACAGTAATATTATCTTCTGCGATGAAGATGATAAAATAATCGACAGCATCAAGCATATCTCTGCTTTAATCAGTTCTGTCAGAGAAGTACTTCCGGGAAGGGATTACTTTATTCCAAATACACAGGAGAAGTATGATCCCTACACGATTTCAAAGGAGGACTTTATTCAGGTTATCCTCAAAAAGCCGTTGCCACTGGACAAGGCACTTTACCGTTCTCTTACCGGGTTTAGCAGTGTCATGGCAAATGAACTTTTATACCGTGCTTCCCTGTCAGATCATAACACAGCAGATGAATTAAGCGAAATGGAACGACTCCATCTCTACCGCAATTTTACAGAGCTTATGCAGACAATACAGGAAGAAGCTTTTTCTCCGGTTGTCATTTATAAAGAGGACACTCCGGTTGAGTTTTCCAGCGTTTCTCTGACCGAATATCAGGACAGTCCAAATTATCGAACAGAACATTCCGAAAGCATCAGTACCATGCTGTACCAATATTACCACACAAAGGAAATACTCGGCCGCATTCATCAAAAATCGGCTGACCTGCGAAAGATCACCCAGACTGCACTGGAACGCAGCCAGAAAAAGTATGATCTGCAGCTTAGACAGCTAAAGGATACCGAAAAGCGGGATAAATACAAGGTATATGGAGAACTTCTGACCACATACGGCTATGAATTAAAGGGTGGTGAAAAAAGCCTTACATGTGACAACTACTATACAAACTCTGAAATTACGATTCCTTTGGATGAAACAAAAAGCGCCGTAGATAATGCAAAACGCTATTTTGAAAAATACGGTAAATTAAAGAGGACTTATGAGGCTTTGACAGAACAGATTCAGGAAACACAGGAAGAGATCGAACATCTAAACTCCATCAGTAATTCGCTGGATATGGCACGTTATGAAGAAGACCTTACCGCCATCCGCAGAGAGCTTAGTGAATCCGGCTACATGAAACGTCATCCTATAAAGGGCAAAAAGACACAGAAGCGCTCTGAAAAAAGTAAACCGCTTCACTATATTTCTTCTGATGGTTTTCATATGTATGTTGGCAAAAACAACTATCAGAATGATGAGCTTACTTTTAAGATTGCTACCGGAAATGATTGGTGGTTCCATGCGAAGCAGAATGCCGGCTCGCACGTTATCGTAAAGACAGAGGGCAAAGAGCTTCCCGACCGGACATTTGAAGAAGCTGCCCGACTTGCAGCACACTATTCCAAAGCAAGCGGTCAGGAAAAGGCAGAAATTGATTATATTCAAAAAAAGCATATCAAAAAACCAAATGGTGCTAAACCGGGATTTGTCGTATATTATACGAACTACTCTATGACTATTCCGACTGACATTACAGGTATCTGTGAACTAGACGACTAAACAATATGAAAAGAATTTTTTAACGGGCAAAGGAGGAATTTCATGTTACTTTCTGATAACCACGTACACACAAACTTTTCTTCTGACAGTGACACACCGATGGAAGCTATGCTCTTACAGGCGCAAAAAATCGGGCTTTCTTCCATCTGCTTTACCGATCACATCGACTACGGATTTCCTGCCGAAAAGTATCATATGGATTTCGTATTTCCGATGGAGGACTACTTTGCTAAGGTTTCTAAGCTTTCCAAACAGTTTCCGTCACTTCCTATCCGAACCGGTGTCGAGCTTGGACTTAAAGAAGACATCCTTCCTCTCGCTGTATCACTGACTGACAAACATGACTTTGACTTTGTGATCGGGTCAACCCATCTTGTTGACAATATTGATCCCTACTATGAAGAATATTGGGATGCATACGGAGAAGAGGGCGGCATACAACACTATTATGAAGTCACCTATGAAAATATCTGCAACACCTTTGACTTTGATGTATATGGACATATTGATTATGTCATCCGCTATTGCCCTACCATCAAAAAATCCCGCAAGGCAGGGCAGATCAACGAAGCTTTTTATCAAAGCAGTATGCAAAAGAACAAAGAATTGATCGATGAAATCTTACTAACACTCATCCAAAAAAATCGTGGAATCGAGATTAATACCGGTGGCTTAAAGTATGGTCTGGGACATCCAAATCCAAATGAGGATATTCTCAAACGCTATCATACGCTTGGCGGAACAATCGTTACTGTTGGTTCTGATGCTCATGAAACAAAATATCTGGGATATTGCTTTGATAAGCTTCCTTCCCTGCTTTGGAACTGCGGTTTTCGCTCTTACTTTGAATTTCACAAAAGAAAAGCGGTTCCGATTCCTCTTTCTTAGCCTTTTTAGAAAATAGGAACTTGCTCGTACAGTAGTAAAATACCAGCGTCTGTGGTGCTCTTTTTTACGGAATATCCTTCTTATTAAGCTTTAGGTATTCATCTGAGAATTGCCGCAGTTGCTCTACCAAATAGGACAAACGCTGCACGAAATACTGCATTTGTTCCATTGTATTTTCTACTCCTAATGAGATTCGGATGGTTCCACGCGCCCATTCTTCGGAAAGTCCAATTTCCTGTAATACATGCGAAACACCTTTTTCTGAGGATGAGCATGCTGAACCGCCCGAAACGCAGATTCCTTCCAGATCTAGTAAAATGATCAATGACTCTCCTTCCAGATAACGAAAGCTTACATTGACATTATTGTCTAAGCGGTTCTGTTGCGAACCATTTATCCTGCAGTATGGAATTTTTTGTGCAATCTGTTCTATCAGAAAGTCACGCATTGCGCACAAATGCGCATGACGCTCTTTTGCCTGATTCATCCCTATCGCAATTGCTTTTCCCATGCCCACGATTCCGGCAACATTTTCCGTTCCTGCCCTCCTTCCCCTCTCCTGTCCTCCTCCATGCATAAAGGAAGGTAAGCCAACTCCTCTTCTGACGTAAAGAAAACCAACACCTTTCGGCCCCTGAAATTTATGACTGCTGACACTTAACATATCGATTTTCATAGCCTTCACATCTATATTCTCATGCAAATATGCCTGCACCGCATCCGTATGAAATAAAATATTATGCTGCCCTGCCAGCGTACCAATCTCCTGAATCGGTTCAATGGTGCCAATCTCATTATTAGCAAACATTATGCTGATCAAAATCGTATCCGGACGTATAGCTTCTTTTATCTGATCTACTAAAACCTTTCCGGATGAATCTACCGGCAGATACGTAACCGAAAATCCTCTTTTTTCCAAATATTCGCAAGTTCTTAAAATCGCATGATGCTCGATACCGGAAGTAATAATATGTTTTCCTTTTTCATATAAGCCTTCGGCTGCTCCTATCAATGCCCAATTATCCGCTTCCGTTCCACCACTGGTAAAATATATCTCATCCGGATATGCCCGAATGCTTTCTGCCGCCTTTTGACGCACTTTTTCAATCATTTCCCGCGTATCTTCGCTAAAGGTATACACTCCGGAAGGATTTGCATACACTTCTCCCATATAAGGTTCCATTTCCTTTGTCACTTCCGGATGCACAGCCGTCGTCGCTGCATGATCAAGATATAACATTACTGTATTCCTCCCAGTTATTTGATTTCTTTCGTTACTGCCACGCATGATACATTAGCGGTAAACGCATTCTTTCATAAGAACATTATATGAAAATATCCTGTCATGGTTCCTGCGCTTATTTTCCGTGTTGCATTTGCAAAGTCATAATAGCTTACCTGCCGTAAGGTGTTAACCCCTTTATATGACAGGCTTTCACCATTTTCTTTCATATTCTTCTGATTTGTGCATAGCATAAGAGTATAACTAGAATATGCATAGGAAACAGATTACATTTGTTTCCTCTAAGGATTAGAAACTTTTGTCCTCTAAGAAATGGAGACTGCCATGAAAACACTCCAAAATAAATTAGTACAGGGAACGCTCCTTTTGACGCTTGCCGGATTTATCACCAGAGTAATCGGTTTTGTATATCGCATCTTTCTGGCAGATATTTTAGGCACCAGACTTCTTGGCATCTATCAGCTTGTCTTTCCGGTCTATGGGATTTGTTTTACCATATATGGTGCCGGCATCCAGACTGCCATATCGCAGTTAATTGCCGCAAATGTAAGCGACTCTGTCCATGAAAAAGAAAAAAGGGATGCCTCTATTTTGAAATGGGGACTCTTTCTGTCACTGCTTCTTTCCAGTACACTTACTCTTTGCATTTACTTTTTTGCAAAGCCTATCGCAACTTACTTATTATTAGAAGCCTCCTGTAGCCCTTATCTGAAAATTCTATGTATCCTTTTTCCCTTTTGTGGTACCTCTGCCTGTATTAATGGCTATTTTTATGGAAAAAAAGAGGCAAAGGTTCCGGCTGCTACCCAGATTGTTGAACAGCTTATCCGTGTAGCTTCCGTCACCTTGTTGTGCCTTGCTTTTTCAGCTACAGGAGATTTTGGCTGCCGCCTTGCCATCTTAGGACTGGTTCTCGGAGAAGTCGCCTCCTGCCTTTATAACTGCTTTAAACTCTATCAGTCAATAACCGGGCCAAAGCTTCCTTCGCTTTCTACCTCACATTTTCTGACAAACCGTTCCAACCCCCCCATATTGTCTTCCCTTATTTTCCTTGCCTTTACACTTACTACTACCAAATTAATCATTTCTATTCTACATAGTGTAGAAGCCGTGTTTATCCCTGCCGCCCTAAAAAAATATGGCTGCAGTGCGCAGGATGCCCTTAGCATCTATGGCATCCTCTCCGGAATTACACTGCCATTTATCCTTTTCCCCTCGACGATCACCAATTCCTTTGCCGTTATGCTTCTGCCCGCGATTGCTCAGGCTGATGCCAGAAAAGATACAAAAAAAATCCAGACATATGTTACATTGTCTGGAAAATACAGCCTTTTTATCGGTTATCTGTTTACCTGCATCTTTTTTCTGTTCGGAAAGGAATTTGGCATTCTTCTTTTTCACAATGAAAATGCCGGCATGTACATTTATATCCTTTCCTGGCTCTGTCCGTTTCTCTACCTTTCTACGACCTTTACCAGTATCATCAACGGTCTTGGGAAAACACAACTGACCTTTTTGATCACAGCAATCAGCCTTTTGATCAAGATCTGCTTTCTTTTGTTTTTCGTTCCGCAATATGGCATCCGTGCGTATCTGATCGGTACACTGATCAGCCAGATCACAATGACACTGCTGGAAACGTTCTACCTAAGAAGCTACGTTGTGCTCTCTCTCCGGAAGTTTTTGCTTATCCCCGGAATTTGTCTTGGACTTACAGGGATGCTGTGTAAAAAATTGTATCTTTTTCTTCCTGTCCACAAAAGCGTACTCTCCTCTACGCTGTGTCTGGCAACTGCATGCCTTTTACTATGCAGCTTCTATCTGTTTACCCTGCTAAAAACAAACTGCATACAAAAAAGTGACTTCTAGGAAGCTTTTACTCCCAATCGTATGGGGTATTCTGATAAACATAATAATTTTATATAATTTCATATAAAATTGCATCTAAAACACTTTATTTGTAGTATCTGTTAGAAACATATTGGCGTATTTTACGCCACAATTACACCGCATTTTTAGAAAAATCAATAACATTATTCTTTTTTGATACAATCCTCTCAATATCATCACTTGCTTTTTCTTCTGTCACATGAGTGTATAAATCCATCGTCATTTGCAAAGATGCATGACCTAAATATGATTGAACGACTTTCGGTTGCACGCCAGCTTCAAAGCATCTAGTAGCAAAAGTGTGTCTAAAAGTATGTCCGCTAAAGTTTTCCAATTCTTCATCTTTCGACTTAGACAGATTTATCAATTTCACTATACTTTTTATAGCATCTGAATATATTTGAGAATTTAATGGTGTGTTAAACTGCGTAACAAATAAATAATTATTCTGCTCTTTTGGATTCTTATGTTTGATTGCATTTTTCTGAATGATCTGTTTTTCAAGATATCTTCTACATTCGCTATTGATTGGAACTTTTCTATAACTCTGTTTCGTCTTTGGCGGTTCTACATGAAAATTTTTACATTCTTCATTAAGATATTTTTGATATACCAATGTCTTATTCACATTTATAAAATTATTTTCCAAATCAATATCATTTTTGGTCAATGCAAAAAGTTCTCCCGGCCTTAATCCTGTATTTACTGCAACATTGAATAAATTATCATAAAATAACCCAGCACACGCTTCAAAAAATAAATCTTGTTCATAAATACTAAGACTTCTTGCTTTAATTACTTTATCTGCTCTTAGCCTTGCCCCTTTCGCTGGATTTTTAATCATCAATTCGTCTTCTATTGCTCTTTGGAACATATCAACTAAAATAACCTTTATTTTATTCTGTCGTTCATACCCGTATCCTTTATCAGATGCAATATCAATAAGTTCCTGGATATTGCTTTTTATCAATGAATTTATCTTGCGGTTTCCAAGAAAAGGTGATATATTTTTATTGTAAATGTGAGTGTATTCCCTAAGAGTATTCGGGCGTACACTTTTTTTCTTATATACATCTATCCATCTTTCAAACCAATCGTCAAGTTTTATTTCGCTTCTGATACTTGTATATGTTTCATTTTCCGCAATAGCCGTTGCAAGCTTTTTTCTTAAGTCTGAAAGTTTCTTCCCATGTCTCAAAAAATGAATTTAAACCAGTAGAAAGATTTTCCCCGAAAGATTTCCATTTAAAATTCTTTGCAAATTCATCTACTGCATACATAGATGTATTAATAGCCGCCGCAATAGTTTTTCCAGTATTCTCAAACAGTTTTTTTCCTTTGCTTCCCGTAAACATTCCATTTAAAAATGATGCTAATCCAGAACCGAAATCTTTTGCCTTATTATATATTTCATTCCATGGAATGCTTTCCATCGCTTTAGACAGTGCGTCAGCAATAGTACCTCCTAATTTTTCCAAAGAATCTATATCACTCTTAAAACTCTTCAGAACACTATCTTGCGCAGTCCATTTTCCACCAGCACCATCCAATCCGCTTAAGTCTGTGCTTCCATTTGTTCCTTTTCCATCACTCTTATTACTATTAGCACTGGATGTAGTCAAATTATTTAGTTTATCAAATCCCTGCAATTGCTTATTAAACTTCTTCTGCGCTTCTGCTGCTTTATCCGTTGCTTCTGCTGTCTTTACCGCACTATCAGCTGCATTTTCCAAATCATCAGAATAATCTTGAACTACCCCTCCGCCACTTTCATATTTCCAACCAAATATCTTTCCTAGAGCATTAGAAATAATCGTTGCAAAGTCAATCACTTGTCCCATGATTGAATTAATTGCCTTTACAACCGGCTTTAATGCGTTAATAAAATCTGTTCCAATAATCGCTCCAAGCTGTTGAAAGTTTTGCTTTAATATACGTGTTTGATTTGCCCATGTATCAGATGTTCTTGCAAAATCTCCTTGCGCAACATTCGTTTGAGAAATTATATATTTATAGCGCAACATCGTTTTTTCAGCCTGTGACATAGATTTCATATCAGCATCTACACCTTGCTTATGCGCCCACTCTTCAAGCGTAGCTTGTGTAAGATCAATTCCGTATTTTCTCAACGGTTGTGTTGTTCCGGTAAACACAGATTGCAAGCTTTTTGCAACATCTTCCTGTTCTACATTATAGAAAGAAGCCATATCTGCCGCAAGTTTTGTTAATTCAACAGACATCCCTGACATTTTTTTCTGAGAAAACCCCACAGCAGTTCCCATAGCCTGAAATCTACCAGCTATTTGTTTTGCTGTAAGTTCTGACATTCCAAAATTCTGTATAGATGTTTTTGAAAGTTTTTCAATTCCTTTAGAATATTTTCCAAAAGCAACATCCACCACATTTTGTACTTCTGTTAAATCAGATGCTAGATCTATAGATGATTTCAAACTAGAAAATGCAGTTTTTAAAGCTCTTACACCTACAAACAACTTTGCAAATTTTGCGGTTAAACCACCAAATCCATTAGACATTTTACTTGAAATAAAAAGATTAGATTTCATATTTCTAAAAAATGACAATACTGCCCTATTTGAATTTCTAACGTTTTTTGTGATTTCATTGAAAGCACTTGCAAATCTTTTTCCTAAAGGAGTTGCTTCTGACCTTACTGCTACTAGATTTGTTTTACACTCCTTTAACGATGTTTTTGTTCCTGCTAATTTAGATTTATACGAAGATAACTCCGTCTCTACATTCTTCAAATTATTATAAGTCTTATCAAATTCTTTATCCCCAAAATTAAGACCGGATGCCTTTAATTCTTTTAATTTTGTCTTCAACGATTCCAAACGATTACCAAGAGAATCCGTTTTTCGAATATCTTCATCTAAGCCAGCAGTAGGATTATCCAAATGCGCTTTATATTCTTTTGCTTCCTCCGTAACTCTGCGCAATTTCATATAAGCTTCGTCCCACTCATCCGAACCCATACCACGTCCAGCCGACTCTAAATCTTTCAATTCCGCTTTCAAGGCTTTGATTTCTTCTGTATAGTTCCTGAACGAATAGGATGGCGCAGAATCGCTCACACTGCTTAGTGCCTCCTGAAGCGTCTTTTTAGCATCCTCCACAGAATACTTTGCACTTTCCGGTATTCCTTCAAATACTCTCTCAACATTTTTCTTAAACTGTGATAATCCGCCAGTTGTAGTATTCGCAGAACCTGCATCATAACGGATGATTGGAATAGATGATAAATCCTGCTTATCAGCAGACTTCACCTGTGCAATCTTTTCTTCTAAAGCACTAAGCTGATTTAAAGTCGCAGAAATATCATACTGTAACCCTTTAAAGGTCTTGCTTTCCGCAGATGTACCACCGACAGCAAGTATCTTCTGCTCCTTTTCGCCTAATTTATCCAGCTTTTCTCTCAACTTCTCTGCTTCTTTCTCCAGTTCCTGCAGTGTTCCGTCAAAGGATTTTCCTTTACCGGCATTAGCAAACTCATTGGATAATGATCTGATTGACTTCTGCAGATCCTGAATACCGGTTCCATCCGTCTTAAAACTGCTGCCTAATGCTCTCTTTGCCATAGCTGCTGTTTTCTCCAATGATTCTGCAGCTTTTTCTGCGCTTTGTGCAGTTTTTTCCATCTTTCTAGCATCGGTAATTTTATCCAAATTCTTTGCCAATCTGGTAAAATCAGACGATCTCATTCCAGTCATGGCTTTAGCAGCATTTGTAAAACCGTGCATACTTTTAGCAAATGTATCCAGTTCATGCGTATTAAGACTGCCTACTGTACGACGCAGCTCTTTCATTTTCTGTACTAATTTATCTAACTGTTGATTTGCGCTCCTTGCAGATGCATCTACCTTAATATTTAAACTATCTACTGCCGCCATTTGGACACCTCCCGGTATAAATAAAAGAGAGTGACCTTATTCAGATTCACTCTCCTGCTTCTGTTGCTCTCGCAACCGTTGTCTTTCTTCTCTTGCTTTTGCACGCCGGTTACGACCTTCCATGATTTCCAGTTTCATAACCAACGCTTCTCTAGCATTATCAATTTCTTCCTGCGTATATCCATCATGCTCTGCACGTTCCTGTGCTTGCTCCGTAGATATATTTCCAAGTACAAACAATGGCTTCTCAGGGTACTTTTCACCAAAGCAAGCAGATATTGCCTGCATAATATACATGCCATTCATCCAACGTGCACGCTCTTCCTGCTCCAAACGTTCCTCATAGGCTTTTCGAAACGGTATCAACTTAGACGGATTGAGATGCCAGAAAAGATCATAAGGCACTCCGTATAAAAGTGCCTTTGGCAAAAACTCTGATCTTATTCGTCCTCGGAAAGATTTTCTTTCTCCGTCTTCTCCACTCTCTGCGCTTTGGTTGGCTGTTTTCTCTTGCGATCTGCCGGCTGTTTGACTGCTTTCTTCTGACTCTTTGTCATATCCTCCATACTTTTCAGCACATCTTCCAGACCGGTTCGTCTGAAAAAACCGTCTGTCTCCATCTGTTCTGCGATAGCAGTACAAAGAGCATAGTAAGATGTGGCTCTTTCATCTTCCGGATTTTCTTTGCAAAACTGTTTGTACAAACGTCTCGCATCAGCACGATTCAAAATCGTTCCATCGCCATCTTCTCCGTGATTTTCTAACAAACCAGCATAAAACATATCCATTGTCATGCGTGGCAGATCAGAAAGGCTCATCAGGAAATCCCTCACCTGCATTTCCTCGGAATGGGTACTGTCAATTTTCGCCGTCATTGTACCGCCAAAAATATCCATTGCTGCATCAATGCATTCATGACATTCTGCTGCTTCAAATGTGTATTCCAAAACATACTCTTTGCCGTTTGCTGTAATATTCATATCAAAATCTCTCCTTTACAATAAAAAACAAGGGCGGTTGCCCGCCCCATCAACAATTGACCATTTTTAGGCTACTGTCGGTTCAATAGCTTCTCCAAGTCCCTCATATGAGTTGACAACATTGGAAATCTGCATGTCCAGCTTACTGCCCGGCTCCAGATCCGGCATCGGAATCTCGCCCGGTTCAAATTTAACAAAATAAGAGCCGAAATTCGGGATGAAGATGTTTCCCCATGTAGCCTTTCCATCTTCTCTCGCTGCTTCTGACGCATCTAACAGGGCATTCCATGCAGTGATAAAATCCTTAGACCCGTTAAAGTTTAAGTTCCAGTCTCCACCAGTATCGCTAACACCGCCAATATACTGCTTAATTGCATCTTCAAAGCAAGTTACATCAATCTTATCTTTTGTGATATTGATACCAGCAATCTTGCTGCAACGCTTAATCCAAGTAAATGCTGTCGGTTTTGTTCCTGCTGTAGTCTCAACCGCCCAGCCAAACTTTACACCAATCGTAGATAAATCCATCTGCTTATCCTCCTTTTTTGCAAAACAAAAAGAACCTCGAAATCTCGAAGTTCTCTCATTAACTGTATCTATTATAAAAATGCTAAAGCATTCTTATTTCATATTCATTTACAACTCATCACCATCACCGACAATCCTGCGGAATCTTGCAATGATCCTGAAATACTCCCGGTTATCCGAGTACGGTCCTGCAATCAGCTCATAACCCATACTAAGCATCACATCCCCTGCCGCATCCATGATCTTTCTCGCTTCTGTCTGCGATCCATTTGGCGATGCTGCCGAATATGCGTGTAATTCAATCGTGGATGTGATGTAGCACTGCGTATTCTGGAAGTCTCTGCCTACCGTGGGTTCTCCAAGCGATTTAATATACAAACACGGAAACTGCGTTGGTGCATCAGATGAATCCGTAGAAGTCAAATACAATTTCGGATACGGTGCATCCGGATCTGTTTTCAGCCTCTTCATCATTCGCTTATTCACCTTATTCCATACACTAAGCACCGGCAAACACCTCCCTCGCTATCGCCTCTATTCTTCCTCGCAGATCCATACCGGTCTGATACAAAAAAGGACGACTTGGCATTCCCTTAGTCCAATGCCATTCGCCATCCTTAAAATAATACCAACCCATATCGCCATGCTGATTCACATCATATTTCCATCCCACAATGAAAGTATCCGGATGTGGGGATTCCTGCCCTACGATGCCGGTACCAAACTCCACATATGCCGCCCACGGACAATCCGTAATCACAAGCCAGCTTGCACCATCCGGCACAGAGCCATTATACTCTGCCCGAATGCTTGATAACAGCTCACCGCTGTAGATTGCATCAAAGTCCGCAATGTTCACTCTGGCAATCTCCACACCAATCTCTGCCACACGCTGGGCAAGAATACGGCATTTATATGTAAGCTGTTCCTGGTATGCCTGCATTTCTTTAATGGCAGCGTCAATGGAGGATGTGCTGTCGTAGGTGAAATTTATTTGTGTTGGCATGACGATCACCTCTAACGTATTTTTTTTATAGTTAAATCTCCACTATATTTAATATACAAAATTCTATCACAACATATTCGCGTCTCTGATTTTTCACTCTCAATTACAAGAATACTTTTTTTTCGAATCAATTTCGTGATGTCATTGCAAATAATTTTTTCTTGATTATCTAAATATATTTCAGCATTTGAATACGGACATACAACATAGTTATTTCTATAAACTTTAATCATCGCATGGAATTCAAAAAATAACGTGGTACTCAATAGTAACCCGAATATAATATTCAAATCCACACTATTATAAAACATTAACACTGTGATATTAGCAATAATTGTTGGTATATATATGTATATGTCATCTTGTTTTGGGAGAATATTGATTTTTATCCAGCTAAAATTTCTAATTCTAATTATTTCAAACCAAATCAAAAATATAGTTAATGTACTACAAACACATTTTGCTAATACTGAAGAAAAAATGTTAATAATAATATAGGGAATAAACAAAAGCAATACTCCAATTATGCTTTGTAAAAATGACATCAATAATATTTTTATATAAAAATTGTATTCCAAATATGTATTTTTTACATCAATCCAACTATATTTTCTATGACTTGCAATATTTCCACAAACCCATGGTACTATTGTAGATAATAACGTAGTGATTCCCATAATTAATGTATTCAATGAAATTTTGGATAGTATATTATCAAAGAATATCTTCATATTTTCCCACTCCTTTCATCACCATTATACAACAAAAGGAGCTATATGGAAACATTATTCTACAACAATCCAATCTTCTGCAAGCATATCAGTCTGTGATGCAAGCCATCCGATCACAAGTGAACCATCAGCGGCTTTCATGTCGATATGAGGGCAGATAGTAACCTCTCCTTTGCTGTTTACGCAATGCGAATTTACCAACTTTCGCTGCACATCATCTTTCAGCTTGTGGAAATACAGATATGATCCATCCTGCATATAGATAAACATTCCTTTGCCGTTCCAGCCCTCACGAGCCACCTTACAACCTTTCTTCAAAAGTTCCAAAGCAATACCAAAAGTCATACCCATACAATTTCTATATGTTTCTTCAAACTGTTTCTTTGGTGACCAGCTCTCATATCCATCGGAATACTTCACTAAATATCCCTCGTCTGCTGGATTTTCATCCTCTGGGATAGTCCAGCCACGGTATGTATTGTAATCTCCTCTGTTCATAGGTTTTGCTTCAATCATCTTTGTACCAATATACTGTTTCACCATAAATCTCTCCTTTACCAATCCTCTAAAGCACTATCCGAATCCTGCCCCGGCTCTTCTATAGTGTTTTCTGTCTCTTGTTCCATATCTTCCACAACACTCTGTGCAATCAGCTTCACGGCAATACGCAGACTTTGCATTCCATCCAACGGATGTGCCGCCACCTTATAGTTTGCACTGGACGGATCAACAGAACCATCATCAAGATATGTCGGCTCCTTTCCAATCCATATAAGCGTTGTTTCCGTGATTGGCAGCCCCATATCTGTACTACAGATAATGCGATCATAATCCACCGATGTTCCAAATGGATTCTCCTGCGCATTGCTCTGTCCCGTACTAAGGCTTGCCCGGAATGCCACCGGCTTCTTGTATCCGGCTTTACACTCCAGCACATCATCGCCTACCGGCATCTGCTTATCATACAGCGCATAATACATTTTGCGCTTATTTCTCTTTAACTGCTTTCGCATAAACATCTCTCCCCATAATTGGTATCGCTCCCAGCCTCCACATAGATACCGCCCTGCTTGACATAAGGAGAGATTCTAAGGAATCGCCAAGCGTACCACTTGATTCTCTAATAGACCTGTGCAATCGGCACAATACCCGCAAAAATACTGTCTCTACTTTCCATGCTGACGGAAATTCCATTATCCGAATTGGACTTCTGGAACTCGCCACCAATCATGCCATAATCGTACATGGCAAGATTCTTGATATTGGAAAAGTAGTTCTGCAGATCATTCACTACATATTCCTCTGTGTAGCGTCCTGCATAATTGCGTTTCTGCTTTACCTCCCGCACAGCCCCCTTAATCTTTGACTGCAAGAGAAGAATATCCTGCTCAGATTCTACTTCCAATTCAATTTTCAATTCCGACAGAATTTCATTGATCAGCGTTTCTTCTGTCAGGACATCTTTCTCTTCATCAGCCATAATCTACTCCTTTTCCTCTGTGGCAGCCTTTGGCTTTCTGCCTGGCTTCTTCTTTTCTACATCAACATCTGCATTTTTCTTTTCCTCTACCGTTGTTTCGTCAGGAGATGGCATTCTACCATCCCCTTTATGATATCTCCGAAGTAACATTCCCATAGTACACCTCCATGCCTACGCTTTGAATTTTGCAAGGACTACCTTAGATTCATTCGAAAGTACCGCAGTATAATGCTTATCAGCAGTAATAACCGTTGTCTTTTTCAGAATATCACGATCGTCCTCGATCATAATGTCACGCTTCATATAATATGTCAGAGCTGCTTCGCTGACATCTACACCATCGGCATCGGGATCTTCGTTTGGATCTTCCGTATCCACAACTACAATCGGGCAGGCATAGAACTCCGTATCAACCGCTTTGACCTTGTCGCCAACTGCCAGCTTATCAATGCAATTTGCTGTAATAGTTGCAAGATGCTTATTGGTTCCTGACTCTGCAGTTTCGTCTTTAACAATCGTAATTGTACCGGCATCGTTGTCCTTTTCGTATTTGACAACTTTAACCTTCTTAGATTTCACGACCTGGCAGCCTGCAATCTTTCCAATGGTTCCGTTCATGACTACGTCCAGTGGATATTTGTTCTTATCCATAAAGTCTGCATCCTTACGCAGAGTTGCTTCCTGATCCGGATGGATAAATAGAATCTTCTCCAATGCATCGTCAGATTCATCGCCAAACTTCGCATCTGCATCCACAATTCCATTGTAAGCAATCGCTTTCTCTGTACCATCATATACCAATTTTGCAGTACATAAGGCATCATAACCATCATTATCCATTTTTGCTGCAATCGACTTTGCAAGCTGATCCGTTGCATTACCTAACGGATCTCCATAACCGGAAAGTACAGATTCATCTGTAATCTCCACACCTTTACCGGCTTTCTTTACCGTTGCCTTTGTGGTAGATGCTGTCAGAACCGTGGTTCCCATAGCAACACCCTCGGCAATGTCTTCGGCATCCCCAATGTATGCATACTTTGGTACCGTGATCGTATCGCCAGGCTGACCAACTAAAGTTGTATCAATATGGGCAATCGGTGTAAACTTAATCTTCTTTGGCAGAGTGGCTGACACCATATCTGCCATAACTTCAGGATCTACTAAATTTGCTAATTTCGTCATTGGCATAATCTTTTACCTCCATAATCTCATGCAATTATTTTACATATTCTTTGTACATTTCCGGGTATCTCTGCTTGAAAGCAACACGCTCGGAATACTTCATCTTTCTAAACTGCTCTCTCGATACCGGGCAGTCATCATTTCCTGCCGGTGGTGTCGGCATGGACTTCATCCATTCTGCTTTCATTGCCTTATCTCTTGATTCCAAAAAGGTCTGCTGGATACTGAAAAGCTCATCCGTGTCATTATCACACTGTGCTTCTGCCGCCTTTGCAGCCAGATCCGCAGGATAACCAAGTGCAAGGAAATTCTTCTCAAACTTTGTAATTGTATTTTCACGAAGCAGCTTTTGGAACTGTTCCTCCCTCTCGGCTTCTTTCTCTGCCTTTTCCTGCAAAGCAATCTCCTCCGCAGTCTGCTTCTCACGCAACTGCTTTTTATAGCTTGCCGCTTCACTGGTTGCTCTATCACTTGCCTTTTTCAGTTTTGCATTCTGCACTCTGAGCTGTGCCACCTGCTCCGCAAGACTGACATTATCATCATCGCCATCGGGATCACCTTTATCTGATCCTTCTCCCGGCTTGCCACCTGCTTCCGGTGTACCAGTATCTCCATCACCACCTGCTGGTGCTTCTGCAAATAACTGTAAATTCATTGGGATAAACTCTTTCTTTCTCATATCACTACCTCATTTCTGCGTTTTCAGATCTTCTCTGATCATAATTGCGTTTCTAATCTTCTCTGATTTTTCTATTGTCCGTGATACTTATACTGCGCTTTCTCTAGCGCACAACAAAAAGACGCTTACCTCTGCTGTGGGATAAACGCCTTTCATTAATCGTATTAAATTTTCGGATTTCTCCTTATATCAAATATAACATATGGGAAATGTGAATTGTGTGAAAGTCTGTTTTTGCCATACATATATTTGACATCTGCTCCATATAATGATAGTATATCTATAAGATATCTTTGAGGAGTGGATACCTTGCCCCCATATTTGGGCGAGGCCATCTACTCCTCTTTTTTACTTCTTTTATAAATATTGAGAATATTTCCATCTTTAGATAAAATTATCTTGTCTATAAATTTTGTATGACTTGAACGATATACATCTGTAATCTGTCCACGTATTTCTTCCACCGTCAACGGACATTTTGTAATATCAATAACAAAATTATTAGCCTGTCTTTTCTTCTTTGAAACCATATTATATATAACTGCTTTTCCCTGCCCTATAGGCTCCTTTATATCATACGGATCATTATTTATAAAAATATCTGGTGTTGATACTTTTTGCGGATACAACACTCTTGGAATCATTTTTACATTTGCACCAAGCAAATCTGCCAAACTCTGCGCAATTTTTCTTTCACTTTCTGAATAATCTAAAACTACATTTTTCCCATCTACCAAATATGTATTGCCTTCTTTTTCGTATTCCTCCTGATCACTAACTGTTCCCAACAGTTTTTTTCCAAGCTCCAAATACTCCTCTGTAACATCCACAAATAGTCTCTGCTCACCTTTGCCTTGATCTTTATCCTTTTTTACGTCATCGTTTAATATCTGCTTGCCATCCTGCAAATACTCCACCGAACACCGGCAGTTCACAATCTCTTCCAAACCTGCTCCCAGAGAATCATCTTTCGGGTACATCATCATATATTCCCCAACATGAAAAGGACGGTTGATATCTATGACCTGCCCATCTACATCCGCATGATCTGCCCTAACTCTTTCATCCTTGTATGACGTCCATCGTTTCTTGGTACAACCATTTTTTATAGCGGCATTATATTCATCTCCATTCAGAATTGTATTTGCTTCATTCTCCGCTACATTGGTGGCTCGATCCATAGATACCGCATAGGGATCTCGTGGTTGATTTGCCTTACTATCAGCCAATGATCCACCTTTTTGCCCCTTTAAGGTGGTATCTACAATACTGTCGCACACTTTTCGGATATATCGCTGCATTTTCTGATCCGGCTCTGTCACCTTTTTCACCGATGACAAATATCTCTTTTGAAATGCTTCTGACAGATAGTGATGATCCTGATTTCTCTTTGATAATGCGAATAAAAAAAGCACATCCGCCAGCAGTAAATTTGCTAAACGGACACGCTTTTCTTTCTCTTCCTCACTGATCTGCATATTTTCAAAATAATCATGAATCGGTATTTTCTTCCGGCTAACTTTCTGTCGGTCATTCTTAGTTGTCTCTGTGGTTGAAAGTGTATTTAACTGATCAAATTTCATTAAGTCCATAGTTTATCCCTCCACTCTACGCATTGGCAAATGGAGTTGCCTGTGGTTGATCTGACATATCCGGCATGGTCTTTCCATCCATTGCAATCTGATCACCTGTTTTCCCACCTGTTGACGGATCTGTCTGTTCTGTTCCTTTCAACTTGCTTTCTAAAATTTTATTAACCATTTCTTCGCTATCCAAGACAAACTGCTGTGCATCGGTCGTAAAGCCTGCCAGCTCCGTTGCCTTGAGCAGATCTGCTCCATTCTGCACCAAAGTTGCCCAGGAATTGACTTTCGTTGCCAAATCATACGTCCTGTTTCGGTCAAATTTCGGCTCAATATCTGCGAGTTTCAAATTTCGCACCTCTTCCGGCACATCCGGATCATTATTGAAAATCTCCAACATAATGCGAATACATTCTTTCTCTGACTTCTTAGTCAACTGTGACTTTTTCAATGCAGAAAGCTCCGCTGCCTGCCATCCGTTTGATAAATTCATTGCAGATCCGGTAGAACCACCGCCCTGTTCCTGTCGTCCAGGTACATTTGTCTTTTCATGAATACGATCAATAAAATTCTGTGTCAGCGTTTGGATTCCATCCTGAGACATCTCTTTCGACAAATATGCCATTTTCGGATCATGACCATTGCCGGTAGACTTTGTTTCAATCAATGCCCCATTTCTTACGGTGGAATTACCATTTTCATCCTTTGGCAGTTCTGCATTATGTACCCACAACAATGACTGCACACACTGTACAATATCATTCACTCTGTCCGATGTTACGATATTCAATGCATCAATCTCCGAAATCACACGCTCAAAGCATCCCATCCGGTCATAATCATTGATATATTCCACAATGGGGATTGCCGCCGGTATGTTCTTTCTCCCATTTCCATTTGACACAAACCACTTCTTTCGTTTACTCTCACCTTTGATTTTGGAAATGTTCTTTACCTCAAAATAGGTATCCTCTGTATAACAGCCATAGGTGGAGTTTCCATTCTGGTCTGTAATATATGACACGCCCATAATCGGCCTACGGTACACATCATTGGAATACACGATAAAAGTATTCATTGGATTTAGCGTCAGAATATCCACAACTGAACTTCCAAACCGATACTGGTCCGGCTTTGCCTTAATCAGCCGATATCCCACTCCACAGATTTCAATAAACCTTGCCAACTCCTGATCTGCAGATGGCTTGTTTTCCTCTTCCATCATCTCATTGAGCATTGCAATACCAACATTATCCGCATCTTTATTATTCTCCCGGATTCCTTTATTTGCCCGCTGTACATATCGGATTGGTGAACCCCACTCATATCCCAGCTTAAATTCTGTAATCTCCGCAGCCATATTGTCCTTGACCTTGATGTTGACTTCTGGTCGGATCTCTTTGATTCGATTATCAATCGGCTGGAGACCTCGCTCATAATCCAACAGAAATTTTATATCCGATCTATTCTGTTCGTGGATCACCAGTGCATCCCTGAGCACCTTCACCACGTTATCCCTTGTAATCTGCATCTCATCTGTAAAGATCTGTTTTCTTCCAAACTGCACGACAATCCACCTTTCTCTGCATTGCATTATGTAAATGCATAGAAAAAGAGCCACGGCGGTTTGTAGACCGTCTGGCTCTCTCATACTGTTTCATACTATTAAATTAGCATTATTTGAGTGTGAATTGTGTGAAAAGTCCTAAATATAGTATTTATTATACTAACTTATTCTCCAAGTATTTCCACTAATGCTTTACAAATATTTTCTGCCACCTCTCTATCAAACTTTAATTTAGCCACATCCACTTCCTCTGTTACCACTTCACCATTTTCATCTATTATCGGCTCTACTTGAGTAAAATCAAACATAAATTCACTTTTATCTTCCCTATAACTCACCGAAAAACCATCTATATAATTTCTTATCATGTCATATCTCCTATCTATCTTCCTGCCACAATATATTTTGTACAATTTTCCTTGCTATATGAAAATACTCTGCTTTCCATGTTTGTTACTATATGTCCCTTTGAATGAAACTCATAAACTGCTTTCTGTTTTTGAGTTTCATTTTTTAATATTCTCTGCATAGCTCCACACCCATTGCAAACATCAGCCTTAAAATACGGATCATAATTCATTATCCCACCACATTTCTCACATAATTTAACCATTAATAAATTACCTCCATTAGTCTAAAATAAGCATTAAAAGTTACTCCCTCAAAAGGTTCCTGCTTTACATTTCCATCCGATAATATAGCCTTTGCTTCTTTCATCGGATACGGTTCAAAATATACTACCTTTTTAATTCCAACTTGTGTAATTTTATTTGCACATAAATTACACGGATACGTCGATGTATACAACGTAGCTTCCTTTAATTCAGAAGATGAACCTGTCCTCGTAACATTTAATATCGCATTCTCTTCTGCATGCAATGCTCTGCAATAGTCTAATATCTTAAACCTTTTCTTAAACATTGTATACACACTATCCTGTTGTTGTTTATCCGAAAGTTCTGTTTCAAGGCCTTGTTTAAAATCTGTTTTAAGTCTATCCCTATAGCATGTTCCATATAAGCTTTTACATGTATCATTTAGTGCAGGCACCTCATTATATCCTGTACTAAATATGTTCCCATCTCTGCCTGCTATTGCAGCTCCAACTTTTCTTTTTAAGCATGAAGATCTCATACTAGCAGCATATGCTATTGCCATGTTCGTCTCATTTGTTCCAGGACAAAATTTCTTTTTCTCTTCTATTAATTCTATATAATTTTTAATTTTATTATTTAACTCTTCATCATATTTGTTTCCAAGAACAATATTATTGTTGTTCAAGATAACTATATCTGCATTTCTAAATGAATCAGTCACTCTCTGACCATAATCAAAATTTTCACTACTATCTCGTTTATCATCTTCATCAAACCCTCTTCTATCACTATTATATTTCTCTTTTGCTCTTTCCCATCTAAGATCCGCATCAGCAAAAACACCAAAAAGAAAAAATGTAGAAATCTTTCTTCTTAAAAATCTAATTTCTTCTGGATTTCTTATGCTATCTATAACATAATTTTTTCCAGCCTCTATCTTATCATAAACAAGTGTTGCTAAATAATCCGCCCCATATTCTCTTCTGATTGCATCGCCAAAATCTTGTAATTTCTGTCTGTTAGACTCTGTATTTGGATTCTCCTTTTTAAATAAACTTCTTAATTCATCTGATAATGATAAAACTTCATAATCATAAAACTCATGAATCTTCTTTGCAACTGTTGAACATCCACTAGCAAATGGTCCAACCAAACCTATCACGCACATACTATCACCCACACTCTGTATTTTTCTTTTTTCTTATCCTACCATCACGCCCTCCAAAAGTCAAATACCGATCAACCACCTTCGATACTGTACTCCGATCCATATACAGCTTGTCAGCCACTTCCTGCTGTGTCATGCCGTCCCGGTAAAGATACTCGAAGATCAAGCGATCCCTGCTGTCAAAAATAGTCGTCAGGAAAATATCAACCTCCAACTGCAGTTTCTCCAGTTCAATCCGTTCGTTATGCAGTTTCACGATCAACTCATACTGCTTGTCTTTCCAGTATTTCCTGTCCTTAACTTCGCAGCCGGATACCATCACTGAAATTCTCTGATACGGAAACTGCTTATTGGATGACTGCACCTTTCCAAGATAGGCTTCCGGTGGATTATCTTTATAATGCTGCAGCTTCTCTTCGTCTTTACGGATCACTTCCGACAAAAATCTATACTGCTTCAAAATATCCTTCGTCATGTGCATTCCTCCTAAAATGTTCTCTGTGATACATTCGCTTTACAAACAGTAGCTCCATCTGCAAGCATTACTAACTGTGTAATTCCATCTGCAGCATCGTCATGGTCATTACTACCAATCTGAACTGTCATGGTTAATTCATCCATTGCGTCATGATATTCTTTATTTCTCTTATTTGCCGCCAGGAACTTACATCTTCTTTTAACATCCGGTGCATACTGTATGATCTTTGCCATTTTACTCATTGTATTTGGTGCTTTACTGGACGATATGCTACATGAATAATGTTGAGCCTGTAATAATTCGTCTATCTTATCTGCATACTCATCTCCACCATTGTTTGCTTCAAAATGTTCCATCTGCGGCTTATGATATAATGTTTTTCCAACAACAATAGGCTGAGTAACTGTCTTATCCCCACGGTTAAAAATCCAATCCGGGATATAGATATATCCATCATCATATTCATATCCAAATGGCATCGACAAACTATCTCCACCGCCCCAAGCCACATCACAAGCAGCCAATACACGAATCAGGCTGTTCTCCGGTGGAAGCACTCCATTGTACGTCTGCAGCTCATCCTCTGGAAAAAGCAATCCCTCACGCACAAATGGGCGTTGCTGATATTTCGCCTCCCATTCGTTCTTATCCAAACGACTCTTCACATTCAGGAAATATTCCGTTGAAAATCCCTTGCCATAGTCGTAAACAAAATTGGACTCCCCATTCTCATCAAGTGCTGGAATCTTTCTGAAACGGTATCGTGGGTTATCCTTGTACTGTTTCTCTACTTTGCCAAGCGGATCCAGAATATTCCATCTAGTACCTACCATCAATTCTCTTGTACCGTCATTCTTACGATCAACAAGCAAGTTAAGATAATCCTGGTATCTGCCCTCTAATCGTGACGGAGACAAACTCTCCTGCCTGTCACGTACCATATCATCGACATACAGATAACCGTCCCAAGAAATATCAACTGCACCCGTCCATGTACCATCAATACCACGACAGGTTAATGTGGCAAAACGATCCGGATCATTCAAAGTCACTTCTTTCTTTTCCGCTGACTTCTTTTGCAGAAATGTCTGCGGGAATATATCCAGAAAATGATACTGTCTTTTTTCTTCCGGTACATCCAATTCCATAAGATTAAGTGCTTCGCCATAAAATCCATCTGCCAAGATTCCACTATGCCCTGACATCGCATTATGACTATTTGGTCGTTTTCCCATAACCCATGCCATAAAGAATATACATATCGTTGATTTACCAACACGGGGGAGGCATCGACAGTCCGTAGAAATCAAGTCTACCCTCTTCTAAGTCCTGCAAATCGTCAACAACCACTTTCAGAGTATGTCTGCGTGGCATATAGAACCTTTTCTCAGGCTTTCTGTCCTTTTCCATGTAGTAAAGGAAATCCTCAAAGAAATACGGTGCCAGCATTAAAGTAGCTTTCCAATACAGACTTGCAAATTCAATACTGTTCTTCTTTCGACTCTCCTTTGCCGCAATCTTCTGTACTTCCTTTGCCTGCTGCAATGCAAAATTCAGATCATCTTTCTTTTCCTCGATTGCCATATCAAGCAATGCGCTAGCAAATTTTATATTAGTTAGGTCTTTTCGATGCAGACCTTTTATAATTTTCTTATTTTGTTCGGACATAAAAAAGACACCTACCTTTCAAAGATAAGTGCCTATTCACTGTTACATATACCCGATTGTATATGCCATATACTTTATTTTGTTACAACATCATCTGATGCATGATTTAACAATTCTTCGGCATCAACTATCATACACATTATAGTTTCCGCTAATACCCTGGCATCATTGTAAAAGTAACCCGATATTTTCCATAAATCTGCCTGAGTCTCTATTTTCTGACCGAAATAAGTTTCCGTCAACATATTCGATAATACTCTTGCTCTCTCGATTAAAACACTTGCATTTGAAAATTTACTTTCATTTACTGATATATCCATAATATCGCTCCTTGTCGTTTGTTTGAATTATTTGTTTAAAATCTGTAACCGTCTAACACTTGGTCTGCAATATCCTGAAGCTGTGGAAAATATTCCACCAAATCTATCGTATATGCAAGGGTACGCCCTGTTTCCGACTGATAAATCTCTTTTGCTTCATCCAAATTGTAATACCTGCCACATTCCTCAAGTATTTCATGGTATAACTTTCTTGGTTCAATCCCAGTTCTTTCCTTGATATTCCATATAATATCTCGGTTCTTTTCATACCATGTTTCTACTTTCGGCTGTAACCTTTTTACTAATCTAACTCTTGACTTTTCCTGTAATTCGGCTTCAACTCTCTTTAAGCGTTTATTCAAATCATTCAGTTTCCAATCAACAATTTTCTCCGGAGTGTACTCTACTAAACTCTTGTTCTTAGTTTTCTGCTCTACCACTTTCTGCTGGCTGATTGCCTGCTCCATTTCGTGGAAACGTTCAATATACTTTACGGTGAACTCCGTCCCCTTAATTCCTGTCATTTTATGAGCAATGAACTCGCAACCTTTTTTGGTAATGTTGTAACATTTTCGTTCTTTTTCCTGTTCATCTAAATATGTAGATAATTTGAAATATTCAGCCAATTCAAAATTGAGTTGGCTAAAATGTTTCTCATAAGATGCGATACTTCTCAACAAGTTATAGTGAGTTTTTCCAGTCATTTCTGCGACTTCTAAAGACGATAGTGTCTGCTCTAACTGTTCCATCATAATCTCCTTTCATTCAATTTGCATTTCCAAAAGAAAGATGATATGATAGATTTATCAAATTCCTTTTGGAGTTTTTGAGTTATAAGAAGTTGTTTTCGTTGGTAGCGGTGCAACTTCTTATTTTTTTAACTCTTTATAGACCATCTCTATTCCTTTTCTGATAACGTCAGCTTTAGTCATACCAGTTTCTTTACAACAAAATTCTAGTTTTTCAATGTCCCTATCTGACATTCGTATTCTAGTTTCATGTTTCTTTGGTTCAGATGTTGGTCTGCCTGTCCTTGGTGACATTTATTCCCTCCTTCCTTTTGGTGACACATAAATAATAAATTATGGTGACACAAAAGTCAAGTCCTTTTTTCATTTTTTGCCAAAAACATACCACCAATAACTCAGGTGACTGAAAATTCAACCGGCTCAAAATTGAGCTGGTTAAACTCACTCAGCTCAAAACTGAGTTCAGTAAAAAAACACTCATGCCCATCTGGGCTTCAACTAAATCACTCACGCCTAAATAGACTTCAGCTAAATGTTTAATTTCGCACAATTTTCTTCCGAACCTCATAAACCTTAACCGTTCCATCACTGTTTTTCTTAATCTCTGCATTATTGCCATGCATCAAGATTTTAGCAATCATATTAGCTTGCTTCCGAATTTCTTCCTGTAAATTCACTGTATCACCTCATTTCTGTGCAAAAAAATACCAACCACCTATTCGTTATTGAATATTGATGGTTGGTATATAACTATCTTAATAAATTAAATGTATTTTCCATAATTCTTTTTATGTCAACTGATAACCAAGATTTCACCTCTATAATATCATCTCTTATTTGATGTATTCCTTGCACTATATTTTGATTATTGGATGCATCATCTAATTCGCCGCCAAGCAAATACTTTTCTAATATATTTTCCATAGATTTTATAATTCCTGATATATCATCTGAAATATCTTTGCTATTTACATTCTCTTTTAATATTTCAGACGCACAAAAGCTCAAATTATACAATTCTATATTACACTTTTGTACTCTCTCTTTAGATAAATTATATGCATCAAACTCTCCTTCAAGTTTATTTATATTCTTCTTATTTTTTTGAGCTCTTAAGATTTTGATAAATGAATCAAGTAAACCATCTAAAGAATTTTCTAATTCACTTATTTTATCAATAAGCAAATTTTCATAATGAACAATCATGTCAATTTTTTTATTTCTTTTATCACGATTACTTGATTTTGCGTTATTAACTATTATTGCTATAATTGCAACTACTACTGGTACAATTTTTCCAAAGAACTCTAAAAACAAATCTACATATGGATATTGTGCAATAAAATCATTATATGACATGCAATTTTTCCTCCTTCGTAAATTAATAAAAGAAATTGTATCATACCTACCATCAATATTCAATTGTCAAAGAACCATTTTCGTTCGATAAATTTAGACATCACCCTTTCTGCGCCCGAATAATCTGCGAAATCCGTCCCTGCGAGCATCCCATCTCATCTGCAATCTTCTTTTGTGACCATTTTGCCTTATAAAGAGCCATCACCTTGCCCTCATCAATCGGCTTTTTCTCTTTCTCCAACTTTTCTGGTATTGTGGCTTTAACTTCGCCTTTTTCAATAGCTTCATGAACTTCATCCACAAAATCATCACAAATAATGTGATCTTGTGCAGTCTCGCTTTTTACCTGCTCCTCAAATGCTCTCTGATTTTCCATAGATTTATTCTTATCCAATTCCATTACTGTCATCAGACAATAGTTTGCGAGATCAAGACAGGTATCTCGGATGCTTTCATCCGGCACTTTCTGTTTTGTTCCACCGGCAAGATTCTCCAGCCGGTTCCATTTATCTTCCATACGGACCAATGCAGCAATAATTCCATATTTTTTAAAGGATCTGCCAAAGCTGTCACCATAATCGTGATTTTTTCGCACATATACGTCATGTACGAAATCAACCAGTTTCTTGTGTTCTTCAATCTGATTCATGTTCTTTCCTGCCTTTCTCTTCTTTAAATTTTCGAATTGCTGTTACTTCCGGTATAAGGTTATGTGGTATCTGGATTACCGTGATCAAAGTATCATTGTGGAATATGTATGCCTTATCACCATACAACCGTATCTGATTTGCCGATTGGTTATAAAAATACTGCTTGTCTACCCACTTCCGCAAATTCCCAGATGTTTCCGCATGTCGTACTCCCAACTGATACACTTTTTTCACCATTCTGCTGATTGAGTTTTTCCCGATACCGCATCGCTGTTTCATACGATATTTGGCATGCTTTGTTACGATCGTATATACCACCTTCCTCCTTATACCTACTTTTCAAATAATCCCCGCTGTGCTTTTGACACACATTCACAGCTCTTGCTACGGGGAGGAATGAAATCTACACACAAGTCCAGAAAACAAACTTCCCTGCCGAATGAATCCGATCAGGGAAACTGGCATAGCAGGGTTCGAACCTGCGGCATCTTGATTAACAATCAGGCGTTCTACCACTGAACTATATGCCATTAACCGATTTTCACCGGTTAGCATTCATGTTTATAGTGTCATGCCTGCCACTATCTATTTCTTACTCGTTACAGTAAACGGAACAATAGACTCAGGGATGTAATTGACCTCATACTTGTACTTATTCACTTTGGCACCACCAATATCTTCAACCACATACATGGTTTCCTGATTCAGACCCACGATATGCTTTCTGTATGATCCATCTTCCATTTCGCAGATCACGTTGATCTTATTTTTGTTTTCCACTTCGAGAGAAAATGCGCCGATCAATTCAAACTCTACCTTGTCCGTTCTTGAATTGATCACTGCCAATCTCCGCAACACATTGAAGTTATCTGCTTCCTGAGAGACATTCCCGGACACCTTATCCGCTTCCGTACATCCTGTTAATGACATGGTCAATGCCACTGCCAATAACACCGCCAACACTTTCTTTCTCATTTCATCACCGTTTCCTTTCCACTAATTCATGATCAAGTATATTATTGTTCCTCCAAAGCCAAGTGACAAAATTTTGAATCCTACACTTGTACCCGTATTTTTTTCTTTGCAATCCACAACAATCATCCACAGGAGCATCATTGCATTGAATATGATTATCGCTATTTTTAATATCTGCATCACACACCGCCTTTTTTGTATTAAAAATTTTTTTGAAGTCTTATTCATCGCCACAACGCAAACGGACAATAAGCCGATCTCCGGAAATATGCTGTACCCTGATCAGCTGGTATTTGGATGTATCCGCTAACTCCTCCTGTGTGATCACAATCTGGTTATCACGGATAAAATCCGGATGAAGCAGAACAACTTTCAAGATATCACCGTTTGCTAGTGTACCCGCATATCTTTCTGCCATTGCCATTTTTTTTCGCAGTATTTCGTTTTCAAGCGTCAAAAATCTGATATGACGTTTCTTTCTGCCAAACATTCCTAAGCTCCTTTCCACAGAGGTCTTTTTTGTTTTTTTCATTGCTTGAAGGGTCGAGTAGGCTGTCTACCGACTCTCCCATAACCCCTCCCCCCATCTTCACAGTATCATTGCTGTGCTTTTTCTTCCGGCTCTTCTCATAGCATTGAAATCGCACATTCAATGACAAAATCATATAGGAAAAATCAACTCTGTGATAAACCCTTGTTTTTTCTATAGTTACAGAATCGTGTCAAACGCCCTATTTACAAGGCTTCACAGCACTTTTGACACTTTTTAAAGATTGCCAATATGCAAAAAATATTCATTTTTCTGCATATTTATTCGTTAATGTCCACATCTATCGGAATATCATCAGCCAGCATCTGCTGCACTTCCTCTGGTGTCTTATCTGCTTCAATCTGCTTTCTAGGCTCAATCACAACCTCTTGCTGGTCTTTCAAGCCATCAAAATTTTTTTGCCAGAAAATAGCTGTTACTGGATTGAGTTTCCCCGATGCTGCCAACTGCTCACGAATACTCGACATTATTTCAAGGCTTTTTTTTTATGGCGTTGCAACGCGGTGAGCTGGGTTCTCTCTGCTGAATCCTACATATATCCGTCTTATTTAATCCCCAGGTAGCATATAGTCCAAGGTTTCCCGGTTTAAGATCATTGTCAATGCAGTAATTGAAATATTCCAATGCTCTTTTGTTTAACTGCTCCGGATCTTTGTTATCTATTGGCTCCCAAACCATTCCAGTAGTAACACATCCACGAACTATATCTGCCATTTCACCCGGCTTAACAGACAAACCATTATCACCAATAACCGGAGACTTAGCACCTCTAGCATTTTTATAAGCTAATCTATTTCCAGAACCTTTTCCGCCCATAACATTCACCACCTTAATTTTTCCGTAAAAATAAAAAATGAGCTATAAACAATAGACCTTTCAGAATAAGATCTATTCTTCATAACTCACCGAGTTTCCTCAAAACCAAGCTCATCACTTGCCCGAATCAGCTAAACCGTTCGGAGTAACTTTACAATAACAGATTTCCATACAGAATGCAAGAGAAAAAACAAAAAATTTACTACACCGAATTGATCTGTGTTGTCTATTGCAATTCTTCCTGTTCCAATTTCCGTTTTCCCCTATACTATTCTATTCTTCTCTCTCCTATCCTAATCTTAACCTCTACTATACTAACCTAATCTATACTACTTATGCGCCCAAAAAGTAACCATATGGTGACAAAGTGACAACCAAACGGCAACCATAGTCATTTTGCATAAAATATAATTTGTATTTTTGTATAAACTTCACAATTTCGGATCAATAAAAATATTTGTTATTCTCGGCAACTGATCAGAAAAAGAAGAACATAGTGCAGGTATGTTCTTCTTTTTTGTGCTGCATAATAGCTTTATATTATTGTGTTTTGTTGTTTACGCCACTGATTTTTTATACGCCATTTTTACGCCATTTTGTCATTGTAATACATAAAATTTCATAGCATTTTATCTTTTTTAACATACTAGAAAAACGTCGATTTTATCGCATATTTCCGACCTTTACTCCCAATCGTATGGTGTGTTCTGATAAACGTAGTAATTCACCCAGTTAGAATACAGCGCATTTGCTGCTCCCCTCCAGCGAAGCAGTGGGCGCTTTGTGCAATCATCGTCCGGATAATAGTTCACCGGCAGTTCAATTGGAATATTCTTTTGCAGATCTCTTTTATATTCACTGTCCAATGTTAAGCGGTCATATTCCAGATGTCCCAATACAAAAACCTGTTTACGGTCCTCAGAGATAACAATGCACTCTCCTAATTCTTCAGAATCTGCCAATACCGTTAAATCCTTACACTTTTCGATTGCCTCATGATCCATGTACGTGTAGCGGGAATGTGGTGCAAAGAACACATCATCAAATCCACGTAACAATGGCTCTTTGCGGTGATGTACCTGAAATTCATAGATACCAAATACCTTTTTATCTAACAATCGTTTTGGAATGCCATAATGGTAATATAAGCCTGCCTGTGCTCCCCAGCAGATATGAAAGGTACTTGTAACATTAGTTTTTGACCATTCCATGATCTGCTTTAACTCTTCCCAGTACTGTACCTCTTCAAACTCCATCTTTTCTACCGGAGCTCCTGTAATGATCAGTCCGTCAAACTTGCGGTTTTTTACATCCTCATATGTCATATAAAACTCGTTCAAATGACTGGTTGGTGTATTCCTACCAATATAAGATGCCGTTGTTAAAAAAGTAATCTCTATCTGTAACGGAGAATTAGACAGACTGCGCAAAAGCTGCACTTCTGTATCTTCCTTTAATGGCATCAGATTCAGGACAGCAATATATAGCGGACGGATATCCTGCGTTGCTGCCCTGCTTTCATCCATCATAAAAATATTTTCCTTCTCCATAATCTTTTTTGCAGGAAGATTACTCTTGACTTTAATTGGCATCAAACCACTCCTCTCTTACTTCCTCTAAATTTCTATTGAAAATTTATCTATAAATTCATCTTCTGTTAAAATCGGGATTCCCAGTTCCTTTGCTTTTTTGTTTTTTGATGAATTGCTCTGACTATCATTGTTGATCAGATAATCGGTCTTTCCTGTTACACTTCCCGTAACCTTTCCACCACGGCTTTCTATCAGAGCTTTTACTTCATTTCGATTTGCAAAATGATTCACACTTCCTGTAATGACAAATTGAAGCTCCTGCATATTTGCATTGCTGCTTTCTTCCTCTTTTTCTAACGTAATGACCGAAAGCAGATCATCTACCATCTCCTGATTCTGTTTTTCCTCGAAAAATGCTACAAATGCTTTTGCAATAACGCTGCCAACTCCATCAACCGCAACCAGTTCCTCTTCTGTTGCGTGACGCACTTTGCCAAAATCCTGATCAAATGCTTTGCAGATCACTTTTGCATTGGAAGCACCAATATTGGGAATTCCCAGACTGTACAAAAATCTGGACACGGTTGTCTTTTTTGCTGTTTCTACCGCATTTTGCAGTTTTTCATAGGATTTTTCGCCAAACCCCTCCATTGAAACAATTTCTTCTTTATGTTTCTGAATACGGAACAGATCCCCTAACTGATGGATCAGTCCCTTTGCTAAAAGCTTTTCAATCGTTGCTTCCGACATGCCATCAATGTTCATGGCGTCTCTGCTGACAAACAACGAAATGGATTTAATCTTTTTTGCCAGACAGTTCCTGTTTTCACAAAAAAGAACCTCTACACCATTATCGCTGTGAATGGACGTCGGTTCCTGACATACCGGACATTTTTCAGGCGGTGTCACACTGGCAGAACCTGTCAGGTTTTGCGCTATCTGTGGGATGATCATATTTGCCTTATAAACCTCGATCGTATCTCCTATCCCAAGCTTTAGCTGTCTGACAATGCTTAGGTTATGGACACTGGCACGACTGACCGTTGTTCCTTCCAGTTCTACCGGATCAAAAATGGCAACCGGATTAATCAGCCCTGTTCTTGAAGCGCTCCATTCTACCTCACGCAGCGTTGTCTTAGCAAGCTCGTCCGCCCATTTGAAAGCGATCGCATTGCGCGGAAACTTTGCTGTTGTACCCAAAGATTCGCCATAGGCAATATCATCATATAAAAGAACCAGACCGTCCGAAGGAAAATCATTGGAAGTGATCTTATCCGAAAACCATGCTACGGTATCTGCAATATTGCCTGCCGTCACTCTTTTATATTCTACCACCTCAAACCCCTGTTCTTTCATAAAAAGATATTTCTTTTCCTGAGAGTTTTGAAAATCAACACCTTCCGCCTGCACTAAGGCAAACGCAAAAAAGTTAACATTACGCCTTGCCGTAATCTCATTGTTTAACTGTCGTACCGAGCCACTGCAAAGGTTTCTCGGATTTTTATACTGTTCTTCTTCCGGAAGCTCTTCATTGATCCGCTCAAACTCAGAATATGGAATGACTGCTTCTCCCCGCAGCACGACCTGTCCCTTCCATGCAATGTGAAGCGGAATATTCTGAAACACTCTTGCGTTGTTTGTGATTACCTCACCAACCTGTCCGTTTCCACGGGTTACCGCTTTGACCAATTCACCATTCTCATAGGTAAGAACTACTGTCAGACCATCCATTTTCCAGGAAAGTAAGCCTTCCTGCTCTCCAAGCCAGTCTGCTAACACTTCTACCTCTTTTGTCTTGTCTAAAGACAACATTGGAGAGGGATGACGCTCTTTTGGCAGTTCACTCAAAACTTCATATCCAACCCTCTGTGTCGGACTTCCTGCCAGAATCGTGCCACTTTCCTTTTCCAAAGCAAGCAGTTCATCATAAAGGCGGTCATACTCAAAGTTACTCATCTGCTCATCCTGTCCCTGATAGTATACCTTTGCCGCCTGATTCAGCTTTTCTACCAGCTCTTTCATTCTGTCTATCTTGTTTGGCATCCGCTTTTTCCTCTCTTTTTATTCTTGTAGCTGCCGTTTCAGCTCTTTGATTTCCTGACCGGTCAGCTTGCGATAACGTCCCTTTCGCAAACCATCCAAAGTAATATTCATAACCCTGTCCCGCCGTAAATATTCTACACGATATCCAAAATATTCGCACATTCTGCGAATCTGACGATTTAGTCCCTGTGTGATAATAATATGAAAACCGGTTTCATCCTCTTTCCATATCTTACATGGCTTTGTTACGGTATCAAGGATAGGAACACCCTGCGCCATCCCTTTCAAAAATGCTTCATCTATCTTTTTGTTCACCCGCACAAAATATTCCTTTTCATGCTCATAACGGCTTCGTAAGATCTTATCCATCATCCCACCCTGATTCGTCATCAGCAAAAGTCCCTCAGAATCCATATCAAGACGTCCAACCGGATAAATGCGCTTTGGATAATTAATATATTCCACTACATTTACTACCTTTTCACCATGCTGTGAAACGGCTGTCGTACATACAATCCCGCGTGGCTTATAAAAGGCTAATAAAATCTCTTCTTCTTCCTTTTGAATCTTCCTTCCATCTACGGTTACTGTCTGATCCGGCATGACACGCGCTCCGCGCACTGCTACTTTGCCATCTACCGCAATCCTTCCTTCCTGGATCAAACGATCTCCTTCTCTTCTTGAGCATACACCTGCTTCACTCAAAAATTTATTAATTCGAATTCCTTCCATTTCTTCCTCCATCTCAAAATAGGACACCACTACATTTTAAACATTTCCCTATCCTATAAAAAATCCAAGAACCACCAAAGAAACTTTGGATCATCTTGGATCTTTTTACAACGTATCGTCTTGAAACTAATAGGGATACGATCTTTAATATATTATTTTTTCGTCGTTGCCGGAGTAGACGATGGTGCCGCCGTAGAAGTGCTGCCTTCCTTATCTATGTTTTCGTTATCCTCCACCATATCTTCCGAATCTGAGTTTTCCAACATCTGATAAAAGTCACGAACATCCGCATTCTTGCTGACAATATCCTCCAGCTTTTTCTGCACGGAGCTGATCATTTTCTGAATCTCCGGACTCTTATCCAATGCATCAATTGCTTTCTGGTCTGCTGACTTGATCGCACTTAAGTATATCGTAAACTTTCCATCCTTATCTGCTGTCACATATAACGCAGTCAGCGAAGGAACCAGCGTATCAATATCATAAATCTTTGCCTCATAGTAGACATAAACCCTGTATGTTCCCTCTCGAAGTCCATCCTGCTTGATCGTACATTCAATGTTTTTATATGCTTCAATATACTCTGCTTCTGTTACCAAACGCTTCTCTTCTACATGGCTGACATCACTGACACACTCTTCCATCTCCGTCATATCCACACGCTGCTTTGCATCAAAATAATTCTTTACCAACATGGTAATGTCTGACTCAATCTCCTTCTCAGACATGGATGCCAATACACCATTAGAAGAACTGCTTCCCTTACTGCTCTTTCCAAAGGAAAAGTTTGTAGACGGAGCAATCATCGAAAAGGTTCCCATTCCGATCAACATGATCGCCAATGTAAAAATAACAATAAATTTTTTATATTTTAATCGCATAAAATGCGCACATCCTTTCTTCTTCACTAAGAAAAACGCATCTGAAGGGACTCGAACCCCCGGCACACGGTTCCGGAAACCGTTGCTCTATCCACTGAGCTACAGATGCGCATTGCTGCTGTCAAACCCTTTATTTACCGTATTTATAGGGGCTGAAAGCACTTTTTTACTATATTTTTATGACAAGATACCATAATTTCTACAGCACAAGGATTATATCATAAGGCATTTTATACGTCAAGTGAGGTCTTGCGTTTATATCTGTAAGACTACAGACATAAAATAGTATATTTGACGAATCTATGTTCGTTCGATATAATAGTCACCATCAGATATTTTTAAGCTATTTAAGCATAAAAAAGTAACATAGAAAGGAAAATTTACCCTTCCAAAAAGGATTGGTAACAGGACAAACATATGGCAAAAGGCGCTGGAAAGAACAACTGGGCTCTGTTTTTATTATTGTTAGCCGGAATCGTACTGGGCAGTTTTATTGCGCAGATGACTGCCGGAATCTCAGGATTTTCCTGGTTAAGCTATGGTCAGAAATTTGGTCTGACCAAACCATTAACTCTTGACCTTGGTGTACTGGTACTCACCTTTGCACTGTCGATCAAAATTACAATTGGCAGTATCATTGGTGTTATCATCGGCATCATTATCTATCATTTTATCTAAAAATAAGAGCCTGTATCGTAAGCAAAAGCCGCACTATTTCAAAACTAGTGCGGCTTTTTTTTTTGCAAATTCCTGATAAATGTGCACTCTGTAGTACTGTCTAAACAGCATGCGCAATATTTCAACATCTTTCTAGGCGGCACGCCTTCGCGACCATTGCACTTTCTACATATGCGAACGATAGTAATTGATCAGGCAGCCCTTCGTGATAATCTCTCGCTCATCATCAGTCAAAGCGCCAAGACTTAAATCAAACTCCTGCATGTCTTTTCCGACAACATATGCCTTGATCACATCATCCTTATTTTCTACTGCTTTCTTTATATCCTTCACAAAGATATAATCTCCATTTGCAAATGGAATCTCATCCGGATACAGGAATGGAAGCATACCCCAGTTAATGAGGTTTGAGCGATATCTCTTTGTCGCATATTCCTTCGCAATATTTGCCATACCACCGAGTACCTTCTGGCAGGAAGCAGCCTGCTCACGTGCAGAGCCATCACCCGGTTTTACGGCATAGATCATACTTCCGATCTGCGTATCTTCCGGTTTTACATCAAACTTAGCAGAAATCTTATCAAACACATCCTTAATCTCAGGACATGCTGCAAAGATGTCTTCTCCTGCAATACGTGCCTTTTCTGCCTTCTGTACAGCCTTTGCCTTGCCTACATACTCCGGATCTTTACGGGACAATGTAAACTCTGCAAGTCCCAAAGGATTGGAACGGAAGGAAGAAGTTTCGCCGGAAGGGATCAACTCATCTGTTGTCGTAACCGGATCATGAATCTCCGATACTACCTTCAATACAATATTATCTGTCAAAGCAGACATCTCCGGCCAGTCCTTAATGTTTGGGCCAAACTTAATCTCAACACTTGGATCTGCTTTTCCAACACCATTATATACACGATTTTCATAAATCGCGCTGTCAAAGAAGTATTTTGGCTTCTTGAAATCAACATCAATATCTGTAGCCGCTGTTAAATAACCCTGATTAGCTGCTGTCGCTGCGATTGAACGTGCATCCATCAAAGCAACAGATGCAATCTGTCCGTTTGTTACCTTAGAGCCTTCACGGTTCGGGAAGTTACGTGTAGAATGACGGATAGACAGACCATTGTTTGGAGGAACATCTCCTGCGCCAAAGCATGGACCGCAAAATGCAGAACGTACCGTTGCACCGGTTTCCATCAGATCTGCAATTGTTCCATTCTTTACTAATTCCATGAATACAGGCTGACTGGATGGATATACGCTCAGTGAGAACTCATCCGCACCAATATACTTACCGCGAAGAATGTCTGCAGCATCACATACGTTTTCAAAACCACCGCCGGCACAGCCTGCAATAACGCCCTGCTCTACATAGAGTTTTCCGTTGTGTACCTTATCCTTCAATGTATAATGAATGTTATTGTTATCAAGACTTACCAATGCTTTCTTTTCTACATCGTCCAAAATATCCATGAGATTTGCATTCAATTCATCGATCGTATACACATTGCTTGGGTGGAATGGCATAGCAATCATCGGCTTAATTTCAGAGAGATCTACATATACCATACCGTCATAGTAAGCAACATCCGCAGGCTTTAATTCTTTGTAGTCTTCCGGACGCTTATGAATCTCGTAAAATTCTTTAATCTTATCGTCTGTTGTCCAAATAGAAGACAGACAGGTTGTCTCTGTTGTCATAACATCGACACCAATGCGGAAATCTGCGGAAAGGTTTGCAACACCGTCACCGACAAATTCCATTACTTTATTCTTCACATAACCATTGTTAAATACTGCTCCGATAATCGCAAGTGCAATATCCTGAGGGCCAACACCCTTCTGTGGCTTACCTGTCAGATAAATAGCTACAACACCCGGCTTTGCAATATCATATGTACGGTTTAGAAGCTGCTTTACAAGCTCCGGTCCACCTTCTCCCATTGCCATCGTACCAAGCGCACCATAACGTGTATGGGAGTCAGAGCCTAAGATCATCTTTCCACCACCTGCAAGCATTTCACGGGCAAACTGATGAATAACTGCCTGATGAGGAGGAACATACATTCCACCATATTTCTTTGCGCAGGAAAGACCAAACATATGGTCATCTTCATTAATCGTTCCACCTACTGCGCAAAGGCTGTTATGACAGTTTGTCAAAACATATGGCACAGGAAACTTTTCCAGTCCGGAAGCTCTTGCTGTCTGAATGATACCAACAAATGTAATATCATGAGATGTCAGCTTATCAAATTTAATCTGAAGATTTTCCATATTACCGGAAGTATTATGAGCCTCCAGAATCCCATAAGCCATTGTTCCCTTTGCTGCCTCTTCTTTCGATGGTGCTGCGCCACATTTTTGCTGTAACGCTGCTGCACTGTCTGCATTGTCCTCAACAATTTCCGTACCATGAACTAAATACACTCCATTGTCATATAACTTTATCATGTTATGTCCTCCTTTATGATTCTGTCGCAATCGTATTGTTAGCATCCATGTCTTTTCTCATGAATAGTAACATGATAGCTTCTTTCTCAAGCTTCCTTCTCATGCGTTTTTCACATAAACTCTACTATGCAAATGCATAAACAAAATTATTATCTAGGAAACAGGCAAAAAAGTCAAGTTTTCTGCCAAAAATGAGTAGAAATCTGACTTGCACCCCTCTACTAATTGTAGTAAAATATTCTAAAATAATTGTCAGATCAGTTTCACCTTGTTCTTCTGGCATAGAAATATAAGGGGGTACCTATGAGACATTTAATCAGTCCACTTGATCTATCTGTTGAGGAGTTAGATTCCATCCTCTGTTTAGGACAAAAAATCATGAAAGATCCCGATAAATATTCGCATGTATGTGACGGGAAAAAATTAGCAACTTTATTTTATGAGCCAAGCACCAGAACACGTCTTAGTTTTGAAGCAGCGATGCTTAACTTAGGTGGTAAGGTACTTGGTTTTTCTTCGGCCGATTCCAGCTCAGCCTCCAAAGGCGAAAGCGTTGCCGATACGATCCGTGTAATTTCATCCTATGCTGACATCTGTGCCATGCGCCACCCAAAGGAGGGTGCTCCAACTGTTGCCTCCATGTATTCGGAGATTCCGGTGATCAATGCCGGTGACGGTGGACATAACCATCCGACACAGACATTAACAGATCTTTTAACGATCAAAACACTCACCGGCCGTTTAGACAACATGACGATCGGTATGTGCGGTGACTTAAAGTTTGGACGTACTGTCCATTCCCTGATCAATGCAATGGTTCGCTATAAAAATGTACGCTTCATCCTGATCTCACCAAATGAATTGATGATTCCGGATTATCTGCGCCGCGAAGTATTAGATGCAAATAATATTGAATATATCGAAACTAGCGAGCTTGAAAAATATATGCCTGAACTGGACATTTTATATATGACAAGAGTACAAAGAGAACGTTTCTTTAACGAAGAAGACTATATCCGCTTAAAAGACAGCTTCATTCTGGATGCTTCTAAGATGCAGTATGCCAAAAAGGATATGTTCGTGCTCCATCCTCTCCCACGTGTCAATGAGATTGCAACCGAAGTAGACAACGATCCGAGAGCCGTATATTTTAAACAGGCAAAATTCGGTGTATATGTCCGTATGGCACTGATCATGACACTTCTCGGACTGGAACATTCCGTAGATGATTAAGGAGGTAAAGATTGCTATGTTAAATATTGGTGGCTTAAACGAAGGTATCGTCATTGATCACATTCAGGCCGGCGGTGCCATGAAAATATATGAATACTTAAATCTGGAAAAACTGGACTGCTCCGTTGCGATCATCAAAAATGCACGAAGCAACAAAATGGGAAAAAAAGATATCATAAAAATCGAGGGTGCTTTAGATATCGACTTAAACGTTCTCGGTGTATTAGATCACAATATTACGATCAACATTATCAAAGATAACCAAATTGTACAAAAGCATGTACTTTCCCTTCCGGAAAAAGTAACAAATATTATTAAATGTAAGAATCCCCGCTGCATCACTTCGATCGAGCAGGAATTACCACATACCTTTAAACTGACAGACCGCAAAAACCGCATTTACCGCTGTATTTACTGCGAGTCTAAATTTAAAGGAAATTAAAAGTTTTATATGATCTGAAAAATTGAGGTTTATTATGGGAAAAAAGCTTATTTACATTGTAGATGATTCAAAAACCATTTTAAAACACGCAGAAGGTGTCTTAATCGGCCGTTATGATGTTTCACTGTTCCAATCCGGAAAGGATGCCTTAGAACAGATGATATCTCAACCACCAAATCTGGTTCTGTTAGATATTAATATGCCGGAAATGAATGGATATGAGGTTTTTCAAAACATGAAGGATCATGCAAAGCTGCAACGGATCCCGGTCATCTTTCTGACTGCTGACACAAAACAGGAAAGCGAACTGATGGGTTTGGAAATGGGTGCAATGGACTATATCACAAAGCCCTTTGCGCCTCTCATTATGCAGCAAAGAATTGCCCGCATTCTGGAATTAGATGATTTTCGCAAGGACTTAGAGCATCTGGTTGAATTAAAAACTGCTGAAGTTGAAAAATTATTTATACAGGCAATCACTACCATTACCTATGCTGTAGATGCAAAAGACAGATATACAAAGGGACATTCGGTAAGAGTTGCGCGTTATGCCCTTGCCATCGCCCAAAAATTAAACTGGTCCAAACAGGACTGTCTGAACCTCTACTATACTGCTCTGCTTCACGATATTGGTAAGATTGGTATTCCAGACAGTATTTTGAACAAGCCTTCCAAGCTGACTGATGAAGAGTACCGCCTTGTGCGCAATCATACCGTCGTTGGTGCAAATATTCTCCATCCGATCACAATGATTCCTCAGATCTGTGACGGAGCGAAATATCATCATGAACGTTATGACGGTAAAGGATATCCTTATGGGCTAAAAGGAAATGAAATTCCTTACATTGCCCGCATTATCGGTATTGCCGATTCCTATGACGCCATGACTTCTACCCGCGTTTACGAAAAAGCAAGAGTGGACGAATATGCACTAAAGGAGTTTGAAAAGGGACGTGGGACACAGTTTGATCCGTATTTAGCAGACGTTATGATCGGCATTATCAAAGAAGGATTTTCTCCATCCGATATGCCAGAGTTTGAATTTGAAAAAGATGATTCGGAAGGCTTTGAGAACGCAAACTTCTTATTGGAGGTCTGCAAAAAGGCAGAGCGGAATGATAAAAAATCTACTTCGATCGACTCCTTAACGGAGCTTCCGACAAAAGATACATTCGAAAAGACGATCAATACATACCTTGAAAATCCACTTCATTACGGAATCATGTTTTTGATGGATGTAGATGACCTTTTCCTGATCAATGATAATTATGGACACATCGCAGGCGATCATACCATCCGCCGCTTATCTGATGTGATCCGCTCTCTCGCAGAAGACACTGCTTTTTCCTGCCGCATCAGCGGTGATGAATTTGCGGTCTTTTATCCTAGAAAATACGATAAAGAGTGGGTTACACAGAAAGCACAGAATCTGCTGTCTTCCTTTGAAAAAATTATCGCAGATATTGACATCAGGCATCAGATTTCCCTTTCCATCGGTATTTCTTATACGGAACGTCCGATAGAAAACTGTAAAAAGCTTCTGCAGGAATGCGGCAAAGCGTTATACTATGTCAAGATCAACGGTAAACATGATTTTAAGGTTTTCCAGCGCGAAGAAGACTATACCGCAAGAGATCGTTCCAAAGGACTCCAGATCGATATGGCACAGCTAAAGCGCAGATTGACCGAAGAAACCCCTGCGATAGGTGCCTATTCGGTTGACTATGGTAACTTCGAAAAGATTTATCAGCTGATCGCGCGAAGCTTAAAACGTAACAAACAGGAAGCCCAGATTATTTTATTTTCTTTGACAGAAAGTGTACCGGGATGTGTCGAGATCAGCGATCTAAATGAGGCAATGGATATTTTGGAACGCTGCATTGTCGGTTTCCTTAGAAAAGGAGATGTCACCTCCCGCTACAGTAGTTCCCAGCAGCTTGTGATCATGTTAAACAGTAATATTGAAAATGGACATATGATTGCAGAGCGCATCATTAACAACTACTCAAGAATGTATAATAATTATAATATCGAACTGCTTTATAATATTGAGCAGATACAGCAAAACTAATAACAAACTAAGCCCTAAAGCAGAATTTCTTCTACTTTAGGGCTTAATTTATATTTCTTATTTTTATACAATTTCCTATCTCAATTATGATAAACCAATGATCTTACCATTGTCATCTACATCAATCCGCTCAGCCGCAGGATGCAGCGGAAGTCCCGGCATCGTCATAACCGTTCCCGTGATAGCAACGACAAAGCCGGCTCCTGCTGACACATAGACTTCCCGGATATTAATATTAAAGTCTGTCGGACGACCTAATTTCTTTGGATCATCTGATAAAGAATACTGATTCTTTGCCATGCAGACCGGAGTATTGCCATATCCAAGCTTTTCTAAACGGTCAATTGCCTGCGCTGCTGCCGGTGCATAGGTTACACTGGCTGCACCATAGATTTCTTTTGCGATTGTTTCAATCTTTTCACGGATCGGAAGGTTTACGTCATACAATGGTGCAAAGTGACTTTCTTTGTTTTCCAATGTTTCAAAAAGCTTTTCGGCAAGCTCAATACCGCCCTCACCGCCTTTTTCCCAAACCTCTGAAAGCGCAAACTCACATCCTCTGCTCTCACAGAACTCTTTGACATAGGCAAGCTCTGCATCACTGTCTGATACAAAACGGTTCAGGGTTACAACACATGGTATATTGTACTTTGCAATATTTTCAATATGCTTTTCCAGATTAACGATACCCTTTTTCAAGGCCTCTAAATTCTCTGTACCAAGCTCATCCTTTGGTACACCGCCATTATATTTCAAAGCACGTACTGTAGCCACTAAGATTACTGCATCCGGCTTTAAGCCTGACATACGGCACTTAATATCCAAAAACTTCTCTGCACCCAGATCTGCACCAAAACCTGCCTCTGTCACAACATAGTCTGCTAACTTTAATGCTGTCTTTGTCGCACGTACACTATTACATCCATGCGCAATATTGGCAAATGGGCCGCCATGTACAAATGCCGGTGTATTTTCTACAGTCTGTACCAGATTTGGCTTGATCGCATCCTTTAAAAGTGCCGCCATTGCACCAACTGCATTCAACTGACCGGCTGTAACCGGCTGTCCATCGTAATCGTATGCTACGATCATCTTTGCCAGACGTTCCTTCAAGTCCTTCATATCTTCTGCCAGACATAAGATAGCCATGATCTCTGATGCGACAGAAATGATAAAGTGATCTTCTCTTACCACACCGTCAACCGGTCTTCCCAGACCGACAACAATATTTCGCAGTACGCGGTCATTCATGTCTACACAACGCTTCCATACAATCTGGTTCGTGTCAATACGAAGTGCATTGCCCTGCTTGATGTGATTATCTAACATTGCAGCTAACAGATTGTTTGCAGAAGTAATGGCATGAAAATCTCCTGTAAAGTGAAGGTTTAAATCCTCCATCGGAACAACCTGTGCATATCCACCGCCTGCTGCTCCTCCTTTAATACCAAAGCATGGTCCTAACGATGGCTCACGCAATGCGATTGCTGCTTTCTTTCCGAGCTTTCCCAGTGCCTCACCAAGACCAACTGTCGTCGTTGTCTTGCCCTCTCCTGCAGGTGTAGGATTGATTGCTGTCACAAGTATCAGCTTTCCATCCTTGCGATCCTTAATCTCCTGCCAGAGTTCATCTGTCAATTTTGCTTTATATTTTCCATAAAACTCTAAATCATCTTCCTCAATTCCTAACTGCTTCGCTACTTCGCGAATATGAATCATTTTTGTTTCCTGTGCAATCTCAATATCAGATTTCATAGTATCTAATCTCCTGCCTTTCTTTTCTTCAACGCTTTATCCTGCAAAACAGAATATTTGTATCCTTTACATAATAGCGCATATTTAGCATATATGGCAACTATCGTTTATAAAATTGATAAGATGTTACCTCTCACATAAAAATTTCTTTCGCAGCCAATGCACATAATCTCTTACAACATTGTGTCCGGTGTACTGATATAACATCCTGCAACCAACCATCTCTTCTAACTCATTAAAGATCAGCTTTCCCTCCCGGTCAATGATAAAGTCCAAACCGGCAAGCCCCAATGTATGCCCCTCAAAGGCTTTAAGAACCGTTTCCACCACCTCCTGCTCTTTTGGCAAAAGTCTGTATGGCTCTGCGTAACCTCCGAGCGAAAAGTTCGAGCGGAAATCCTTTGTTCCCTGACGCAGCATACACTGATAGATCCGATTTCCAAGAATATACACACGCACATCCTTACTGTCACTTGAAATTTTTTCCTGTAAAATACATTCCCTTCCACAAAAAAGCTGTAATGTCTTCGACAGCTCTTTCCAGAAAGCATCACCACAGAAAGCCTCTGCTCTTTTGGGTGAGCATAATTCTGTTACTTCACTGCCGCCATGTCCATCTACAGTCTTTAAAACACAGACACCGTCCCGTTTCCAAAAGTCGTTGATTTCCTGTAACTGTGTGACATCTCTATCCTGTACTGCACACGCCCACTCCCTTATCCTTTCAGGTGGGATCAAAAAAGATCTGGGTGCCCACGCAGTTTTAAGAGTCTGTTCTGTCAGGTGCTTCTTTAGATACTGCAGTGTGAAAAACTTATGATTTCCAATCCTTGTCAGGAAAGACTCATGAAGCACCGGTATCTTTCTTTCCTCATACCAGACACTGACATCTGCATCTCTGGTACGGTTTAATACAAGCTGTGGAAGCGGCTCCTTTCGATATTGTTCCTTTGAAACATAAGAAAAGGTAATTCCCTCCTTCTGTCCTTCTTCTTGAAACATCCGAATAAACGCTTGATTTTTTGCCGCTTCTGCCTCATCATAAATCAAATATCCGATCATGGCTTTCCTCTTTTCAAACATTTTCATATGGCTTATAAACTTTATTACAAATATAATTCATAATACATTCTGCTGTATTTACTCCTGTACAGGTGTAAATATTTTTAAAATGCGCATTGGAATTTACCTCACATACGATTCCGGCTGTCCCTTTCTTTCCTGCATCCGTAAAAAGCAGATCCACTCCTGCAAAATCAAGGCCAAGTACCTGCACAGTGCGCACTGCCAGCTCACATTCCTGCTTTGTAGGAGCATATCTTTTCATGCTTCCGCCATTTGTAATATTTGCCCGAAAATCATTATCCGAAAAACGGTACATGGCTGCAACCACTTCATCTCCAACCACCTGCAGGCGCACATCCCTGCCACAGCTTTCTTTCTGATACTTCTGATAGAGAAATGGTACACCCGCTAACTTTTCCGTATAATGCATAACCTCTTTTCTGTCATGCGCCAGATATACCTGCATGCCAAAAGAACCATAGCATTCCTTAATCACAAGCGGCAATCCCAGACTTTCAATGATCTGATCTACATATGTCAGACTGGTGTAGCCAATATTTCCATACGTCATAGGTGCTGCAATCGTTGGAAGCAGTAAAATCTTTTCCTCCGGTCTGCAGTGACGGTTCCACTGCCAGAGCTTATGGTAAGTTTCGTATTTATTGTCACACGCTGCAATAGATTCGATTGTGTTAAAAACCGGCACTCCCTTTTCCTTACAAATATCCTCTAACACCGTTCCAAGCGGAATATCCTTGTCCCAATACAGAATAAAATCATATTCCTTTGCAATCTGCTCTATCCTGTCGGTAATCGGCTCCCGTCGGTTATCTTCAGATGTAGTTTCTATCATGTACAAAAGCTCTGTGTTTTGCAACAGAGAAAGCGCAATGTTTCTTTGACCGGCCGCCTTCTTTAGCCACTCATAATGTTCCACAAACTTGTCTGTCCGTAAAAACGCATTTGTTACCAACGCACCTTTTTTTTGCTTTCCTTCCATGCTCTTCTCCATTAACGACTAAATTTCCTGTGTTGCTACCGTTTCCTCTTCCATTTCCTTGACCATCGACTCCATCTCTTCCTGCGAAACAGCACCTTCGTCCCCTGAAAGCATACGTTCAAACTCTTCCATTGTCATTAGAACCTTACGCGGCTTTGTTCCCTCTGCCGGTCCGACAACACCTGCCTTGTTCAACTGATCGATGATACGTCCGGCACGGTTGAAGCCAATTGAAAAACGTCTTTGCAGCTGTCCTGCCGCTGCTCTGTCTGACTCAATGACAAATCTTCCGGCATCTTCAAAATATTCATCACGGTCTGCCTGAGATTTCTTTTCTTCCGAGGCAGGAGTTTCCTTTGGCTCCTCGATAATTTCTGTTACAGAATGATCGTACTCCGGTGTTTCGTTGTTGCTGCGCAGGAAGTCAACCACATCACTTACTTCCTTGTCTGATACGAAAGCACCCTGCACGCGCACGGGCTCGGAATATCCGGATGGGAAGAATAACATATCTCCCTTTCCCAAAAGCTTTTCTGCGCCACCCTTATCCAGAATCGTCCTGGAATCAATAACTGAGGATACGGAAAAGGCGATACGCGATGGGATGTTTGCCTTGATCACACCCGTGATAACATTAACTGATGGTCGCTGTGTAGCAAGCACCAGATGAATGCCCGCTGCTCTGGCAAGCTGCGCCAGACGGCATACGGCATCTTCCACTTCCTTTGAAGCGACCATCATCAGATCAGCAAACTCATCCACAATGACAATCAGATATGGCATCTTCGTATAACCTGCTGACTCTGCCTCCCCAAACTCCTTAATCTTTGCATTGTATCCTGATATATTTCTAACGCCTAACTCCTTAAACTTATTATAACGATCCATCATCTCCCGAACAGCCCAGTTTAACGCTGCCGCTGCTTCCTTCGGATCTGTCACGACAGGACAGAACAGATGCGGAATACCATTGTATACGCTTAACTCAACTACCTTTGGATCAATCATGATAAGCTTTACGTCCTTTGGATCTGCCTTGTATAAAATACTCATGATCAATGTATTGATACAAACGGACTTTCCGGAGCCGGTTGCACCTGCGATCAGTAAATGTGGCATTTTCGCAATATCTGCCATAATCAGCTTTCCGGCGATATCCTTTCCTACCGCAAATGTCAGATCTGACTTTGCATTGGCAAAGGCATCCCCCTCTAAAAGCTCTCTAAAATAGACAGAGCTTGGTGTTGCATTTGGCACTTCAATTCCCACTGCCGCCTTTCCCGGAATAGGTGCTTCGATTCGGATGCTTGCCGCTGCAAGACTAAGCTTGAGATCATCTGCAAGATTTGTGATCTTGTTGACACGCACTCCCTGTTCCGGAAACAGCTCATATCTTGTAACCGTAGGGCCACACGTAACCGGCCCCATATTCACATTGACATTAAAGCTTTTTAAGGTATCCTGAAGCTTAGATGCCGTCATGCGAAGCTGCTCATCACTCATTTGATTCTGTGCTTCCTTCGGCAGAGCCAGAAGATCGATTGGCGGTATCTCATATGGTTTTCCTTCTTCTACACTGACTTTGCTTTCATTCAGTGCATTAAACGTATCTGATGCAGACACATAGTTATCCCCGCCAATCTTACCGTGACCGTTTGGCATCTGCATATCTGACTGTCCAAAGGAAGGAAGCGGCTTTTTCGGTCTTACCGGTTCCTGTGGTTCTGGTTCCTGTGGTTCTGGTTCCTGTGGTTCTGGCTCCTGTGGTTCTGGCTCCTGTGGTTCTGGCTCCTGTGATTCTGGCTCCTGTGATTCTGCTTTCTTAGAAGAATCTAAAATCTTTTCCTGACTTTCTTCTATTCTTTCTATTTCTGTAGAATAATTTTGTACATCTTCTGTATCTTCCTCTACTAGAGCAGACAGTCCCTGCTCTTTTTCTAATTCTTTGTCTGCCTGACCATTTTGCAGTTCATCCTGAAACTCTTCAAATGCCGACTTTTGTGCTGCCTCTTTTGTAAAATACTTCTCCTCTTCCGGAAGCAGCACACCTGTCCTCTCATTTTCTTTAAACGTGGTTTCTATCTTCTTTTTCTCTGTCGCTTTTTCTATGCTTTGCTTCTTTTTCTTACCTCCGAACTTCTCATTTAACTCATTGCGATAGATTGGAATCTGCGCAACCGTACTTTCCTGCGTTGCGATTGCTTCCTTTTCTGCTGCATTTTCTGCTTTGCAAACTTCCTCTACTTCCTGATAACCTGTCGGACGTATCTTTTTACTGTCCTCTTCCTGTGATGCCGTCTGTTTTTTCTTAGTATCCAAAGCATTCGCTGCAGCTCTTCCCTTTTCTTCTACTGCCTTCTCTACAGGCTTTGCAGCTTTTTTGTGTGGGGCATCTTCCATTTTTCGCAGATCAAAGGACTGTACCTTTGGTACCTTTTCCAAATTACTTTCTGACTGCGCCCTGCTTGCACGATCCGGTCTTGCATTTGTAAAGACACGATAGGATGGTTCTTTGTAATCCTCTTCCTGGCTAATCTCTTCGTATACCTCTTTCATCTCCTGATGGTATGCATTTCTCTTGCGAAGCATGCTCATCAGCTCTACTCCATAGAAAATATAAAGGCAAAAGAGTAACAGCACAAATAAAATAATACCGGCGCCAATTCCTCCGATCACCATAGAAAAGACAGAGCTGATCGCCCTGCCACATAAACCACCATTGAATCTGCCATGACCAACCACATCCTGACAGGTCAGGAACATACATTCCAGATAATCTTTATGTAACACATGATTGCTTGTGTAATACTCGGTGATAATCTGCTTTTGAAACACCAGATCCGATAATCCAAGCAATGACAAAATAATTCCCACAAAGCTGCCAACTCTTCTTGTAACACGCCTGTCCCCCTGATTGACAATGCAAAACACAAAGCCAATCATACAAAATAACGGCAAAAGCCATGCAAACCATCCAAACACGCCAAACATCAGACCACCAATTACCGTTCCTGTTTTTCCGGCAAGTCCAAAATATGACAGATACAAAAAAATAGAAATAATAGAGATTACAAAAATTGTAATCCCTGTTTCAAATGCCAGATGATCCTGATATGCATTGATCTCTTCAACTGACTTCTGCCTGCTTTTGGCACGTCCGCCTGCCTTTGCCCTGGTATTTCTTCTATTTACTGCTGTCTTTTTCTTTGTTGATGTATTTGTACGCTTTTTTCCTGCTGTTGTATGTGTCGTCGTTACTTTTCCTGATGCACTACGCTTTGCTGCACCGGATGACTTACCAGTTCCCGCCATACTAACTATACTCTCCTTTTACAAACTTCTTTCCCTTTGGAAAAATTTTCTCATGTCCTATCAGACAAAATATGCACCGATCGCGATACATCCTACAATGGCACAGTAAATTGCAAAATACTTATACTTTTTGCCACGAACCAGACGCATCATAAAACAGATTGAAAGATATCCGACAATAGCTGCGATCACCGTCGCGATCACACAGGCACGAATATCACCGCCTGACAGATGCAGACTGCCAAAGTCCTTTAACTCCAGCACTACAGCACCAAGCACAGCCGGAATAGACATGATAAAGGAATATTTCACGGCAAACTTCTTCTCAAAGCCACATAAAATACAGGCAGTAATTGTCGTGCCGGATCTTGAAATTCCGGGCATCGTAGCAATCCCCTGTGCAATACCAACCGCACCCGCATTCAGATAGCTTGCCTCCTTCGGGCGCTTTGTCCCCTCATCTGCAACATCTGCGATCACCAAAAAGACTGACGTGATCAAAAGACAGATTCCCGGTACCAGAACAATCGTATTCGCCATCTTAATAATGTCCGACAGTGCCACACCAATCACACCGGTCGGTATCGTCGAAACGATCAAAAGCACAACAAACTTCCGGTATGAGCTTCGGATCACCTTTCGATACGAATACTCCTTTCCAAAGCATCGGCGAACCCATGTTGCGAAGTTTGCAAAAATATCTCCTATAATATGTAATGTTTCAATGATCAGCCTCTTAATATCCTTCCAAAAGGCCACGAATATTGCTAACAATGTTCCAAGATGAAGCATGACATCAAAAAATACTCCACCATTTCCTAAATCAACTCCTAAAACTTCTTTCACGATAACTAGATGACCAGAGCTGCTGATTGGCAGAAATTCTGCCGCACCCTGAATTACACCCAGAATAATTGCTTTCCATATTGGCATAGATAACTTCCTTTCCATTTTTATGCATACATATTTTATTATAGCTTTTATTTCATAGAAATGCAAATTCTATCCCCGACAATTCATAACATCGCTTCCTGACTGTGCATACAATTTTCGTTCATGCAAAAAGAAAGGGTATCCTCTTTTCATACGACACCCCTTCTCTTTCTCACCTTATCTGCTTATTTTTCTGCTCTCCCCTTCTCTTTCTCACCTTATCTGCTTATTTTTCTGCTCTCCCCTTCTCCCTCTGACATCATTCACTTATTTGTCAGGCTTCACCTCTTTTGAGGATAAACTGTCTATTTTCTGATGAAGCTTTGTAAGCGCTTCACAGATTCCGCCTACCTCCTGATAGAGTCCCGCCTTTACTGCCTCTTCTCCTACAAAAATCGTTCCAAGATCCCTGCTTAAAATTCCCGGTGACACCATCCACTCTTCTATCTGCTCCTGTGCCACATCAGAATGCAGCGCCACAAATCTGGTAATCCGTTCCTGTATTAATCTGAAATACTCATACGTCTGCGGTGCACCAAGCACCGGTCCATTCATGCGAACCGGATGAATGATCACGGTTGCACTTGGCGCGATCACCGTATAATCTGCGGCAACGGAAAGCGGCACTCCGATTGAGTGACTATCTCCAATCACCAAAGCAACTGTCGGTTTACTCAACGATGCGATAAATTCTGCCAGAGCAAGACCACAGGACACATCCCCTCCAACTGTATTAATCAGAAAAAGCACTCCGTCAATCTCATCACATTCCTCAATCTTTGTCAGAATTGGCAGCATATGCTCATACTTAGTTGTCTTCGTGCGCTCCTGCGCATTCTCATGCCCTTCAATCTCCCCTATGATAGAAAGCATCCAGATACTATGCCCTTCCTGTCTGCCTTTTAAAACCGTAATTCCATACTCCTTAATCTCGTCCTCCACTGCATTTTTCCTCCTTTACCATAAATCCATTTTACTTTTTCAGATGAATTCGCCTTCACAGGAAAGCATACTTGATCTTACCTGAATCACGTAACACAAAAAGCTTTCTATAACAAGTTTTTGTGACAAGATCCTATAATAAATTTCCTATAATCGCAAAAAACAGCGATACAAATACTAGTTTGTATCACTGTTTTCTTTTTATGCAGGAATCGCTTTGCGATTCTAAAGTTATGTTTTTCATCTGTAATGACAAAAAGCTTATCCACTCTATTGAAATGCTCCATGCAGACGCTTAACTAAGATGGCAGATAACACACCGATACAGATACCTGCAATGCAGCCTGCTAACATTAAAAACGGCAGATAATATACCAACATCCCTGTTCTTAAAATCAAAACAGCTACTCCGATCTGTCCCAGATTGTGGCACACACCACCGGCAATACTGACACCAAAAATAGAAAACTTATCACTTTTCTTAAGCAGAAGCATAACGACAAAGCTTAGAAGCCCGCCTGCCAGACTGTATAACATCGTCGACAGACTTCCAAACGTCAGACCGCTTAGTACAATTCGCACTAACGCAATCCCAAATGCCTCCCTTGCCGATGCTTCATACAGGCACAAAAGCACCACGATATTAGAAAGTCCAAGCTTAATTCCCGGAATTCCAAGCTGGATTGGTAATAAAGATTCTATATAGCTTAGCACAAATGCCACAGCAACCATCATGGCAATCTGCGCAATTTTCTTTGTGTTATGCAAATTTATTTCTCCTGTTTCTCAAAGATATAGTTAGAGCACATATAATCTGATACATAGAACAGCAGACATTTGTCATCTACCGTGTGATAAAATGCAATCTGCATCTTATTTGCCTCGTAGATCATCATCTGTTCGTCCATAATGATTGGCTCTCCGTATGCTTTGGTAAGCTTTTCTAATATTTTTTTTGTATCAGACGGTTTCATCAGATAAGCTCCCATATTGACAAATCCCTTAAAGAAATAGTAATAAATGCCGTGCACACCATTTCCCTTACTGCTCTGCCCAAAGATCAGGCTCTTTGTCGCCTTTTCATAGGCAAGGATCATCGGCTTTTCTTCTAAAAACAACGCATTGTTAAAGGTTTCGCCCCAGTCATACTGCATAAAACCATTCTGACGTAAAAAGTCAATCTCTACTGCCTGTTTGCTAGGAATCGGATATTCTACAGAAAGATACTGTTGATATTTTCTATAGAAATCTCTTACGACATTTGCCACCTTATCTGTATTAGGATTTCGCTTGCGGTCTGCCTTCTTCTCTGTTGCAGGCGGAATCCAGCCCGGCGGTGACATGTGCTTGATAAAGACATCAGCGATTTCTGTATCAAACTCCGTTCCTCTTCCGCGGTAAATAATATTTAATGCCTTTTCCATTTCCCATGCATCCTTATACTGACGTTTGCTCGTCAGCGCATCGAAAACATCAGCGATCTTAATGATCTTTGCAAACAAATGCAGTTCATCCCCACGCAGTCCGTCAGGATATCCCTTTCCGTCAATCCTCTCATGGTGATGACGCACTCCGTCAATGATCTCATCCTTGATTCCAACCTCTGAAAGCATCTCTGCTCCACGGATCGTATGATACTTCATCTGTTCAAAATCACTCTGCGTATAAACACTCTGTTTGTTTAACACATAATCGGACACACCAATCTTACCAATATCATGTAACAGTGCCGTAAATTCCAGGTCAAACTGATCATTTTTACTCAAGCCAATCCAGATTCCAATATCCTTCGAAATATTGGCAACCCTCTGTGAATGACCAGCCGTAACCGGATCTTTCGCATCAATTACAGAGATCATCAAAGACAGCATAGAAAAATACATTCTCTGATGCTCCCCACGCTCATGCTGTGCTTTAAAGTAAATATACATAGAAAACAGCATCATGGAGATATAGGACGCTCTCTGTGGCTTAAGCTTTTTCTTTAACCCGATGACCGTATACGTTGTGACCTCCGACTCAACATCAAAAACAGGAAGCGGGATAAACGCAATATAATTTTGCCCCGGAAACAGATTCGAACGTGTCTGGGAAACATCCGAAACCTTCCCTTTCTCTTCTTCCTCTTTCCAAAACTCCTGCTCTACAAATTTTCTATTCCGATGATTTTCTTCAGACAGTTCCTTTAACAAAAACGATTCCCGATCCATCACCGGCAAAAGAAGTGCGGCAGAGATATCTTCTTCAATCTCACTGCGGTTTTTCATCAGATATTCAGAATAAGAAACCGAATGCTCGATATTAACGATTGTATTCGTAAAACGGATAACCGCATCAATCGGAAGATTCTTGACACTGATCCTGTTTAAAACCCTTTTTAGGAAAAGCATCAGAACAAACGTCAGAGTCACCATCAGCCAGAATTCAAACAGCGATATATAAAAAATATGTCTTTCCACCAAAAGCAGATTCGTAACAGTCGTCGTTAAGATTGTCAAAAGATACGTCAAAACACTCAGCCATTCCGGCATAAAGATTACACAGATTCCAATAAACAACACACCGCACGCAACAAACAGTACCTTCTGCCACCAGTAGAAATTCGGCACCGATGCTCCATTTTCAATCGTTGCCAAAAGATCGATCGAATAATCTGCCAGATCCTGCGTATTCGCCTCATCCTGTCCATATCCTGCTAACAGATTCCTGCTCTGCACAAAAAAGATTGTGTGACTGAAATCCTCAGTCGTTCTGTTATTAAAAATCTTCTGATAAAAATATTCGAGTGTAATATAGGTAACATCATATTTAGAAGCACTACGCATCCGAACAGTCGTATCATCCTTCGCATGTAATACCCTTCTCGCCCCGGATTTGTCTGTCAGATAATAGCATTGCTTTTTCTTACTGTATTTTACTTTTCCACCATCCATCGTCATCATATAATACGGCAGATAGTTTTTATCATATTTACCGGTACTATAGACTTCAAAGGAGCGCATGCTGCTATAAGAGTTATCTAAAAACTTAATCTGACCACACTTATCTCCCTCATGATAATAACCGATATTCCGGATATTATAATGCCAGAAAACATTTTCCGTTTCACGGAACAACGGAAGAAGCTGTCTTTCATTGGACGCATTTTCCAATAAATCCGTGCCAAGAACAAAAGTCCCCTTTGATTTTTGAAAAACCTTCTGCGTCACATATTTTAACTCATTGATATATTGTGTCTCCAATTTATTCTTTTCGGAATTTGTATAAGAATCATTATCCAAAGATGGTATCGTAATAACATAGACTTTATCCTTCAGATGAAGCTTTTCCTCTTCCCCGACAAATTTTTCATAGATTTTTTCCTCTACTTCCGAATTTGCATATCCCCGTAACGCAAATGTAAGGAAAACACTAAGAAAAAGGCATACGAACAATGCCACATATAATCTTATATCTATCCTTTGTAACTTTTTCATAGCTTCTCCCCTAATTTTTTCTAAAGAATACTACTATATGAGCAATCTTCCATAAATTAAAAGCAATATAAACGCATTGCCTGCCACCACACTACTATACCTATAGGTTTTATTCTATAAGACGTTTTCTATACCAGAAAACAAAAAGCAACCCACACTACTATAATAACATGGGTTGCCTTTTCTGAAAAGCATTTCTTTTATAAAAAGTAATTTACTTTACATCCTTCATGCTGAAACTCATTCTTCCCATCTTGTCTTTGCCCAGGCAGACAACCTTTACATGGTCACCGAGTGTCAGAACATCCTCGATATGATTGATTCTTTCGTTTGCAATCTTTGAAATATGAACCATACCCTCTTTACCCGGAGCAAACTCAATGAATGCACCAAACTCTTTGATATTGATGACATCACCTTCCAAAATCTGTCCCTCATAGTAATCTGTTGTGATAATGTTGATCAGACGAACTGCCTCCTGCATCTTGTCCATATCCTCACCACAGATAGAAACAGCACCGTCATCTGTAATATCGATCTTTACATTTGTACGCTCGATCAGTGCATTGATCGTCTTTCCTCTCTGACCAACTACATCACCAATCTTCTGCGGATCGATCTGCATCTGAATGATCTTTGGTGCATACTGTCCTACTTCTTTTCTAGGCTCGCTGATTGCCGGAAGCATTACTTCATCTAAAATGTACATTCTTGCCTCACGAGTACGCTTAATCGCCTCTTCTACGATTGGTCTGGTCAAGCCGTGAATCTTAATATCCATCTGAATGGCTGTGATACCATCCTTTGTACCTGCCACCTTAAAGTCCATGTCACCAAAGAAGTCTTCCAATCCCTGAATATCTGTGAGTACCAGATAATCGTCATCTGTATCACCTGTCACAAGACCACAAGAAATACCTGCAACCGGTTTTTTGATTGGAACACCTGCTGCCATCAATGACATAGTAGATGCACAGATACTTGCCTGCGAAGTAGAACCGTTTGACTCAAAGGTTTCTGAGACAGTACGGATTGCATATGGGAACTCTTCTTCACTTGGAAGTACAGGAACCAATGCTCTCTCTGCCAAAGCTCCATGTCCGATCTCACGACGTCCCGGTCCGCGGCTTGGCTTAGTTTCTCCTACCGAATAGGAAGGGAAGTTATAGTGATGCATATATCTTTTCGTTGTCTTATTCGGATCAAGACCATCAATCTTCTGCTGCTCGGAAAGTGGTGCAAGTGTTGTCAAAGTACAGATCTGTGTCTGTCCACGTGTAAACATAGCAGAACCATGTACTCTTGGAATCAGATCAACCTCTGCTGCCAAAGGACGGATCTGTGTGATCTCACGACCATCCGGACGCTTGTGATCCTTTAAGATCATCTTTCTTACTGTCTTTTTCTGATACTGGTATACAGCTTCATCTAAGATTTCTAACCATTCTTCCTTTTCTGCAAATGCTTCTGCAAGCTTCTCTGTCACATTGCGGACATTTTCTTCTCTTGTCTGCTTGTCATCAGAGAATACAGCTTCTTCCATCTCTGCCGGTGGAACAATCTCCTTGATTGCTGCAAACATCTCTTCCGGAATCGCACAGCTTGTATACTCATGCTTTGGCTTTCCGACTTCTTCTACAATCTTATCAATAAATGCAATGATTGTCTGGTTGACTTCATGACACTTATAAATTGCCTCGATCATCTTCTCTTCCGGAATCTCATTGGCTCCGGCTTCGATCATGATTACTTTTGCTCTGGTAGAAGCAACTGTCAGACGCAGATCGCCATTGTCCCACTGCTCCTGATTCGGATTTACAATAAACTCACCATCGATCAGTCCCATCTGTGTCGTTGCACACGGACCGTCAAATGGAATATCTGAAATACTTGTTGCGATAGCAGAACCAAGCATAGCAACTAACTCCGGTCTGCACTCAGGATCTACAGAAAGTACAAGGTTGTTCAAAGAACAGTCATTTCTATAATCCTTTGGAAATAAAGGACGCATCGGGCGGTCAATAACACGCGCTGTCAAAACAGCATTCTCTGATGCCTTTCCCTCACGCTTGTTAAATCCTCCCGGAATCTTTCCTACAGAGTACATCTTCTCCTCGAATTCTACGGAAAGCGGGAAGAAATCGATTCCCTCACGCGGCTTTTCTGAAGCGGTAGCCGTAGACAATACGGTTGTGTCACCATAGTGCATCAATGCAGCACCATTTGCCTGCTTTGCAACTCGTCCGATATCAACCGTCAGTGTTCTGCCGGCAAGCTCCATCGAATATGATTTGTATGCCATAAATAAACTCCTTTCAATCTGCGCTGTTGCGCTCTCACATTTTCTTGGAATGAATGCAGACATACAGCCGAAACTACTGAAAAAATCACCACTCCGGATGAACTTTTCAGAAGTCTCGGGAACAAGTCTGCACACTCTTACTTAATATACCACTAACCTATGTAATGCGCAAGACATTTTCCGGCAAAAGCAAAAAGAGCACCACATATCATATGCAGTGCTCTCCTCACATCCGTAAAACGAATTATTTTCTTAAGCCTAACTTCTCGATCAATGCACGATAGCCTTCCAGATCTTTCTTCTTTAAGTACTCAAGAAGATTACGTCTCTGACCTACCATCTTTAAAAGACCACGTCTAGAGTGATGATCCTTCTTGTTTACCTTTAAATGCTCTGTAAGCTCTGTGATGCGCTCTGTTAAAAGTGCAACCTGTACCTCTGGAGAACCTGTGTCCTCTGGTGTACGTCCATAAGTCTTGATGATTTCAGCTTTCTTTTCCTTACTAATCATTGTAGTAAATCCTCCTGTTTTATGATATATACTTATTGTCTTCACCGGTCACTAAGCAATGGGCGGAGTGTCCAATTTCTGAGTGACGGTATCACAACTTTGTTAGAATAACACATACCGGCATATTTGTAAAGTACCTTTTACGCACTATCTACCGGCTTTTACGCATTATCTGCCAAAAATGCTGTTATTTTGCTGGCTGTTTCCATAATATTCCTGACTGCCCTGCTGGTTCTGGCTGTTTTGGCTGTTCTGGCTGTTACCCTGATCCTGCGTATTATTAGAATCCGAGCTGCTGTCAGAAGCATCTGACTTTTTACCTAAGGTTACTGTCAGTGTCTTCTCTTTATATTCGCCATTGTCAGAACGCTTTACAACGATCTTAACCTTTGTTCCGGCCTTCTTTGTGCTAAGTTTCTCCTTTAAGCCGGTCATGCTTGTGATGTCCTTACCATCAAATTTTGTAATGATATCACCTTTAATCATACCGCCCTCTGCTGCCGGAGAACCCTCTGTCACTTCGCCTACATAAATGCCTTCCGGCATATTGTAATATTTCGCATATTCGCTGCTTACGTCATTTCCTTTGATTCCAAGATATCCCTGTTCGTCTGCAGAAACCGTTTCCGAAGAAATAATATCATTGATGATCGGCACTGCTGTAGAAATTGGAATGGCAAAGCCCATTCCTTCTACGGATTCATCTGCATATTTTGCCGAATTAATGCCAATCACGGCTCCGGAAGCATCTACCAATGCACCACCGCTGTTTCCCGGATTGATTGCTGCATCTGTCTGCAGCAGCTTCATTGTCACATCTTCACCTGACACTTCACGATCCTTTGCACTGATATAACCAACCGTTACGGATGTACCATATCCCAATGCATTACCGATCGCGATTGCCTGATCACCAACCTTGACTTTGCTTGAATCCCCAAGCGTTGCGACCTTGATATTAGACAATGTCTTTTCTGACAGCTTGGATAATGGAATGCTCACTACTGCCAGATCCGCATCGGGATCTGTTCCCTTTACACTTGCCGATGCAACACTCTCATCATTGAACTTGACCGATACTGTTTTGGCATCGGATACCACATGATTGTTCGTCGCAATATATAAGTTCTTTTTGTCCTGTCCTACGATAATACCGGAACCGCTTCCGGTAGAATCCTGTTCATATGTTCTCCCAAAAATATCACTTGTTGTCTGTGACACCGTCACATCAATCGCTACGATAGAAGGAAGTACATTTTGCGCAACATCAGATACACCTGTAGAACTGTCTGTATTTGTACCTGTTGTAGAAACCAAAGCCGTCTTTGATGCCTGCTTCCCGCTCGCACTCTGTGACTCACTTACAATGCTTTTATTATAAAGATAATTGGTTCCCTCGAATGTTGCACCTCCTACCAGTCCAAAAATTGCCGCATAAGTTGTAACACGAATAAAATCTTTTTTCGTCATGATAACCGCTCCTTTCACAATGCATACTGCATGTTTTTCTTTTTGTGTTCCTTTGCTTTACACTTATTATTCTATGCAGTATTTATGAAAGACCTGTGTTTCACTTTTGAAAAGATTATGTTTATTTTGTGATGAAATTGTGAAAAGAGAGAATGCCCACGCATTCTCTCTGCAAGAATCGCTTTGCGATTCTTGTTGATATTCCTCTTTGATAACAGCCTTGTTCTATTACCTAAAGAGAGAATGCCCGCGCATTCTCTCTGCAAGAATCGCTTTGCGATTCTTGTTGATATCCCTCTTTGATAACAGCCTTGTTCTATTACCTAAAGAGAGAATGCCCGCGCATTCTCTCTTTCCACTACGATAACAGCTTTGTTTCTATTGCTTGAAAAACACCTTTATCTGTGATCAGCCACTCCGGTGCAATGTCAAATGTTTCTGCCTCAATGTGATCGACAACCTGAAAATCGAATGCAGCCGCCACTGTCACAAGCTGTGAAAGATCACATCGCTTGAGATATCTGTCATAATAGCCGCCGCCATATCCTACACGGTGCAGCTGACGATCGAAGGCAAGCCCCGGTAACAGCATCACACCATCTGACGATATAACAGGCTTTTTTCCCTTTGGCTCCAAGATTCCTTGAAATCCCTTTTCCAGATCAGACAGTGATTGAATCGGATAAAATTCCATCCGTCCCTGTGCCTGATTGTTTTTGGAAACAGCCTTTTCTATGTTTTCGTTGCACTGTTCCACTCGCGGAACTGCAACCTTTTTATCTGTATGATGCAGGGCATATTCTATCAACCGCATAGTATCTGCTTCTGTTCCATACGAAACAAAAGGAAAAAACCATTCTTTTTTCTGTCTGTCCAAAAAAACGGTCATATATTCAAAAATCTTTTGTTCCATCTGTTGCCGCTCTTTTTTTTCTAACTCCCTGCGAAGCTTTTTCATCTGTGCACGTGCTTCCTGCTTTGTCATATTGATTACTTTCCTTTTTTTCTACCATGTGTTTTTCCAAGATCTACCATCGTACCATCCGGATGAACAACAGTAATATTATTTAGCTGACCTGTAATATTTTTCCGGATTGCTGCCAGATATTCCTGACGCAGCTTTTTCTGCTCCTTCTTTTCTGCTTCTGTAAGCCCGGTCTCCTTTGACTTGTGATACAGCTCATTGATCCTTGCTACCTTTTTATCATCCATGTTCTACTTTTCCTTTCTATTTCTATAGTTTCTACATATATGCTATTTTTCTCATATATTTTATCCTGTCTACCTGCAGGTATTGATCACTTCCTGCGCCACGCGGATTCCATCCATCGCTGCAGAAGTAATACCACCTGCATAACCTGCCCCTTCACCGCATGGATATAAGCCATACAGATTGGATTGCAGATTTTCATCTCTACAGATCCTTACCGGCGATGAAGTTCTGCTCTCTATACCGGATAAGATCGTGTCCTCTCTGGCAAATCCTTTCAACCGCCTGTCGAAAGCAAGCATTCCCTCTGCGATCGAATCTCCGATCACATCCGGCAGCATTGTGCGGACATTGCCAAATGCATACTCCCCTCTCATTTCCGGTAAAAATCCACCAAAAGATGTACTTACTTTAGACTGTAAAAAATCACCCAGAAGCTGCACCGGAATCTTTCCATTTGCCGCACGAAATGCCGCTTCCTCGTATTTACGCTGAAAAGCCATACCTGCCAATACATCATCTGAGCCAAAGTCCTGTGGTGACACGGTTACCACGATCGCACTGTTTGCATTTTTGCCATCCCGCTTATAATTGCTCATACCATTGATTGCCAGCCTTCCTTTTTCCGAAGAGGCATTGACTACATATCCGCCCGGACACATGCAAAAGGAGTATACCCCTCTTTTCTGTGCTGTCTGATATGTCACCTTGTAATCTGCCGTCGGCAGCTTTGTATAATATGCTCCATATTGGTTCTGTCCGATCATCTCCTGTGGATGCTCTACCCTCACCCCGACAGCAAATGCTTTCGGCTCCATCCTGACACCACACTCTTTTAACCAAGAAAACGTATCTCTGGCACTATGTCCGGTTGCAAGAATTAATTTATCGCATGCAATCTGCTCCTGCTTTCCATTTTTGACAAGCATGGCTCCTTTTAGCCTTCCCTTTTCGATCAGCAGACCATCCAACCTGGTCGAAAAGTAAATCTCACCTCCCAGACGGAGAATCTCGCTACGAATCCTTTGCACAACATCTTTCAGGCAGTCTGTTCCAATGTGCGGCTTTTGCAGATACAGGATTTCTGAGGGTGCCCCAAAAGCCACAAAGGTCTTTAGCACCAGACGATTCCGACCCTCCGCATCCTTTACCATCGTATTAAGCTTTCCGTCCGAAAAGGTTCCGGCACCGCCTTCTCCAAACTGTACATTGCACTCTTCGTCCAATATACCTTCCTTCCAGAAGGTATCTACCGTCTGCTGGCGTTCCTTAACCGGAAGTCCTCTTTCCAAAACGATTGGTGCCATTCCGGCGCGCGCGAGCTCTAGTGCGGCAAACATCCCCGCCGGCCCAAAGCCAGCGACAACAGGCTGCAGTTTCTTTTCTGCACCGAAAGCATAACATGACTTTTTTTCAGACAGCATATCTAATTTTTCTTTTTGCTCTCCGCATCTGTCTTTTGGTGCATCTGCATTTTTCCTGACGTATGTATTCTTTTCTATGCGTGCATCATTTTTCCCATACTGACGCACTCTCTTTTCTTCTTTGGCACAGGACAGATTTACCTGATAGGTATAATGCATCTTTTGCTTCTTTCGTGCATCCATTGATTTTCGAAGAATGACAAAGTCCTGTATTTCGGACACATCCATTCGTAACAACTTTGCCGTTTCCTTCTTTACAAGCCATTCCTCCTCTTTTCCAATCTTTCCATGCCTGACCAAGTCTTTCGGTGCTTTTTTAATGATCTGTTCGATCGGCACCTTCACCTGACTCATATGTATCATTTCTTTTTTCCTACGCCTTTCCCTGCGTGCCTGCCTGCAAGATATCCACTCGCCCATGCCCACTGCAGATTATAACCGCCACACATTCCATCTACGTCCAAAAGCTCGCCTGTCAGATACAGATTGTCACAACACTTTGATTCCATCGTGTCAGGATCAACCTCTTCTGTCGCTACACCTCCGCAAGTTACCTGTGCTTTATCAAAATCACCAACACCACGCACAGAAAGCTCCATGTGCTTGATAAGCTCTGCCATTTTCTGTAATGTATCCTCCGAAACTCTGTCTGCTTCTGTCTTGTCACCAATTCCAAGACATTTCAGGTATACTTTTCCAAGCTTATCAGGAAACATTCCCTCCAGAAGATCCCGCATCGACTGTTTTCCATCACGTCTTTGCCTTTTTATAAGTTCGCCTGCAACCCAAAGCGTATCATGCTCAGGCATCGCGTCAAACACAACCGTCACGTTTTCTTTTTGCTGCAGTTTCCTTGCTGCAAAACGGCTGATCTGAAACACCGGAATACCGGAAATCCCCTGTGCGACAAGCTGAATTTCTCCGGTATCCTGCGCCAAAAGCTTTTTCTTCTCATCATATATTGAAACGGTTCCCTGTACCCTGACGCCACTCCAATCCTTTACAAAGGCTTCCTTCAACAAAAGAGAAGTTAGTGCCGGAACCGGAGGAATCACAGTATGTCCCATATTTCGCACAAAGGAATACCCATCTCCTGTACTTCCATGTACCGGAGCTGCCATGCCACCTACACTTAAAATAACCTTTCTGGCAAGATACTTTCCCTGCTCTGTTGTCACAGTAAAGCCATCCCCTGCCTGTCCGGTTCCTTTTTTCTCTATCGCAAGCACGGACTCCTCTGTGTGCACCTCGATCTTTAACCGGGCAATCTCTCTTTCCAGCGCATGCAAAACAGAAGTCGCCTGTCCGGCTGCCGGATACACATAACCATCCCTGTCCTTTGCCAGAACACCAAGCTCGTCAAACCATGCAATGCAGTCCTTCTCATTAAACTGACTGATCACCTGCCACGGATAATCTGTCCGGCTGCTGCGGTAAAAGCAAGGCTCCTGCCGGTAATTGGTAAAGTTACACTTGCCATTTCCCGTTGCCAGAAGCTTTTTCCCAAGCCGGTTCTTTTTTTCTAATATAAGAACACCGGCACCGGCACGCTTTGCCATAATCGCTGCCATCATGCCGGAAGCACCGCCGCCTACGACCAACACCTGTATACTTCTCATCTTTTATCCTCTCTTAAGTTTCCTTTTCTTCTAAAGCATCCTGTAAAATAATCAATCCTTTTATCTGCCGGTTATAAAGGCAGAAACATATTCCAGTGAACTACCCATTGTCTAAAGCCAATGGGCTTCCTGCTTCGCAGACCTCGTAACCTACTATCTCCACAGGCGTTAATTCGGGCAGTCCCTGCCCTATATTGTTATTTTTATGCTATTTGTCTTAATCCTTCTTCCAGTATATTCTTTGCTGCATTGATATCCCTGTCATGATTTGTTCCACAGACAGGACATATCCATTCCCTTACTGATAGATTTTTCGTCTCTGTATTTTGGTATCCACAGACTGAACACAATTGACTACTGGCATAGAATGTATCTATTTTGACATATTTTCTGCCATTCCACTTGGCCTTATATTCTAACTGTCTAGTCAGCTCATGCCATGATACATCACTTATGGACTTTGCCAAATGATGATTTTTTACCATGTTTTTTATCTTCAAATCTTCCGAAACTATCACTTGGTTTTCGCTGATAATCTCATGTGACATCTTGTGCAGATAATCTTTTCTGGTATTTGTTATTTTCTCATGGCATAATGCTATCTTTTTCTTTGTTTTGTAGTAATTTTGACTTCTTTTCTCTTTATGGGCTAACTGCCTCTGCAGTTTCACCAGTTTCTTTTCGTATTTTCTGATGATTTTTGGATTTTCGTATTTTTTTCCATCAGAAGTAATACATAACTCCTTAATACCTAA
>CAKREB010000011.1 GCA_934317005.1 uncultured Lachnospiraceae bacterium
TCAGCAGGCAGGTCAGTCTATGCTCGCTCAGGCAAATCAGGCTACACAGGGTGTTCTTTCATTACTTCGTTAATCGAGTTAGAAAGAGTATTTCTTCAGATGGGGTTGACCATATCGGTCAGCCTCATTTGCTTTTTGTAGAAGGTTAGCAATTGATTTTAGCGGAAAACTACAGGCTAAAAATATTTGAAAAAATAGTGAAAAAGGGTTAAGGGATAGAAAAGATACACCGATATATAAAATGTAAGTTAGAAGCGCATAGGATAAGTGGCTTTAATAACGTGTTATCATTCCCGTGATTATGACCAGGATGGACAGAAAATGGGTAAAGATAAATTCCGGAACAGAATCGTGTACGGACGTAGATGGAACGGAAGACTATAAACATATCACCAGTGGCAGGGAAGCCACTGTAATTTCAAGGAGGAATTGCTATGATAGTACAGCATAATATGTCAGCGCTTAACACAAACAGACAGTTAGGCATCACAAACAAGGCTCTTTCAAAGAGTACAGAGAAGTTATCTTCAGGATACAGAGTAAACCGTGCAGCAGATGATGCAGCAGGACTTTCTATTTCAGAAAAGATGCGTGGTCAGATCCGTGGTTTAAATCAGGCTTCAAGCAACGCTGAAGATGGTCAGAACCTTATTCAGACAGCTGAAGGTGCTTTAGGTGAGATTCATTCTGTAATCCAGAGAATGCGTGAGTTAGTAGTACAGGCATCTAACGATACAAACGTATCAGCAGACCGTACAGCTATCGGTTTGGAATTGCAGGCTCTTTCTTCAGAAATCGACCGTATCGCTTCTCAGACAGAGTTCAACACAATGAAGCTTCTTTCCGGTGGATTCTCTAACAAGGTACTTCAGGTTGGTGCTAATGCATCACAGACAATCAAGTTCAGCATCTCTGGTATGACATCTGACAAGTTAGGTATCACAGTTGCTACAATTGCTAACAATGTTAAGGGCAAGGTGGCTGGTTCTGCTATTTCACCACTTATCTCTACAGTAAACAAAGCTCTTTCAATCGTTTCACAGCAGAGATCTAAGCTTGGTGCATTACAGAACAGATTGGATCATACAATTGACAATGCTGATAACATGGCTGAGAATCTTCAGTCTTCAGAGAGCAAGATTCGTGACGTTAACATGGCTGATGAGATGGTTACATACTCTGCAAAGAGCATCCTTCAGCAGGCAGGTCAGTCTATGCTCGCTCAGGCAAATCAGGCTACACAGGGTGTTCTTTCATTACTTCGTTAATCGAATTAGAAAGAGTATTCATGCGGATGGGGTTGACCATTGGTCAACCCTTTTTTTGTGGAATAGGAAAATGTTTGTACAGTACACTCTCTTTTTTGACTATACAGGAAATGGTTCGTATCATAGTAGAATATCAGTAAGGACAGTGTCCTTTTATACACAATAGGAATATAATATGACGGAAAATGTCAGGTAGAATATAGAATTTATTGATATATAAAGTGAATTTAGAGATTAATAATCAGGAGGACAGTTAGTTATGACGCAGGATAAGAAAATAATACAAGAGATATTGGAAGAAATTAAGGAAAGTGTTGAACTATTTTATCAGCAGAAAACAGGAGAAGCATTAGAACAGTTCAATCAGGTGCTAGGTAAGGTGATGACAATGGTAGATACTCTTTTTGCATATAAGCAGGCACATGAAGAGTTTCCATTGGATGAAGAAAAGATAAAAGATGTATTGACGGAGGCAATGACAGCTTTACAGGATAAGGATATGATTCTTTTAGCAGATATTATTCAGTATGATTTTGTGGAGTATGTAGAAGAATTAACAGAGCATATGGAGTAGAGTGATATTGGAACAGAAACAGAATGGAATGGAGAATGGCAGCATGAGCTTTTATGAAAAAAATAAAGAGGTAATGGAAGAACGCTATTCAGAAATTATAGAGCGGATTCAGACTGAAATTTCTTCGGAGTATCAGGTGAAAAGTATTGTAGCAAGAGATGGAAATCATGCATTAGTGGTAGAAAAAGATGGAGAAACCTATCGTTTAAACAGTGCGTATCGACCGTTGTCAGAAGCTAAGAAATGGGCAGACCAGTATGAATTTCAAAATATCGATATTAATATTTTTATGTTTGGCTTTGGAAATGGTATTTTTGTCAGGGAGTTGTTGCGCAGGGCGCATAAGGATGCCAATATTTTTTTGTGGGAGCCGGACGCCAGTATTTTTCATGTCGTTATGGAGGAAGAAGATCTGTCAGACATTTTTGCGGATGAACGGTTGCAGTTTTATATAGGAAAAGATGGTTTGATGGAATTAAAAGAGGCATTGTCCTATTCGGTAGGATGGCACAATATATCTACGCAGATTCGATGCAGCCATATTTGCTATAACAAATTGTATGGGGATGAATATAATCAGTTTTTTGATGCGTTAGATTATACAAACAGTATGGTAAAGGTAAAGAGGGATACCAATGTACATTTTGCACATACAGCGGTTACAAATGTGATTGAAAATTTGCGTTATATCCGAAAAAGCAATTTTATTACGGAATTTATCGGAAAAATTCCCGAAGGTGTTCCGGCAATTGTTGTGGCGGCAGGTCCATCATTAGATAAAAATATAGAGCTATTGCGTAAGGCAAAAGGAAAGTCGCTGATTATTGCAACAGATACTGCCGTAAAAATTTTGGAGGCAAAAGGGATTCCGTATGATTGTATGGTAACCATTGATCCGGCTAAGCCTACATGGTATCTGGCTGATTATCCGGGATGCAAGGACGTGCCCTTGTTCTGCAATGCAGAGTCAGAAAAAGATATTTTAAAGTTTCATACCGGAAGAAAAATCTGGATGGCAGGATCGGTTTATATTGATAATTTATATAATTCATTGGGATTATTGTTTCCTCAAAATAATACAGGCGGATCAGTGGCTACAGCAGGTGCAATGGTAGCATATCATTTGGGTTTGAAAAACATTATTCTGATTGGTCAGGATTTGGCATATACAGGGGAGCATACGCATGCCGGTGGATATGATAACCATGTCATGAATGAAGAGAAGTTTATTGAGATGGTAGATGGAATTGACGGTGGTAAGGTTAAAACAAGAGGAGACTGGATTGTTTATCGTGACTGGTTTGAGGAATTTATCAAGGAACATGATAATGTGACGGTGATTGATGCAACAGAAGGTGGTGCATTGATTCATGGCTCTAAGGTTATGACATTCCAAAAGGCAATTGATACTTACTGCGACGGAAAAGAATTTTTAATGGATCAGTTTATGGAGCAACTGCCGGCAACATTTGACACATTGGATTATTCTATTGTGCAGGAACAGATTCTGGCTATGGAAAAAGGTTTCGCAAATATTTTGTATAAATCAAAGGAAGGTAAGAAATCTGCAGAAGAATTTTTGGAAGCCGGTAATAAGCTTTCAGCGAAAAAGCATGACCGTCTGTTAAAAGAAATCCGTAAGGCAAACAATTTTATTGAAAGACAGGCAGGGTACGAGCTGCTTGATATGTATACGTTTGAGCTGACGTTAAGTGAGCTTCGTGATGTAAATCAGATTACAGGCAATCCGATTGTAGATGAGCAGAATTCTGTTAAGAGTGCATTAGCAATCTATGATGGCTTTATCTGTGCTGTAGAAGAACTGTCAGATACCCTGAAAGAAGCATTGCAGGAGGTATAAAACAGAGATGGGGAAGAAGGTCAGCGTTATTGTACCTTGTTATAATGTAGAAAAATGTGTTGATCGATGTGTAGAGTCTTTAGTTACACAGACAATCGGTGTTGCGGCATTAGAATTGATTCTTGTAGATGATGCTTCGAGTGATGGAACGTTACAAAAACTGGCACAGTGGGAGGAGAAGTTTCCAGAAGATATTTTAGTTGTTTCCTGTGAGCAAAATGGCAGGCAGGGAAGGGCAAGAAATATTGGCATGGAATATGCATCAGCACCTTATTGGTGCTTTGTGGATGCAGACGACTGGTTAGAAAAGGATGCATTGCAGGAAATGTACCAAATGGCTGTTTCCGAACAGGTGGAAGTAGTGATTGGGCAGATGGGACGCGATACGGGAAGTGGTTTTCTGCCGGATGAGTTTTCATTTGTAGGGGAATGCGACAGCAGGCAGGTGGTTACGGTAGAGCAGAGAAAAAAGTTTTTTGAGTGTGGCATTGGTGCCTGCGTTGGAAAATTATACCGGTCAGACTTTTTAAAGAAATATAAGTTGCATTTTTTAGAAAATACAGCTTATGAAGATAATTATTTTTGTGCACAGCTTATAGCATTTGTGTCATTTTATTTTGCAGTTCCACGAAAATATTATCATTATTTTGCAAATCTGTCATCGACAGTGACTAGCCGGAATTCTGATAAACATTTGGAACGATTATCTGTCGAGATACAGACGTTGGATATGCTTTGTGAACTGGGATTAGATAATGAATACCATGATGCGATTTATGGACGTTTTTTGAAATTATATTATTTGAATACATTACATTTAATCTTTCAGCGTTTTGATGTACTTCCCTATACTGTATTGAATGAGATGCGTAAGGAAGTGCTGGAGAGGTTTCCGGAGTATAAAGAGAGTCAGGTATATGAAAGATTATCTTCATTGCAAAAGGGTTTTCTTTTGACATTAGAGGTAGAGATGACAACACAGATGTGGGATAATCTTGCAGCAAATTATCGTTATATTATAAAGGAAAATGCACGAAAGAATATAAAGAAATGAGGCGTTTGGTGAAAGTACAAGAATTAAAAGCATTAAAAGAAGAAATGAGGTTTGCTATTCGACAGATCAACCGTTTCTGCTATTTTAGCAGAAAGCAACAATATTATTATAGCAATCAGATTATGGTAAAGCTTTGGGAAAGGCTGCCGGAAATTGTAGACTTGCTGGCAAAGCATATGCAGGCTTTGAATGAAGATAATGTAATCTTTGATTTGGAGGGACTGGCATTTGCATTGCAGGAGATTCAGAAAGCGCAGCTTGCAAAAGATTATGTGTTGTTAGTAGATTTGTATGAATTACAGTTGTTGCCTGTTTTCATTGCTGTGGAAGAGAAGATAGCAGTGGTACTCGGTGTGCAGGTAGAGGAGGCATTGTTTTTGAAAAATGTAGAAAGCTGTCATTGTAAAAATCCACAGCTTTTGTATTCTCTTTTCCAGGAGAATATGATAAAAGAATGTCTGCAAAATAAGAAGACCATTTCAGATGCATGCATGGCACAGGTTATAGAAACGGTGGAACGGTGCATGGAAAAGGGGTATGTGGTAGAACCGACATCAAGTGGCTATGATACGCTGGCAATAAGGGATGGAGAGCATTTGTATTATATGCATTCGAATGGGAGTATTACGTCAGAGGCAATGCAGCTGGCACAGGAGTGGCTTGTACAGGGAAAAGAAAACTATACATTTTATGGTTTAGGATTTGGATATGCTTATCTGGAAATGTTAGAAATGGATCATAATGTGTCAGTCAGAGTGTTTGAAGGAAATCGAGAACTGTTGATTTTAGCTATGGTGTTTGCGCCATTATGGCACTTGTTAGAAGAGGAACGGTTTGAATTGATTTATGATCCAACTGCGCATAAAATGAAAAAGGATATTTTTGCGATTACAGAAGAGAGTGGTATGTATGTCTTTTATCCGGCTTTAAAGGGAATTCGCAAAAAGACATTGCAGGAGCAGCTCGAAACATATTTTATGGAAGAAAGTTCTGTGCGGACTCAGATGCGCAGTCTTGAGGGAAACTTTAAGAAAAACAGCAGAGTGCAGGCAGAAAGTATGAAAGAACTGCAAAATCAGTTTAAGGGAAAAAAAGTGATTATAGTGGCGGCAGGCCCGTCTTTAGATAAAAATATCAGACAATTACGAGAGAAAACAGAAGGAACGTTGCTTGTGGCGGTCGGAACGGTCTTAAAAAAGCTGTTACATGAAAATGTAATACCGGATTATGTCATTATGACAGATGCCAATGAAAGTATTTACCGTCAGATAGAAGATATTGAGGACAGTGATGTACCATTGATTTTTTTGTCCACGGTATATAGCAAAGTAACACAAAATTATAAGGGAAAGAAATACATGTTGTGTCAAAGTGGCTTTGCACCATCGGAAAAATATGCAAAAGCAAAAGAAATTCCTTTGGTCAATAGTGGCGGTTCGGTGATAACGGTTGCGTTGGATATGTGTTTACAGCTTCAAGTATCTCAGATTATATTTGTTGGTTTAGATTTGGCATATACCAATCATTTGGACCATGCTGCAGAGACAGCAGAACAAGCTGCTGTAGTGCAGGAAACAGGTTTTTTTGTGGATGCTGCAGATGGTGGAAAGATTGCAACAGGTAAAAATCTTAGATTATATTTGAAATGGATAGAGAACAGACTTGCAAAACGTACCGATAGGGAACAGCAAGTCAGAGTGATTGATGCAACAGAAGGTGGGGCGTATAAAAAAGGAATGGAACAGATGACGTTACAGCAGGCACTGCAGGAATAAGAGAGTAAACGAATTAGCTGGTAAGAATATACAATATGGGGAGATTCATGAAAATTCATTCAGTTTTAGTGGTAAAAGGTGTGTCAAATTATAATGTAGTTCTGGAATTTGCCGATGAAATGGTTCAGGAATGGGAAAAAACATGTCAGGTAGAGTTTTTGGATGGAAATAATCCAGAGGATTATCAGGCAAAGAAAAATGAGATTATGAATGGAAAGAAGTATGATCTTGTATTTTCATTTAATGCGCTTGCATGGGAGGAAGAGCCTGAATTAATGCGTGTTTTGATGCAGGGACATACGATATATGCAACACATCTGTTAGATCATCCGTTACATCACCATACCCGCTTGATGAAGATGGATGGCAGCAAATGTGTTGTTTTTGCACCGGATCAGTATCATGTGTCATATGTAAAGCAATATTATCCTCACATTCGTCATTGTGCGTTTATGCCACATGGGGGAAGCAGCATAAAAAGAAGGATTCCGTATCAACAGAGGGAGCATGCGGTTGTTTTTATGGGAACTTATACAAGCTCCAGACAGATTCAGGATAAATTGTCTGAAAAGGGAGAGTTTCAACGAATCCTTCAGGAAGAGTTGATGCATCAGATGGAGGAACATAGTGACTGGACGATAGAGCAGGCTTTTTTGAATATGATACAGATTTATCAGATGGAAGAGAAAGAAGAGGAAATTCCATTTGATTTGGCAGCATTGGCAGATGCAGATATTTATATGAGAAGCTTATATCGGGAAAAGGTTATCAATACTCTTTTGGAAGCCGGAATTCCGGTGGAGGTATATGGAGACCATTGGGAGGACTTTGTATGTAAAGACTCTTCACTGCTTCATGTTCATTCGGCATGCGATTATCAAGGGGCATTATCTATTATGGCAAATGCTAAAATTGTATTAAATGTAATGCCGTGGTTTAAGGGTGGATCACATGAAAGAGTATTTAGTGCGCTGGGATGCGGGGCTATTGCTTTAACGGACAAAAGCCGGTATCTGCAATGTCTTGATGAGCAAAGTGGAATCAAACTATATGATTTGAACAATCTGCAGAAACTGCCGGCGCAGGTTCGCAAGATACTGAATGATACGTCGGAAAGCAGACTGCTGGCAGAGGCGGGATATCAGAACTGCATAAAAAAGCATTTGTGGGCAAATCGTGCGCTGGAGATGAAATGTTATATAGAACAGAAACGAGGATAAATATGGATTTAATTATGGCAGTGGTAGTTGCAGATGGCAGCGTGGAAAATGTAGAAAAATCAGTTGAGAGTATTCAAAGAGAAAATGAGAGGATAGAGATTACGGTGCTTTCCCGCACGTCTGCACTGGAAGTCGCCGAGTGGTGCAGGGAGAAAGAAATCAGTAACTCTTGTTTTGATACGGATATATCTTTTACGAAAGTTCTAGCCGAAATCTTAGAAAAGAGTAAGGAAGATATTTTATTGATGAGTTCTTCGTTGACATGTCTGCCTCATGGCATTGAGAGAATGCAGAAGGTATTATATCAGGAAGAAAAAGTGGCAGCTGTGATTCCTGAAATTGTGTCACAGGATGTAATTGCAGGAAGAAAATACTTTAAGAGTTTGTCTGACTATGCCCAAAAGCAGCGTCATGGAAAAGTGAAAAAAGTGGTAGATGTTCGTTATCAGGCAGTATTATTAAAAAAGAATTTTTTGCAACAATGCTTTGCAGATACTTCACTTTTTTATCCGGACAATGTGCTGATTGATATGGTAGTACAGGGCATTCTGGAGCATGGATACTTTTTTTACAAAGTTGAGAATGCTTTGTTTGAAGAAGTCTCAGAAGAGCGATTTGTTTGTCAGACAGCACAGACAAAAGAAAAAGATTTTCATTATTTAGATACCAAATGGAACATGGGTTATATTTTAAGAGTGCCAAACGAGGAACTATTAAATCTATTGCAAAGTGAGAAGACAGATCCCTATGTGCTAGAGATTGGTTGTTCGGGCGGAACGAATTTGATGGAGGTGGGAAACCGGTATCCGGATGCACATTTATATGGAGTAGAAATTAATGAAAATGCGGCAAAGATGGCTGTTCGATTTGCGAAAGTCCAGACTGGAGATATAGAGGAAAAGAACTTGGACTTTGGGGATACGAAGTTTGACTATATTATTTTTGGAGATGTTTTAGAACATTTGCATGATCCTAAGGGTGTGTTGGAATATTGTCAGACGCTTTTAGGAGAGCATGGAAAGATTCTTGCCAGTGTTCCTAATCTGATGCATTGGTCTGTTATGAGAGTTTTGCTCAATGGTTTCTTCCCGTATGCAGATTTTGGACTTTTGGATCGGACGCATATTCATTTCTTTACCTATTATGAAATGGTACAGATGTTTGAAGAAGCAGGGTATGCAGTAGAACAGGTAGAAGTTTCCGGACGGGAGACATGTACACCGGATGTACAGCAGTTTATTGACAAGCTAATGGTAATTTCGGACAGTGCAGAGGAGTTTATGTTTAGTACCTTCCAATATCGTATTTTGGCAGAGAAAAGATAGAAGCAAGGAGAATGAGGAAATATGGCAGAACCAATGGTGAGTGTAATCATACCGGTGTATCATCCTAAAAAAGAATATATAGACAGATTATTCGATTCTGTTGTGAGGCAGACGATAGGCATTGAGCAATTAGAGATGATTGTGGTATCGGATGGAGATGAGACAGAAGTTACAAAAAGAATCTTAGCTGATTGGGAGTCAAAGTTTCCAAATCACATTATGTTAATCTATTATTCTGATAATCAGGGACCAGGGTATGCCAGAACATTAGGGATGGAATATGCAAGAGGAAAATATATTGCTTTTGCAGATCAGGATGATTGGATTTCTCTGGAAATGTATCGTGTGTTGGTAGAAGTAGCAGAAAGAGAAAACTGTGAGATTGCTGGAGGATTTAGCACGAGAGATCGGGAGTATGTCAGACCGGAAGTTGGTGATAGAAACAGAACCGGCGCTGAGGATGTCATATGGGATATACATAATATTTCTCAAAGAAAAGAGTTTCTGGTCAGACGTCAAATGGGAGGATATTGGTGCTCTATTTATCGAAAAGAATTTTTAGAGGAAAATAATATTTATTTTCCGGCAGGGGTAACGTACGATGATAACTTTTTTGGAAAACTATGTACTTATTATGTGACAAGAGTAGCGGTGATGGGGGAATATTTTTATCATTGGTTTGTCAATGAGCGGTCGATTAGTATGGCAACAGATGGTACAACGCACTATGATCGATTGAAAGTGGAGTTATTATCACTGGAGGCATTGAAGGAAAGAGGGTTTTGGAAAGATTATCATGATGAAATAGAATTATCCTTTATTGAAATGTATTATATCAATACGATGCATACATTTTTCTGGCATTTAAATCAGCTTCCATATCAGACTTATCTGGAAATGTGTCAGCAGGTGAAAAAAGAATTTCCTAATTATCGCTCCAATTCATATTTTTCTTCCGATATTGAGGAGTATGCGTGCTATGGATGGAGTTACTATCCTTATATGCATGCGTATTATTTAGAGAAAAATAATACAGAAAAGCTGCAGGAATTAGAAAAGCTGCCTGAGAAAATTAGAAAAACATCCTGGCTTGATACGATAGAAGGAGATTTTACCGAAGAAGAATTGAATGGGTATAAAATCTTTCAGATGTTGATAGCAGAGTTATAGAGGGAAAGGCGGTTGATGGGATGAAAGAAATTAGCATTATCGTGCCCTGCTATAATGTAGAGAAATATATTGACCAATGTGTGCAGTCGCTGGTGAATCAGATTTTTTCCTTGGAAAAGATGGAGTTGATTTTTGTAGATGATGCGTCGACAGACACGACGCTAGAACATCTAAAAGTATGGGAGCAAGAATATAGCGACAGTATTTTGCTCATAGCATGTGATCAGAATGGAAGACAGGGAACGGCAAGAAATATTGGAATGCAGTATGCGCAGGGAAAATATATTGGATTTGTAGATGCGGATGACTGGGTAGAACCGGAGATGTTTGAAAGTATGCTGCAAAAGGCAGAGGAATATGATTGTGATATGGTATCTTGCCATGCTTACCGTAATCGTGAAGATGGGCAGCAGATTCCGGAGATTACACAAGAGAAAGACTGGTTCCTATGTGGTCAGTCTACATTAGAAGGAGGAAATTGGCCATCTGAATTTATAGGAAGTGTATGGAGCAGGATTTATCGAAGAAAAATATTAGTGGACAATCAAATTTATTTTCCGGAACAATTATGCTATGAAGATAATTATTTTGCAACGATTGCGGCGATGTATTGTCGTAGCATTTATCATTTGGAGCGATGTCTGTATCATTATCGTGAGAATGACACATCTACGACTCTTGCCAGGAATAATGTGTGGTTGTTCGATCGTTTAGAAATTGAACTGTTGAAACTGGAAGAGTTTCGAAAATTGCAGCTTTTGGAACGTTTTCCGGAGGAGATTGAAAAAAATTTCTTTGAGTTATATTATTTTAATACCATGTATATGATGGCAACCAGATTTGATATTCCATCCTATGAGATTTTTCAGCGGATGGAACAGCAGATACGAACACAATTTCCAAATTATAAAAGCAATAAAAGTGTGATGGAATCCGGAAATCCGGTGTGGGATCTTTTGCTGAAGGTGTTAGATTGCCATTTTACAAAAGAGCAATTTGAAAACTTTATGAAAAAATATGCGGCATTGCCAAGAAACTAAAGAAGAACATTTGCAGATAGATTTGCAAATGAAAATGGAGTGACAGAAGTAGGATGAAAGTATTATTTTGCAAGTGGGGAAGTATTTGTGAGGCAGGCATTGAGCATGCCCTGCAGGAACTGAAAATGGAAACGGATTATGTGACACAGGGGTTAAAGCACACGGATTACGATACGGCATATTTGAAAGAGGTTGCTCGTAGCTTGGATGCAAAAACATATGATTATGTGTTTAGCATTAATTTTGTACCAATTATTTCTAAAGTATGCAATTTGTATCATCAAAAGTATATGTGTTGGACAGTCGATCATCCTAGTCTGCAGTTATATTTCAAAGACCTAAGAAATTCGTGTAATCGTGTATTCATGTTTGACCGTATGCAATATGAAAAGTTTTACTAGGTAAACAAAGAAGGAATTTTTTATATACCATTAGGCTGTGATTATTCATTTTACCGCTCGATAACAGTAACACCAGATGAACAGAAAAAATATCAATGTGATATTTCTTTTATTGGTTCGACTTGTCAGGAAAAGTGTAAATACAATCAGATACAAAATCTTCCGGAGTATATCAAAGGATATGTAGATGGACTGATATATGACCAGATGAATATTTACAGTTATAATCTGCTGGCAGATTCGATGTCAGAGCAATTCTGCAAAGAATTCAAAAAATATGCGGATTGGGGAAATCTTCCAAAAGATTATGAGGAAGATTCTTTAGGTCTGATCGCAGATTGTTATATTGGGGAAAAATGTACGGAACAGGAAAGAATACGCACACTACAAAACATTTCTGAACATTTTGACATGGATATTTATACAACGAGTGATATGTCTGCTATTCCAAAGATTCATAACAGAGGGATTGCAGATTCGGTTACAATGATGCCAAAGATTTTTCAATGCAGCAGGATTAATTTGAATATGACGAATCGCCCGATCCGTTCCGGTCTTCCACAGAGAATTTTTGATATTATGGGAGCAGGTGGATTTCTTCTGACGAATTATCAGCCGGAGTTAACAGAATACTTTGAAATAGGAAAAGAAGTGGCAGTATATGAGAGTCAGCAGGATTTACTGGAAAAGATAGCTTATTATCTGGAGCATGAAGATGAGAGAGTAGAGATTGCTGCGAATGGAAGAAGAGCAATTGAAAAAAATCATCAGTATGCACAGCGTTTACAAATGATGTTTGAAGTAGATGAATAACAGATGCAGGCTGCTGTGAGAGGAGAAAAGAATGTTAGAAAAGCTGGAACAGTTGATTGAGGAAGAAAAGTGGGAAGAAGCACGCAAGTTAGAACTGGAGATGGAAGCTTATCAGGAGCCTTCCGATCGTTTTTCGATTTTGAATACTATGATCTATATGCAGGAGGGAGATTTTGAAGCTGCATTAAAATGTATTACGGTGGGTTTACTGCTTAATCCAGGCAATTATGAGCTGTACTATCTGTTAGGAAATTATTACCTGCCGATTAACCGGAATCAGGCATTTTTATGTTATGAGCAGGCGAGGGCATACTGCGATGACAAAGAGAATCAGCAGGTTTTAGAAGAAAGTATGGCATTTTTAAGAGAGATGGAAGATTTTCAGACAGCTCCTTTTGTAATATGCAGGTACGATATGTCAGATGACCTGTTTTTGAATGTGCTAAGGATTCTGCAGACAGCTGACGCAGACAGTGATCTTTTGATCATACGTTCTGATAGTGTCGTTCCGGCAAATGCTATTTTCTGGCTTCGTATGGGATTATATGAAAAAGAATCAGTAGGAGCAGTTGGACCGCTTTCTAATACATCAATGAATGAACAGTCATTGGCTGTTTCTTTTCAGAGTATGGAAGAGTATCTGCAGGTGGCAGGAAGCTTACAGATTCCATCCGGTTATGCATATGAAAATAAAGTGTATTTAGAAGATAGTGCGGTTTTGATTAAAAGAAAAGCATTGAATCAGGTAGGCGGTTTTTTACAGGATTATCATAGTTCGATTGCACAAGTCGCAGATATTTGCATTCGATTAGATTGGAATGACTTTGAATGCCGCTTGTGCACAAACTCTTTTGTATATGCAAAAGTAGAGCATACAGTGGCGGAATATCAGACGGCAGGCTGGGCAGAGTTTACAAGAAATCTATCCTTTAATCTGTTTTATTATAGTGATATACGGACAGAACTGATTGAGAAGATACAACAAGAAACAGATGATTGCTTTTCGGTGTTAGAGATTGGATGTGGATGTGGCACTACGTTATCCCATATCAAGTGGAAATATCCCAATGCCAGAGTTTGTGGAGTAGAGCTTTCGAAACAGGCGGCTGCGTTAGGTAAGCAGATGGCTGATATTATAGTGGGCGATATAGAGGCACTGGAACTGCCATATGGTGAGCAGACATTTGACTATATTATCTGCGGAGATGTGTTAGAGCATCTGCGAGATCCTGAAAATGTGGTTTCACGATTAAAGAAATATTTAAGCGCAAGTGGTAAGCTGATTGCATGTATTCCAAATCTGGCGAATATTACAGTGATTACACCACTGCTTCATGGAAGCTTTGAATATAAGGATGCAGGACTGTTAGATAGAACGCATATTCACTTTTTTACGAAAAAGAGCATAGAGAAGATGTTTTTGAATGCGGGCTATAAGATCACAGAATGGATACCACAAAAAGGTGGTGAGGCTACAGATCTGGTATCGGGAGATGAAGCATTGATCAATTTGATCTATCAGTTACCGGGGATTGCTTCGCAGGAAGAGTTGGAAACATATGAATATCTTGTTGTAGCAGAAGGATAGAAATGGGGACACGATGATGAATGGAGAAGAAAAGAAGTGTATAATAGAAGCAGGAAAGCTTATGGAACAGCAACATTGGGAAGAGGCATTAGCTGTCATTTATCAGGGGATTTATTGGAATAACAGAAGTTATGAGCTGTATTTTATGCTGGCGCAGTGTAAGGAAATATTAGGAAAATATGAGCAGGCAGCATTATCGTATGAGAATGCATTGTTTTATGCAACGGATGAGGATTATGCGGAAATCGAGCAGTGTTATCGTGAGTTTATGGAAGCTTCACCGGTAGAACCTAAAAAGGTTTCTATTGTGTTGGTAACATATAATCAGTTAGAGATGACACAGCTTTGCGTTGAATCAATCCGCTACAATAATCCATATGGAACATATGAGATTATTGTAGTAGATAACTTATCGACAGATGGTACCAGGGAGTGGCTTTGCGAGCAGGAGGACATTCGTGCAATTTTAAATGAAACGAATAAAGGATTTCCGACTGCCTGTAATCAGGGAGCAGATATTGCTTCTGAGGGAAATGAGATATTTTTACTAAATAACGATACGATTTTGATGGAAAACAGTATGTATAATCTGCGCATGGCATTATATGAGTCAGAAAGAACAGGGGCTGTAGGAGCATGCTCGAATAAGGTTGGCAACCGGCAGCAGATTGCAGAACAATATCAGACGATAGACGAATACGCATTGTATGCCAAGACACATAATTGCTATGATCCTTCTATGCATGACAAGCGCCTGCGTCTGATTGGTTTTGCTATGTTATTTCCAAGAGATGTCTGGAATCAGGTTGGAGGATTTGATGAACGTTACGGGCTTGGTAACTATGAGGACGATGATATTAGTTTGAAACTATTGTCGCAGGGGCATGATCTGGTTTTTTGCAGGGACAGTTTTATTTTTCACTTTGGCGGGGCTTCTTTTGGAAGCTTTCATAAGCAGAAAAATGAGGAATATCAGAAGATATTGCTTAGAAATAAAGCGTTGTTTGAAGAAAAGTGGAAAATACGCTGGGGATATTTTTCACATATTAGAACCGATCTGTTAAGTTATATTGAAGAGCCGGCAGAAGAAAAACTGAACATATTAGAGATTGGCTGCGCTTCTGGAGCAACTCTTCTGGAACTGGGAAATCGTTATCCGAATGCTTCATTATACGGCGTTGAAATGAATCAGGATGTTGTTAATATTGCTTCACAGTATTTGTCTATTGTACAGGGTGATATCCAAAGGAAGATCAATCCTTTTAAAAAGACATATGATTATATTATTTTAGGGGATGTGCTGGAACATTTATTCGATCCGGAGGATGTTTTGAAGGAACTTAAAAACTGGCTTAATCCAGGAGGACATCTTGTGATCAGTGTGCCAAATCTGATGCATATTTCGGTATTGGAGCCATTGCTTCATGGCAGGTTTACCTATCAGGATGAGGGAATATTGGACCGTACTCATTTAAAATTCTTTACCAGAACAGAATTGATTGAAATGATTGGCAGATGTGGATTTGAACTGGAAAGAATGGGGGGCAACACAGTGGAACTGTCAGAGCAGCAGATGCAGTATATAGAACGGTTACTTCATATGGATCCAGCAATATCAAAGGAAGAGCTTTTGGTGTATCAGTACCGCTTAAAGGCGAAAAGAACGGAATGATTAAGGGAGGTGGCAGAGTGACAAAACTAAAAATAGTATTGTGGGATTTTTCAAAGAATGCGGTATCATGGATGGATGAAAACGTATGTATGGAAAAAGTGTGTGTGGAGAAACATCTGCTGGGATCTGATGACATTGTGAATGAAACGTTATCATGTGAATGGGATTATATTTTTTGCTTTCTTCCAAATGAAGCGGTTATTCTACGACAGAAATTTGCAGATATTTTTCAACGTTTGAATATCTCAGATAAGCAGGTTGTCTATGCCCTTGACTTAGCAGATTGGGTGGCGCACTGTGAACTTGGAAACTATGTTTTGGCAGATGGGGAATTAAAAAAGCGGATGACGCTGCACTGTGAAAAACAGGGCAGGGATTTTATCACTTGTACGGTAGAGGGGATTTCTTATGTTGCCGGTACGACAGACCGGGTTATTTTAGACTGGATGTATCTATATGATCGAAACTGGGCTGATGAGGAGATGCAGATGTTTTATCAGATGGCGCAGAAGTATTATGGAATAGAGCCTTCGAAAAAAGGATATTTTCTTGATATTGGTGCCAACATTGGAACAACTTGTATTTATTTTAAGAAAAAGATTGATCCATCAGTGACAATTTTGGCCTTTGAACCGGAAGAAAAGAATTATAGACTGCTTCAGACTAATCTTACATTAAATAATCTGTCAGCGGAAAGTATTTGTGAAAATTATGGACTTTCGGAACAAAGTGAAGAGCAGATACTTTATGTAAATAAGGCAAATCCCGGTCAAAACAGTGTTCTTTTGGACTATGGTCAGGAAAAAGAGAATATTGATATGGTGTCGTTAGATGATTATCTGCAAAACAAAGGGATTTTACCACAGGACATCAAGTACATATGGATTGATACGGAGGGATTTGAGCCGATGGTGATTGCCGGAGCAGGTAAGACGCTGCAGAATGGGAGAATACCAGTGTTTATGGAGCTAAATCCGTATCTGTGGAATGCAGCAGGGATGTATGAGAAGTTAATGCAGGTGTTGACAGGAATTTATCAGAAGTATCTGATCATAGATGAAGTGCTGGAGGGACAAGAGGTGCTTCATGATATAGAGGAATTGTGGCAATATCGGGAAGCACCTCAATTTTGGCAGCATGATATATTTTTGATCAAAGAATAAGAGAAAGCTAAGAGAGTGGAACTCTGGAAATCTCTAATTCTGAAGAAATATTATATTGATATTTTCGAGAAGAAAAACTATGGAAGTTCCATAATTCTTCTCTGGCTGCTTTGTTTTCTTCTGGTCGTTCAAAACGTTCGATTGCAGATACAAAATAGAAAAGGGCTAAGAAATTGCTTCCCATACCATGTTGTGTATTGTTAAAAATCTTATGGTCAACATCTTTTTCCTGAACAACATAGATTCGGCTGTTTTTTACTTTTTCTAAAAAATGTACTTTCTCTTTGAGAGGAACCAGGCCGTCATTTTCTCCGTGAAAAGAAAGAATATTGGCATGGTTTTCAAATTGGGAATAAAGACGGCGAAGGTTATATACCTCCAAATCATCAATCCATGATCGTCCTCTGTAGTTAATAAATACATAGAGCATTTTACTTTTTTGTGTTTCACTGTCACTCCATTTGCCGCTGCAGATTCTGGAACGGTAGAGATAGACCGGATAGATCCAGCCGGAATTATCCAAAATCCCTGAAAAAAGATTTGGAGCAAAGGCATTGCAAAGAAGTGAAAGGTAGGCACCGTGGGAATAACCGTATGCAATGATCCGATTATTATTATATTCCAGGCCCTGTTCGGATAAAAGCATCATTACTTTTTTTAGAACACGGAGATTATCGAGAGCTTGAAAAATTCCAAGCTCGCAGAAGCAATCCGAGGTTTCACTTAACGTTAATTCATCACGCATTCCCTCTGGCATAAATGTGTCAATCTCATCGGTGTGCTGATTTAATTCTTCAACCATGTCCTCCATTTTTTGGTGTACCTGTAACATTGTATCGGAGCCCATAAATTGAAAACCGAAATAATCACACTGCACGACGATAAGATCCTGTTGGTCGGAAAATTCCATGCGCATTTTTTTGTAAACATTGGCACTGGTATCACCCTCGAAGCCTGATATCAGCAAAAGAATACCGGTAGAAGAGGTTACTCCTTTATCAGGTATTGTATAAAATGCCGGAATGCTTCGGCTCTCTGTATGATTAAAATATGGTTGTCCAGTGACAGTTAATGCGTATTCCGTTGCCATGATAATGCTTCCCCTTATGTGTATAATCTTTTGGTCAAAATTTTATTGACCTCTGTATCTTAATATATCGGATTATTTAGAAAAACCTTTAAAGAGAAGTCGGAGAAAAGTGGTTTTCGAAGCAGATGGTTCGTGTTATACTAGAAAAGATCAGGATAAAAATGTAAAAGGAGAAGTAGACTTTATGAGCACAGTTTCGGTGATTATGCCGGTATACAATGCACAGGATGTTCTGTCGAGAAGCTTAGGACAGCTGGCAGCACAGACTTTAGAAAACATGGAATTTGTTATAGTTGATGATTGCTCAACGGATCATAGTTATGATAAGCTCAGAAGATTTCAGGAAAAGTATCCGGAACAGGTGGTTTTACTACAGACACCGCAAAATGCAGGGCCGGGAGGAGCAAGAAATATTGGTTTGCGTCAGGCATCGGGAGAATATATAGGGTTTGTGGATGCAGATGATGAGATTGTACCGGATATGTTTCAGAAATTATATGAAAAGGCAATGGAAACAGATGCAGATATTGTAGATTCCGGATATTATAATGAGAAGTTAGATTACGCCATGTTACATACCAGTGATGATCTTTGTGGCATGTTAGACGGATATAAGCGTTCACAGCTTATTGTTTCTGGAGGATATATTGTTACAAAGATTTTTAGAAGAGAATTTTTAGAAAAGCAACAAATGTTTTTTCGGGAAAAGGTTTCTCTGGAAGACTCGGAATTTATCACAAAAGCTTTTGCAACGGCAGATACGGTGGCAAATATTAAAGAAATTTTATATAAATATACTTTTACGGACTATTCAGCGTCCAGAGAGCGTGATGCAAAACAGTATTTTACAAATGTGGTGGAGGCGATGAAAGCAAACTATAATGCGGTTTATGAACTCTCCTACTATGAAGAAATAAAACAGGCAGTGGAGTATCTGATCATACAGTTGTATAGCTTTGGGGTTTTAAAGTGTCTGAGTGTATGTACAGAACAAAACCGCCAGAATGTGGTTGAACATTTGCAATATATTCGTGAGGTCAGGGAAGAAAGTGTGTCAGAAAACTATGAAGATAATGCTTATATTCAGCAAAAGATTGGTTCTGATGATATACAGATTATGAAGCTGAATGATCAAAGTCCGGAAAAGCTGGTTCAGATTATATTGGAATCACAGCAGTTAAGCAATTGATTAAAAAGGAAGGGGAAAAGGCAAATGGAAGAAATGGAGCCGGCTGCAGGAGGAGTGGGATTGTTTCTGTATACCCCTACAGTAGATGGACGGAAGGAATATATTTTAAATAGAATGTTAAAGGCTTTTCAGAGCGCAGGTATAGAAGTGTTTTGTCTGGATATTAGCAGCACAGATGCGTTTGAAAAACTGGGACAGATTGACCAGTACTTTTTATCGGTTCCGTTTGACAGAAAGCATTTTGTGTTTTCAATGGATGCAGATGGCTTTGGGCTGACATTAAAAATGGATGGTCTGTGGGTGGATAATATCCAATATAATGTATTTACGTATCTGACAAGGCATCCCCGCTTTTTTCAGGAAGAACTGGATGGAATCAATTCCTGGTATATATCTGTTTTAAATAGTTGCAGGGGCGGTGTGGCATATATTGAAGAGCAGTATCCTCATTTGGATGGAATTGAATATATGTTGTTTCCGGCATTTTTAGGACAGAATAGTGAATTATCGTTTTTTGAAAAGGAAGACGAAGTGCTGTTTGTTGCGGATAATGAATCGAATACAGGAGTGCAAGAATGTATAAAGCGGCTTGTGGAAAGAAAGCTTCCGGTTACGCTTTATGGAAGAGACTGGGATTCGATAGTGGCAGAATATGACGGATTGGTACAGAGTGTTCCGGAAGCGGTGCAAAGCTATGAGAGAAAACTGGACCTTATGGGAAAGAAAAAGGTAGTTTTGTTTTGGCATAAGAACTATGAAGCGGCTGATATAGATAGTATCTCTGCCATGGCAAACGGTGCGCTGGTTGTTACAGAAAAGATACTGGAGTTGTCAGAGGTGTTTTCGGATGGACAGGAAGTCGTATTTTTTGAACGGTTACAGAAAGAAAAACTTCCTGATCAGTTAGAGAAGCTTTGGAAGGAACCGACAGTGATGGAAAGCATTGCTGTAACAGGAAGAGACAAAGCAAGACAATTGGGTGATGTGTCCAGCTTTGTCTCCAAGATATTAGACAGATGCAAATAAATGTGGAATGCGTACATCATAGGTGTGCGCATTTTTTACTTTGTGGTAACCGTTTAGGGCAATCTGATGGCGTTCTTCTTCGTGCTGCAGATAGTATTGACATTTATCCTGCAGTTCTTCAAAGGAAGAAAAGGTAACGAAATCTTCATCCGGGCAAAAATAATCAAAAAGTTCCTGCTGCGGAGTTGTCATCAGAAAACCGCCACAGCCCATGATGTCTAACACACGGGCGGACATGCCGGAGCGTATTGTGCGGTAGTTGATGTTTAGGTTGATGCGGCTGTGCCGGAATACAGAAGGCATTTCGGAATAGTAGCCGATTGCCGGATGGACATGAAGCTGATCTTGTTTCGGCAGAGGAGTGGAAGTATACAGATCTACCGACAGTGTTCTGGCAAGTTTTTTTAACAGATGATGCCGTTCCTGATGGGTTGCTTCCTCCTGAATCGCACAAACTAATGCAGACAGAGGGAAATCATCAGAAAAGGATGAAATATCAATGTAAGGAGAATGTTTTAACAGTTCTGTGATGATATCTGTCTGAAAAAACTGTGTCTGTGCAGCAGCATAACCTTCCAGAATCCCTTGCATATATTCAGAGGAGATAAAATTGCGCGCCTGGATCGAGCGGTTATCATATAGATTTCCCACAAAAGTAATATCGTGTTCGTATACAGGCATATCACAAAGTGGAGAAAGCTGACTGTCTAGCCGCTTGACATTGACAGCCAATGGCAGATATTGTATCTGGGAATATCCCTGTGCCCGATATTCGGATACTTCTATTTTATCAAAGTGATATATCTGGTTGTATGGGGTGTCAAAGCGTTCAAAATGTGGGATCGGACTATCATAGATCCATGAAATATAAGGAATCTGAAATTCTTTGCAGATATCAGACAGAATCGGATAAAAATTAAAAGAAACAACAGCATCATAGTGGATCTTTTGAAGCCTTCTTCTAAACTTATTAGAAAAGAAAGAATCTGTCCGGTAATCGGTAAACACGTAGGTGATTGGGTCAACCTGATAACCGTTTTCTAACAGAGTGTCAAAAAAATCTTCCTGCATAAATACATTAGATTTAAAAAAAAGTAGTTTCATGATTGCGTTCTCCTTATGACTGTTTTCCCTGCAATATATCAAACATTTCATGCATGCGATAGGCAAATGTGTGATGTTGTAATATTTTTTTGCGAGCATTTTGGGCAATTTGGTTTCGTTCGTCTTCATGTGTCAGATAATAATGTATCTTATCAAGCATATCGTCGCAGGATTCATAGTAGACATAATCGTTATCCGGCTCAAACAAGGAAATAAAATCATTTTGAAAATTGGTTAATAAAAAACCACCGCATCCCAAAATCTGAAAAGCCTGTGCCGGAACTCCATTTTGGATCTCACGAGAAGAAATCAGCAGATTGATCTTGCTGGTCTGATAGGTTGTTCCTATAGCTGTAGGAGTCTCTGGAAAAGGCAGAACAGAAATTCTGTTAAAGTGTTTTTCCAATTCTGTCCGTTTTGTATAAAGACAGGTCTGTATCGTATTTTCATGATCTAATGTAGCCAGAAGATGTGCTGTTTCCCGTTTTGTAACAGCGGGATACAAAAGCTCAAAGGCATACACCTCTTCCAAAGAAGCAAGTGTTTTGCGGGAAATCGAAAGCGGATACGCAGTACAGAGTGCCTGCATCACGGTTTGATTGCATGCATTCTCTAAAAAGTTAAAGCCGTAGATCATTTCCTGTGCCTGCAAGAGTCCTTCTAAAAATCCTCTGGTGCGGGGATCTGTCTGTGCCTGCAGTTTTAGGTATGCCAGATGTGTGTCTGTACTGATTGGATCAAGACAGGTTACGTCATTTTTGGGAACCAGAACATCGGACAGTAGGGAAGTGTAAAGGGAACTGGCAGCCCAAGGGAGATAATATACCTGCTTGCAGCCAAGACGCTGCAGCTTTTCTATCCATTGACTATCTGCATGAAAGATTACATTGCAGGGGTTGATAATGCTATTGTTTAACAGAAGAAGATTGTCTGTAGTGTTGTAACACCAGCATACATAGGGGATGTTTTGCTGTTCACAAATGTTCGAGAGGATTGGAAAAAACTGCAGGGAAAATACAAGATCTGCCTGCGTATCTCGGATATTTTGTGTCATTTCTCTGCGAAAGACCGGATCGTAGCAGACATTGCGAAAAGAAGTATTGACAATGACAGACTCTATGGCATGTTCTTTAAAAAAGCTGGTAATATCGGATAAAAATGGTGAATTGTGATCAAAAATGAGAAATTTCATGTGGTATCTCCCTTCCTACAAAGGTATTGCAAACGATATACGATATAGATTATAATAAATTATATTAAATTGCAAATATATTGCAGGGAAGCAATATTTGATAAGGGAGAGGAAAGTAAAAATGATGCAGGAGCAGATGACAGAAGTTGAAGAGTTACTAGACTATACCGTACAATTTATTAATGAATTTGAAGAATTAAAAAAGGGAGCAGATTCTGGAAAATATAAAAAAATTGTAGAAGAATTAATGAAGAGACGCATGATGATTGCAGAAGCTGGAATAGATTATTTGCGATATTTTAAAGAAATATTTAAAGATGATATCTTGCTGCATACTCTAGTATTGTCTGTTCTTTTTTTTGTGTTCGATGAGAAAGCTTTGTTAGAACAGATAGATGAACTGATGTGCAGTGAAAAGATGCCATATGATATGGCAATAGGCATTAGACAGCAGCTTGGCGTAATGCGTTTTCGAAATATAGATTTAGATATCACATATGAAAGAAAGAGACAACTTCAGAGAGTGCTATTAGCTCGTTTAGAAAAAATATTAGGAGAATCAGTCCCATATGTACCGTATGAAGAAAGAAATCATAATTGTATTGTAGTTGCAACGGATCGTCTTTTGTCTGAAGCACATGCGCCAACAAGATTTGTGTTATCTCTAGCAAAATGCTTACAGGAAGAATTGGGGTATAAGATTATTGTAGTGGCAGATATAGAACAGACAAATACATTTGAGATGGAAAAATATTGGTTTTGCCCATATATTATAAACGGCAAAAGTCAGAACGATGGGATACATACACTTTCCTATGAGCATTGTGATTTGCTTGTGTATCAGCAAGTTGTAGATACCTTACATTTAGATGAAGTAAAAAGTGGTTTGCAATATATTGCATCATTAAAACCAGAATGTGTTTGGTATCTGGGAGGAGATTCGGTAATACGTGATTTATATCGTAAAATGACAGTACTTGTTGCGATGCCATGCACAGCAGGGTATGCAGTATCGGAGGCACAAGTATTGGCAAGTTATATGTTATCCCATAGCAGACAGGAAAAAGTGGCAGAACAGTATATTGTGTTACATCGACAAAAAAAAATGATGATGATAATGAATTTGCCTCGTCAAGCCAAGGGGAATTTGTATCAAAAGAAGCAGTTTGGCTTTTCGGAGGATGCTTTTGTGATTGCTATTGTTGGAAATCGTTTGGACGAGGAAGTAACCAATGAGTTTCAGGAAATTATGTGTGAAATTATAGAAAGAGAGAAAAAGATATCTTATGTAATTATTGGAAATAGAACTCGAAGTTGGAGAGAGGAACTAAAAGATCATGTTTTAGAATTGGGATTTCGGGATGACTTTGTAGAGGTAATGAATATAGCAGATTTATTTCTAAATCCTATCAGAAAAGGTGGTGGAGGTGGAGCAGAAGTGGCATTAAGATGCAACATTCCGATTGTAACTTTGCCAGACTGCGATGTGGCAAGTTTAGTAGGAGATGCTTTTGTGTGTAAAAGCATTGAAGAAGTTCCAATAGCAGTAGAACGTTACGTAAAAAATCAGGTATTTTATCAAAATCAGGTAGAAGAGTGTAAGAAAAGGTACAAAATGTATGATCAGTATGATTTTGCAACAGAACTGCAACAAGGAGTAAAAATAGTGCAACAATGGGCAGAGCATGGAGAAATAATATAAAATAGAAAATAAAGAAATTGAATTAATATGAAAGTAGTATTAGATGGAATTCACAATGATGATGTGATTGAACGTATGAGGAAGAATACATATTCATTTTATATATGGGGACAGGCAATCTTGCCAATGAGGTTTTTAAAATTTTGCAGGAAAATAATATTACACGTACTGGTGTTTTTGTAGATATACCAGTTTATGGACAGAATAAGTTTAAAAATTATACAATTCAGTCTTTACAGAAACTACAGCAGTGTGGTCAAAAGATCAGTGTGCTCATGGGATATGCACAGTATGATAGAATACTAGAGTTAAAGGCATACAGTGTAGTACAGAATGTGTATTACATTTTAAATCTATTTCGGATACATGAGGATATTTCTTATGAATTTTATGAACATAAAGAGCAGTATCAGGTTGTTTTTGCTCTGTTTGAAGAAGACAAGTCCCAGAGGGAATATGAATCCTTTTTGCATATATTCTTGATGAGAAGGAAAAGCATTATTTGTTAGAGTATAATCCAAGATTTTCAGAGGGATGTGCATTCTTCTGTATGAGTGGTTATGATTATTGCCAGAAAATATGAAAAATATATTACAGCAGTTGATGTAGATGTTGCCTATCAGAATACTTGTCATTGATTTTTAGGTGGACAAAATGATTTTATAGAGGAAGTAAAAAGAAAGGAGAGGGATGCAGATGAAAGATGAAATATTTGTTACAAGATCATCGCTTCCTCCGATAGAGGAATATATAGAAAGAATCCAACCGTTATGGGAGTCCAGATGGTTGACAAACATGGGGCAGTTACATAATGAGTTGGAGGAGGCATTGAAAAAATATTTATCAGTTAAAGAACTATCACTAATGGTCAATGGACATATGGCTTTGGAATTTGCCATTTCAGCGATGCGTCTACCAAGAGGTGGTGAAGTGATCACAACGCCGTTTACTTTTATTTCTACGACACATGCGATTGTTCGAAATGGTCTTTCACCGGTTTTTTGCGATGTAAAAGAAGATGACTTTACAATTGATGAAGAGAAGATTGAAGCTTTGGTTACAGATAAGACTGTCGCAATCGTTCCGGTTCATGTTTATGGAAATGTTTGTGCAATCGAGAAGATTGAAACGATAGCTGATAAATATAATTTGAAGGTTATATATGATGCGGCACATGCTTTTGGAGTAAAGTATAAAGGGATTGGTGTAGGGAATTTTGGAAATGCGTCTACATTTAGTTTTCATGCAACCAAAGTATTTCATACGATAGAGGGTGGTGCAGTAGCTTTTCAAAATCCTGAGTTGAGTAAGATTTTATATAATTTAAAAAATTTTGGTATCCGTTCAGAAGACGTTGTAGCGGAAGTAGGAGCAAATGCCAAAATGAATGAGTTCTGTGCGGCGATGGGGTTATGTAATCTTAGTCATATAGAACAGCAGATTGTACAGAGAAAAGTAGTTGTAGAGCGATACAGAGAATTGTTAGAACCGGTGAGAGGAATCCGTCTTTTGCGGTATGGTAAAGATGTTACTCCAAACTATGCTTATTTTCCAATTGTGATCGATGAGAGTGTATTGGGGAAAACAAGAGATGAAGTTTACAATCACTTAAAAGAGCAGGGGATTCATGCAAGAAAATATTTTTATCCACTTACTTCAGATCAGGCATGTTTTCGGAATAAATATAAAAATGTTCCTCTTGAAACAGCTCGTTATCTAGCAGATAGGGTACTTACATTGCCGCTATATGCAGAACTGCCTTTGAATGAGGTTGAGAAAATTGTGAGAGTAGCATTATATAAGTAAATTAATTCTTTTTGCAACAAAATTGACAAAATGAAGGATTTTTGACAGAGCATAATATATAGGAAAAATGAATGTGATTTATATTATGAAGCAAATATCAATCAGATTGGTGAAGAATGCATTGCCTCATGAGCAATTAAAAATGTTCACTTAATATGTTTGCGCTATTTGCCGATATATTATACAGTGAATTTAGAACTCTGTAAAAGATAAAATATTTCGAATCGTATATTGCAGAGATCAAAATAGAATGAATTTATTGCAAGGATGCAATAAAAAAGTGCAGGAGGCAAAAAGAAAGATATGTTAAACAATAAAACAATTCTGATAACAGGTGGAACCGGTTCTTTTGGTAATGCGTTTACAGAGTATGTATTAGAGCATTACGATCCAAAGAAGATCATTATTTATTCCAGAGACGAATATAAACAGTTTATTATGTCCAATAAGCTGAAAAAATATAGTAAAAAATTACGCTTTTTTATTGGTGATGTCAGAGATAAAGAGCGTTTATACCGCGCTTTTGAGGGTGTGGATTATGTTGTGCATGCTGCTGCATTAAAGCAGGTTCCGGCATGTGAATACAATCCGATGGAGGCTGTTAAGACAAATATCAATGGTGCAATGAATATTGTGGATGCGGCTTTGGACTGTGGTGTCAAGAGAGTCGTGGCATTGTCAACAGATAAAGCAGTCAATCCAATCAATCTGTACGGTGGTACAAAATTAGTTTCGGACAAGCTTTTTATTGCGGCGAATGCTTATGCAGGTGCAAAGGATGTGTGCTTTTCGATTGTCCGTTATGGAAATGTGGCAGGCAGTAGAGGCTCTGTTATCCCATTTTTCCGTAATTTAGTGGAGCAGGGAGAGACAAAGCTGCCTATTACGGATTATCGCATGAGCCGTTTTTGGATCAGTCTGGATGAAGGTGTCCAGTTAGTTATTAAGGCTTTGTCAGAGGCAAAAGGTGGAGAAACCTTTATATCCAAGATACCTTCTTTTAAGATTACAGATCTGGCACAGGCAATCCTGCCAGACTGCGAGATGCCGGAGGTTGGTATCCGCGAAGGAGAGAAGCTTCATGAAGTGATGGTTACCAAGGAAGATTCGATGCTTACTTATGAATATGATAAGCACTTTATTGTATATCCTCATTTTGACTGGTGGGATGCTTCGAAGATTCAGGAAGGCGGAAAGCGTGTGGAGCAGGGATTTGAGTATAGTTCCGGTAACAATACGGACTGGCTTAGTGTAGAACAGATTCAGGAATTATTAAAAACGGTAGAAGAACACTAGGAGAGACCGTCATGAAGGATAAAAAGATAGCAATTATTACAGCACGTGGTGGCAGTAAAAGAATTCCACATAAAAATATTAAACAATTCTGTGGAAAACCGATTTTGGCATATTCCATTGAGGCAGCGCTGCAGTCGGGATTGTTTGATGAAGTAATGGTGTCAACAGATAGTGATGAGATCGCAGAGATTGCAAAAAAATACGGTGCGCAAGTCCCTTTTCTTCGCAGTGCAAAGACATCGGATGATTATGCTACAACAGCAGATGTGCTGGTAGAGGTTTTGGATGAATATGAAAAGCTGGGAGAAAAGTTTGAGTATATGGTGTGCATTTATCCGACAGCACCATTTGTTACACCGGAAAAACTTCAGGATGGGTTTGATCTGTTGAAAAAGGAACATGCTGTGATGGCGATGCCGGTTGTTGCATTTTCTTATCCACCTCAGAGGGGATATATTCTGCAGGAAGAAAAATTGGTAATGAAAGAAAAGGAAAACTACAGCAAACGTTCGCAGGATTTGGAAAAGATTTATCATGATGCCGGGCAGTTTTATATTTATAGTGTACAGGCTTTTTGTGAGAACGAGGGAAAGATCATGGAAAATATTGTGCCAATCATTGTAGATGAACTGGAAGTGCAGGATATTGATAATGAAACAGACTGGAAATTGGCGGAAATGAAATATCAGCTGATCAAGGAAGCAAAGCAGGGAAAGAAAAATGAGTGAGTACTATTTGAGAAAGGCAAATAAGTCCGATTTGGAGACAACATTTCGCTGGGCAAATGATGAAGAAGTCAGAAAAAATTCTTTTCACAGTGAGGCGATTTCGCTGGAAGAGCATACCAGATGGTTTTTGCGGAAGATAATAGAAGAAGCGGTAGATTATTTTATCTACGGTACGGAAGAAACTCCAATCGGTCAGATACGACTGGATTACACTGGGACAATGGGAGTAATCAGTTACAGCATTGATCAGGCATATCGCAGGCAGGGACATGGTGAACGGATGCTGCGTCTGGCAGAGCAGGAAGTGAAGCGCATTAGAAAAAATATCACTTGTCTTGAGGCTGAGGTGAAGCAGAGCAATCCCGGCTCGATGAGACGTTTTCAAAAGCTGGGATATGAGGAAGAACGGATTGTAAGGTATCAGAAGAAGCTGTGATGGGGTAATTGTTAAACAGTGTAGATATATGCATCTTACTAGCATAATATAATTAAGATGAGAGGAAAAATTTGATATCTATATGTATAATAAAAAAGAATGAATCTGAGAAATTAAGGAAGTGTTTAGATGTGATTAGAAATTTCTAAAGATCGAGATAACTATCAAACATATGTTGCATCTGTTTATATTGACCGTAGTGGATATATTGGTGAGATTTATGAGTGTACAGGATATGTGGATAAGGTAAAAAAGTATTATTTGAAGTGCGGTGATGAAAATTAGTTGATAGAAAGTCGGCAATTTGCTTAACACTCTGACTGTCTATCAGTTGGTATGTAAGATATGAAAAGGAATGTTCATCTCCTACATACGTGCAGTCTCTTTTTCTTCTGCCTGTAAAAAAGGCAGGATTTTCATCTTTTGATAAGCTTGCTTGCAATGGAAATACAGCGGATTATAGGAATCCCACATTTTTTGCGTGGTTTGTTTTTTATTACGATATTGTATTCTTATCTTTTAGTATAATGGGAATTGTTTGTTGTAGGGAATGTTTTATTGTAAATGTACCATAGTATTTATATAGACAATACTATAATAAATTGTGATAATCAACACTTAAGATTTTTTTGCTATAAGGATTAGGGTGTTAAAAATCCATTTTCATAGCGGAAATATTTTTTTGAAAAATTGTACCACAATATTTTGAAGTGATGTGGTGTATCGTTAATAGATATTGTAGTTAAAGATCCAGAGAAATAGTCTGCCAGGAAAATTCAGATCTTTTGACACCGTAATCCTATAAGTAAAGTTTCAAAGGTAGTTTTGTTTATACATCGAAAAATAATGTAGTTTTTACAAAATATGGAAGTAGAGTGTTCATAACAAACCTTTGATTCTACTTGATAGATTTAATATAGAACATATAAGATAAAGGTGATAATTATGATGATATTAGTTTTGGCAGGAGGTTATGATCAGATAGCCTTAATAAAAGAAATTAAAAAATATGACAACAGGGTATTACTTGCCGACTATTTTGAAAATCCTCCTGCAAAGAAATATGCAGATGAGTTTTTCAAGATTAGTACATTAGATGAAGCAGCGATATTTTCACTAGCAAAAGAAAAACAGGTTGATCTTATTACGACCGCATGTACAGATCAGGCGTTGCTGACAGTTGCAAGAGTATCTGAAATGTTAGGATTACCTTGTTATATTAGTTCAAAAACAGCACAAAATGTTACAAATAAAGCATATATGAAAAAGATGTTTGAAAAAAATAATATTCCTACAGCAGAATTTCATATTTTAAATAATGGAAATATGGATCTTATTGATAGGATTCAGAAAAGAGAACAATATCCATATATTGTTAAACCGTGTGATTGCAATAGTTCTAAAGGTGTTATAAAAGTTATAGACAAAGAGCAACTAAAACAGGCTGTTAAAAATGCATTTGATTTAAGCAGGAGTAAAAAGGTTATTGTTGAACGTTATATTGAAGGAGCTGAAATATCAATTGACGCATGGGTTGATATGGGAAAATGTCAGATTCTTTCTATGAGTAAAACGAATAAAATTTTAGAAAATGATACTAGTTTTACAATTTATCAAAGTGAATATCCAACTAAAATTTCAGATAAAATTTTTGATAAGATGAAAGTGGTATTGGATAAAATTTGCCAATCATTTAAATTGGAAAATTGTCCATTACTTGTACAGGCAATTGTGGATAAAGAAAATTTATATGTGATTGAATTTAGTACAAGGATGGGTGGCGGGTCAAAGTATAAGTTTATGGAGTATATTTCTGGGATTGATATTATTGAAAAATATGTTGATTTTATTCTTGGACGAAATATAATTAAGCTACGACCTAGGATATCAGAAAAATTTTATGAAATAGATTATATATATGCAAAAACAGGGATAATTAGTAAATTAATAAATTTTGAAGAATTAAAACAGACAGGCTTGATTAAAGAATTGTTTATGTATAAATCGAAAGGTGATGTTATAAAAAAAATGGAAACAAGTAGTGACAGAATATTAGGAATGATGTTAGAAGCAAATTCCAAGGAGGAATTGTTACAAAAAAGGAATAAAGTTCTGAGCCTCACCAGAATAGAGAATGAAAAGGGAGAAAATATTATGTATAAAGAGTGTTTTATATAAATAATTCTGAAGGCAGGAGAAAAATGATTATGCGAATATATAACAAAATATGTATATGCGGAGCTGGGCATCAGGGAATGGCAATGGCTGCTCATCTAGCATTAAATGGGGAACGGATAATGTTGTGGAATCGTACACCTGAGCATATTGCAAATATTAAAAAATCGAGAAGTATTCATTGTGATGGAATTATAAGTGGTACAGCAAAATTGGAAAAAGTCTCTTCAGATATAGGAGAAGTTTTTTCGGATTTTATAATGGTTACGGTACCAAGTAATGCACATATGGACATTGCAAGAAAAATTGCACCTTATGTAAGTAGTAAAACAATAATTATTCTGAACCCTGGAAGGACATTTGGAGCAATTGAGTTTGTCAGAGAACTGGAAAGATGTGGAGTAAAAGAGATACCCCATATAGCTGAAACACAAACAATTGTTTATACGTGCAGAAAAAAAAACAACAATACATCAACTATTTTTGCATTAAAAAAAGATGTTCGAATAGCATCGTTAAATAAAACAGATATTCAATATATTATGGACAATATGCCAAAATGTCTGCAAGGATACTTTAGAAATGAAGATACTGTTGCCAAAACTTCGTTTTCAAATGTTGGAATGATTTTACATTGTGCTCCTGTATTGATGAATGTTGGATGGATAGAAAACGAAAAAGTAGATTTTAAATATTATTATGATGGAATATCAAAGTCAATTGCTAGATTTCTTGAAAAAATGGATAATGAAAGAGTAAGTGTCGCTAAAAAATTAGGCTATGAAATTGAAAACACAGAAGAATGGATGAAAAGAACATATCAGGTAAATGGAAAAGGAATATTTGAATGTATAAAAAATAATATTGCATACAAAGAAATAGATGCACCACAGGCTTTACAAAATTCCAGATATATATTCGAGGACATCCCAGATGGCTTGGTACCTATTGAATTCCTAGGAAAACAATTAGCAGTAAAAACACCATATATAACATTGATTATAGATTTAGCAAATGCGATGATGGAGACTGATTTTAGATTGAAAGGTCGAACAATTCCTTTGAATGTGTTAAAACAATTTTTTTGACAACGGAGGTAATAGTGTGAATGTAGAAAGAAATGAGATATTTGGCTTGATGAAAACAATGATCGATGCACATACTATGGGAATATATGCAGCAGCAGAGTTATTGCGGGATTGTGAATATAACGTCATTATTTCTCCACCTAAAATTGAAAAAGCGTTAGAATCATTGGAAAGTGAAGAAAGTCAGCAAATAATTTTGGATTGGATTCAGCAAAATTATATTCAGCATATTGGCATATCTTATCGATTGGATCCAGATGATGCAGTTCAACTAGTTGGAAAATTGGTAACAGTATTAAAGAAAAATCAATATTATGAAACAGATTCATCTATTGTTAAAAGTATTTATTTTGCAGGATTAAAGCCGGCATGTGATTATATTGATCAAGAATATGCAGGAAGAATAAAAACATTTAGGGGGGGAGAATCTCCAGAAGAAACATTATTAGTCATGGGAGTTCCAATGGATAAAATTCCTCACAAAATCTTGTCTGGATGTAAATATGATAAAAAAATTAAGGAGTTTGGAAAAGATATTATTCAACAATCTCAGTATAGTGAAATAAAGCCTTTAGAAAAAGTTTACTATAAAGAATATGGAACAGTAAACGATACATTAATCAAACGATTAAAATATAATTTTAAGGAAGGGTTTCAACCATTAATCCGGGCACATTCTGGTCCTTATTATATGGATATGACGAGAAGAGAATGTATAGAAAAATATATTGAATGGTGTAAATACCTAGCAAAAACTGGTTTCTTGGATATTTTGTCAATTGGAACGTCACAATTATCTCAATCAAATTTTAATGAAAATTGGACAGGAAAAAGTAACGGAGGTGGTGTTCCTGTTAATTCTGAAGAAGATTTTATTGATATTTGGAATGCTGCAAAACCAATGCTTGTGAGAACATATTCAGCGACAAAGAATATTCAGAACATGGCATGGATGTATGAAAAAACATTAAATATTGCGTGGCATGCCCTTTCGTTGTGGTGGTTTGATGAATTGGACGGAAGAGGTCCTAATACATTATATGATAATCTCAGCCAACATATTGCAACGATTAAAGATATTGCATTAATGAACAAGCCTGTAGAAGCTAATGTGCCACATCATTTTGCCTTTCGAGGATGTGATGATATTACATATATTATTTCAGAGTATCTTGCTGCAAAGATGTCAAAAAAATGTGGAATTAAATATTTTATATTACAAAATATGTTAAATACACCAAGAAGTACATGGGGGGTACAGGATTTGGCAAAATCAAGAACGGTTTTGAAATTAGTAAAAGAGTTAGAAAATGACCAATTTAAGGTTATTTTTCAAACACGTGCGGGATTGGATTATTTTAAACCAGATTTGGAAGAGGCAAAGATACAGTTGGCTGCTGTTACAGCTATGATGGATGATATAGATCCGTATAATCATTTTAATCCTGCTATAATACATGTTGTAAGTTATAGTGAGGCATTATTTTTGGCAACTCCTGAGATAATAAATGAAAGTATCAAAATAACTCGAAAATCACTGAGTGAATACAGAAAACATAAACATGAATTGAAGATAATAGAAAAAGTAGAAAATAATATTGCTGAAAGAATGGATATATTAGAGAAATCAGCCAGAGCAATAATACAGCAAATGGAAGAGAATATCCCTAATTTGTATTCACCTGAGGGATTGTATATCGCCTTTGTTTCTGGATGGCTCCCTGTTCCAGAATTATGGTCAGAATCGGATGAATTTATACATGCAAAAAACTGGAATACAAAATTAAATAATGGTGGAATTGTATTGACGCAAAATAACGTTATATTATCGCTTGAAGACAGAATAAATAAATGCGTAAAAAATATACCAGATGCAAAATATATTTTTAAGAACAAATATGGAAAGGTATTAATATGAAAAATGTAATTGCGTGCCCAACAGGTGTTTGGGCAGAAAGATTATTTACAGTAGAACGATTTCAAACAATTAAATATTTTCTCGGAGAAACGGAAGGAATATATACAAAAGAAGGGTATTTTGAAAAACAAATACGTCCTTTTGACTATCTAAAATGTGAACAAAAACAAGATATTATAGTTATTATAACAGATACACACAAATATAATATCATCAAAGAAAAATTGATGCAGTATGGGCTGACAGAAAATGTGAATTTCTTTAATGGTTGGAAATTACATAGTAATTTTTATAATTTAATGTATACAGATACCGCTTGGAAAGAATTTGAGAAAGAAAACAAGGATGCACTAGAAAGACAAAGACGGGGTTGGATGAAGCGCGCTGAGGAAATGGTCAAATTGATTCCAAAAGATACGACTAGCATACTTGATATTGGCTGTGGCGAAGGATTGTTAAAAAGATATCTTTCTAAAAATATAAAATATTATGGTTTAGATTACTGTAAAAGAGATGAAAATACAATTGTATGTGATCTTAATAAAGAAAATATACCAGATTTGAGTGTAGACATGTATTACCTTGCAGGTGTTATTGATTATATAGAAAATATACCATTGTTTATAAAACAATTTATTAACGTAAAGTATGTTATTTTGAGCAAGACAAGAAATGAGCGATTTATACGATTGGATGACAAAAGCGTTGACGAAGGATATTTAAATTATGGAATAAATCCCTATTATAGTGCTGATTTGATAACTGATATGTATAAAAATAGATTTGTGTGTGAAAGAGTAGTATGGAATTATCAAACCAGAGATGAGTACTACTACTTGTTTAAAAATATAAGATGATGTGAATGTCAAAAGTAACTTTTTAAAAACTCATTGACATTCATATAAATTAACGTATTCTTTGAAAAATGAATAAAGCTATGTTATTGTAGTATGCACTGATTCATCGGTATTTAAAATATATAGATAAGACAAAAAAGTATTATTTATAATTTGGCAGTAGAGGTATTAAAAAGAATTAATGTATAATAGATCACTATTGAACGGAGCTGATTGAGTAGTCTAAAAGGGAGTGCAGTGGTGCAAATTGGTTGATAGAAAGTCAGCGATTCGTTTAACACCCTGACCGTCTACCAGCTGGTTCATACGAAGGGCGTATTCCTTACGAAGGGTGTGATCTTTCGCAAATGCCATGAGATGTTTTAAGATTGTTTCGGTGACATTCTGATAACGGGCATCGCCGGCATAATACATAATATGGCGCAATCCCATCTGCTTAGTAAAATCTATCTGATTGTCAGCAAAGGAGAAGCAGATGGTTGGAATGCTGCAGGAGCACAACTCTAAGAGCGTAGTTCCTCCGGCAGAAATGGCAATTTCACAGCTACGCATATAGTCACTGATATTACTTATATTTTTATGTAAATGAACTTGCGGATAGATTTCTGCAAGTTTTTTTAATGCTTCTTCATCCTGATTCATGCTGCCGACAATGATTTCAAATTGGTATTCGGCAAAAAGATTGGTTACATTGTCTGCAGAGGTGGAAAGCGCATTATTATCTCCAAGACACAGTCGTAATACATCCCCTGTAATATGAAAAGGGTCTGTTCCTCCGGTTGTGATCAGAATGCTTTTATTGCGTTTCTGATTTAAGGAACTTTGTTGAAATTCTTCCCGAAGCGGAGCATACTTCATGCCAGCCAGTAACTTCGTTGGTGTTGTCTGGTATCTGTTCGAATAGCTGTGATCGTCATCCCAATAGATATAATGTAATACCGCAGACACAGGATAAGTTTCCAATGCCATATCGTCAATGTAGAGAACAGGTGCTTTGGCATTTAAAGCAGCCAGATATTCCCTATCTGCCTGATAGGAATCTACGATTACCCAGTCGGGTTTTTCTTTTTCTAGAATAGGAAACAGAACCGGATAATCCGATTCCATGTGTTTCCAGTCGGTGTGTAAGATATGATAGGGAATGTGTTTCTCTTCCAAACGTGCGGTTTCTTTTTCTTCTGCCAGTAGAAAAAGACAAGGCTCCCCTCTCTTGATAAGTTCAACTGCGATTGAAATGCAGCGAACTAGATGGCCTGTTGCAATGGTTTCATTAGCATCTACACGGAATATAATCATAGGAAGCCTCCGTTTCTGTATGGTTTGTTTTCTGTTGCGATATGATATTCTTGCCTTTTAGTATAACGGTAATCGTTTGTTGGAGCAACTGTCTTGTTGGAACTTTGGAAAAATATGAGGTGGGTGTGATGGTATGATGCTGATACCGGTTTACGAAGATCAAGGAAAGATTTATAATGACTTGTTTCCATTGCAAATCAGATAACATATTGGTATAATGCAGATGATATCTTATTTATATTTTCGGAGCGAATGTTCCGGCCTACTTAAAAATAAGGAAGGATTCGGAATATGGCTCTACTGCTGATGTATTATTGCATTAAAATATATTTATGGCTTCCCAGCTATAGCTATTTTACATCCCCATCATTTTCCATATCGTTCACCAATTTATCAAAGTCACTTTCATACAAAGAATCCTGTATAACTCTGTATTTTTCAAACTCACTTTCTGCAAATTCCTTTGCAATAGCTGCAGTCACTTTTCCTTTATCTTGAAGTACTTCTGCATCATTAAATCTAAGAAATGCCTCCAGCTTTGTTTTCCAATCTTCCATAGTCATAGGAATACGTCTTCGTGCCTGTCTTGTTGCATAATCAAGATACATTGTCACAATCTCATTTAATTCTGCAAGTTCTTCTTTTTCTAAATAATTCTTTGCAATGGACACATCTGTTTTTACGATTTTACCATCCGGCGCATTTTTCCATGATTTAAGTCCCATATGTTCTTGATTATGATTGGCTCTTGCAACAATAACTTCTGCCGCTGTATTACCATGGACCGCATAATGCATCTTATTCTGTACTGTAGCATAAAACTCTCTTGTCACCTGCGAATTCTTATCATAATCTACTGCTGTTGCATATATATCTGTAATTTTCTGGTAAAACCTTCTCTCACTAGCTCTGATTTCCTGAATCTCTGCAATAAGATGCTCAAAATAATCTTCATCGAAAATCTGTCCATTAATCAATCTGCTTTTATCAAGAACATATCCCTGCTTTGTAAATGTATCCAACACCTTCGTTGCCCATGTTCTGAACTGCATTGCCCGTTCTGAATTAATGCGATACCCCACAGCAATAATTGCAACTAATGAATAAAATTTATAGTTATATGTTTTTCCATTATCGGCAACTTGTGCAAAATTTGCACAAGTTGAATTTTCATCTAATTCGCTCTCTTTAAAAATATTACTCAGATGCTTTGTAACCACACTTCTATCTACATCAAAAAGCTGTGAAATTGCCTTCTGTGTCAACCATACATCACCATTCTGAACCCTGACTTCTATCCCGTCTTTTCCTGCATCTCGTGTGAAAACCAAGAAATCAACAGTGCTATTTCTTATCTGTAATTTTTTGCTCATAAAAGTGTTCCTTCCTCTATTTTCATGAATGTCCTCCTTACATCTTACGGACTTCATATGTTTTAGTCCTATTCAGATCAACTGTTATCTCCAAATGTAATTTCCATCAATTCACCTGCTATCTCATTGCTCAAGCCTCGCATAATCACGATTCAATCGACCGGTGTACTGTTTACTGTTCAACAACTCTTCGAAAAGATATAGGTGTTGTCACAAGATTATTATAGCTTGGGTTTGTATGGATAACAAGCCAATTTTTTATGACCATATACCCTCTCCGCTATAATCAACATAATCTATCAGAAAATCATTGGCTTTTCTCTCACATAAATCATCCACTCCGTGATCTCTTTTATGTTGCCTGCATATATTCGGCGCTTGTAATTGATAAAAACTTGTACGGGAAGAGACAAATCCTCTGTAAGCGCCTAATCTGCCCACGGATTGCACCCCTCATCAATCCATGCCATAATCGGAGTGTCTAAAATTAAAAAGCAATCACTCCAACAATCGTGAAGTTTCTCATTCAATGTTGGAGACGTTTACTACAACACTAACATTGAGGAGGTGCCAAATGGCAAACAAACGATTAGATTATGATAGGGTTTACGAGCTTGTCATGCAGTGCCGCAAAAGCGGTCTGTCTGACAGACATTGGTGTCTGGATAACGACATTGTCCCAAGTACCTTTTATTACTGGGTGCGCAAGCTCCGGCAGCGTGCCTGTTATGATCTTCCGAAAACGGAATGTTCCGGCAGAAATGTATCTGCCACAGAAAGACAGGATGTTGTCTGTGTAAACATCCAGCCTGATCCGGTTCGGGAAACCGCCGGAATCCCGGCGGTCAACATGCCGGAAGCTGCAAGCATTTTTCTTCAGTATGGCGGTGTCAACATCGCATTGTCAAATGACTTTGAAGAACAGACTTTAAAACGTGTTCTCCTGACACTCCGGGAGACGGTTTGCTAGGAGATATATCCGTTCTGGATAAAGTGTATATTGTCTGCGGCAGAACGGATATGCGCAAGCAGATCGACGGACTGTGTGCCATTATTGAGGAACAGTTAAAGATGAATACAAATGATAACTGTCTCTTTCTTTTCTGTGGCAGAAAGAAAGATCGGATCAAGGCGATCTACCGGGAGAAGGATGGCATTGTCCTTCTCTATAAGCGTCTGAGCGGATCCGGCAGTTATAAATGGCCGCGAAATCAGGATGAGGTCAAAAGCCTTACCTGGAAGCAGTTTGAATGGCTGATGGATGGTTTGGAGATCGAACAGCCAAAAGCCATAAGACCAACGGAACAAACTACGTGAAAATGCTGAAAACCATTGAAAAATAAGGGGTTTCCGCTTTTGTTTTATGCCAAAATCTGATATAATAATGACATCAGATCAAGGAGGAAACGCCCATGGGTGCCGATGCAAAAGACCGTCTGATCCGGGAGTTGAAAGACTCTGTTTCAGAACAGCGACAGATGAATAAAACACTCCGTGCTGCATTAGAAAACAGCAACGCCCAGGTGGCGGAACTGACTGTCCAGATCAGGCTTCTGAATGAACAGCTGGATTATATGAAGAGGAAACTCTTCGGCAGATCCAGTGAAAAACATGCAGCCGAAACTGACGGACAGCTGACGCTCTTTGATGAACCGGAAGAGGAGAAGCCGGCTATCCTGCCTGCTGCAGAGATACCGGTGAGATCCCATGTCAGGAAACCAAAAGCAACATTCGAGGAAAAGGCAAAGAACCTTCCCGTGGAACGGGTCGAAGTACCGCTGCCGGATGAGGAGCAGTTCTGCCCCGTATGCGGAACTCCTCTGGAAGTGATTGGGAAAGAAGTTGTCCGTAAAGAGCCGGAATACATTCCAGCCACCTTAAAGGTGGTTGAGTACATCAGTATCCACTACGGATGTCCGAAATGTAAACAGGAAGCGGAAAAGCCAAACATCATCCATTCCCCTGTGCCGCCGTCACTACTTGGAAGCTATGCTTCCTCATCGACAGTTGCCTGGGTCATTTACCAAAAGTACACAAACGGACTGCCGTTATACCGTCAGGAAAAAGACTGGCTCCAGTATGGATTCACCCTGAGCCGCACTACTATGGCAAACTGGGTGATCGCAAGTACCAGCATATATCTGAAAGTGCTGTATGAGTACTGCCACCGTCTGCTGGTACAAAGGAACTTTGCCATGGCAGACGAAACACCTGTTCAGGTGCTGAAAGAGGAAGGTCGGGAAGCGGCTGCCAAGTCATATATGTGGCTGTTCCGGAGCGGCGAAGACGGAATGCCGGCGATCATCCTGTATCATTATGCACCGACCCGCAGTGGAGATACCGCAAGTGAGTTTCTCAAAGGCTTCCACGGGTACCTTATGGTGGATGGGTACACCGGCTATAACAAAGTGAAGGATATCAGACGCTGCTGCTGTTTTGCTCATATCCGGAGATATTTCTTCGATGCGATCCCCAAAGGGAAACAGAGAGATATCAGCATTCCAGCAGTGCAGGGTGTCGAATACTGCGACAAGCTGTTTGCGTATGAGCGGCACTTTAAAGAAAAAGGCTACTCGTACCGGCAGATCAAAAACGGACGTCTCAAGCATGAAAAACCGATGATTGAGGCTTTCTTGGTGTGGCTGGAAAAGCAGACACCGGTCAGAGGCAGTAAATTTGCCGCCGCAGTAAACTATGCATTAAACCGACGGGATCTCATGATGACCTATCTTGAGGATGGCCGCTGCAGTCTCAGCAATAATCTGAGTGAGCAGAAAATGAAGTCTTTTGTTACCGGCCGCAAAGGCTGGCTGTTCTGTGACACCCCGGAGGGTGCAGAAGCAAGTGCGATAGCATACAGCTTTGCAGAAATGGCATCCGCCCATCATCTGAATGTTTATAAATACATCAAATATCTTTTGGATCAACGTCCTAATGATCAAATGGAGGATGCACAGCTTGAGGCAATGATGCCATGGAATGAAAACGTGATCAAACTATGCAAACTTGATAACTGAAGTAAACGCATCTAAATTTGAACACTCCACCAAAGGAGTGTTTCATGTTTTAATGACGCCTAGCAATTAGGCGCTTACTATCTTTCCTATGTATTAGACGAGTTCCGTAAAATGGGTCCTTTTCCAAAACCGGATGAGCTGAATCGGCTATTGCCATGGTCAGATGAATTACCGGAAGGATTTCGAACCAAACAGAAGAAATAAAATGTGCCGCCCGATGGGCGGCTTATTTTGAAAAATCAAGGTACGGATGATTACCTACTTACAGTACAACGGTAATTCGTTTGCAACCTGCACAAGCAAAACTTGCATGCTAATTATATGGTATGATATTATGTGCAAAAGGTCAATGTTCAAAATAGGAACATATGTACACGCTTAGGAGGATGCTTCGGCGGTTGTATCCGTTTTGGGCAGAATCAAGGTGTGAGTATAGTCAGAGGTTTTCCAATGGCGGAAAAGAGGGAATAATGAAAGAAAATTTAAGGGTAGTACTTGAAGTGGCAGAGGAATGTATTTCGAAGGAGGAGGTAAAGAGGATGATAGGGCAGCAGGAAGATTTTTTGGGACGATTTCTTTCGTATGAGAAGATTTGTATTCAGTGTCATGATAATCCGGATGCGGATGCGTTGGCATCGGGATATGCGTTGTATCAATATTACAAAAAGCAGGGCAGGAAGGTTCGGTTGATCTACAGTGGAAGAAATCAGATTACAAAACCGAATCTGCTGATGATGGTAGAGGCACTGGACATTCCGGTAGAGTATGTGACAGAACTGCCGGAGTGTGATCTGCTATTTATGACAGACTGTCAATATGGTGAGGGAAATGTGACAAAGTTTGAAGCACCGAATGTTGCGATGGTGGATCATCATCAGTGTGGACTGCTTCAGACAGAAAATACATATATTCGTGGAAATCTTGGGAGCTGTGCTACGGTTGTATGGAGTTTGTTTCAGAAGGTGGGCTTTGATATAAGCGATGATGGAAAGCTTTCTACGGCATTGTATTATGGATTATATACGGATACGAATCATTTTGAAGAAATCTTTCATCCGTTAGATAAGGATATGCGGGATACTTTGGTAAAGGATGAAGCACTGCTGTTTCGCTTGATCAATACAAATCTGTCGATGCAGGAGTTAAATATTGCAAGTCAGGCATTGAATCAGAAGGTATATGATGAAAAGTATCGATTTGCCGTGCTTCCATCAGAGCCGTGTGATCCAAATATCTTAGGAATTATCAGTGATTTTGTGATTCAGGTGCAGGAGGTGGATGTCTGTGTGGCATATAACCCCAATCCAGCCGGCTTTAAGCTTTCGGTCAGAAGCTGTATTAAGGAAGTGAAGGCGAATGAGCTGGCGGCTGCGCTGTGTGATAAGATTGGAAACGGCGGCGGACATTTGACAAAAGCAGGTGGATTTATTGCTAAGAACAGCTTTGAGCAGTTGTATGATGGAAGGGAGATACTGGAGGTTTTGCAGGAGCGCATGCGCCAATACTTTGATTCCTATGAGATCATTTATGCAAAAGAGTATCTTTTGGATCGTTCAAAGCTAAAACCATATCAGAAAAAGGAGATTCCGGTTGGAGTAGCCAGAGCAACCGACTTTTTGAAGGAAGGGACACCGATTATGGTGCGTACCTTAGAAGGGGATGTTGATCTATTCGTAGAGGACGATTTGTATTTTATGATTGGAATAGAAGGTGAAGTCTATCCGATACGGCAGGAGAAATATCAGAAAAGTTATCGGAGTACGGATAAGGCACCGGAATTTATGATGGATTACGCTCCGACGGTGCGCAATAACATGGATGGAGAGATTTATCAGCTCTTACAGTATATGAAGCCATGTGTGGCAACCGGTCAGGTTAAGATATTTGCGAAGCCACTAGAGAAAAATGTAAAGGTATTTACCGCCTGGGATGAGAATAAATATTATTCCGGTAAAATTGGAGATTATATTGTGTGCAGAGAGGACGATCCGCATGATATTTATGTGGTGCGCGGGGATATTTTTCAAAAAACATATCAGGAGATAAAATAAAAAGAGAATAGAAGCTTACCAGGGAAGTTGACTTGCAATCGGCATTGTCAATTTGTGTAAGTTTATGTGCTGCCGATTACAAAGATGGGAGGAATCACAGGTATGAAATATGTAGCTTTTATCAGTTATCGTCATGGTGGCATTGATGAGATGGTGGGAACGAGGATTCAGCGGGAACTGGAGAGGTATCGTCTGCCATCAAAGATTGCGAAGCAGGTAGGAAAAAAGACGTTAGGAAAGGTGTTTCGGGATGCAGATGATCTAAGATCGGCAAGTGACCTTTCCGAGATTATCCGGGAAGGTCTGGATGAGTCAGAATATCTGATCGTAATCTGTACGAAGCGCTACAAAGATTCTGTATGGTGTATGGAGGAAATTGAGTATTTTCTGCAGATTCGCGGACGCGATAAGATTATCGTTGTGTTAGTAGAGGGAGAACCGGACGAAAGCTTTCCAAAGCTTTTGACAGAGTACGAAAGGGATGGCGAGCTTGTACATATTGAACCGCTGGCGGTGGATGTACGTGCGGATTCGGATAAAGAAATTTTAAAGTTAGCATCCCGTGAGAAGTTGCGCTATGTATCGCAGATTTTAAATCTGGATTATGATGATCTGCGTCAGAGGCAGAGAGAGCGCAGAAGAAAGCGTATTGTAGCGGCGGTTTCCGCAGTTGTGGTTGGATTAAGTGCATTTGTCGGTGTTGTTACGGTGAAGAATATACAGTTGAATGCAGCCTATGATAGTCTGGACGAATCTATGCAGAGAACCTTAAAGGGACAGTCATACTATCTGTCAGAATATGCATCAGAGGCATACGCCAATGGTGACCGCTTAACAGCGGCACTACTTGCACTGGAAGCTTTGCCAAAGGATCTGTCGGAGCCGGAACGCCCATTTGTACCAAGTGTGATGCGTTCTCTGGTGGATGCATTGGGAATATATGACTTAAGCAGTGGTTATCAGGCAGATAAGGTGTACAGTTTTGAGGAAGAATCGTATCAGACGAAGGTGGAAGTAAGCCCGGATCAGAAAAAGCTTTTGGTCGAGCAGTACCAGACAACAGCGGGAAATATGTTAGAGGGGACAGTGACCGTCTATGAGATGGATTCGAAAAAGCAGTTGTATCAGGCACAGCTGCGTTCGATCCGTAAGACGAGTCTGCATACACTTTCGCATTGTGCCTATTTTTTAGAGGATAGTGATAGCATGGTCTATCTGTCTGAGAACGGTCTGCGTGCGGTTAACTTTCAAAAGGATCAGGAGTTGTTTACGGCAGGCGAAGGGGATCAGCTTGTACTGAGTCAAAAGCGTGATAGGATTGCTTTGTACAATACAGAAACAGCAGAGCTTTCTTATTATGATGCCAAAGGAAATCAATCAGCGGTAACACAGTTAGATACTGATAAGAAATATGCCCTGTACTGCATCAGTCCGGATGACTCCATTGCTGTTTTGTCGCAGGATGCCAAGGATGAGGTTGGGATTTTGTTGACAGATACACAGACGGGAGGAATGTTATTTGTCGATAAAGGAGAAAGCTGCAGCCAGATTTCCTTTATCAATGACCATAGCCTTTGTTTTAAGAGAGAGGACTCACAGGTAGGAAGAAGTCATATTGTGGTCAATGATCTGAATGAAAATACCGATGATTATCTGGTGGATACGGAGGAAGATATTGATGGATTTGCGGTTTCCGGTTATGAGAGCTGCTTTTTCTATCAGGGAAAAAAGATTTATGAGATCAGTAGTAAGACCGGAAAGATTATTTGGGAAAAATCATATTCTTCCGATGTGCTTTCTATTCGTGCATTTGGGGATTATCTTGCATTAACCTTAAAAAATGGTCAGACATATTTTTACAATAGTAGAAAACAGGAATTGATCAATACCGTTTCCGGAAATAGTCAAAGCTATTATTTGTTGTCATTTTCGGAAAAATACGCTTGCATGAGTGATTATTGGGGACAGAATATTCGTATTTATACACCTCGTGATAATGAGAGAAAGGATGTAGAAGCATTAGATATCCGTTCGGAAAATGCCTCGGTGTCGGAAAAGTGGTACACGGCGTTGTCGGATGGAGATTACTTCATGATGGACTTTAAGAATGGAATGCAGGATCAGATTGCTGTATTTTCTGCGAAGGATTGGAAAATGAGCAGTTCTACTACCTTAAAGAGTATGGAATATGAGTCTTTTGATAATCTGTCTGTTGAGGCAGTTTCCAAAGGATATATCGGGGTACAGGACTATGCATATGGCGAAAATGCACATTTTGCAGCAGATACGATGAAAAAGATTTTTACATTTAGTGAGGATTCTTATTATTTTTATAATGAAGATAAATCGTTTATCAGCATTGCAGAAAAGGGAATGCTTAAAAAGTATGACAGCAGTTCGGGGAAAACAGTGAAAACCGCAAAGATACCGGACGGTTATAATCGTGGGGTGCTGTGTGGTCAATACGACATTTTTGGCTCGGATACCTTTACGATGATTCAAAAGGACGGAAAGCAGAGAGCTATCTTAAGGGATGCCCAGATTTATACGGTCAATGAAAAGCAGGAGTTATTGTTTTGCCGGGATCAGACAGGGAACAACTGGTTTGTATATTCCTTGTCAAAGGATAAGGTGGTATGCAAGGGGAAAGCGGGAAGTTATCCTTGTACCCTCTTTTTTGATGATGGCAGATATTTCCTAAATGATTACAATGCGGTATATGATACCAGAACATGGAAAAAGGTATTGGATCTATCGGATATTAGTACCGGTGTGTACGGTGTGTCGACAACCGAAGAGCTTCCGTATTTCATAGTATGGTATCAGAGCGGAAGTATTCACGCATCAGGAAAATCAACCGGGTCGAATGTGGCATATCTTTATAGTAAGAAAGAGGGAGGAGAGGTTGTCGGTGTTATTCCAAACTATGTGGCAACGGCAGCGGATGGAAAGGTAATCGTATATGATGGTAATCATACATTATATAAGATACCGCTGTATTCTACAAAAGAACTGATTCAAAAGGCAAAAGAGTATGTAAAGGGAGTACATTTGACAACAAAACAAAAGGAACACTATCATTTGTACAATCAATAATGCGGATGCGAGGAGAGTAGCGTCATGACAAAAAAGATTGACTTTCGAAAGTAGTTACATTATGATAGGAGTGTTATGAAGGGAAGAGGAAACACGATGTTTGCAGGCAAACAGAAGGGATTGATTACTCTTAATTAACAATGAATTGAGAAGGGAGATAACAGAATGAATGTATTTTTTTCAAAGGAAAGGAAAAAGCGGTGGAGTTTTTTTACTATCGCAGCGTTACTTGTTTCGCTAATTGCATTTTCCGTGGAACCGGAAAGTGCAAAGGCGGAAACGGAAATCGTTACAGAAGATCACGATGTTGTGGTACATGTGTATTATGATATGGCGGCAATTCAGAATATCAAGCCAATCGAGGTGACAAAGAAAGAGAATGGCAGTGTACAGCTTAAGATTACAGCAGAAGAGGGCTATCGTTTTGCAGAAGATGCACAGATGCGCATTGTAGTGAATAATTATCAACAGACTCCAGACGGATATTCTAATCCGAGTGAGATGAAGGATTATGAGGTAACGGTACCAAGTGGCTCAGCAATATCTGAGACCAACTATCCGATAGCCCAAAGTAGTTTTTCAGATGATAGGCGGGTGTGCACGTGTAAGGTGTCTGGATTCAAGATTTATAATTCAACTGGTGGCAAAGGAGAGACATATTTTATGCTGCAGAAGCAGTATGGCTACAATGGTCTGATTACCGAAGAAATTCCGACATCTGTCATCGGCATCGATACCACTACACTTTCGGGTGCTACAATTGCCGTGACACAGGAAAATGGCAGTGAAGTAACATCAGGAAGTGCGATTCAGGTGGGAACGAAGCTTCAGGTTAAGGTCAAACCGGCTGCAGGAAAGCGTTTTGTCGATATGCCAAACCTGTTAGTGAATCATGAGGCATTTCCAAATGAACCGGGAATCAAGAATGCAGATGGCAGTTATACATTTGAATATATTGTAACAAATGATATTCCATATGTGATCTTTTCAGCCGTTGGTACGGTGGAAGCGATACCGAGCAAACCAAGCGGTGGTGGAGGCGGAGGATCTTATGTACCGACAGTGACATCAACACCGGCACCAACGGAAACACCGGCACCAACAGAAACACCGTTACCGACCGAGACACCGGCGCCAACAGTGAGTCCGACACCGATGCCAACAGTAGCACCGACCGTAGAGCCAACTGTAGAGCCAACCGTAGAACCGACGGCAGCACCAACGGAAGCACCGACACAGAGCCCAAAGCCGACAAAGATCCCGTTCAAAACAGGGGATAAGTTCCAGAACGCAGGCATGAAATATAAGGTCAAAGACAAAAATTCGGCTGTATTTACCGGCTTGACAGCTGACAAAAAGACGGAAAAGGTACTTCGTGTTCCGGACACGGTAACATATAATGGTGTTACATTAAAGGTAGTGGAGATTGGTGATAGAGCCTTTCGAAAAAATAAAAATATAGAGAAACTGATCCTGGGCAATCATATCAAAAAGATTGGCGTTGGAGCATTTATGAATTGTAAGAAGCTAAAAAAGGTTTCTTTTCCAAAGCATCTAAAAACAATTGAACGAAGAGCGTTTGCACTGTGTACATCGCTAAAAGAGGTCGTACTTCCAGATTCTATTCAGACAATTGCCTTTAAGTCCTTTAAGAATTGCAATTCCCTGACCAGGGCAAAGATTGGAAAGACATCATCTCAAAGCCAGAAAGGTGCGATGGGGCAGGATGTGATGGCAGGTGCATTGAACCTTAAGATTTCTATAGGAAACAAGGCGTTTTCTAATTGTGCAAAGCTGAAATCTGTTATTATCAATAGTGCAGTCAGTGTCATTGGAAACTCTGCATTTAAGAATTGTAAGAAGCTTTCTTCCATCGTGGTACGTTCTTTGATTTTAAAGACGGTAGGAAAAAAAGCGTTAGTTGGGGTATCGCAGTGTAAGATATCGGTACCGACACAGAAGTTTACACCATATAAAAGACTTTTTAAGAACAAAGGACAGGGAAAGAAAGTATTTGTAGCGAAAAGCTGATTAGGCTTATATATGTTATTTTGACAAAATATGCCAGTCATGCCGGAACAAAAAATAAGATTACAAAAGGGTGGCTTATGTCACCCTTTTATGTAGGAGAAATTATGATTACGAGTGAATCAAATGCGCAGATGAAAGAAATAGTCAGGCTGCAAAAGAGCGCGCGTGAGCGCAGGAAAAAGAAGCTTTTTGTGGCAGAAGGGATTAAGCTGTCAAAGGAGGCTGCCTTTTATGGTAGTCTTCAAAAGCTATATTTATCGGAAAAGGCAATGGAAACAGTGGATGAGGAGTTACAGGCTCTTTTACAGACGCAGGAGTATGAGGTGGTTTCAGAGGCTGTTTTTCAGACAATTTCGGAAACAGTAACACCACAGGGGATTTTGGCGTTAGTTTCCATGCCATCCTATCAGCTAGAAAAGATTATCGGGGATGACAGACGTAGTATTCTTTTGTTAGACAATCTGCGTGATCCCGGCAATCTTGGCACTATCATGCGTACTGCAGAAGGTGCAGACATGTCAGGTGTCATTTTAAGCAAGGAAAGTGTTGATCTGTTTAATCCAAAGACGGTACGTTCCACGATGGGAGCAATCTTTCGTGTTCCATTTTATTATGCAGATGATCTGACAGAAGTGATCGATGTGCTGAAAGAAAGAGCGATTCCTGTATATGGAACGATGATGTTAGGAAGCATGATATATGATGAGGTGGATTATCGGGAGGGCACCGGAATTGTGGTTGGAAACGAGGCTAATGGCATCTCAGACAGGGTAGCAGCACATCTGAGCGGAAAGATACGCATCCCGATGGCAGGAAGCTTAGAATCCTTAAATGCAGCGGTGGCGGCAGCAGTTTTAATGTACGAGATTGCCAGACAAAAACGCTAGGCATTGTGTTTTTAGTCAAAATAGTCTATAATCTGAGATAAATGCAAAGAGGAGGGATGAGGCATGGAGCCAGTTTATTGGCTGATAGCAGTTGCGGTTTTACTGGTGATCGAGATTCTGACACTTGGCCTTACCACAATATGGTTTGCCGGTGGTGCGTTTGTAGCATTTATCGCAGGTCAGTGTCAGGCTCCTTTGTGGCTGCAGGTTACATTGTTTTTAGTGGTTTCTGTCGTATTGTTGATCTTTACCAGACCAATCGCAGAAAAGCATCTGAATGCAAGCAGAGCAAAGACAAACATTGACAGTCTGATAGGAAAGCATGGCAAGGTGCTGGAAGAGATTGATAATCTGAACCAGACAGGCAAGATCATGTTAAACGGAATGGAATGGACGGCAAGAAGCGAAGACGCAGACCGGAAACTGCCAATTGGAACAGAAGTAGAGGTAAAGCAGGTAAAAGGAGCACATGTAGTGGTTGCTGCTATCTGCGAAAAATGAGAAAAATGGAGGGGAAAAGATGTTAGGCTTACCAGGAGAAATGTCATTAATTATTGTAATTTTAGTTATTGCTGTAATTGTAATTTTATCATGTATCAATGTTGTGCCACAGGCAAAGGCATATGTTGTGGAAAGACTGGGGGGATATCAGGCAACATGGAGTGTAGGAATCCACTTTAAAGTGCCTTTGATCGATCGTGTTGCAAAGAGGGTCGTGTTAAAGGAGCAGGTAGTAGACTTCCCACCACAGCCGGTTATTACAAAGGATAATGTTACGATGCGGATTGATACGGTTATCTTTTATCAGATTACGGATCCAAAGCTTTATGCGTATGGAGTGGAGAATCCAATCGTTGCGATTGAAAATCTGACAGCTACGACACTTCGTAATATCATTGGTGAGTTAGAGTTAGATGAAACACTGACTTCTCGTGAAACGATCAACACAAAGATGCGTGCATCACTTGATACGGCAACAGATCCGTGGGGAATCAAAGTTAACCGTGTTGAGCTGAAAAATATTATTCCACCGGCAGCCATTCAGGATGCGATGGAAAAGCAGATGAAGGCAGAGCGTGAAAAGAGAGAGTCAATTCTCCGTTCGCAGGGTGAAAAAGAGTCTGCTATATTAGTGGCACAGGGTAAGAAAGAAGCAGCTATTCTGGATGCAGAGGCAGACAAGGCAGCAGCTATCTTAAAGGCTGAGGCAACGAAGGAAGCTACGATCCGCGAAGCGGAAGGTCAGGCAGAAGCAATCTTAGCAGTACAAAAAGCAAAGGCAGACGGTCTTCGCATGTTAAATGAAGCAGGAGCAACCGATCAGGTGATTCGCCTGAAAGGACTGGAAGCATTTGAAAAGGCTGCTGATGGTAAGGCAACTAAGATTATTATTCCATCCGAAATTCAGTCGATGGCAGGTCTGGTTACTTCCATTAAAGAAGTGGCAAAGAATGATTAGAAAAGATTCCTGCTTAGAGGAAAAGATACTACCCCGGATGTCTGTGTGATATCCGGGGGCTTTCATGTTAAACTGCTTTGCAGCTGATACAGAGGAAAGAAATCAGATTACGTTTTAAACAGTAGAAAGGAAGAAAATGTGATGAAGATGAATTTGAAAGGACGCAATTTTTTAACACTGAAGGATTTTACACCGGACGAGATTACATACTTAGTAGATCTTGCGGCAGATTTAAAGGATAAAAAGAAAAAAGGAATCTTAGTCAATCATTATGTTGGAAAGAACGTTGCACTGATCTTTGAAAAGACAAGTACGCGTACCCGCTGCTCATTTGAGATTGCAGCACATGATATGGGAATGGGAACCACATATCTTGATCCATCCGGATCGCAGATTGGAAAAAAGGAAAGCATTGCGGATACGGCGCGTGTCTTAGGCAGAATGTTTGATGGAATCGAGTATCGTGGATATGGTCAGGAGATTGTAGAAGAGCTTGCAAAGTATGCGGGAGTACCGGTATGGAATGGTCTGACTAATGAGTATCATCCGACACAGATGCTTGCGACACTTCTTACCATCCGTGAACATTTAGGAAAGATCAAAGGAGTTAAGCTTGTGTACATGGGAGATGCCCGTTACAATATGGGAAATTCACTTATGATCATGTGTGCAAAGATGGGAATGGATTTTGTGGCTTGTACGGCAAAGGAATATTTCCCATCGGAGGAGCTTGTAAAGCAGTGTGAAGAATATGCCAAGGCATCCGGAGCAACGATCACTCTGACAGAGGATGTGATGGAAGGAACAAAGAATGCAGATGTGATCTATACAGACGTATGGGTATCTATGGGCGAGCCAGATGAAGTATGGGCAGAGAGAATCAAGATTCTTTCTCCATATCAGGTAAATAAAAAGGTAATGGAAAATGCAAAGGATACAGCAATCTTTACTCATTGCCTTCCGGCTTTCCATGATCTTAAGACAAAGATTGGAAAAGAAGTATATGAGAAGTTTGGCATGAAGGAACTGGAAGTAACAGATGAAGTGTTTGAATCAGAACAGTCTGTTGTATTTGATGAGGCAGAGAACAGAATGCATACGATCAAGGCTGTCATGGTAGCAACACTTGGCGAGTTTGAGGATTAAAAGGCATGAAAGAAAAGATACTAAAAGCTCTGCGTGAGGCAGAAGAGGGGTATATTTCCGGTTCCAGTCTGTGTGAACAGTTTGGGGTGTCTAGACAGGCGGTATGGAAAAATATCACTGCACTTAAAGAATTTGGCTATGAGATAGAGTCTGTATCCAACAAGGGATATCGTCTTTTGGCATCACCGGATAAGCTGTATGCGCCGGAAATTTTAAGTTATCTGCCGGAGGATTGTCTGTGTCAGAAGGTAGAATGTTTTGAAAGCATAGATTCTACGAATACAAAGGCAAAGCAGCTTGCAGAGCTGGGGGAAGCAGAAGGGACGCTTGTTATTGCAGAAGAGCAGACAGCAGGAAAAGGACGCCGTGGCAGAAATTGGGCATCTAAGCCAAATGTCGGCATCTGGATGACGCTTCTTCTGCGTCCTGAGATTGCCCCCGAAAAGGTGTCCGGATTAACTCTTTTAACAGCGCTGGCATTGACCAAGGCAGTAAAGAAGGTGTGTGGTCTTAAGACAGAGATTAAATGGCCAAATGATGTTATTATTGCCAAAAAGAAAATTTGTGGTATACTTACGGAGATGAGTTCTGAGGAAAATTATATCCATTATGCAGTAGTTGGTATTGGAATCAATGCCAATACAACGGATTTTCCGGAAGAATTACAGGAAAGAGCTACCTCTATCTATTTAGAGGGAAAGAAGAAAGTAAACCGCAATGAGCTTGCAGCAGTCTGGGTATCCTATTTTTGCGAATATTATAAGCAGTTTGTAAAGGAGCAGGATCTTTCCTTTGCAGTTGAAGAATATGATCAGTGCCTTGCCAACAAAGACAAAGAAGTAAAAGTATATTATGGCATGATCGAGCAGGCAGACGAGAAAAAGACAGATTGCGGAATCGCGCGGGGAATTGACAAAGAGGGCGCACTTTTGGTAGAACAAGAAGACGGAACGATTAAGAAAGTCGTATCCGGTGAAGTATCTGTAAGGGGGATATATGGATATGTTTGATAATACACCGGAGATTCAGGGTGATATTTTATGCGCAGCCAGTTCATATGAGGCGAAATACTATCTGAATCCGGAATTTGAAGGTTTGCCGACTTCCATAAAAGAAGAACTGCAGATTATGTGTGTGTTGTACACGGCAGATGTTGGAGGAATCCTGACATTGCATTTTGATGATTATGGAAATCTTCTGATGCATGTAACGGCGCAGGAGAATGACCTGTTGTTTGATGAGATTGGAAGTGTATTAAAGATTAAACAGATACAGGCACAGAAAAGGGAGCTTTTAGAAGCCTTAGAGTTATACTATAAGGCGACATTTTTACATGAGGATATTAGTGATCTTTTGGATGAAAGGGATAGCGACAGCCTATAAGGATCACCGAAATTAATGCGAGATTGAGAGGATAAGATATGTTATTGGCAGTGGATGTTGGAAACACAGATATTACATTTGGCGTATTTGATGAGGAGCAGCTGATCGCCCGTTTTCGTTTTACTGTACAGGTGCCCCGTACTTCAGACGAATATGGTGAGCTTTTGTGTAATATTTTAGAGCAGAAGGGAGTTGCACCGACACAGATTGATGAAGTGATCATTGCGTCTGTTGTGCCGAAGATGATGTATTCCTTTACCAGTGGTATCATCAAATATCTGCACTGTCATCCGATCGTAGTAGGAGCGGGCACAAGAACAGGAATCCGTATAGATACAGTGAATCCAAAGGAAATCGGTCCTGATCGTATTGTAGATGCTGTTAGTGCCTATGAGCAGTATGGAGGACCGGTGATTGTAGTGGATTATGGAACAGCGACGACATATGACCTTGTCACTGCAGATGGTGTGTTCCGTGGTGGTGTGATTAGCCCGGGAATCCGTATTTCGGCGAATGCATTGTGGAACAATGCAGCGAATCTGCCGGAGATTGAGATTAAATGTCCCGGCAATGTGATAGCAAGAGAAACCATTACGGCAATGCAGGCAGGACTTTTCTATGGAACATTAGGACAGTCAGAGTATATTATCCGAAAGATTAAGGACGAAGCAGGAGTGCCGGATGCGAAGGTAATTGCAACAGGCGGTCTTGGTAAGATTATTTCAGAAAATACCGATGAGATTCAGATTTATGATGCTGATCTGACCTTGAAGGGACTTTTGTACATTTATCAGAAGCAAAAGCGTTAGCAGGCAGTTCAAAGGGAAAACGGAGAAACAGGATGCGTGGTTTGAAGATAGGAAATGTAACGATTCCCGGCAATTTAATACTGGCACCGATGGCAGGGGTAACAGACCTGCCATTTCGTTTACTGTGCAAGGAACAGGGCGCGGATCTGGTCTATACAGAGATGATCAGTGCGAAAGGAATCTACTATGGAAATAAGAATACAGAGAAGCTATGGGAGATTGATGAAACAGAGCGGCCGGCAGCCTTGCAGCTTTTTGGCTCTGATCCGGAACTCATGGCTGATATGGCACAAAAGATTGAGGAAAGAAACTTTGATATCTTAGATATCAATATGGGTTGTCCGGTGCCAAAGGTGGTAAATAACGGTGAGGGATCTGCTCTGATGAAAAACATAGAGCTTGCCGGAAAGATTGTTAAGGCAGTTTCTGACAGGTTAGAAAAGCCGGTCACTGTTAAGTTTCGCAAGGGATTTACAGAAGATACGGTTAATGCCGTAGAGTTTGCACAGTGTATGGAGGCAAACGGCGCAGCAGCAGTGGCGGTACATGGCAGGACAAGAGAGCAGTATTACAGTGGAAAGGCAGATTGGGAGATCATTGCGAAGGTGAAAGAGGCGGTGTCGATTCCGGTGATTGCCAGTGGAGATATCTTTTCAGCGGAGGATGCGATCCGCTGTGAGAGGGAAACAGGATGTGATGGATTGATGTTAGGGCGCGGTGTGAGAGGAAATCCGTGGCTTTTTCATCAGATAAAAACATATCAGGAAACAGGTGTGTTAGAGGAAAAACCGACTTTTGAGGAAGTTCTTGCGATGATCTTACGTCATGGAAGGATGCAGATGGAGTTTAAGGGAGAGTGTATGGGAATGCGTGAGATGCGAAAGCATGTTGCATGGTATACCGCAGGATATCCTCACTCAGCAAGTATACGGCGCAGGGTCAATGAAGTAGAGACGTATGAACAGCTTGAAAAGCTTTGCAGACAGGCAGGAGATGGCCTTAACAGAATGTTGACGGAACAATAGGGGCAGGGCGATTTTGGAAAAAAATATGTGACTAAAAAGATAGAGAAAAGTGCAAAAAGGTTTGCACTTTTTCTTGTGGAAAGGGAAAAATATGATATAATAAAAAGGGGACTTAGTGTCGAAAAAGTTGCTATTTAGGTGAATATGGTAAAACCAATGGCGAAGAATCTGACACGCTGGCTGCTTGCTGTGGTCAAAAAGTCTAATATATAAGAAACTATTCATACAGAGGAGGAAGAGGCATGTATTCACTGTTATCACAGTACATGACACTAAACCAGATTGCGATATGCAGCATTTTATTTGCTTTTATCGTAACATTTTTACTGCTTCGGTTCCCGGCTCCTTTTTTGCCAAAGGATCAGGGAAGAGAGTTTGCGGTAAATGGAGCATTGTCAAGGGGAAAGATTCGGGGTGTCGGATTGATACTGACCGTAGTATTTATTCTTTCTACTATATTGTTTTTGCCGATTTCGATGGAGTATATCATTTACTGCATCCTGCTGTTTGCCATGATGCTAAGCGGCTATTTGGATGACGCGGCGAAAAATCCCTGGAGTGATTACAAGAAAGGGGCAATCGATCTTGTTCTGGCACTTTTGACGATGTGGAACTTTGTAAATTACAATGGAACGACAGTTCAGTTTGGAAGTTTTGTCTGGAAACTTCCGGTGGCAGTATACTTTATTTTAGGTGTGATTCTTATCTGGGTATCCATCAATGTCACAAACTGTTCGGACGGTGTCGATGGACTTTGTGCCAGCATTTGCTGTGTAACGTTATCGGCATTTGGCATTTTGTTTTCCAATATATTAAGGAACTATGCCGTTTCCGCTTTGGTTTTTGTAGCAATCCTTCTTGCATATCTTTGCTTTAACTCAAAGCCGAGCAGTATGCTGATGGGAGATGCAGGTTCAAGAGCATTGGGATTTTATATTGCCGTGCTCGCCATGAAGACAGGACATCCGTTTATTTTCCTGCTTTTGGCAGCCGTTTTGATCGTAGATGGCGGTATTGGTCTGGTGAAAATATTTTTACTTCGCTTTTTCAAGATTGCCATTTTAAAGAATACGAGAACGCCTTTGCATGATCATGTTCGCAAGGAAAAGGACTGGTCAGATACGCAGGTCGTTTTTCGTTTCGCTATTATTCAGATATTATTTGTCATGATCGCAGCTATGATCTGTCTGTAAGACAGCATAGCAGACTGGCGATAGGACGTGACAGATGAGAAAATATATACAAGGAGGAAACTACTTATGAGTAATGAGGTAGCAGGCAAAAATGCCGGAAATGAGAAAAAGAAAAGCACAGCGAAGATTCCTTTTATCAAAAGCATGAAGTTTCGTATTTTGTTGTGTGTGTTTATTAGTGCACTGATCGTAGGTGGGGTAATGATGGCGGTGATTCTTCCGGGAATCTCCAGTGAGTTAAAGTCAGTCAACAAAAACTATGTCTATGATTTGGCAGAGTCCGTTGGGGAGGAACTTGATCTATTAGTGGAAAGTTCCGGTGTTGATACAACAAAGAACGAATTAGCAAAAGTTGCAGAGGGCGTTTCGATTAAGGGAGTGGAGTCGAGTTATTGTTACATTGTAGGTAAAGATGGAACGATGCTGTATCATCCGACAGCAGATAAGATTGGTCAGTCTGTAGAAAATGCGGTAGTGAAGGGTGTTGTTGAGCAGCTAAAGTCCGGTCAGAAGGTAGAACCTGCGGTTGTAACATATAATTTTGATGGGGTCATAAAGTATGCAGCATATTATGTAACAGAAAAGTCTGACTTTATCGCAGTTGTTTCTGCAGATGAATCGGATATTCTGGTACCGGTTACACATATGACATCAAGAACAGTTGGTGGTGCCGTGGCAGCATTGATCATCTGCCTGATCGTAGCTGCAGTATATATCAATATTATGCTTCGTGCGTTAGGCAGCATTACAGATGAAGTAGGAAAGCTTGCTTATATGGACTTTTCTGCAAATCCAAAGAACAGCTTCCTGTTAAAGCGTAACGATGAAATCGGAGCGATGGGCAAGGCTTTGGAAAATCTGCGTCATGAGTTAGTAGATGTCGTAGAAGGATTGAAAAAGCAGAGCGAGCATCTTTACGACGTATCTGAGGATTTACATCAGAAGTCAATGGAAACTTCCGGTGTCATTGATCAGGTTGATTCCGCAGTACATGATATTGCAGATGGTGCAACTTCACAGGCAAATGAAACACAGTCTGCAACAGAGAATGTTCTTCTGATCGGTCGAATGATTGAAGAAAGCAATGACAGTATTCAGGAGATCAGAGGAAATTCTCAGGAGATTCATCAGTCAGCTCTTGTGGCAGATGAAACGCTTCAGCAGTTAGTTAAGATCAATGCGCAGGTAAAGGATGCGATTGACCAGATTTACCAGCAGACACATACGACAAATGAGTCAGCAGGTAAGATCAAAGAGGCAGCGGCATTGATCACAAGCATTGCAGAGGAAACCAATCTTCTGTCACTGAATGCATCCATTGAAGCGGCCAGAGCAGGAGAGCATGGACGTGGCTTCGCAGTCGTAGCAAATCAGATTCAGAAGCTTGCAGAGCAGTCCAATGAATCTGCAAATCAGATTGAAGGTATCATATCTGAGCTGATCGAGGATTCTGAGCGTTCCGTAACGACGATGGAAGAGGTTCGTGAGATTGTCAATGAACAGGATGCCAGCGTTAAGAAGACAGGCGAGATCTTTAAGACGGTGCAGAATGGAATTAACCTTTCTATTGAAGGAATTTCAAAGATTTCTGATGATACGGCTAAGATTGATGAAGCAAGAGTTGGTGTGACAGATACAGTACAGAATCTGACAGCGATTGCAGAAGAAAATGCAGCAAGTACAGAAGAAACTTCAGCATCTGTTACACAGGTTCGTACTTCCGCAGAAGTAATCTCGCAGAGTGCACAGAGCTTAAATGATATTGCGATGGGCATTGAGGATACAATGAAGAAGTTTAAGGTAGATTAGTAGTATGCACAATGAAATAATCAAAGAATAAGAAAACTCCCCTGTCAGGAATTTTAGTGATTTCCTGACAGGGGAGTTTTTGGTTTTATAGTTATACGAAAGAAATTATGAAAGATTAAGCAATCGCTAAAAATGCTTTTGTTAAACGGATTCAAACTCTTCTACAATTTCCTTTGATGGTGGAGCAGTAAGCAGGCTTACAACTACGATAGCTAAGCTTGCACAGATAAATGCAGGGAGCAGTTCGTAGATATCCCATGCACCACCAAGTGGACGGATCAGATATTTCCATACAAATACCATTACGCCACCAACAATCAGACCGGCGAGAGCACCGTTTCTGTTGGAACGTTTCCAAAACAGAGCGAATAACATAACCGGACCGAAGGATGCTCCAAATCCTGCCCAGGCGAAAGAAACAATGTTAAAGACTGAACTGTTTGGATCGCGGGCAATAACCACACCAATCACAGCGATAACGACTACCGTAAGTCTTGCAACGTTCATGGAAGCTTTCTTAGAAAGCTTCAGACCGAAGAAACCATTGAGAAGGTTTTCAGATACGCTGGAAGAAGCGGCCAGAAGCTGGGAATCAGAAGTGGACATTGTGCAGGCTAAGATACCGGCAAGGATTAGTCCGGCAAAGATTACTGCGATGAATCCATGCTTGCTTAATAACATAGCCAGACGAACAATTAAGGTTTCTGATTCGGAAGAGGCTGTAAACATTTCAAGATGTCCTGCCTTTGAAACGCTATATCCGACAATACCGATGAAAATAGCAACAAACATAGCGATGACAACCCAGATAGTAGCAATTCTTCTGGAAAGCTTTAATTTCTTCTCATCCTCTGTTCCCATGAAGCGAAGAAGAATGTGTGGCATACCAAAGTAGCCAAGTCCCCATGCAAGGGTAGAAACGATGCTAAGGAAGCTATATGGCGTTGCTTTTTTCGTAACCATATCATGAGTTTCGGTCAAACCAAGATAACCGGAAAGTGCAGCTGCATTGTCCATAACCGTATCTAAGCCGCCGGCGAGCGATACGCCGAAGAATACGACGATGACTAATGCAATCGTCATAACGATGCTTTGAATCAGGTCGGTCGTACTTGCAGCCAAAAATCCACCTAAAGCCGTATAGGCAACGATAACGACGGCACTTACGATCATAGCCGGAAAATATGGAATATGAAACAGCGTCGAAAAGAGCTTTCCACATGCGGCAAAGCCGGAAGCTGTATATGGTACAAAAAAGATGACAATGATAAGAGCAGAGATTCCAAGAAGGAGCTTGCTGTTATCGCGATAACGGTTGGAAAAGAAATCCGGAATCGTTATCGAGTTGTTTGCTTTCACGCTGTAGCGGCGTAAACGCTTCGCAACAAAGAGCCAGTTTAAGTAAGTTCCGATACCAAGACCGATTGCAGTCCATCCGGCATCTGCAACACCGGTCAGATAGGCAAGTCCCGGAAGTCCCATAAGAAGCCAGCTGCTCATGTCAGATGCTTCAGCACTCATGGCAGTGACAAAAGGACCAAGTTTGCGGCCGCCAAGGTAGAAATCATTGACGTCGTTGTTCTTTTTGGAATAATAAACGCCGATGAGTACCATTGCGATTAAGTAAAAGATAATCACAGCGAGCATTCCAAGTGTTGTACTTTTCATATCATTTCCTCATTTCTGCGCACATTGTTTGAAGATTAGAATTTGCGCCGGGTGCGCACGAACACAAATAAAATCTGTGTGAAAGACACACAGATTTTAGTATATCAAAAAATGTGTTATTGCGCAAATTTTACTTATTGCTTAGAAGCAGCGGCAAGCTGTCGGTATTCACGGGGAGATGCCCCATAAAACTTATGAAATTGTCTGGAAAAATAGTTGCTGTCGCTATATCCGCATTTGAGTGCAATCTCAGAAATGGTATCGTTTTCGGAAAGCAGCAGATGGCAGGCATACTGCATGCGGAGTGACAGGAGGTAGTTACCGGGTGTCATATGATAGGTGGCGGTGAAAAGCCTTGTAAAATGGCGCGTGGAAAGGTTTGACATAGAGGCCAGCGTATCAAGTGAGATCGTATCGGTAAAATTACTTTCCATATAGGAAACAGATTTTGCGATGTTCATGACATTTTCGATGTTTTCCTTTTCCGGTAAATGATAGAAGCGGGACAGCTTCGTCACAAGAACCATAAAATAAGAAGAGAGTAACGTGATTCTTCCGGGTGCATTGGAGTGATATTCCTGCATCATTAAGTCGGTAAGCTTATGAATCTCTTCAAACTGCTGCAGATTAAGACTAAGGTGGCTTTGAAATTCATTATTCTTAGTCAGATACGGTTCCAGTACAAAGAGTGCATGAAAACCGGTCAGTTGTCGGATATCATATTCTGAGTTTTGTAGAAAGTTAGGTTGGAACATGACATTACAGATCTGCAGCTGGTTGGTATCCTCGTAACCATGTGCCACATCATGCCCCAGTACAAAGACATCCCCTTTTTTAATAAAGTAGGAATCATGATTGACATGGTGCATGGCGGTTCCGTTCATAACAATGACAAGCTCAGAAAAGTCAGCGTGATAGTGCATGAGCAGATCGCTTTCGTGATGCCCATATTGTATAAAGAAAGGAAAGGATTCATCTCTTGTAAAGTAATTCAAATACATTGGTTCCATAGGGTACCTCCATCATTCTAATTTAAGGAATGGTTTGTATGTCGGTGTCCGGTTATTTTTTATCATCCCTGGCCTGATAGTCAAACCAGTCAAAGACAGCTTCATTTGTGCAGGGTTTTCCGTTGCCTGACGCATATAGTGCAATATAGTTTCCGGTAAAAAATCCACCAACTTCTGTAGTAAGATAAGCACATTCGCCTTGACCGGCCATTGTAAAGTCAGAGGAATCGGCATCCGGTGTATCCTTAGCAGATACGGCAAAGGAAAAGGTGTACCATTCATCTGTTGCTTCTAATCGGATTATAACATCATTATACTCTATTTTTATCGTATTTTCTATGGCTGTCAGGGTGCCAATCTGACGGCGGAAGATTAAGGCATTTTGTCCGTCACGCTTTGTCAGTGCAAGCTCATAGTGATGGCGGTTATTCATATAGATAGTAAGTCCTGCTTCTTCGTTTTCTGATTCCGGTGTAAAGTGAAGTCTGGTCTGAACAGTACAGTGGTGATGCTCCTGACGATGACCAACCCATGCCAGATTGTCTGCCTTAGAAAGAGCGGTTACATTACCCTTTAGGGAAAGGCTGTTCTGTCCTGCCTTTGCCTTGACATGCATCAGTGTATCGTCTGGCTGGTAGATTACATTCCAGCAGGGTAGCAGTTTATCGGCAGAAAAGTCATCATGAAAGTGCAGGGCACCTGCCGTGACAGGACATGTAAGCATGGCAGAAGGCAGCAACTTGCGGTCAGGCAGGTCAAATTCTTCCAATAAAAGTCCGTTTGCACCGATTTCAGGCCAGCCATCTTCGTTCCATGTGACGGGAGCTAACATTGTTTCTCTGCCAAGATTGTGCCGATAAGGATACCCGATCGTACGCACACCAAGACAGGTAATCCACCAGTTGCCATATGGATCGGTAAAAAGATCCCCGTGTCCAACAGACTTGATCGGCAGTGAGTGGCTTCGGTTGGTCAGAACAGGGTTTGCAGGGCAGGAGGTATATGGTCCGTCAATATTCTGACTTCGGGCAATGGTCAGCATATGTCCGTATTCCGTGCCGCCTTCTGATATCATCAGATAGTACCAGCCATCCTTGTGATATAAGTGTGGACCTTCGGGATCGTTTCCACCGGTGCCGCCCCAGATATATTTTGGCTCATGCATTGGCTTACCTGTCGTCAGGTCGATTTCGGCAAAAATAATCTGATTATTGTGTGCACCGGTGTAGTAGGCATGGTTTCCTTCGAAATAAAAAGAAGGATCGATGCCGGGCATGTCAATAAAGATTGGCTTTGACCAGCCTTTCTTTGGATCTTTACTGGAAATGTAGAAGTTTCCCTCGTCCTTTCCGCCATAGGCAACGTTTGTTGTTACCATATAAAAGGTCTGGTTGTGAAAACGAATCGTAGGCGCATAGATACCGGTCATGTTAGGAAAGCCTTTGCGTAAAGTTACGACATTGTCCTGTTCCATGCAGTGTCCGATTTGTTCCCAATGGATCAGATCATAGCTGTGAAACAGCGGCACTTCCGGAAAATATTCAAAGGAAGAGGTCACAAGATAAAACTCGTTATCTACACGGCAGATGCTTGGATCGGGATGAAATCCCGGAATGACTGGGTTTTTATATTTCATATTTGTTCTCCTCGTGTGCAATGATTTGGCAAGTGTCAGGCTATCGGTACAGAGAAAATGAAATTTTTACCATATCAATCAGTAATTATTCTCTGCACTAGCACAGATCTTTTGCTTATTTTTGTATATTATATCGGTTAAAACGTAAAAGAACTAGAAAATAACAGACTGAAACTAGCACAATACGGACAAGTGTGAAACTTGACATTGTTCTCTAATCGTGCTTTACTTAAATGGAGTTTGTAGCTATGCGCACCGGCTGCAGAGCTTATAGCAAAAGAGAAACAATGTGCGCAGAAATGAGGATATATTTATGAAAAAGCGACTTTTAGCAATGGCAGTAATGATAATGGCAGTGTCGTGTCTTTTTGCCTGTGGCAAGACAGATTCTTCGAAGGACTCTTCATCCAAAGCGGATAAGACCTATAAAGTGGGAATTGTCCAGTATGTGGATGATGCTTCTTTGAATCAGATACAGAAAGCAATTCAGACGGAGTTTGATGCGCAGGGCAAGGAGCTTGGCGTAACATTTGACTATAAAGACTATACATTTAATGGTCAGGCTGATCAGACGACATTGAGCCAGATTATGGCAGATCTGGTGTCTGATGAAGTAGATATCATTATTCCAATCGCAACACCGACAGCAGTAGTAGCACAGTCAGCAGCAGAAGATAAGCAGATTCCAATCGTATTTTCAGCAGTATCTGATCCGGTAGTAGCAGGTCTGGTAGAGGATATGGATAAGCCGGGGGCAAATATTACAGGTGTGAGTGATGCGTTAAATACAGAAGCGATCATGAAGCTGATCGTAGCGGGAAATAAAGATACGAAAAAGATTGGTCTTTTGTATGATAAGAGTCAGGATTCTTCCAAGAACCCAATTGCGGATGCGAAGAAGTTCTGCAAGGATAATAATATTGAAGTAGTAGAAAAAACAGGTACAACAAATGATGAGATCAGTCTTGCAGCAGATGCACTTGTGGCAGCAGGTGTTGATGCCGTATTTACGCCAACGGATAATACGGTTATGAAGGCTGAGTTAGCAATTTATGAGAAGTTTACTAAGGCAAAGATTCCTCACTACTGTGGTGCGGATTCCTTCGCATTAAACGGTGCTTTCTGTGGATATGGTGTTAACTATGAAGAGCTTGGAACAGAAACAGCAAAGATTGCTATCGATGTTTTGGTCAATGGCAAGAAGCCTGGCGAAATTGCTGTTAAGACACTGGATAATGGTATTGCGACGGTTAATACAGAAACAGCAGAGGCAGTTGGTATTGATTACAGCTCTTTTAAAGATATGTGTGAGCAGGTAAAAGAAACAAAAACAGCAGAAGAGTTTGAGTAATTCACGTAATTTATAAGGAAGGTTCGGAGGAAAAAGATGTCTTCGATTTTTACAATATCGATATTACAGAGCGCGATTGAGTTAGGATTTATTTATTCATTGGTCGTTCTGGCGTTATTTATTTCATTTTCAATATTAAATATTGCCGATCTGTCTACAGATGGCTGCTTTACACTTGGGTGTGCCGTGGCAGCTTCTGTATCTTTGATGGGGCATCCAATCTTAGCGTTAGTCTGTGCGGTAGGTGCGGGAATCCTTTCGGGATTTATTACGGCATTTTTGCAGACGCGCATGGGTGTGGAATCCATTTTGGCAGGAATCATCGTCAATACCGGGTTATATACGATCAACATAGCAGTCATGGGATTTTCGTCTAATCTGAACCTGTTTAAGTGTGACAGTATTTTTAGCCTGACAAGAGATTTTATTGAAAAACATTTTGGTGGAGCTGTCTTTGAGGTGCTGGTGACAGATGGATGGTATCGATTGATCCTGGTAGCGGTGCTTGTTATTTTGATCGGAATTTTGTTAAGCATTTTTCTGGGGACACGTTTGGGACTTTCCATTCGTGCAACGGGAGATAATGCAGCGATGGTAAAGGCATCAAGCATCAACCCAAAGCATACGATTACAGTCGGACTTTGTGTGTCGAGTGCGCTGACTGCTCTTTCCGGTGGTATTTTGGCACAGTACCAGAAGTCTTGTGATATCAATCTGGGTACAGGTATGGTAACAATCGCACTTGCCAGTCTGATCATCGGTGAAACACTTGTTGGAAAAGGAACGATGTTTCGCAGGATTGTAGGCGTTATTTTTGGTAGCTGTCTGTACCGCTTTATCGTGGCAGTAGCTATCCGTATCAATGTACCGGCAGAATGTTTGAAGTTAGTTTCGGCTGTGATCGTAGCAGTAGCGATCGCATTCCCGTACTTAAAGAACAATGCTGTTTTTGCAAGACAGAAGTACATACAGATGGCAAAAAGGAAAAAAGGAGGTGCTTCGTGATGTTACATCTGACGCATGTAAGTAAAACCTTTAATCCCGGAACGATCAATGAAAAGAAAGCGTTGATTGACCTGAATGTTTCTTTGGAACCGGGAGATTTTGCAACGATTGTAGGAAGCAATGGTGCCGGAAAATCGACAATGTTTAATGCAATCACAGGTGCATTTTACGTGGATGAGGGAGAGATTATCTTAGATGGTGAGGACATTACCTATAAGCAGGAGCATAAGAGAAGCCGTGATATCGGTCATCTTTTTCAGGACCCGCTGCTTGGTACTGCACCACATATGACGATAGAAGAGAATATGTCTTTGGCATATTTGCGAGCATCCAAAGAAAGAAAAGGCTTCTGGCGCAGCCATAAAAAAGAAAAGGCAATGTTTCGTGAACAGCTTGCTCTTTTGAATATGGGGTTGGAAGATCGTATGAAGCAGCCGGTAGGTCTGCTGTCCGGTGGACAAAGACAGGCACTGACCTTACTGATGGCAACGATGGTGACACCAAAGTTACTTCTCTTAGATGAGCATACGGCAGCACTTGATCCGGCAACGGCTGAAAAGGTTTTAGAGCTGACGAAAAATATTATAGCAGAAAGAAAAATTACTTGTCTGATGGTAACACATAACATGCATCAGGCTCTGGAGCTTGGAAACCGTACTTTGATGATGGATTCCGGTCATGTGGTATTTGACGTTTCAGGAAAAGAGCGTTCTGTGCTGACGGTGGATGACTTGCTTGAGAAGTTTAAAGATAATGTAGGAAAAAGCCTGGATAATGACAGAATCTTACTTTCGAACTAAAGACATATGTTATAAAAAATCCCTTTCTCGGTTTTGCCATGTGAGGTGCAAAAGGAGAAAGGGATTTTTGTGTTGGAAAATTGTTTGTATCGTAGTGGTAATACATAGAAAATGTGCCGGTATTTTCTTTTCTATAGCAGAAAAAGACTGCTCCTAAGATGCCATAGAAGTTTTTAAAAGTGCTGTCATGTCACCGCTGTCCATCGGCTTATAGTAGAGAAAGCCCTGCAGTTCATCGCAGCCTTCCCTGATCAGGAAATCTGAGATCTCTTTTGTTTCGACACCTTCGCATACGATCGACTTTTTCATACGTTTTAGCATATGAAAGATTTCCTGCAGTACAATCCTGCTGTTTGGAGTCAGGTTGTCTGATAAAAACTCTTTATCTATCTTAATCTCGTCAAATAAAATATCCTTTAACATATTTAGAGAAGAATAACCCGAGCCAAAGTCATCCATTGAGATACGGATATTTTTTTCATGCAGCTTCCGGATGACATAATTGATCGTTTGCGGATCATGGATAAATACCTGTTCTGTAATCTCATAAATCACATATTTTGGATCGATATGGTACTTTTCCATCAAAGTGTTGACTTTGGTAAGGAAAAGCTCAGGCTGTTCAAAATGAACCGGAGAAACATTCAGGGAGAGCGGAATAATTGTCCGATGGTGTCTTTGCTGCTCGTTGAGCCATTGGAAGGTCTTTTCGTAAACATAATAGTCTAACTCTAAGATATCTCCGGACTGTTCTAAGATAGGAATGAATTGATCCGGAGTCCATACAACTTTTCCGTCGCGCTTCCAACGGATCAGAACCTCCGCACTGTGTATCTGTAAAGTGTGAGTAGAAACCTTTGGCTGGAAGTGAATCTGAACCTCTCCATTTGCAAGTGCATCCTGAAAGTTTAGAAGCACCTGCGCATGAATCTTTTCCTGTCTTGCCAGTTCGTCAGAATAGGCAAGAATATGTTGGGCGGTGTGCTTTGCCTGTCTGCGGGCAATATCTGCGTGGGAAATAATATCTTCCATAGCCGGTGTGGAAGGCGTATCGGAGATAAAATATACGCCGCTGCTGATGCTAAAGTGTTTGACCGGGAAATACTGCAAAATGGCATTGCAGATGGTGTCATTTTCCTGCTTTAAGCTGTGTAAGGTTTCTTTTTGTGACTGTTTTTCTGTACGGATCACGCTGACAAAAAGATCTGAATGAAAACGATACGAAAAAAGAACAGATGCAGAAGTTTCTATGCACTTAGCGGTCATATCTAATATTTCGTCTCCAGTTTCATATCCGTAGGTATCATTGATAAAACGGAAGTTATTGATATCTGTAAGGACTATTGCATAGCAGTTTTTCCCCTCCCTGTCCGGAAGAGAGTACAGATTGTCAACAAGCTTTTGCATAGACAATGTATTTGTGGATGCAGAAGGCTGTGGTGGGATTGTGATTCCGGCCTGCAGATGTGCTTTTTTGTATTGTTTATTTTTATACATTTTTTTATCTGCAATCTGGATCAGATCATCCATCAGAAAGTAATGATCTTTGTAGCTGACATCGTAACCAACGGCATAACTAATGGGCAGCTCGGCCTGCAGATTATATTCATCGACAAGTGCCTGCAGCTGAAAATCCATATGTGCTAACTGCTTTAGTGAAGTGTGCTCCTGAATAATGATAAATTCGTCACCACCATAGCGTGCAAGATAACTGTTTGCCGTCAGGATACGGGTTAGAAATGCAGCAAAGTTACGGATGAAAATATCACCCTGCTCATGACCATAGGTATCATTAACACGTTTGAGATTATTTAGGTCAAACATCATGACGCCGACATTTAGTATGTCACTTCGCAGCTGAAGTTGTTGAATCTTTTTTTCAAGGGACTGTTTGTTGTGGACACCTGTGACATCATGGTATGCATTTTTGCTCATAACTTTTAGGTAATCTTTTAGAATAAAAAGCATGGAGCAGCAAACCAGCAGTATAAAGCATACGATCAGTGGCACATAATTTAAGAATGCCCTGTAATGAAATGTGTTCGTATGCGCACCAAGATAAAATAGAAGTGCAAGCATAATTGAGATGGTATTTAACACGATCAGTAAATAACAGGTAAAAGAAATATTTTTGATTTTTTTCATATGGCGGCCTCCGTAATAATGATTTTTTGGGCAAGACGCTGCTCTAAGCCAATTTTACTGCCTTTGAGCAGGACAACATAGTAGCCGGACAGTTTAGACAGAACCCGTATTTCACATCCGGGTGTAAATCCAAGTGTGGACAGGTGATGTCGTTCTGTTTCTTTGCCACATAGTTTCTGTACTATATAAGTCATATCGGTTTTTGCTAAGTTGAGTGGCATAACAACCTCCTTGCGGGTATTTAAATGATGTTGGGGTCAAAAGATATTTTGCCCCCAACTAATGCCACGGATTGCTTCATTGCTGTGCAATTTTCGCAATCCTACAAACACCTCCAATCCCGCATATTTGCAAGCAAATCTGCTACTTGTCGGTGTTTGGCGGGTCAAGCCACCAGCTAGTAATTTGTATGTAAACATACATTACTAGCTGCTTTTGACCCTTGCATTATTTAAATATAACTATATCTTATTTTGGTTAGTTTACGCTAACTATTGTAGTATATTTTTTCCGACTGTCAAGGTTTTTGGCGGGAGTGGGTGGAAAAAGCAGGTGAAATGGAGAATCAAAAATCTGTGAAAAAAATAGTTGATAATTAAAAAGAGATCGCGTATAATATAAATATATGAACAGAGAGTTCTGTTCTAAAGCTGGTGAGTCTCCACCGTTAAGAGAGAACCTAAAAAAGCGGCAAGTCTCAGCCACTAAGAGAGAAATTAAAAAAGCTGGTGAGTCCCCACCATAAAGAGGGAACCTGAAAATGGGGAGCGAGAAATCGCTCCCTCTTTTAACATAAAGGAGAAAAATGAAATTTTACCATATTACAGATGCATACATAGATTTTTTGCGCACATATGATGCAAAGGTTTCTAAAAACAAGCAGGAGAGTCGGCCATATATTGGTGTGGTTGTTCAAATTGGTGATATAAAGTATTATGCGCCGTTTACATCAGAATTAGTATCGTGCGATTCGTTCTGACATAGCAGCAATTACAGGTGTAGCAGAAAAATTAAGGACGTTGATATTGACTGAGGATAAAGAATTGTCAGAATTTGATAAGAGAATCAAAGCGCGCTGTTGTAATTTGAAATTGCTTGAGAAAATATACAAAAAGTACACAGAGAAGTAATAGTTTTAACGGAAAATATAATCTTGTTTAATCTTTATAAGAAAAAACTTGCAATTATAAATAAAGTATGATACATTAATGCTAACTAATGAAAGTAAGTCACTTTTAACAGAAGTAATATTTACTATTTTGAATATAAGGACAAGCTATCTCTTTATTGATAAAATTTATCAGTAAAGAGATTTTTGCTTGTCTTTTTTAATAAATATGCTAAAATACAGAGAATGTAACAAATCAGTTAGTTACACCGTTGCGGCAATGCAGTGCAGCAGTAAATTTTACAGATACAGATGCAGCAAGGACCAAAAGCTGCACCCGCGAGTGATAAAAATCAGATATGACAGGCGGTATGTATCAATCGAAAAAGGAGGCATTCATTATGTTAGACATTTTTAAGAAAGTGGATGGAAAGAAGACAGGAATTTTTGCAGCAGGCGTATTGTTTGGTACAGCAGGTATCAAAGTGTTATCAAGTAAAGATGCCAAGAAAGTATACACAGAGTGTACAGCGGCTGTTCTGCGTGCAAAAGAGTGTGTGATGAAGGTTGCAACTAAGATTCAGGAAAATGCAGAGGATGTATATGCAGAGGCACAGCAGATCAATGAAGATCGCGCTGCAGCAGAAGCAGAGGCTGAGTTTGAAGAGGCAGTAGAGGAAGCAGAAGAAGCTAAAGCAGCAACTGAGGAATAGATTTATGTTCCGCTGCCACAAAGCAGTGAGTCAAAGAAGCACCTGTAGCTATTTTACAGGTGCTTTTTATCACAATACACAATGAAAGGTCGGTCTTGTTATGAATTTTAAGATATTACATGAAATAAAAGGACGTATGAGAATTCATGCCGGACAGAAGAGGATGTCTTTTGAGGAAGCAGATATTTTACAATACTATCTGAGCAATCAGAAGTTTGTAACCTCAGTAAAAGTGTATGAACGTAATCAGGATATTGTAATCTGCTATGTCGGTGCCCGAAGTGAATTGATTGGAATATTAAAGGAATTCCGATACGAAACAGCAGAAGTGCCGGAAGTGTATTTGCAAAGCAGTTCCAGAGAACTGAACCGTGAATACTGGGATAAGCTGGTGACGAAGGTATTTGTTCACTATGGAAGTCAGATGTTTCTGCCTTATCCGGTCAGAGCAGTTATGACGACAGTACGTTCTGTAAAGTATATCTGGCATGGCATCTGTACATTGGCAAAAGGCAAGATTGAGGTGCCGGTACTGGATGGTGCTGCAGTGGGTGTTTCTGTATTCCGCGGGGATGTAAAGACAGCAGCATCCGTTATGTTCTTATTGGGCATTGGCGAAGTTTTAGAGGACTGGACACACAAGAAGTCTGTCAGTGATCTGGCAAGGAGTATGTCACTTAATGTCAGCAAGGTATGGCTTGTGACAGATGGAAAAGAAGTATTGGTTGATTCTGCAAGTGTAAAGCCGGGAGATACCGTAGTTGTTCATATGGGAAATGTCATTCCTTTTGACGGTCATGTGACAAGAGGCGAAGGCATGGTAAATCAGGCTTCTCTTACAGGTGAGTCCCTTCCGGTTGTAAAAAATGCAGGTGGATATGTCTATGCCGGAACAGTGGTGGAAGAAGGTGAACTGACGATTCAGGTAAAAGCAACAGCAGGCTCTACAAAGTATGAGAAGATTGTTGCTATGATTGAAGAGTCAGAGAAGCTTAAATCCGCAGTCGAAGGAAAGGCAGCGCATTTGGCAGATAAACTGGTTCCGTATACATTGCTTGGAACGGGAATTACATATCTTGCCACCCGAAATACCATGCGTGCACTTTCTGTACTGATGGTTGACTTCTCTTGTGCCTTAAAGCTTGCTATCCCGATTTCTGTATTGTCTGCTATCCGCGAGGCAAGTCTGCACAACATGACGGTAAAGGGCGGAAAGTTCTTAGAGGCGATTGCGGAAGCTGATACGATCGTATTTGATAAGACGGGTACTTTGACAAAGGCAAAGCCAACGGTTGTAAAGGTTGTTTCCTTTAACGGAGAGTCAGAAGATGAGCTTCTTCGTACAGCGGCATGTTTGGAAGAACATTTTCCGCACTCTATGGCGAGAGCGGTTGTGGATGCTGCGTCTGAGAGAAATCTGGTGCATGAAGAGAAGCATTCAAAGGTAGAATATATTGTGGCACATGGTATTTCTTCTATGATTGATGGTCAGAAGGCAGTGATCGGAAGCTATCATTTTGTGTTTGAAGATGAAAAATGTCAGATACCGGAGGATAAGCTGGAAGTGTTTGAGGCTCTTCCGGAGGAATATTCTCATCTGTATCTTGCTATCGAAGGAAAACTTGCCGCAGTCATCTGTATCGAAGATCCACTTCGTGAAGAAGCATCTGCTGTGATTGAGTCCCTGCGAAAATCAGGAATCAGCAAGATTGTCATGATGACAGGGGACAGCGAGCGCACGGCATCTGCCATCGCACAGAAGGTCGGCGTGGATGAATATTATTCAGAGGTGCTTCCGGAAGATAAAGCAAGCTTTGTCGAAAAGGAACGGGAGGCAGGAAGAAAGGTAATCATGATCGGAGATGGTATCAATGATTCACCGGCGCTTTCGGCAGCAAATGTCGGAATTGCAATCAGCGATGGAGCAGAGATAGCCAGAGAGATTGCAGATATCACGGTAGGAGCGGATGATCTGTTTGAGATTGTCAATCTGAAAGCGATCAGTAATGGTCTGATGAACCGTATCCATAAGAATTATGTCAGAATCGTTGGCATCAATGCAGGATTGATCGTGCTTGGTGTAGCCGGAATCGTGCAGCCGGCAACTTCGGCATTATTGCATAATACATCGACATTGGTGATCAGTTTGCAAAGTATGAAAAATTTGTTAGATTGATGCGAACTACACTAGTGGTGATTAATGCGGCAGTCCCGCGCATTCGGGTAAAATCCACAGAGTCCTTATGGGATGTTTTGCAGTTTGCGTTGGGAATTTAACGGTTTTGGGTTATCGTATTGCAGGATGCAGGGAATAGGATTGGAATGAATCTGCATATTCTTTTTTGAGTTTTGTGGCATATAATTGTTGTGAAAATAGTAGAAATGGATACGGATGCCATGTGTCAAAGAGAAATTTCTATTTATGTGCGCTTGTCGAAGGTAGACCAAAAAGGGAGTGAGAGCAAAAGCATTCAAAATCAAAAGCAGATTTTGTTACGTTATTGCAGACAACAGAAAGAATTTGCCGAGTTGCCGATAAAAATATATGAGGATGATGGATATAGTGGCTTGCAGGAAAATAGACCGGCATGGCAGAAGCTATTGACTCAGATTAGGCAGAAACAAACAGAAATAGTGTTGGTGAAAGATCTTTCCAGAATTTCTAGAGATCAGTTATATTTGGCAAATATATGCGACAAAATTTTTCCGAAGTACAAGGTTCGTCTGATTTCTATTGGAGATGCCTATGATAGTAGTGAAGATTTTCAGAATCTATTGGCACTTCGTTTTAAAAACTTGTTTTATGCTTATTATAGTAAAGATTTATCGCGCAAGGTGAAAACGGCATTGGAAGCTAAAAAGCAGCAGGGGGAATATGCTGTTGCGAGAGCACCGTTTGGATATCGAAGGGCAGGGGAACAGTGGCTGCTCCATAAAAAAGAAGCAGCACTTGTTCGGGAAATGTTTGTACTTGCAAAACGAGGAGAAAATCTGACGACAATAGCAAGAAAGTTGCAGGAAAAGGTACACAGAGAAGCGCAGGAATGCCGGATTTATCCAGTGAAAGTTGGAAGAATTCTCCAAAATCCAGTTTATTGTGGAATTCACGTATGGCACAAATATGAAAATGATATTGTGCAGAAACAAAAAGGAAGGCTGCTTGCTATAGAAGAATGGCAGATGGCACCGGGAAAACATCCGGTGATTATACCGAAAGGGCTGTTTGCAGAGGTAAATGGAGACCACTTTATATAGAGGTAAATGGAGAACTGCTTCCATTTTTGTGTAGATGCAAAAAAATGGATATAAGGTTTAGGAAGAATTGCTAAGAGCAGGGACTATATTTTTGGTTTACTGCTCTTAGCTGCAGTATATGGGTATCCGTGCATATGTCAATAGAATGATTTAGTTTTGCTTAATGAGACTGTGAAGAAAAATCCTGGAAGCGGGGAACCTTCGCTGTTTATGATTCGCTGAATTGTATGAGCGGAAAACCTTCGCTGTTTATGGTTCGCTGAATTGTATGAGGATTTCTTCAATCTGTTCTGCACTGCATTTGGCAATCTGTGCAATCTGCTCTAGAGAAAAGCCGGCCTGCTTCATGCTTAAAATCATCTGAGCTTTGCCGCGTGCTTCACCGATCTGTATGCCGCGTGCTTCCCCAATCCGAATGCCATCTTCTTTAATCCCCTGACTTAAATTACACATGGTTCCGATTACCTCCTTTACATCATTTTCTGCTTTGATGTCGTATTCCTGTTTTAAGATGTCTAATTTATTCTGGTATGGTAGTTGTTTGGAAAGAATGGTGCCTAACAGACGGTGCAGTTCCCATGCATGATCTTGTGGCGGCAATTCATTCGAGAGCCCAATCATAATAATGTTGATCAGATTCCTGTGGTTATCCCATTCAAAGTTTCCGAGTATCTTTTTGCCGGTCAGCTGAAAGTGTTCCATACTGTTTTCGTTCATGTTCATGCAGATCCAGATGGAATACGTCTGTTTGACTGCATCATAGTCGCTGTGTGCGAAGTCCCGTTCTTTTTGTGAACCAATCATTCTGCCAGAGTATACGATTGCACGGTTTAAAATATGATAGTTTGTCGGAAACTTTTGTTGCGCTTCGATATTGACAATGATTTGTGTCAGCCCATTTTTCATACGTACATAGAAGAGAATATCATAAACGATGACCCCTTCGTTGAGGGAAGCCTCTTCTGTGTTAAGACCTATGATTTTTTGACCTAAAGAATTGGTGCTGTGAAGCGTTTTGTTTGTAAGTCCCGGATTCACCGGAACAGTGGAGATATAGGGCTCTCCTTCAATGTAAGGAATCACATCGGTTGGCTTCATGCCATGAAATTCCTCTACTGTGTGGATTAAGATGTGAGCCAGAAAAATCTTTCGGCTTAACAGCCACTTGGCTTTTTCATCATACTGTGCTTCTTTGTCTGTCAGCTTGATTGACTGAATGGTATCTGATGTCAATAACATTCCTCCCTTGTATTATAGCGGTATTGTTTAAATGAGACAACTGTTTTGTGGGTTTTATAACAAATAAATGAAAGTCAAAATGAAAGTCTTTATTGTTTGCTTACTATTTGATGTATTGGATATTATGTATGGCTATGACTAAAGGATGTTGAAATCCAAAGGTATGTTGCTTCTAATTCCCTAAGTCGGTGCCACAGATTGCTGCGCTACACGGCTAAGCAGTTTTCGAAATCCAAAGGTATGTTGCTTCTAATTCCCTAAGTTGGTGCCACAGATTGCTGCGCTATATGGCTAAGCAGTTTTCGAAATCCTGTAAACTGTAGAGCAACTTTTTATAAGTGATTGAGATAGCAAAAAAGTAACAGATAATAAGAAAAGATGGATTAGATGAATGATGCGAGTGAATATGCTGCTTGTCAGTGCTTGGCAGACTAAGTCAGCAGACAGTAGTTTGTATGTAAATGGTTATTCCATGCCACAGCTGTGTAGTTTCCATACAAAGCAGTGGTATGGAATGTGATGTTGCAGGCATCGGATGATTTGCTGTATAACAATAAAACTACATTTATATTTGACGGTGTACCCCTTGGAACACTAAAGTATTCTACTATAGTATCTTGGTGTGTAAAAATATCATATCTATAAATGTATAAAAACATCATATATGTGACTGTATAATAACATATGTTTTAATAGATAACAATGTACATATGTCACAAAAAATATATACAGGTATATACATGATTGCCAAAATCGTACGGTTATTGTAGATGAATATTATAATGTTGGAATCAAAAGATATTTTGCTCCAGCTAATGCCACAGATTGCTTCATTGCTGTGCAATTTGCATGTAAACATAGATTGCTATCTGCTTTTGCCCCTTGCATCATATTATGACAGATTTTATTCATTTATCGTAGAGATGTGAAGGTTTTGACGACTAAAAAAGAAAGTTTTAAACTATTCGTTGTTATAAAGAAACATCTGAAGATAAAGGAGAGAGTCTGTATGGAGTCAGAAATTGAAAAAAATATGAGTGTTTTTCGTCAGTATTTAGTCTACGGGGAAAAGGCAACGGCAACGATTGAAAAATATCTACGTGATTTGAAGGTCTTTTTACAGTGGAAGGGAGAACAGATTTTAGATAAACAACTAACCTTACAATATAAAATTTATTTGATGCAAAACTATCAACCGACAAGTGTCAATTCTATTTTATCTTCACTCAACAGTTATTTTACTTTTTTAGAGAGACATGACTGCAAGGTGAAAACATTACGGATTCAAAAGAGAATTTTCACCTCAGAGGATACCGAACTGACGAAGAAAGAGTACAATCGGTTGTTGGATGCAGCATGGAAGAAAAAGAAAAAACGTTTATATTATCTGTTACAAACCATTAGTTCCACGGGAATACGCATTTCTGAGCTGCGTGCGATTACCATAGAAGCAATACAGCGTGGGCAGGCGAATATTCATTGTAAAGGCAAAATGCGTCTGGTTATTTTGCCGAAAATGCTTTGTCATATGTTGGGACAGTACTGCAGGGAAGAGAAAATAAAAAGCGGAGCGGTTTTCATTACAAAATCTGGGAAAAACCTGGATCGTTCTAATATATGGCATGAATTAAAAAAGCTAAGTCAAATAGCAGGAGTGGCGAAAGAAAAAGTCTTTCCACACAATTTTCGCCATCTTTTTGCCAGGACGTATTATGCACAGCAACGAGACGTTGTGCGTCTGGCAGATATTTTGGGACATGCGAATATCAATACAACTAGAATCTATACCATGGAAAGTGGAAAAGTGCACCAGAGACAATTACAGCAGATGGGATTGTTACGTTGGGAGCGGAAGACGACTTAGCGCCTTTTCTACGAAGTGCGTATCCTCATAGAATATAAGAATCGTCTCGAAATATTGTGGCACAAATTTTAAAAAATGTCTCCGTTGTGAAAATGGATTTTTGACACCTTAGTCCTTCAAAGTAAAAAAAGGCAAAACCAGCGTTTTGCCTCTGCAAGAATCGCAAGCGATTCTTGTTGGCACACCACTATAGTACAGCAATTTCCTATAAAGATTAGGGTGTCAAAAGGTCTTTTTGAATAAAAGTTCGTTTTAATTTAACGTACTGTATGGGAATGAATCTTGAAAATAGCATCATATTTAAATGTTTCGTCCCACTTTAGCCGTAAATTATCGGAATATTTTGGGATTGGATTTTCCTATTTCATAGAAAATTGGAGAAAACCACCTTTTGACACCCTAATCCTATAAAGTAAAAAAGGCAAAACCAGCGTTTTGCCTCTGCAAGAATCGCAAGCGATTCTTGTTGGTATACCACTACAATACGAGCAGTTTCCTGTTTCGTAAAAAACACCACATAATAAGAATTATGTGGTACACTTAAGGAGTAACATGATAGGAATATTTATATAGGAAGAGTTCTGAACGTTTTATGCGATAGGTGTAAAGGAATTTTTCTCTGATAGATTCTGTGAAATAAGCTGTTCTGGCTCTCAAATGATATAGAAGTAGTTGTAAGAATTTTTTGTGATATTCTAAAAAGAGCAACCATGACTTTGCTCTGTTCGTAGGCTTATTTGTATATTTTTTCTGTTATATATCAACCTTATATCTAAGAAGTATTGTCAAATGCTGTCAAAATATTTGCAAAAGTTGACAGATGCCCATTTTATGCTATACTTGAAATGTTGGTGTACCACATAATTCTTATTATGTGGTAGTTATGATTTTGGATGAGGGAAATATTTTCTGCGAGCTCGAACAATAAGAACGATTGGCATGGTGTAGCAGATGTATGGATATTCTCTACAGAAATCATATATGAGGGAGTGAGAATCATGAAGTATGAAATGAAACAGGTATTGCCGTTGATTACAGGAGATGTGATTTGTCATTTCGAGAAAATGGAAAAGCGATATGGCAATGGTCGACAGGTCTTGCAAGAATTTTCTGATGCTGATGTGACAATAGAGTCGATTCAGGCACGGGAAGATAGTATTGTTTTATATTTGACAAATGACTTTGTGATTCCAAATGATCTGAAAGCAGACTGGGTGAAGGAACATATAGAACAATATGGGGAAGAACCCGGTTTTTTCTAAGTTAGACTATAAATGGACAAAGCGGTAGAAGGAGAGAGTGAAAAATGAAAATACCATTTTCACCGCCAGATATTACGGAAGAAGAGGTAGAAGAAGTAGCAGAGGCACTTCGGTCGGGCTGGATTACTACGGGACCACGAACGAAGGAGTTAGAAAAAGAGGTGGCAGACTTTTGTCAGGCGGATCGAGCGGTATGCTTAAATTCGCAGACTGCCTGCGCAGAGATGACATTGCGGCTATTGGGAATAGGCGAAGGTGACGAGGTGATCACGAGTGCATATACCTATACAGCAACTGCAGCAGTTGTATGTCATGTAGGGGCAAAGCTTGTGCTGGTTGATACACAGGAAAATTCCTTGGAAATGGATTATGAACAACTGGAACATGCCATTACAGAGAGGACAAAAGTGATCATTCCTGTTGATCTGGCTGGGATTCCATGCGATTATGAAACTATTTTTTCTATTGTTAATAGGAAGAAAGAAATCTTTCAACCAAAGAATGCAATACAAGAAGCATTTGGGCGGATCATTGTGATGGCAGATGCAGCACATGCATTTGGAGCCAAATGGCATGGTAAACCAGTAGGTAGTATCGCAGATTTTAGTAACTTCAGTTTTCATGCGGTTAAAAACTTTACAACAGCAGAGGGTGGAGCCGTTACATGGTGTAATATTCCCACTATAGATACACAGGAGCTTTATCATCAATATCAGTTGCTGTCCTTGCATGGACAATCAAAAGATGCATTGGCAAAAACGCAGTTGGGTGCATGGGAGTATGACATTGTTGGCGCGTGGTACAAATGCAATATGACGGATGTGTCAGCGGCAATTGGACTGGCACAGATGAAACGATATCAGAAGTTATTAGCTAGAAGAAAAGAGATTATTGGTGTGTATGATCGGGCATTGAAGCCACTAGGAGTGGAAGTATTAAATCATTATACAGATCAGTATCAATCATCAGGACATTTGTATCTGACAAGAGTTCCGCATATTACATTGGAGGAACGTCAAGAAATTATTGTCAAAATGGCGGAAGCGGGAGTGGCATGTAATGTTCACTATAAACCTTTGCCAATGATGACTGCGTATCGGAAGCTTGGCTTTGATATAAAAGATTATCCGAATGCTTATGCACATTTTGCAAATGAGATTACATTGCCACTGCATACCAGACTTACGGACGAAGAAGTAGCTTATGTGCTAGAGCAATATCAAGAGATTGTAAAGTCATATTTAGTATAAGCGATGATTCATAATTGATACATTGCGATAGAGGAGATAAAAATGCTGCGAAAGTGGGAAGAGTTACCAAGTTATATGCGGACAGAAGAGGTTCGACCGTATTACGATGGTCTTGCAAAAAAGAAAAAAAGTTTGTATCTGAAACGGATTTTTGACGTAATCGTAGCTTCTTTGTTGCTTGTTTTATTATCGCCTCTATTTTTGATCATTTCTATATTGATAACAACTGATTCAAAAGGTGGTGTGTTTTTTCGGCAGGAACGTGTAACACAGTATGGAAGAAAGTTTCGCATTTTCAAATTTCGTACTATGGTAGCAGATGCTGAAAGGAAAGGAACACAGGTTACGGTTCAAAATGATGTTCGCATCACAAAAATAGGTGCGGTACTTCGGCGATACCGATTGGATGAGATACCACAACTTATCAATATACTTTTGGGAGATATGACTTTTGTTGGAACACGTCCGGAAAGTACATATTATGTAAGGCAGTATACAAAGGAAATGTGTGCTACGCTTTTGTTACCGGCAGGGGTTACTTCGGAAGCAAGCATTCGCTATAAGGATGAATCGGAGCTTTTGGCAACGGCAGAGAATGCAGATGAAATGTATGTGAAAACGGTGTTGCCGGGAAAGATGAAATATAATTTAGAAAGTGTTAGGAAGTTTAGTTTTTTTAATGATATTAAAATAATGATTAAGACTACGTTTGTGATTTTTGTTAGAAAAGTATAGGTGAAAAATATGAAAAGTAGACGTTTGATTGCATTGATTACAAATAATGATGATGATGTATATTGTTTTAGAAAAGAATTAATAGAAAACTTAATAAAAGAAGGATATGATATGCTTATCTCTTGTCCTAACGGTCCTAAATTTGAATTGATGCAAAACATACCGTATCAATATGACGATTTAGTGATTGACAGGAGAGGAACGAATATTGTTGCAGATGGAAAACTTTTTTTTCACTATTTAAAACTTTTTAAATTGATGAAGCCCGATATAGTATTAACATACACAGCAAAGCCTAATGTATATGCAGGTATAGCGGCAAAATTTTTAGGGATTCCATATATTAATAATGTTACTGGAATTGGATCGGTTGTTAACTTAACTGGACTGAAAAAAACATTTATTCTTGCATTGTTTAAAATTGCATATCGTGGTGCAAAATGTGTTATGTTTCAGAATTCAACAAATATGCAATTAGCATTAGAAGATAGAATGATTAAAGGAGACTATAGACTTATTCCGGGTTCTGGAGTTGATCTTGAAAGATATCCAATACAACCGTACCCTGATGGTGGAGATGGCCACACGGGATATCCTGTAGTGTTTAACTATATAGGGAGAATTCTTCATGATAAAGGAGTGGATGATTATATCAAAGCTGCTAGGCAGATTAAACAGAAATATCCCAATACGGAATTTAATATGATAGGTTTTATTGAGCCTACAGAAGCTTATTATAAAAGTGATTTAGAAGAACTTACTGAGCAAGGAATTGTGAATTATCGAGGAAGTCAAAAAGATGTCAGACCATGGATTCTTAGGGCACATGCTATTATTCATCCAAGTACTTATGGTGAAGGGATGAGTAACGTCCTTCTTGAAAATGCAAGTTCAGGACGTTTTTTGATTACTACAGATAACCCGGGTTGTCAGGAAACTGTTTTAGATGGAGAGAGCGGTTATATATATCATGGTGGTGATGTTGATGCTCTCGTAAAAACTATCGAGAAGTTCTTAAGTCTTGATAATGAAACAAGAAAAGCGATGGGAGTACGAGGAAGAAAGCATGTTGAGGAGAATTTCTCCAGAGAAATTGTTATTGAAGTATATAAGAAAGAAATAGAGAAGATAATAGGGAGATAATTATTATGACTTTGCGAGAAATATATGATATTGCTGTGCCTCAAAGAAAAAGGCGTGAGGAACATTTAAATTTGTTATTAGCAATAGCTCTTAGACCGGCATCTATTATTGTAACAGCCCCTTTGATAAAGACAAAAGTGAAACCTGTTACAATAACTAAAATATCAATAGTATGTTTATTGATTAGTTGTGTATTGATTTCATTTGGAAAAACTGTTCTTTTTAGACTATTGGGGTGGTGGTGGCTATATTTATGGGGAGTATTAGATTGTGTTGATGGCAATTTAGCTCGTTGTACAAATCAATGTTCACAGGTGGGAGATTTGTGGGATACAGTGGGGGGATATATTGCAATGATAGTAATATATTTTTCAGCTGGGATAGCTGCATTTTTTGATAGTAATTTGATAACGATATGTGCTCAGCATTGGATGTTAATATTAGGAGGAGCTTCATCTATATTTTCGATTTTTCCTAGACTTGTTATGCAAAAGAAAAAAACATATCAAAATGCTTCGAAGGCTGTAGAGATACTTTCTGATAAAGAAAATTTTGACTTATCAAAAATGATAGCACTGAATTTGATATCACCGATTGGATTTATTCAAATTATTTTTTTGGTTTGTATTATTTTTCATTTATTAAATATATTTACATTATTTTATTTTTGTTTAAATTTGGGAGTTATGATTTTAAGCCTTTATAGTCTTTTGAAGGCATAGATGTAGGAGACAATGATGAAGAATATAGTAAATACTTGTGTAATAACAATAACAGATAGCATTTCGCCAACGAGTATGCCGTACAATGAATTTGTATTATATCGCAGAAAGCATTATCATAATGAAAAACAAATAGTGATTGTTTTATTTGAAAAAGAAATTAATACGAAAGTTGAATATTTTGATGATATAGAGATTTTTCGTGTTGGAAACGGTCTGTTTAAGATGCGAAAAACAATATTAGACATTGTATCTGCCTGTACAAAAAATAATTTACGCTATGTTTTTCATATCCATGAGGGAAAATCGGTGATTTTTTTTAATATAGCAACCATGGGAAAATACAGAGATAAGGTAATATATACATTACATAGCACATATTCTCATTATCAATTTCATAACAAATTGTTTGCGAGAATGGCTACATATGGATGTTACAGATTAGTTTGCGTGAGTAAGACATCATATAAGTATTTTCCTGATTATTTAAAAAGGCATTTTGATAATAAAATTACTTATATTCAAAATGGGGTGGATACAGATAGGGTTGAAAATGTGTTAGAAAATTATCATGAATTAGAAAAACAGAAACAGTTTTCTTTGGTATATGTTGCAAGATTAGTACAGCTGAAAAGGCATGAGATTTTGTTTGATGCTATAAGTGACATTAATGGCGTTAAACTTGTTTTAATTGGGAAAGGTCCTCGTGAAGAAGAGTTGAAAAAAATTGCTGAAGAAAAAAATATTAGTGACAAAATTGTTTGGTGTGGGGGGGTATCGAGAGAAGATGTTTATATTAAGATTGCGGACTCTGATTTATATGTTTCCTCTTCAGAATATGAGGGATTACCTATTAGTGTTCTAGAAGCAATGTGTTGTGCAAAACCATGTTTAGTGTCAAACATTGAACAACATCTTGAAATACAAAATATGTGTTCGTCGCTGGTTTTGGTTGAAGATGATGTTAATGAGTGGAAAAGTAAGATAAAGTATTTTAAATCTTTGTCTAGGGAGAAATTAAAGGTTATTGGATTTAACAATAAAATGGATGTTAGAAATAAATTTTCATTAAAGAAGATGCATAAGAAGTATGATGCGATTTATTTTAATAACTAATCCAAAATGATTTTTTTTATAAAGTAATTCAAAAAATATATTAAAAATTTGTATATGTTTAAAGAAAGGTATGTAGTTTGCGGAAATATATTATACGGTTAGATGATGCTTCTGATTATATGGATATAAAGAAATGGAGTAGGATGGAAAAAATTCTTGATGTTTATAATATTAAACCTATTTTTGGAATAATTCCTAAGAATAGTGATGAAAATTTAACATCGAAATATCAAAGAGATGAGCATTTTTGGGAAAAAGCAAAGTTATGGCAGGAAAAAGGATGGATGCCTGCAATGCATGGATTTGAGCATAAGTATGAGACTAGGGAGGGGGGAATTAATCCTGTAAATAAAAGGTCTGAGTTTGCTGGCTTAATATATAAGAAACAGGCATTTAAGATAGAGCAAGGATGGAAAGAATTAAACAAGCATGGTTTTTTTCCAAAAATATTTTTTGCACCTTCGCATACATTTGATGAAAATACTCTTTTAGCACTCAAAGAAAAAACATCAATAAGAATAATAAGTGATACAATAGCTTTTAATGCGTATAAACAAAGCGGAATGCTCTTTTTGCCTCAACAAAGTGGAAAGGTTAGAAGTTTACCGTTTAAGATGGTAACTTTTTGCTACCATCCAAATACTATGGATAATAAGATGTTTGTCGAATTAGAGCATTTTCTAAAAAGAAACAAACGAAAATTTGAATTTGATTTGAATGATTTTACGACGGAAAGGTCTTTTAGTATATTTGATTGGGCTTTGCGAAAAATTTATTTTTTCATACGGAGATACAAATAGACATTATGCATTGTTAATAAAATTTATATGGGAGAATTTATGGTAAATAAAAAAATACTTATGTTTTATATAAATGCAATACACGAAGGAGGAGCTGAAAGGGTTATTATTCAGTTAGCGCATCATTTTGCGCAAGTAGGTTACAGAAGTATACTGATAACATCATTTGTTGACGCAAATGAATATGTTGTACCGCCTGATGTGGAAAGAATTTCTATGGAGCAGACACAAATTAAGCAATCAAAATGGAAACGGAATTTTAATAGGATTAAAATGCTTCGTAAGTTATGTGAAAAATATCAACCTTTGGCACTTATTTCATTTATGGCTGAAGCTAATTGCAGAGCTGTATTAGCAACAGTGGGGACGCCGGTAAAAACTATAGTTTCTGTAAGAAACGATCCCAAAAGAGAATATGCTGGAAAGCTAGGATATTTTGTTGGTAAATGTATTATTCCGTTAGCAGATGGATGTGTTTTTCAAACAAAGAAAGCGCAGCAATGGTTTCCACAAAAAATACAAAAAAAGTCCGTGGTGATTTTTAATGATGTTGACAAAGTTTTTTTTGAAACGGAATATAAGGGAGGAAAAGATATTGTTACATTAGGTCGATTATCGCTACAAAAAAATCAAAGTGTATTAATAGAAGCATTTGCAAAAATTGCAAATAGTTATCCCGATAATAATTTATTAATATATGGAGTTGGTGTTTTGGAAAAGGAACTTAAAGCGCTTGTTTTAAGACTGCATTTGGAGAAGAGAGTAATATTTAAAGGATTAACAAGAAATGCTGCATCAGTGCTTTCGAGTGCAAGGATGTTTGTGTTAAGTTCTGATTATGAAGGGATGCCGAATGCCTTAATGGAGGCATTAGCAATAGGGGTGCCGAGTATATCGACAGATTGCCCGTGTGGTGGTCCGCAAATACTAATTGAAAATGGCGTGAATGGTCTTTTGGTTCCAGTTAATGATAAGGAAAAATTGGCATCAGCATTATCTTTATTACTTTGTGATCATAATTTATCCCAAAAGTTGAGTGTAAATGCTAGAAAGAAATCCCAATTATATAGAACTGAAAGAGTGTTTGCTGAGTGGAAAGAATATATAGAAAAAATAATATAGTAATTAAAATATTTTTTTCTACTAAAACAGACTAGACAGATATTTTGAAGGAAGGCATATGATGAAAAAAGTATTAATGATTTTACCGGCATTAAGCACAGGCGGTGCAGAAAATATGGTATATGAACTTGTTAAAAATTTGGATGATAAACACTATGAGCCTTTTGTATTATGTTATGGTTCAAAGACAGGAACACATATAGAGAAGTTAATGGAACAGATATGTAAAGTTCAGTACGCAAATGTATGTGGACATATTAATTTGTTTTCATTATTAAAAGTATGTAGGAAAATTTGCAAGATAAAACCCGACATAATACATGCACATATGGGTGGAGCTGTATTTGCAATTATTTGGAGTCTGTTTTTTAAAACGCCTGTTGTACTAACAGTACACACTAAACCAGAAAAAGCTTTTAGTAAGTCAAGCGAAAAAGTAATTAGGAAATTTTTTCAAAAAGATAGATTTAGAATTGTTGCTGTTTCAGCTGAAAATGCACATTATGTACAAGCTTATTTCGGAATTAAAAGTGACTATGTTAATAATGGCATAGATATTCATCAATATGCTCCTAAAAAACATAAAAATTTTACATATATAAATGTAGCAAGACAGGATGAAAATAAGAATCAGTTGTCTATTATTAGAGCTTTTGAAAAAATTCATTCTGAGTATGTGAATGATAAGTTAATATTAGTGGGAGATGGACCTACTCATTTAATGTTAAAAAAGGAAGTGTATAATAGAAAGTTAGAGGAAAATGTTGTTTTGACAGGGCAAGTCGCTAACCCGAAGTATTATTATAATGAATCGGATGTATATATACAGTCATCACATAGGGAGGCACTTCCATTATCTATCCTAGAAGCAATGGCTGCTGGCTTACCAATTATTTCAACAAATGTGGGAGGAATTTGTGATGTGGTTTCAACAAATGGATTATTAATTAATGATAATGAGGAGGAAGCGTTATATAAAGCTATGATAAAAATTAGAACCTTGGAAAAACAGGAGTTACTTGAGATGAAAAATAGTTCTTTATCTAAAGTAAAGGAATACTCAGCGGACAAGATGTCATTAAAGTATTCTAAAATTTATGATGAACTTATTGGAGATTAGTTATGAACTTTTATTATGTATTATTTATTATAGGAAGTGCTTTCAGTTTATTTGAAATTTTACCTATAAATAAGAAAAAAGCAATGTCTATTTTGTATATTATTATGGTTGGAGTATTATTGCTTTTTTCCATCAATAGAAGTATAACCTCAGCTGTGGATTTGCCGCAATATCAGTGGGGATTTGGGTATATTAAGCAGCATGATATTGTTACATCTATAAAGGTGTTAGGGTGGGAACCTGGCTATATAATATATAGTAAATTAATTGCATTATTAAATTTTGATTTTCATCAATTTCTTATGATTACTAGTGTTTTTGTATTTCTTCCAATATTTACTAAGTTTTATCAATACTCGTTATTACCGTGTTTTAGTTTAGTTATTTTTTTAGGGCTAGGGTACTATAATGCAGGTAATGGGATTTTAAGAATTTGGATGGCTATATCTATTTTGTCATTGTCTTATAGATATATATTAAATAGAGATGTTAAAAAATTTTTGATTGTGATTGTAGTGGCGGCATTTTTCCATAGAACGGCTGTGGCATTTATTCCAGCATACTTTATTGCCACAAGAATGTTAACAAATAATATGATACTTATTAGCGTATTTTTTAGCTTGCTGTTGGGAGTGTTTAGTAAACCAATAATAGTTTTTTTAGAGAAATTTGCTCGAAATACATACGACTACGGCTATTATGGTGGAGTAAATATGATGATTTTATTAGTTATTTGCAGTTTGTTAGCGTCATATATTTTCAAAAAACAAATCAATTTTAAATTCACATCAAGTTTAAGTAAGAAATTAATTAAAAAGAACAATATAGCTATAATAAATAGGATGTTTTTAAATTTTCTTTTATTCGCAATGGTAATTCAACCTATAGCATTTGTATATTCAAATTGGGCAAGAATTGTTGATTTTTATGCTATGTCATTTGTAATAGTTATCCCCAATATGATAAAAGAAATTGCTGATATGTCAATTGAAAATAAGAAAGCAATACTAATTGTTGAGTGCTTTATTATTGTATTATTGTATATTATGTACTGGAATTCTGATATTTGTGTATATTCTGTTTGGGGTATGTAAAGGAGGATTTGGTATGACAAAGAAAATTCTTATTCGATTTGATGATATATGTCCAACAATGAGTCATTATCAATTTAAAAGAGCAATTGATTTATTAGAAAAGTATAATGTTAACGCATTGTTAGGAGTGATTCCTGAATGCAGAGATCCAGAATTACAAATAGATGATACTGATAAATTATTTTGGCAGAAAATGAAGAAATTGCAAATGAAAGGATATACAATTGCAATGCATGGCTGTACTCATGTATATGATTCCAAAGTCAGGGGAAAAGTCAATAAAGGATTTTCTTCAGAATTTGCAGGAAATACATATAATGATCAGTTATGTAAAATTAGAAAAGGAAAGCAGTGGCTAAAGGAAAAAGGAATTGAGACTGATATTTTTTTTGCTCCATCTCATTCGTATGATAATAACACTTTAAAAGCATTAAAGAGTTGTGGTTTTAAGTATATGTCAGATGGATACACCTTAAAGCCTATCAAACGTTATGGAATAATATGTGTTCCATGCAGAACAACTGGGTGTCCGGTTGTAAAAGCAAGGGGATATTATACTGCAGTGTTTCATCCTAGTGAATGGATAAGACCAGAAAAAGAAAATTGTTTTAATCAATTGGAAAATCTTCTGAAAGAAAATGGTAAATATGTGGTAGAATTTAGCGAATATATCAACCGAAAGATGGGAAACTATATAGTTCAAGACAGTATAGAAAAATGTAATGTTTTCTTTACTAGATATTTAAAACCTATGTTATCATATATTAAACATAAAATTTTAAAATTATAGAAGAAAATGTAAATATGCACTTATAAAATCAAAATTTGAATCAAAAACAACATTATTATAGAAAGAGATGGGACAATTGTATTTTCAAAATGATAATGTTCACTAATTAGTAGGTTCAATCATGGGATGTGGAAAATTGGAATAAACAGTAGGAGAAATGATAGTAGTAATGCAGAAAACAAGGACACAAAAGGCAATAAAAAATGTATCAATAACAATGTTATGCCAAATAATATATATATTGGTGAACATTGTCTGCAGAACAGTATTTACGAAAGCTTTGGGCGCAAAGTATTTAGGATTAAATGGTTTGTTTTCAAATATTTTAACAATGCTATCTTTTGTTGAGTTAGGAATGGGAAATGCTTTAGTTTATAAAATGTATGCACCTTTGGCTAATCATGATGAACATATGCTTTGCGTATATATACAATTTTATAAAAAAATCTACACATGTATAGCTGTTATTGTGGCTATGCTTGGAGTTTGTGTAGTACCATTTCTTAATTATATTGTTGATACATCTAACTTAGATATTAATGTGCATCTATTATATGTATTATTTTTAGCTGATACAGTGATTTCATATTTATATGTGTATAAAAAAATGATACTTATTGCTGATCAGAAAAATTATATAATATCTATATATACACAAATTTTTAATTTAATAATGAATATTGTGCAGATAATTGCGCTTCTTATTACACATAATTTTATATTGTATCTTTTAATTAAGATAGTTTTTGATTGGCTAAATAACGTTTTTTGTTCGCAATATGCTACAAGAGAATATCCATATATTAGCAATAAAGTAAAAGAAAAGATTTCAAAATCTGACAAAAATGAATTAAAACAGGATATAAAAGGGCTTTTTTTAGGAAAAATTGCATCTGTCGCATTTGATGGGACTGACAATATTTTTATATCTATATTTGTAAACATTGCAAGTGTAGGGATAGTATCAAATTATACTTTGATATTGTCAACAATAAATGGTTTGTTAAATCAAGCATTTTCTTCATTGACGGCATCTCTTGGGAATTTAGGAGTAAGTGCTAATAAAAAAGATGTACGAGAGGTATTGAAAAAAATATATTTCTTAAATGTTTTGTTATACGGATATTTTTTTGTGGGACTTGTTTTGTTGTTGCGGATGTTTGTGGTTGACATTTGGGTTGGTGCAAATTATGAGTTAAAATGGAGTACTATTATTTTGTTGGTATCTGAATTATGTTTGAGAGGTATACACTATCCAATTTACATAACACGAACAGCTATGGGATTATTTCATCAGAAGAAATATATACCACCGATATGCGCAGCAGTTAATATAGGTTTAGATTTCTTTTTAGGGCAGAAGTTTGGTATATCAGGAATTATTTTTGCAACTATTATTTCTAGAATGATTACAAGAGCAACTGATGTATTTGTATTGTATTGGGAATACTTTGAAATACCAATTGGCGTATATTATATAAATTATTTAAAGTATTTGTTGTTTATTATTAGCAGTACGCTGATATCATATCACGGCATTTATGTTGCAAATTCCTTGCCAGTGATGTCTAGATTTGTTGTGAGTATTTGTATTGTTACGGTTATTTATTGGGGACTTGCATTTGTATTGTTTTTTAGATCAAATGAATTTGGATATTATTATGAAATGTTTTGTAAGAGAATTACTAGGAGGTATAAATGAACGGGTTAAGGGAACTGTCTATTGAAGAAGAACAGAAAATTCAATTGAAGATTTTAAAAATATTAAAGAATTGCTGTGAGAAAGAGAAGATTCAATATTTTGCAGGCTATGGGACTCTTTTAGGTGCAGTTAGAGAACAGGGATTTATTGAATGGGATGACGATATTGATATTTGGATGAAGAGGAAGGATATTGATAAATTTATGGGAGTATTTTATAGATATTTTGATAATAAAAAGTTTTTTCTTCAAACATATGAGACAGATAGACATTGTTTATCACCTGAAATGGTTAGAATATGCATTAACAATACATATAAAGGGGAACAAAATGTAAGGAAAGAAAAATTTCATATGGGTATCTATTTTGACATTTTCCCTTTAGATTATGCTTTTGGAAACAAAAAAGATATATACTATTTAAAGCAGTTTACTAAATATCATACAAACTTATATAATAATTTGAAAAAAGATTGGAGAAGATTAACATTTAAGGAAAAAATTAAGTATATTGTCTATCATAGAACTAGTAGAAAAAAGCTAATACATAAAGTTAGAAATATTGCTGTTATGTATTCTGAAAATTTAGAAGCAAATCAGTTTGTATGTTTACCAACATCGTATTTTGGCTATGATAGGAGTCGCTTTAATGTAGAGGATTTTTCGACGAATGTAATGTTGAAGTTTGAAGATACAGAGATTTCTTGTCCGATTGGATATAAAAGATTATTATCAACATTATATGGTGATGATTATATGACTCCTAAAGTAACTAAAGTGGATAGACATAGAGCATATATTTGGAAAAAAGGGGAGGAAAATTTATGATACGGAAAAATGCAATCATTTTGGCAGCAGGGAAATCAAACCGTTTCGCTCCATTTACTTATGAAAAGCCCAAGGGATTATTTTGTGTTAGAAATGAAATATTAATTGAAAGACAAATAGAACAGCTTCAGAAAGCGGGAGTGGAAGAAATTTATGTAGTTGTAGGATACATGAAGGAAAAGTTTTTCTATTTAGAGTCTAAGTATAATGTTAAATTGATAGTTAATAATCAATTTGGTGAAAAGGGAAATTTATATACACTTTACGTTGCAAGAGATTATTTAGCAAATACCTTTATCTGTTGTGCAGATCATTATTTTATTAAGAATCCCTTTTTGGATAACAATTTTGAAAATATTAGTTATCGAGCGTGTGCATATCAGGAAGGAAAGTTTAGGGAATTTGCTATTAAAGCTTCTGATGCAGATGTCATTACGGAGGTATCTGTTGGGGGCTATGATTCCTTGGCAATGGTGGGACATGCTTATATGAATGAGAAATTCAGTATTACATTTCGAAGTTTAATGGAACAGGAAATAAATGATTTTGGTATTGCGTCTATGTTTTGGGAAGAATTCTATGGAAAACATATTAAAGAACTGACATTTTATAAAAAACAATATCTAGCAGATGAAATTTTAGAATTTGATAGTATTGATGACCTTAGAAAGTTTGATTCTGAATTTCTATTGAATGTTGATTCGGAAATTATTACAAATATTTGCAAGTCGCTTAAGTGTAATCCGAATAATATAGATGATATATCTATAATTAGTGCTGGGCTTACAAATGTTTCTTTTGCGTTTAATTGCAATGGAACAAAATATGTTTATCGTCATCCAGGTGGCACTGCAGGAAATCTTATTGATAGACAGTCGGAACTATTGTGTCAAACAGTAGCTAAGGATATAGGAATAGATGAATCGGTTATCAAAATGGAATTGTCCGGCTGGAAACTGTCATATTTTGTTAGAAATGCCCAGAATTGTGACTTTGAAAGGTATCCTAGGCAGCTTGAAACAGGAATGGAATTTTTACATAAACTTCATGCAGCGAAAGTGGATGATAATGTAAAAGTATTTGATAATGTAAAAGAGGGAAAAAAGTTAATGAATATTGCATCTGCAACTAAGGGAAATCTTTTTAGAGAATTTGCGGAAGAGATTGCGAAAGTAGAGAAGCTTTATGACTACGTGAAGAAAGATGCTGTTCGCTTGGGATATGGATTAGTTCTATGTCATAATGATACATATGAACCTAATTATTTATATGATGATAAGGGAAAAATGTATCTGATTGATTGGGAATATGCGGGATTAAATTATGGAGTAAATGATATATGTTGCATTACTTGTCGTTATGATTGGTCTGAAGAGCAAATTGAAAAATATTTTAAGGCATTTTTAGGAAAAGCATTAACAAAAGATGAACATAGATTTTATTGGGCATTTCACTGTATATGTGCATTTTATTGGTTTTGCTGGGGATTATATAAAGGTTCAGTCGGTGATGATGATGGCTTTTTTTTCTTGCCAGCATATAGAAATTTTACAAAATATATTGATAGAGCAATTGAAAGGTATAAGGATTAAAAATGATAACTGCAATTATTTTAGCTGGTGGTGTTGGAAGTAGAGTTGGCGCAGATAAACCAAAACAATTTGTTGAGGTGTTGAATAAGCCGATATTAGCATATACGATTGAAATATTTGAAAGGCATACAGAAATAGATGCTATAGAGATTGTTTGTCATAGAGATTGGAAAGCGCATCTTAAAAATATAGTTAGTAAATATAATTATAAAAAGGTAAAGTGGATTGCAGAAGGTGGTGATACTTTTCAAGATTCTGTGATAAATGGAATAAATAATCTTAGGGATAAGATAGAAGAAAAGGATTATGTTCTCATTCAGTATGGTGCAGCACCATTTACCAGTGAAAAGATTGTTACAGATGTAATAAAAGTTATGAGAGAAAAGGACTCTGCAGTGACGGCTACACCCTGTTTTCAGCTTATAGGAAGTATGGATGGCAAAACAAGTAATAGTTGGGTTGATAGGGATAAGTTGATACAGATTGCATGTCCTTATGGATTTAGGTACTCATACCTATTAAATATATACAAAAAAGCTAAGGAACAAGGATTGATTGAAAAAATAGAACCGCATACAACAAGTTTGATGTATGCTTTGGGTGAACATTTAAATCTTGCATATGGAGATCAAACAAACATAAAAATAACAACAAAAGAAGATTTAGCATTATTTGAAGGGTATGTTCTAATGAAGCAACGGCATTTTTATTGCTGAATTTCTTGGCAATGATTTGGGGATAAAAGATGTTAGTTTTATCTCAGCATATAAAGTGCAATAGCATAAATAAAAATAAAATTATTCATTTATAGTTTAACAAAAATAGAAAATATTCTATGGGAGAATGTTTATTATGATAAAAAACAAAAATAACAAATTGAGAACAGATAATATTGGAATTAAATTGACAACTATTTTAATCACAGGTTCAGCTGGCTTTATTGGATCTAATCTTGTGATGCAACTATTAGATACAGTAGAACCAATTACAATTATCGGTATCGACAACATGAACGACTACTACGATGTTTCAATCAAAGAATATCGTTTACAACAGATTGAACAAGCAGCCGAAAAGCATCCAGAGTCTACTTGGACTTTTATCAGGGGGTCGATTGCAGACAAAACGCTAGTGAATGATATTTTTGAAAAGTATCACCCGTCTATTGTAGTCAATCTGGCGGCACAGGCGGGGGTTCGGTATTCTATTACAAATCCGGATGTATATATAGAAAGTAACCTGATTGGATTCTATAATATTTTGGAGGCTTGCCGCCATTCCTATGATAATGAACAGGAGGGAGTACAGCATTTGGTGTATGCTTCGTCTTCTTCTGTATATGGAAGTAACAAGAAGGTACCATATTCTACAGAGGATAAGGTGGACAATCCGGTGTCCCTTTATGCAGCTACGAAGAAGTCTAATGAACTGATGGCACATGCGTATAGTAAACTCTATAATATTCCATCCACAGGACTTCGTTTCTTTACGGTATATGGACCGGCAGGACGACCGGATATGGCATATTTTGGTTTTACAAATAAACTGCGCAATGGGGAAAAGATCCAGATTTTTAATTATGGAAATTGCAAACGTGATTTTACTTATATAGATGATATTGTGGAAGGGGTAATGCGTGTGATGCAATCTCCGCCTTCAAAGAAGAACGGAGAAGATGGTCTGCCGATACCGCCGTATGCGGTTTACAATATTGGAAATCATCAGCCGGAGAATTTATTGGACTTTGTGGATATTTTGCAGCAGGAGCTGATAAGAGCCAAAGTGTTACCGGAAGATTATGATTTTGAAAGTCATAAGGAACTGGTGCCGATGCAGCCTGGTGACGTGCCTGTGACCTATGCGGATACAGAAGCATTGGAACGTGATTTTGGCTTTAAACCCAGCACAAGTCTGAGAGAGGGACTTCGCAAATTTGCTGAGTGGTATAAAGAGTTTTATGATGCAGATGATAAAAGCAGATAGTGATTCTACAGTATCATTAAGTGGGAAAAACAGATGAAATTATAAATCGTAATAAACATTTGGCAGGAGGAAATGGCAATGAAGATCGCAGTAGCAGGAACAGGATATGTAGGATTGTCAATTGCTACATTACTAGCACAGCACAATGAAGTAGTAGCAGTGGATATTGTGCCGGAAAAGGTGGAACTATTAAATAAACGGCAATCTCCCATACAGGATGAATATATCGAAAAATATTTAGCTGAAAAGGAGTTGGATCTGACAGCCACGATGGACGCAGAAAAAGCATATCGGGATGCAGATTTTGTAGTGATCGCTACACCGACGAATTATGACAGCAAAAAGAACTTTTTTGATACGTCAGCAGTAGAAGCGGTTATCAAATTGGTAATGGAACAGAATCCGGATGCCGTAATGGTCATAAAATCTACGATTCCGGTGGGGTATACGGCAAATATCAGAGAAAAGTTCCACTGTGACAATATCATTTTCAGCCCGGAGTTTTTGAGGGAGTCGAAAGCTCTGTATGATAATCTATATCCATCCAGAATTATCGTAGGAACAGATGTAGAGAATGCAAGACTGGTGAAAGCAGCCAATACGTTTGCATCGCTTTTGCAGGAGGGCGCATTAAAAGAAAACATTGATACGTTAATTATGGGATTTACAGAGGCAGAGGCAGTGAAGCTTTTTGCAAATACATATCTGGCACTTCGTGTTTCCTATTTCAATGAGTTGGATACATATGCAGAGATGAAAGGACTGAATACACAGCAGATCATTAATGGTGTGTGTCTTGATCCACGTATCGGTGACAACTATAATAATCCTTCTTTCGGATATGGCGGATATTGTCTGCCAAAGGATACCAAGCAGCTTCTGGCAAATTATGAGGATGTCCCGCAGAACATGATGAGTGCTATCGTAGAATCAAACCGTACACGCAAGGATTATATTGCGGAGCGGGTACTGGAGCTTGCCGGAGCGTATGGGGCAAATGATGCTTATGATGTGAGCAAAGAGCATGAGGTGACGGTTGGAGTATATCGTCTGACCATGAAGTCAAATTCGGATAATTTCAGGCAGTCATCCATTCAGGGAGTCATGAAGCGGATTAAGGCAAAGGGAGCTAGTGTGATTATCTATGAACCTACTTTGGAAGATGGGACGACCTTTTTTGGAAGTCAGGTGGTCAATGATCTGGCACAATTTAAGAAGGAGAGTCAGGTTATTCTTGCAAACCGTTATGATGCGTGTCTGGATGATGTGCAGGAAAAGGTGTACACGAGAGATTTGTATCGGCGCGATTAATATAGCAAAGATTAAAGCCTTGATATATTGAGCAGGGCTATAATATGGAGGAAACATGACAAAAGTAAAAGGCATTTATCAGAGAAAGGACGGGCGATGGGAGGCACGTTATAAAAAAGGAATTGACGAAAATGGAAAGACACTGTATGGTGCAGTCTATGGGAAGAGCAGCGAAGAAGTTGAGGAGAAGAGGAGGCAGCTTGTGGGTGATGAAACAGAACAGAGAGTGCCTACAGAGTTAAATCTTCTGATACTGGGAGCAGGCTCGCATGGCAGAGATGTTATGGAAATCGCAGAAAGCCTTCGTATTTTCAACAAAATCCGTTTTCTGGATGATCATGTGCAGGGAGAATATATTATCGGTAAATGCAAGGATGCAATGAAGTTCCGCGGGGAATATCCGTGTGCATTTATTGCGATAGGTGATAATGAAAAAAGGCGAAAATATGCGAAGTTTCTCAAGGAGAGGAATTTTCTGATTCCAAAGTTGATTTCGCCACTTGCGATTGTTTCTCCTAATGCTGACATAGGGGAAGGAACAGTAATTCATCCGCAGGGTACAGTAGGGGAGGCCAAGATAGGAAAGCATTGTATTATCGCTTCCAACAGTACCATTAGTTCAGAAGTAATGATGGGAGATTACTCTAGAGCGGACAGTGGCAGCATTGTTCCTAAGGGGATGAAGGTACCGGAGGGGACATTGTTGGAAATCGGGGAGATATTTGGAATGTAATTTTCGTTGTAGTAGCCATATGAACTTCCGGCAATCCGTGCAACTTTGCTTGTATCATGTGAGAAATATCGCTATAATATGATGCAAGGGTCAAAATGTTTTTTGATTCCAGCATCATATTATAAGAAAATTGCACGATAGAGGGAGGCAGACGGGTTTATGAAAAAGTTGATTAGTATTGGAAAGCAAAACTTTTCTTCATTAAGGGAAAAAGACTATTTTTTTATTGATAAAACATATTTTATAAAAGCATGGTGGGAAAAGGGAGATGACATTACCTTGATCACGCGTCCCCGCCGTTTTGGTAAGACCTTGAATATGAGTATGCTGGAATGTTTCTTTTCTAATAAATATGCGAACCGTGCAGATCTGTTTGAGGGACTTTCTATTTGGCAAGAAGAAAAGTATCGGAATCTGCAGGGAACATATCCGTTGATCTTTTTGAGTTTTGCCGCTGTGAAAGCGGGAAATCTGAAGGATGCTAAGGCACAGATTAAGCAGGAGATTGCAAGACTGTATCAGGAAAACAGACAGTTTATGAAAGCAGATATGTTTAGCAAAAATGAGCGTGACCTATATGACAGTACAACAGTAAATATGGATGATGTAACAGCACAGGATTCCCTGCGAAATCTGTCTGCATGGATGGAGCGTTATTATGGAAAGAAAGTTATTATTCTTCTGGATGAATATGATACTCCGATGCAGGAAGCATATGTGCAGGGATACTGGGATGAGTTTACAGCTTTTGTGAGAAGTCTGTTCAATGCGACTTTTAAGACGAATCCTTATCTGGAACGTGCTATCATGACAGGAATTACGAGGGTATCTAAGGAAAGTATCTTTTCGGATCTGAATAATCTGCAGGTGGTTACAACAACGTCAGATTTATATACGGACTGCTTTGGGTTCACAGAGCCGGAAGTGTTTCAGGCATTGAATGAGTTTGGGATGGGAGAGAAAAAAGATGAGATAAAAAAATGGTATGACGGGTTTACCTTTGGAGAGCAGAGAGACATTTATAATCCGTGGTCGATTACAAATTATTTAGATAAAGGAAAAATATATCCTTACTGGGCATCTACCAGTTCCAATGGGCTTGTCAGTCGGCTCATTAGAACGGCATCTGCAGATGTAAAGGAGAAGATGGAGGATCTGTTGCGGGGACAGGGGATTGTTGTGAATTTTGATGAGCAGATTGTATATAACCAGCTGGATTATGATGAAAATGCAATTTGGAGCCTGTTGCTTGCCAGTGGGTATCTAAAGGTACAAAATATAGATTATCGTGGGATTATTCTGGAACCATGGTACACTTTGGATATCACAAATATCGAGACGCTGAGTATGTTTATGAAGATGTTTCAGGGCTGGTTTCAAAAGCAGGATGCAAATTACGGTTGCTTTATCAAAGCGTTGGTGGAAGGTGATCTGGAAGCTATGAATTACTACATGAACAAAGTTGCGCTTGCCACATTTAGCTATTTTGATGTAGGAAGTGCACATGGAGATGATACAGAGCCAGAGCGTTTTTATCATGGATTTGTTCTTGGACTGATTGCAGAGCGTGCCGGTGCTTATGAAGTACGTTCGAACCGGGAAAGTGGATTTGGGCGGTATGACATTATGATGATTCCAGAGGATTATCATAAATATCCGGCTGTGATTATTGAATTTAAGGTGTGTAGCCGCATGAAAAAGGAAACTTTAGAGGAAGCAGTACAATCTGCTTTAGATCAGATATCCGAGAAGAATTATGATGCAGAACTGTTAGCACAGGGAATCCCAGCGGAAAGAATTCGTCATTATGGCTTTGCATTTGAAGGAAAAAAGGTTTTGATCGGATAGAACGTTCAGATGTATTTCTGAATTTTAAAAAAGCAATGGATGTGAAGGATTAGATGAGATTTCACAGATAATGTAGAGTTTCATAGTAAGCACCTAATCTGCCTGCGGATTGCGCCCCTCACAAATCCATGCAATAATCGGAGTATCTAAAATTAAAAACGATCACTCCAACAATCGCGAAGTGTCTCATTCTTTGTTGTGTTGTTAGCCTGCCATATTTTTATGTTTATTGGATTATGAACTTAATTTTTGAATATTAAGAAATTCCAAAACTCAGTAAAGGCTTATTTTTAAAATATCGTGAGTGATTTCTAAAAGATTGTATTAAGCATTCTCGCTGATAATCTGCTGGATCTTCTCAACACTGCACTTTGCAATCTGGGCAATCTGCTCCAAAGCAAGACCAGCCTGCTTCATGTTTAAAATCATGTGTGCTTCGCCGATCTGAATACCGCGAGCTTCGCCGATTTTGACGCCACGTTCTTCACCCTCCCGAATTCCGGATTCCCAAATGCCTTCGCTTAGATTACACATAGTTCCGACAACCTCCTTTACATCATCTTCTGCTTTGATATCGTATTCCATTTCTAAAATGTCCAGTTTTTCTGTTACTGATAGTTTCTTTGATAAGATTGTACCGAGCAGGCGGTGCAGTTCATACTCTTCGCTTTGCTCAGGCAGATCGTTTGAAAGTCCGATCAATATGATGTTGATCAGATTTTTGTCATAATTCCAGTCGTAGTTTCCAAGCAGCTTTTTGTCGGTAAGATAGAAATGATCCATGCTGTTTTCAGCCATATTCATGCAGATCCAAATAGAGTATACCTGCTTGATCGAATCATAATCACTATGGAAGAAGTCCCTACCCTTCTGGGAAGACACCATCCTGCTGCTATAGAAAACTCCCCGGTTGAATATATGGTACGTCTTAGGAAGCTCCTGCTGTGCTTCAAGATTGACGATAATCTGTGCGATACCATCTTTCATGCGTACATAAAATATGATGTCAAAACGGGTAACACCTTCGTTTACAACAGAATCTTCCGTATTAAGTCCGACAATCCTGCTGTCATTATCATATATAGTATCGTCAGTTTTTGGCGTATTCGATACCGATTTATGGATGCTTTTCGAATTATATGTAGTATCGTCAGTTTTTTGTATGTTCGATACCGATTTGTGGTTGGTTTCTGAACTCTGTTTCATAATCTGGTTTGTCAGTCCAACATCAACAGGTACGCGGGAGATGTAAGGCTCTCCTTCGATATAAGGGACGATATCTTTTGGATTCATTCCCTTAAACTCATCCACAGTTTTTTCTAAAATGTGTGCCAGAAAAATCTTTCGAGAAAGAAGCCACTTTGCGTATTCATCATACTGTGCTTTCTGATTCGTGATCTTTATAGCCTGGATCGTATCTTTTGACAAATGCATTCCTCCTTTATTATAGCGGTGTTGGCTGTCTGTAACAACCGTTTTGTGAATTTTTAAGATAGTTTTTTAGAATTTTGAGTTTCGAGATATATCAGTGTAGGAGAGGCAATGTAATGGAATGAATTGCATCTGTCCTCAAGGCATCTGTGAGTTGATTTTGCTGTACTGGCAAAAAGAAGTTTTATAAAACGTTTGTATGGAAAAGGTAATATGTAACTTTATGATAACATATGATTAAAAGAACACAATATACATATGTTACAAAAAATAGCAGTTCGAATGTACAAAATGACTAATGTGTTAACCAGATGATGAAAAAATATCTTTCGAGGCATACAACGAGAGCACCTGCCTGATTGAAGCAATAGAACGATTCAGAGAGCGTACCGGTTATTATCCGGAACGAGTTCTGGCAGATCAGATATACCGGACCAGGGAAAACAGGAGCTATTGCAAGGAACATGGAATCCGGTTATCAGGTCTAAAGCTTGGCAGACCAAGGGCTACAGCAAAGAATGTCTGTAAGAAACATTTTACGGACATGGGAAAAGCCTGCATAAGCAGAAATTAGGTTATGGTATTCGTAGTGACTTTCTGACGCAATTTACTTGGCGTCATGCCAAACTGTTCTTTGAACATTCGGCTAAAGACCTTGTAATTGGTGAATCCGTTTCTTTCCAAAATGACAGTAATAGAATCATCAGTTGCAAGGAGTTCTTCATGAATATGATTGATCCTTACGAGATTGACGTATTCTAAAAAAGTTACACCCATGCATTTTTTGAAAATACGGCAGAAATATTCCGTGCTAAGAGATGCCATATGCGCTGCCTTAGTAAGAGTGATAGGTTCCTGATAGGAGGTTGTAACATATTGTAAAACATCTTTGATATGTTCTATCTGTTTAGAGGCCTTTTCTGTATGTGCTTTTTTATGAGAATAATTTGTATATAAGAGATAGAAAAACTCTTCCAGTCGTGCCATCAGCAAAAATTCATATCCGATGTTTTTTTGGTGACAAATATGGGAAACGGACTGTAAGAGTTTTTTCATTTGCTGATATATCTGTGTGTTTTTTTCGTTATTATAGCATTCCTGAAACACAATGTCTGCGTAGTCCGGAATATAGGATTCCATATAAGAATAGGGAACCTGAATAAGAAGGGCTTTTATCATTCCATCGCTTCTTGTGTCATGAATTTTATTGGAATTGATCACAAAAAACTCGTTTGTGCGCAGCAAATGCTTTTGGTCATTGCAGGTAATCTGCAGATTTCCGTCTACAGCATAGATGATTTCTAAGTGTTCGTGCCAGTGGCTTGGCGACATTTGCCGGTATGTTTCATATTGATCACAATAGATTGGAAGATGAGGGGTGATTCTGACGTTTTCGTGTGTATATTGCTGCATACATATTCTCCTTTTTGGTTTTGCGAAAGTAACGGGACAAACACGGTATGCCTGCACCGATGATCGTACTTGTTGGATGTAACGGATTAAGAATAGCATAATCGGATTTTGCAAAAAAATCAATATCGACCTAATATAAAGTCATGATTGAAATTGCATGGACTGTTGAAATATTATAATATCCAGTATAAGAGCAGACAGGATAATAAAAATGATAGGATTTGTGTCCGGGCGCACTTGGCACAAACCCGTTACATGCAAAAATGTGCGCAGAAATGAGGATGATTATGACAAAGTGGTCGAGAATGAAATTTGCACCAAATCTTCCGTTAGGAGAAAACGGAGAACGTGTGACAGGCTGTAAAGAGCATATTGAGTTATCAAAAAATGCCGCAAAAGAGGGAATGGTTCTGTTAAAAAATGAAAATAATGTTTTACCACTCAAAAGGGGAACGAAAGTTGCTCTTTTTGGAAAAGGAACCTTTGATTATGTAAAAGGCGGTGGCGGAAGCGGAGATGTAACGGTAGAGTATGCACGTAATCTGTATGATGGCCTGAAGTTAAAAAAAGATAAGATCAGCATATTTGAAGAACTCTGTGATTATTATAGGGAAGATGTCGAAAGACAATATGCAGAGGGAAACGTTCCGGGAATGACGATTGAACCGGATGTTCCAAAAGAGTTACTACAGAAAGCAAAAATGTTTACGGATACGGCAATTATTTCTATCTGCCGCTTCTCAGGTGAGGGATGGGATCGAAAAAGCATCATTGATCCTGACTATGTGGCATTATGGGACGATGAGAGAAAGATGTTAGAGGCCTCTGTAAAGATTTTTAAGGATGGTGATTTCTGCCTGTCAGAAAAAGAGCGGGCAATGGTTGATACGGTGAAGGAAAACTTTGCAAAGGTTATTGTTGTTTTAAATGTTGGTGGTATGTTTGATACATCGTGGTTTGTAGAGGATGAAAAGATCCAGTCAGCACTTTTAGCTTTGCAGGGTGGTATGGAAGGTGGACTGGCTGCTACTGAGCTTCTTTTAGGAGAGGGAAATCCTTCCGGAAAGCTGACGGATACTTTTGCAAAATCGCTGGATGATTATCCGTCTACAGAGAACTTTCATGAATCCAGAGATTACGTGGATTATACGGATGACATTTATGTGGGATATCGGTACTTTGAAACTATTCCACAGGCATCAGAAAAGGTAAACTACCCATTTGGTTATGGTCTGTCTTATACGACCTTTGACGTAGAACAGATTGCTGCAACAGAAGAAAAGGGACAGATGACATTAAAAGTTCAGGTTACCAATACCGGTAACTGCGCCGGTAAAGAGGTAGTTCAGGTCTATGTATCAAAACCGCAGGGAAAGCTTGGAAAGGCAGCAAGAGAACTGGTGGCATTTTGTAAGACCAGAGAGCTTCTTTCGGGAGAAGCACAGACTATGAATCTTCATTGGAATATTTCTGATCTGGCATCGTATGATGATCTTGGAATAATTCAAAAGTCAGCATATATTCTGGAAAAAGGAGTATATGAGTTTTATGTAGGAACGAGCGTTCGTGATGTGACAAGAGTGGAAAAGACATATGAGCTTAGTAAAGATGTTATCGTGGAACAGCTAAGCGCCAGACTGGTTCCAACAAGTCTGGCAAAAAGAATGCTTGCAGACGGAAGCTTTGAAGCGCTTCCTCAGCTTCCACCGCATGATACGGATTTCTCGGAGGTTGGTCATTTTGATAACAACTTAAAGGAAGGTGTTGCACCACAGGTAAGAGGCGTGGAACGCTATCAGTTTTGTACCGGCATGAAGCGAAATGGAACATATGATCTGATTGATGTTTTTGACGGAAAGGTTACAATGGATGAGTTTGTCAAACAGCTTACGATCGATGATCTGATCCATTTGCTTGGGGGACAGCCCAATACAGGTGTGGCAAATACATTCGGACTGGGAAATCTTCCGGAATACGGTGTGCCGTCTGTTATGACTGCAGACGGTCCTGCGGGAGTTCGTATTAATGAAGAAGTAGGAATCTATACCACAGCCTTTCCATGCTCTACACTGTTAGCGTGTACTTGGAATGCCGAGCTTGTAGAGCAGGTAGGACGTGCCGGAGGAGAGGAGTTAAAGGAGAATAATCTCGGTATCTGGCTGACTCCTGCAATTAACATACACAGAAGTCCACTTTGTGGAAGAAACTTTGAATATTATTCGGAAGATCCGTTTCTTACGGGAGTTTTAGCAGGTGCAATGGTTCGCGGAATTCAGTCCAATCATGTGGGAGCTGCGTTAAAGCATTTTGCCTTAAACAATAAGGAAAGTAACCGTAAAAACAGTGATTCCAGAGTGTCAGAAAGAGCTGCCAGAGAGATTTATCTGAAAGCCTTTGAAATGATTGTAAAAGAGGAAAAGCCGTGGGTAGTGATGACATCCTACAATATGATTAACGGTATCCGGGCATCAGAGTGTAAGGAACTCTTGGATGGTATCCTTCGGGAAGAGTGGGGATATGAAGGCATGGTTACAACAGACTGGTGGACGTGTGGAGAACATTATAAGGAAGCAAAGGCAGGAAATGATCTGAAGATGGGAACCGGATATCCGGAGCGTGTGAAGCTGGCATATGATAAGGGTGTGATTACACGGGAAGAGATCGAAAGCTGTGTGAAGCGTATTCTTAGTTTAATATTAAAAATAGACTGACAGATATAGGTTATGCTGGTGCATTGAAAATGAGGAGATATCAATATTTTGGATTGTCAGGATAGAAAGGACTTGTTATAATGATTGCTGTTAAGTGAGAATACAAGTCTGGAGGTAAGAGAGATGTCATACGATTTTGATACTGTGATCGATCGAAGAAATACAGATTCTTTAAAGTGGAACGTGGCAGAAAATGAACTTCCGATGTGGGTGGCTGATATGGATTTTCAAACGGCACCGGAAATCATAGAAGCAATTAGAAAAAAAGTGGATTTCGGGGTATATGGCTATTCCATCGTTCCTGATGCGTGGTATGATGCCTATATTGGCTGGTGGAAGAAGCGTCATGGTTTTACAATGCAAAAAGACTGGCTGGTTTTTTGTACAGGTGTTATTCCTGCACTTTCAAGCATTGTCCGCAAAATTACAACACCGGCGGAGAAAGTATTGATACAGACACCGGTGTACAATATGTTCTTTAATTCGACGTTAAATAATGGCCGTCAGATTTTAGAAAGCCCGCTGGTTCGCAAAGAAACAGAGTATCAGATTGATTTTGAAAATCTGGAAAAGAAGCTTGCAGATCCACAGACTACCTTAATGATTCTGTGCAATCCGCATAATCCGGTGGGGAAAATATGGGACAGAGAAACTTTGGAAAAAATCGGAGAACTTTGCTGGAAGCATCATGTGGTTGTTGTTTCTGATGAGATTCATTGTGATCTGACAGATCCTGGAAAAGAATATATTCCATTTGCTTCGGTATCGGAACATTGCCGTGATAACAGCATTACCTGTATTGCACCGACAAAGGCATTTAACATGGCGGGATTACAGACAGCGGCGGTATCGGTTCCAAATAAAGTACTGCGTCATAAAATCTGGCGGGGGCTAAATACAGATGAAGTAGCGGAGGGAAACGTTTTTGCTGTCGAGGCAGCAATAGCAGCTTTTACAAAAGGAGAGAAGTGGCTGGATGAATTAAGACAGTATCTTTTTGAAAACAAGCGTTATGTAGCAGAGTTTATAAAAAAGGAGCTTCCAGATCTGGAACTAATCCCTTCAGAGGCAACGTATCTGCTGTGGATTTCCTGCGAAAAGCTTACAAACCATTCTGATCATTTTGCAAGGATGATTCGTAAAAAGACAGGCTTATATCTTTCGGCAGGTAGTCAGTATTCCGGAGACGGGGATACCTTTTTGCGTATGAATATTGCTTGTCCGCGAAGTGTATTGCAGGACGGATTACAGCGTTTGAAGGAGGCACTGGCATAGTTAGCAGTTCTTTTGATGGACAGAAAAATGTAATATACAGATATGCAGGGGCGCTGGTGTCAGTGCCCCTTTTGGTATTCACTTGGTGTTATGTGCTCATGCTTTTTGAATACCTTACTAAAATAAAAGCTGTTACAAAAACCGATGGATGCAGCGATTTCTGTGATGGTAAATTGTCTGCTTTCTAAAAGCTGTTTACCTTTTTCGATTCGATATTTCTCTAAAAAAGCAAAAATGGTATGTCCGGTAGTTTCTTTAAATCGCCGGTTCATATAGTCAAAGTTATGATGGAAGGTTTCTTCCAGCTTCTGACTGGTGATTTTTTGAGAATAGTGTTCCTTTAGATATGTAATGACAGGCAGAATAGAAAAAAGTCTGACAGAACTTTGTGGCAAAAGCTGATAGACTTCTGCACGGGACAGTCGTAGCAATAAGAGATAAAAAAGGCAATCATTCATAGTATGCTGATGGGGAGCAGTCGGAACGGTATGAACCAGACTACGAGCCTGTTCAAGTGTTTCCCAAAAGATACTTTGTGCCGGATGCAGATATTTAGGGATAAGAAAACAGTCGCAGGTATTTTCCTGTTCCCATTCGACAGAAAATTTTTCCTGAAACTCTATTTTTTTGCTTTGATATTCATCAAAGGTAAGTAGCAACTCTTCAAGCTTGTCCCAATGAAAATGGAGATAGAGGTAATGAACATGATCATTTACAGGAAGTCCAAAATGACACTTGTGTGGAGATAGAATTAAAATATCTCCTTTGGTAAGGTGATATTGCTTCTGTTCTTCCTGAATACACATAGAGCCATCCGTAATGATATATAAGATCCATTCGTTTGAAGTTCTCTTGAAGTGTTTGTTAGGAGAGGGGATATTTACTTCTCCGCAGAGGGAAAGGTGGGGCAGCTTTTCCATGGGAGTATATAAGTAATGTTGTGGGTTCATAGGAAATCCTTTCTACAAAAAAGTCGCTATTATATATATTTGTGTCGCTCTTGCTAGTGTTTAAATACTGAAAAATATGGTATCGTGATAGGCAGAAAATGTCAATGACAAAAGAAAGAGGAGGAATGGAGTATGAGTAGAAAAAATATAGGTTTTAAAAAGGGGATTGCCTGTCTGCTAGTGACTGGATTGGTATTGACAGGAGGCTTTTACCCAAATAAGTGTGAGGGAAAGACACCATCGTTAAATTATCGCAAAATCACTTTGACAATAGGACAGACAAAACAGCTAAAGTTAAATGGCAGTAAGAAAAAAGTATCATGGAGCAGTAAAAACGTAAAGGTTGCATCAGTCAGCAAAGTTGGTCTTGTCAAGGCAAAGAAAAAAGGAACGGTACAGATTGTTGCAAAGGCAGGAAAGAAAAAATATACCTGCAAAGTGACGGTAAAAGAAAAAACAGTAGCACCGGCACCAAAGCCGACGCAGGCACCAGTGTCTAACTGGGAGACGGATAAAGTGAGTGGAACGCAGGAGGCATTTGAAAAATACTTTGATGTAAAAATATCGCAATATATTAAGCTGCAGGATCAGACAACTCTCGGAAGTTTTGATACAATACAATACTATTCGAATGTAGTAGGGGCTGACAGAGAGGCATATGTGTATCTGCCACCGGAATATGATAAGAACAAAAAATATCCGGTTTTATATATGCTTCATGGGATTGGCTGTGACAAAGGTCAGTGGCGCTCTATGTCTTTGAATAATATCCTGAGCAATATGATCTGCAATAAAGAAGTGGCACCATTTGTCGCTGTGCTTCCAAGTGTTATCCCGAAGGATGGACTTTCGAAGGACACATTAAGTCAGGAAAATGTAGAAGCATTTACAATGTTTGAGCAGGAATTTGTGCAGGACTTAGAACCATATATATTGAAAAACTACAGTGTATCATCTGAACGTAAGGATACAGGTGTGTGCGGACTTTCGATGGGAGGTATGGAAGCATTGCATCTTGGTTTTGCACTAAAGGATCATTTTAACTATATTGGCTCTTTTTCGGCGGCACCGACATTGGATCAGAATTTGTTGACACTGGATGGATGGAGCACAACACCGGAATTAGTTTTGCTTTGCAGTGGTACGGCAGATGGAACAATAGGTCAGAATCCATATAATTATCATGCAGCATTAGCGAAAAATAATGTGGATCATATCTGGTATCAGTATCCAAAGGGAGGACATGATGAGCGGGTATGGAAGAATGGATTGGTTAACTTCCTAAAAAGAAGTTTTCAAAGGACAGATGTTTAATTCTGTAGACAGTTATTATGTAATGGGTGATATTGTACAGCATGTTGACGAAAGAATGTTGGATGCAGGGTTGTGATGGGATGTGGAGTCGTGTATACTAAAAATGATGCGCTGCTTTGAAATCTTAATAAAGCTGTTTCATTTTTTGCAGTTTGATGAAGTTATATAACAGTAACTTCTGGCACTCTTATATTTTCAAATAAGAAAAAGATAAGAACAGTGCAGCGTAACATTTTTAGTAGAGGTAAAAAAAAGATGAGAGAGCAATCTGTATATAAAAAGACATTGACATTGGCCATTCCGATGATGATTCAGAATGGAATTACGAATGCGGTCAGTCTGGTAGATAATTTGATGGTAGGAAGTCTGGGAACAGAGAGTATGACGGCCGTTTCGATTGTTGGACAGCTTATTTTTGTATTCTTTCTTGCCGTGTTTGGCGGATTGTCCGGACCGGGGATTTATGGTGCCCAATATTTTGGACAGGGAAATAAGTCCGGCTTTCAAAATGTGTTTCGATTAAAGATCTGGATAACAATATTTATTTTGATATGTGGTCTGCTGGCATTCTGGTTTGGCGGAAGTTCCATGATCAGTTTATATCTGCATGGAACAGAAGGGGGAATCAGTGCAGAGAGTACGATGCAATATGGGTTGGAATATTTGCATATTATGATGCTTGGATTGATTCCATTTGCTTTTACCCAGATTTATGCCGGGACTCTTCGTGAGATGGGTGAGAGCTTAAAGCCAATGGTTGCAGGAATTGCTTCCGTGGTGATTGATATTGTATTTAACTATTGTTTGATCTATGGTAATTTTGGCTTTCCGAGACTTGGAGTAAAAGGTGCTGCCATTGCCACTGTTATGGCGAGGATAGTAGAGATGCTTACTGTTATCTTGTGGACGCATCTAACAATCAGACGGTACAGGTTTTTACAGGGTGTTTATCAGACAATCTGTGTCAGGTTTGATGAAATTAAAATTATTTTGGTAAAAGGACTTCCTATTTTTTTGAATGAGTTTTTGTGGTCTGGTGGCATGGCAGCTTTAACACAGTGCTATTCCATGAAGGGACTTCAGGTTGTGGCAGGACTGAATATATCTAATGCCATCTGCAATCTGTTAAATGTAGTATTTGTAGCTATGGGAAATGCTGTTGGCATTATTGAGGGACAGTATCTGGGAGCGTCAAAGTTTGATAAAGCAAAAAAGTCCGCACATCAGTTGATGTGGTTTACCGGTGGTATGTGTCTGGGGCTTACGGCAATTTTGATTCTATTTTCATCAGGATTTCCGCAGCTATACGATACGTCAAAAGAGGTGAAGCATTTAGGTCAGTGGTTTATCGTAATTACAGCAGTCTTTTTTCCGTTACAGGGCTTTTTAAATGTATTGTATTTTACTTTACGTTCTGGTGGAAAGACAGTGATTACATTTCTCTTTGACAGTGTTTTTACCTGGGTGGTATCTGTTTCATTAGCATTTATGCTATGTAGCTTTACTTCATTGCCTATTCTGGCTATTTATGCGATTGTGCAGAGCGCAGATATGATTAAAGTAATTGTTGGGTATATTCTGGTAAGAAAAGGTGTTTGGATTACTAATTTGGTAGATGGGAGGTAGCGGCATTAATTAGATGCTGTCTGCCTTCTGCATCCATTTCATAATTATCAGGATAGATTAAATCGGACATTGTTACAAGAGTGTATCCTTTCTCTTGCAGACCATTGATTAAAGCTTCCAGTGCCTGAGCAGTATACTTAGCGCCGTTATGACATAGTATGATTGAGCCATTGCCAAGATGTTTATGATCAAGAACCGTGTGGATGATGGAGTCAACACCATAGTCTTTCCAATCCAGGCTATCTACATCCCACTGTATTGGATAATACCCACAAGCATTTGCGGTGTCGATCAAGGTGTCATTGTAATCCCCATAAGGCGGGCGAAATACCTTCATTTCCACACCTGTCAGCTTTTTGACTTTTTCGTGTGGTTTCATCAACTCTTCTTTGCACTGTTCGGCAGACAGAGTAGACATTTGCTTGTGATTTTCGCTGTGATTTCCTAACTCGTGACCGGCTTTTTGGATGGCTTTGACATCGTCCGGATACTTTTCAATCCAGCCTCCGGTCATAAAAAAGGTAACGTGAACCTTCTTTTTCTTCAGGATAGAAAGAATCTTTTTTGTATCTTCATTTCCCCACGCAGCATCAAAGCTTAGAGCAACTTTTTTCTCTTTTTGATCGACACAGTAGATTGGAAGTTTTTTGTTGGAAATTCGGTTGTTTTCGGTTGTAGTGGTTTCCGTAGCATTTCGTGCGTAGCCAATCGCAATGCCGGATAATAGGAGAATAGAGAGTACCACAAGTCCACTGCGGATAAATGTGCTGATATTTGATAATTCTTTATCAATATCAGTTGTATTATCTGAGCTAGACTTTTTTTCTGTGTTTTGTTCAATAGAAAAAAATTTGGAGAAGTGTTTCATATGCCTCCTGACTTTGCAGACAATTTTTGCAGCAAAGCATAGAAAAACGGATGCTTTGCCATAAAAATGTGTACGCAAAAGCGCTTTCTGTACAACAGGCAGAAAGCAGGTTAGAGTTTGATAATATATATGTAGCAATGTTAGAAAGTATGAGTGCAAAACAGGAGTTACATAAGAGTTAGAATAACTATTGCAATCTGAAAAATGGGATGATAAGATATGTTGTAATGGATGGCAGAAAAAATATTATATCCGTGTGCTGTCGGATGTGATATTAGCGAAAAAACGCAGTATAGAAATGAGGGACAAATGAGAGAAGATGTTTTAGAAAAAGTAACAGTAAAATTTCGAAAGTACAGTAAAAAGGAAGCACGAGTAGAAAAAGCAAATCAGATTGTGTTGTTGAGTTTAACAATCATCAAAGTGTTTTTGCTGCTTGGCTTTATTGCTCAGATTGCACTTGGGCGAGAGGGAGCAGGTCTGGTTGTTGTTCCGGCAATCATTTTGGCAGTCAGTGTAATCGTTGACTGGGCGTGTTATATGAAAGATCATGGCATGTCTTTGTTAAAGCAGATTATGATCGGTGGTTTTTTGCTGGTGTATTTGTGGTTGAACGTTATGAGTGGTTCCGGGTTTGTTGTTTTGTATGTGATCCCGCCACTATTATGCTGTATGTTGTATTACAACAAGCGCTTTAATTTGGGCATTGCTGTTACAGCTGCAGCGATTATCGTGATCCGTATGGCAAAGGAAGGAATTCAGACGGGTACGGTTGTACAGGATCATTTCATGATGGATATTATTACCTTGCTCACATTATTCTTCTTTGCGTGGTCTGCAGGTATTTTGAAGCAGTTTGACCATGATGCCATGCATACAATGCAGGATGAGCAGGCACGACAGGGTCATATGATGAAAGGAATCTTACATACGGCAGATGTTACCAGAGAAAAGGTAGATGAAACATCAGAAAAAATGATGGCGTTAAAAGATTCTACGAATTCGGTGAATCAGTCGCTTCATGAGATTGCAAAGGGGATTTTGAGCACGGCAGAAAGTATTCAGGATCAGTCGGTTATGACAGGTGAGATTCGTGAGGCAGTGCGTGTGGCAGAAGAAAATACAGCTGAGGTTGTTAAGGCTGCGCAAAATTCGGCAAAGCAGATGGAAGATAATTCTCAGCGAATGGAAATGATGAAAAAGCAGTCAGAAGACATTGAGGCAGTTGGTATTGATGTTGGAAAGGCAATGGATGAACTAAAGGCAAGAGCAGAAGAGGTTTCCGGTATTACGAAAGTGATTTTTGAAATTTCCGGACAGACAAATCTGTTAGCTTTAAATGCATCGATAGAGAGTGCGCGTGCCGGAGAAGCCGGACGGGGTTTTGCTGTGGTAGCGGATCAGATTCGTGAACTGTCAGAGCAGACAAAAAAGTCAACGGAGCAGATTGAAAAGATTGTTGCGCAGTTAAATGACAATGCAGACCTTACGGCAGAGCTTGTTGGCAAATCAATTCATGCAACGACGCAGCAGAAAGATCTGATAGAGCAAAATGCAGTAAGCTTTGATGAACTAAAGGTGCAGTCAGAAGCATTATCGGATCGTGCAGATAATCTGAATGAAGAGATTAAGAGATTGTTAAATTCTAATAATCGTATTGTGGAAAGTATTACGCAGCTTTCAGCAGTGAGTGAAGAAGTGACAGCAAGCACGCAGGAAGCAAGTGATATGAGTGAGAATGATTTAAGAGAATTGGAAGAAGTAGCAAACCGGATTCTGGAGGTGCAGGAAACGGTAGATCAGTTAAAGGAATATCACGTAGAAGAGTAAAATTGTGGAGTGATCAAAAAAGCCATTCCCTTCTTATGTAAGAAAACTTACAGCGAAGGGAGTGGCTTTTTTGCGCTGTGTTTTGCTAATTTTATTGCAGATGCAAGTTTTATCGCTTTTTCTTGTCATAGACGTCTTTTTTAATACCCTGATTTTTATAGGAGATTCCTGCAAGAGAATGTCATAGCACTGGTGATGGCTTTTTACAGACATTTTACATAGATTACACATTGGGGTGATAGTGCATTTTACAATGGTGCTTTAAGATAATACTTGTCAAATGACAGAAGGAAAATATAAAGCACTGTTTAGAGTGCTTCTATGGTCAGGCAATCACGATAAGAAGAAAACAGAATTATCAACGTCTGGTCATAGGATATGCCGGATGGCATAAGAAGGAGGAAAATCAATATGAGATTAAAGAAGTTTGTAGCAGTAGGATTAAGTTTCGTATGTGCAATGAGTTTAGTAGGATGTGGTTCTTCAACAGGATCTTCTGACAAGGCTGGTTCTTCAGCAGATAACGCTGATTCTAAGAAGCCAATCACAGTAGTATCCAGAGAAGAAGGTTCAGGTACAAGAGGTGCTTTCATTGAACTGTTTGGCATTGAGGAAGAGGATGCAGATGGAAATAAAGTAGATAAGACTACAACATCAGCAGCAATCTCAAATAGTACAGAAACAGTTATGACTACTGTTTCCGGTGATGAATATGCAATCGGCTATACATCATTAGGCGCATTAAATGATTCTGTTAAGGCATTAAAAGTAGATGGCGTAGAAGCTACAGCAGATAATATTAAGAACGGAACATATAAGATTCAAAGACCATTTAATATTGCAACAAAGGGAAAAGTAAGTGATGTAGCACAGGATTTCATTAACTATATCATGAGCCCGGATGGACAGAAAGTAGTAGAAGATAATGGTTACATTGCTATTGACGATCAGAAAGAGTTTACGTCAAATGGTGCAAAGGGTAAGATTGTTGTTGCAGGTTCATCTTCTGTAACACCGGTTATGGAAAAGTTATCAGAAGCTTATAAAGCAGTAAACAGTGGTGCTGAGATTGAGGTACAGGAAAGTGATTCTACAACAGGTATGACATCAGCAGCAGAGGGAACTTGTGATATTGGTATGGCTTCCCGTGAATTAAAGGATACAGAAACAGGTGCAGGTTTAACATCTACAGCAATTGCGTTAGATGGAATTGCCGTAATTGTAAATACTGGAAATTCTTTAGATGATATTAAGGCTGATACAGTTAAGAGCATCTTTACCGGTGAAATCACAGACTGGAACGATGTAAAATAATACATATAAATCAGGGTGGGTTTGTAAAAAGTTAAATGGTATCCACGGATGAGGGGGGAAGTGTGGATATCATTTTTGAAAAAAATGATGATTGAGAATAGAAACTAAACAAGCAGAGCGTTTGCTCTGCTTATATCAAAGATTAGGTGTTAAAGGATCAAATAAAAAGAAAGCACCGTAGAAATGAGGAGTAAACATGAATAGAAAAAATTGTTTGGAAAAGGTAATGCAGGTTGTATTTTTAATCTGTGCCTGTGTGTCAGTACTTTGCGTTGCCTTGATCTGTATCTTTCTATTTGCAAATGGTATTCCGGCAATTGGAAAAATCGGCGTTGGAAAATTTCTCTTAGGTGATATTTGGCGTCCGAGTAATCAGTTATTTGGAATCTTCCCATTTATCTTAGGAAGTATTTATGTAACGGCTGGTGCGATTATTGTTGGAGTTCCAATCGGAATTTTAACAGCAGTTTTTTTGGCAAAGTTTTGTCCGAAAAGAATCTATCGTTTTTTAAAGACTGGTGTAGAGTTGATGGCAGGAATCCCTTCTGTTGTTTATGGTTTCTTTGGACTGATGGTGTTAGTACCGTTTATCCGTGACAACTTTAGAGAGAAGTTTGGAGGCAATGGTTTGTCGATTCTTACAGCAGCAATTTTACTTGGAATTATGATCTTGCCAACAATCGTCAGTGTATCCGAAGCGGCGATTCGTGCTGTACCGGATAAATATTATTTGGGTGCTTTGGCATTGGGCGCAACACATGAACGCAGCGTATTTTGTACGGTTGTACCTGCGGCAAAATCCGGTATTATGGCAGGAGTTGTACTTGGCATTGGTCGTGCAATTGGTGAAACGATGGCGGTTATCATGGTAGTCGGCAATCAGCCGGCGATGCCAAAAGGACTGTTTGAAGGAGCACGAACTCTTACCGCTAATATAGTAATTGAGATGGGATATGCAACAGACCTTCATCGAGAGGCACTGATAGCAACCGGTGTAGTATTGTTTGTATTTATCTTGATTATCAATGCATTGTTCTCCGTACTGAAAAGAAAGGAGGAAGCGTAAATGGAAAAGGCAATTAATCAGCAGACAAACAAACAAAAGTTTCAATCGTATTTGAAACATCCGGGTTCTTTGCTCGTAATGCTTTTTACTTCACTGGCAGCAATCATAACAACGATAGTATTTATTTATTTGATTGGATACATTTTAATCAACGGTGTCCCGCATTTAACACCAGATTTGTTCCAGTGGAAGTATAACTCAGAAAATGTATCAATGCTTCCGTCTATTATTAATACATTATTATTGACAGGATTAGCATTGTTGATTGCGGTGCCACTTGGGATTTTTGCCGCAATTTACATGGTGGAATATGCAAAGAAAGGAAACAAACTGGTAAAGATTGTTCGAATTACGGCAGAAACACTATCGGGGATTCCTTCTATTGTATATGGTCTGTTTGGTATGATCTTTTTTGTTGGAATCCTAAAGTTTCAGCTGTCGCTTCTGTCAGGTGCCTTAACGGTAGCGATTATGGTGCTTCCAACGGTTATGAGAACAACAGAAGAAGCATTATTGTCTGTACCATATAGTTTTAGGGAAGGAAGCTTTGGGTTGGGAGCGGGAAAGCTTCGAACGGTTTTTCGAATTGTTTTACCATCAGCAGTTCCAGGGATTCTTTCCGGTGTGATTTTGGCAACAGGACGTATTGTGGGCGAGACTGCTGCACTGATTTATACAGCAGGTACGATGGCAGCGGTACCAGAAAATATTTTTTCATCAACAAGAACATTATCTGTTCATATGTATTTGCTTTCCAAAGAAGGTTTAAATACAAATCAGGCATTTGCAACAGCAGTTGTATTAATGATTATGGTTATTTTGATTAATGCGTTGTCAAATCTGATTGCGAACAAATTAACAGCAAAAGGGATGAAGAAGTAAGAAAGCAATCCGTGCATCCGTTGTGGGAAAAATATTTTTTCCACACAACATCAATCGAATTTTTACTCAAAGCTTTGTACTTGCAAGCTAAGGTTTGCAGGTCGAGAAAGGAATGTGAGATTATTATGGATAATACAGTAATGATGGAGGATACAATGAATCAGGAACAAACAACATATAATCGACTGGCAAAGTTCCATGTGGACAAATTGAATTTATATTATGGTGATTTTTATGCATTAAAAAATGTATCAATGGATATTCCCGAAAAGCAGATTACAGCATTTATTGGTCCTTCCGGATGTGGTAAATCTACCTTTTTAAAAACGTTAAACCGTATGAATGATCTGGTGGAAGGCTGCCGTGTTATGGGTGAAGTAAAGCTTAGTGGGGAAGATATTTATGGTGACATGGACATAAATCATTTGAGAAAGAGAGTAGGAATGGTATTTCAGAATCCTAATCCATTTCCAATGAGCATTTACGACAATATTGCATACGGACCTAGAACACATGGCATTCGTTCCAAACAGAAGCTGGATGCCATTGTAGAAAAATCATTAAAGCAGGCTGCTATTTGGGATGAATTAAAGGATCGTTTGAAAAAGTCGGCACTTGGTTTATCCGGTGGACAGCAGCAGAGATTGTGTATTGCAAGAGCGTTGGCAATTGAGCCGGAAGTTATTTTAATGGATGAGCCTACTTCTGCATTAGACCCGATTTCTACTTCCAGAATAGAAGATCTGGCAATTGAATTAAAGAAAGATTATACCATAATAATGGTTACTCATAATATGCAGCAGGCAACACGTATTTCAGACAAAACAGCATTTTTCCTATTGGGGGAAATGGTGGAATATGGGGACACAGAGCAGTTGTTTTCTATGCCGCAAAATAAGAAAACAGAAGATTATATTACAGGACGTTTTGGTTGATCCTGGTACATAATATTGATATTTTGAAGAAAAAAATAGGAATGACCACTTTGTAATTGTGTACACAAAATAGGACAGCGTGACAGTGGATTTATAAAATAACATGTACAGAAAAGGGGACAGACATGCGTAATGAATTTGATAAGCAGTTAGCGACATTAAATAATGAGTTGATAGAGATGGGAAGTATGATAGAGCGTGCAATTGAAATGGCAATTCATGCACTGGTGAGCAGGGATGTTGATGCGGCACGCGATGCGATTCAGGCAGATGAAGAAATCGATGATCAGGAACAAAAGATTGAAACTTTGTGCTTGCGGTTATTTTTACAGCAGCAGCCGGTAGCAGGTGATCTGCGCATGGTATCATCAGCATTAAAGATGGTAACAGATATGGAGAGAATAGGAGATCATGCTGCTGATATCTCAGAGATTACAATCTGTATGTCAAAAGAGCATAAAGAGATTGATTTGGATCTGCTTCGTCAAATGGCAAAAGAAACAGCAGTCATGTTAGTAGGAAGTGTAGATGCATTTGTAAATAAAGATTTGGAACAGGCACATCGTGTGATGGATCAGGACGATGTGGTAGATGACTTGTTTGTGCAGGTCAAGGAAAAACTGATTGAAATTATTCGTTCCGATGCAGAGTTGGGAGGTCCGGCTACAGATCTTTTGATGGTAGCAAAATATTTTGAAAGAATTGGAGACCATGCAGTGAATATTTCCGAATGGGTTATTTTTTCGATTACGGGAGAGCATAGCCGGTAGCAGAATATGTGATGGCTTTGCTGATGTTTGAGATAGATCCTTTAGCAGCACAAAAGGGGTTGTTTCATGTAACAAAATGATTTGTTATGTGAAATGACTCCTTTTGTGTTTGTGTGATAGAGCCACAGTTCGCCCATGCCCCATCAGCAATTCCTAAGCCTTTTCGCAAAGGCGTGCGAAAAGCGCGGGAAAAAGCATCCGCTGAAAGCTTAGTCATTACTGTTGTGGCAGGCTATTCGCCCAAAAAACAATATTTAGAGCCACAGTTCGCCCATGCCCCATCAGCAATTCCTAAGCCTTTTCGCAAAGGCGTGCGAAAAGCGCGGGAAAAA